>NZ_JACVWD010000002.1:0-786566 GCF_020658415.1 Clostridioides sp. ES-S-0123-01
GGATGTCAAGCTTAGGTAAGGTTCTTCGCGTTGCTTCGAATTAAACCACATGCTCCGCTACTTGTGCGGGTCCCCGTCAATTCCTTTGAGTTTCACTCTTGCGAGCGTACTTCCCAGGCGGAGTACTTAATGCGTTAGCTGCGGCACCGAGGGGGGTAACCCCCGACACCTAGTACTCATCGTTTACAGCGTGGACTACCAGGGTATCTAATCCTGTTTGCTCCCCACGCTTTCGTGCCTCAGCGTCAGTTACAGTCCAGAGAGCCGCCTTCGCAACTGGTGTTCCTCCTAATATCTACGCATTTCACCGCTACACTAGGAATTCCACTCTCCTCTCCTGCACTCAAGTCTCCCAGTTTCAAGAGCTTACTACGGTTGAGCCGTAGCCTTTCACTCCTGACTTGAAAGACCGCCTACGCACCCTTTACGCCCAGTAAATCCGGATAACGCTAGCCCCCTACGTATTACCGCGGCTGCTGGCACGTAGTTAGCCGGGGCTTCCTCCTCAAGTACCGTCATTATCTTCCTTGAGGACAGAGTTTTACGACCCGAAGGCCTTCATCACTCACGCGGCGTTGCTGCATCAGGCTTTCGCCCATTGTGCAATATTCCCCACTGCTGCCTCCCGTAGGAGTTTGGACCGTGTCTCAGTTCCAATGTGGCCGATCACCCTCTCAGGTCGGCTACTGATCGTCGCCTTGGTAAGCCGTTACCTTACCAACTAGCTAATCAGACGCGGGTCCATCCTGTACTGGCTCACCTTTGATATTCAAGAGATGCCTCTCAAATATGTTATCCCGTATTAGCATACCTTTCGGTATGTTATCCGTGTGTACAGGGTAGGTTACCCACGCGTTACTCACCCGTCCGCCGCTCTTTACCGAAGTAAATCGCTCAACTTGCATGTGTTAGGCACGCCGCCAGCGTTCATCCTGAGCCAGGATCAAACTCTCAAATAAAAGTTTATCAGGCTCAGATACTATTGTTATCTAAATATCTGGCTTTATGGTTTGTTTCTTGTTTTATAAATTAACCTACTGTTTAATTTTCAAAGTTCATTTTATTAAATAAATCATTTTGTACTCATTATTTTTTGGTTCCTTGTTGAGCACATTTATTATAATAACATCTTATTATAATATGGTCAACTACTTTTTTACATTTTTTCTTAAATTTATTAATTATTCATATTTTATAATACTATTGCGACTTTATTTTCAAATATGTAACTATTAATAATAACACTTTCAAACTATAATAATACTATATATAATTACAATTAATTTAGAAGGGAGCTAAAAAATGCTTAGAAAGATACTATACGTTTTGACAATACTTTCTATATCTATTTTTTTCGTTGTGGGATGTTCAAACTCACAAAAAAAACAAAACACAGAACAGAATAAAGAAATATCAACACAAGGAGATTCTCAAAATGCTGATGATAGTAAAAATACTTCCAATGTAACTGTTTCAGATGGAACAGACAGTCCATCAAATAAAAATACTGTGAACAATGATAATGAAAAGTTAGATGTGTCATCTTTGGATAATACTGCTCTTGATTGGTTTTATATACCAAATACTAAACATCAAACTCCAGAAGTAAATACTGACATCAAATTTAATTTTTCTGACTATAATGCTATATATAATGGACCCATCAAAGATGGTCAAAAAACATTATATCTTACATTTGATGAAGGTTATGAAAATGGATATACATCAAAGATACTAGATGTTTTAAAAAAAAATAAAGTAAAGGCCATTTTTTTCGTTACCTCTCCATATATAAAGGAAAATAAAGATTTGATAAGAAGAATGGTTGCAGAAGGTCACATAGTTGGAAGTCATAGTAAAACTCATCCTTCTATGCCAACAAAAACAAGCAATCTAGAAAGCTTTAATGATGAATTTGAAGATGTTGAAAAACTTTATAAAGAATTAACTGGAAAAAACATAGTTAAGTTTTTCAGACCTCCTATGGGTAAATATTCAGAAAAAAGCTTAGCAATGACTAAAAACCTAGGTTATAAAACTATATTTTGGAGTTTCGCATATAGAGATTGGGATACTGAAAAACAACCATCACATGAGGAAGCTAAGAAGAAAATAATGGATAATTTACATGATGGTTCTATCTTATTACTACATGCTGTTTCTAAAACTAGTACAGAAATTCTAAGTGATTTTATATCAGATGCTAGAAAACTAGGATACAATTTTGAGCTTCTAAATTATTAACATTTAGAAATATATTTAAAAGCTATATTTTAAATGTAATATTCAGATATTAATTTACATAAACTATTTCAAATTAAATACTTCAAAAAAAAATAGATGTATAGTTTTTACATGATACAAAAGTCTTTTAGTAGATAATAACTGTACATCTATTTTTAATTTATATGATTTTTTATTTTTAATTTATATAAGCTTTGTTAATCTACAAGTAAAATAATATTAGCTTTTATTTTCTAAATAATGAATACTGCTACTATTGTTGTTACAATGAGACCTGTTATCACAGGAATAAAGTTCCTTTTTGCCAATTCAATAGGGCTAACTCCACAAATTGCTGCTGCTGAAATAAGCCCCCAAGGAACTAGACATCCTCCACCAACCCAAATACCACTAATTTGACCTAATGCAGCTAATGCACCAACACTTGCATTAATAGCAGTTCCAAATACAGATGCAAGTGAACCAACTAATGAGATTCCAGAGAACCCAGAACCATCAAGCCCAGTTATTGCTCCTACTACAGTTTCTATACCTGATACTGCAAATTTATTAAGTGGTATAGTTTGAGAAAGAGCTATCCCTATATCTGATAATAATCCTTGAGAACCAGGGGCTAATACCTTTCCAAATACACCAGTTAAAGGTGCAACTTCTCCCATGTAGAAAAACGCTGCTATTGGTATAATAGCTCCAAATATCTTTATACCAAACACAAAACCATCTATTATATTTTCACACACATTTTCAAGACTATTTTTACCGAAATTTATAGTGTTTATAATAATTATCAGAAACACTGCTGTTCCTCCTAAAAGAGCTGATGCATCTCCTCCTTTTAGGTCAAACATATACATAGCAATTATATCAGCAAGAAATCCTAAAGCTACTAAAATAGTTGCTATCTTAGACTTTCCATTAAATTCTTTTACTTCTTCACTTTCAAAATCTTTAAGCTCTTCTCTAAACATTCCTTTATTGATATCTCTTTTTAATGTATAAAACGCCATCGATATCGTTACAATTCCCATTACCCAAAATAAAATCATACCATCATTTATGACATATGATACTGCTACTCCTGCGGCACCAGCTGTTATACTTGGGGCTCCCTGAATAACAAAGTCTGTAGATAAGGCAAGACCATGACCAAATAAGTTTAATGCTACTGCAACACCAATCGCTGGTAATCCAGCTCTAATAGCAACAGGTAAAAATACAGCTCCGACTAAGGCAACAGCTGGAGTTGGCCAAAAAAACCAAGAAAGAATCAACATTACAAATCCAGTTACAAAAAATGCTGTGTTAGAATTTTTTATAACTTTGGAAAATGGTCTTACCATATACTGTATGGCATTATTTGCTTCTAGAGCTTTAGATAAAGCTACCATAATAGCTATGATTAAAATAATAGGTCCCAACTCATTTAAAGATATAATAAACGAGTTAAACACTGCTGTTATAGCTCCAAAGATATTTTTTTCAAAGAATAGCCCCATGAAAAAAACACCTAATATACATGGTACTATAGTATCTTTTTTCATAAGCATAGTAATTAAGATAATTACCATAAATACAATGTAAATATAATGCGCTCCTGTTAAAACCATATTATTATGTCCCCTTTTTTTAAGATAATAATATTATATGGTCTTACAAGTAAACTTGTTACTTGGTCATAGGCACATAACAATTGGCATGTGCAGTACTTAATTTAGACATTTATGATTCATTTACTGGAATAGATATTTCAATAGAAAACTCTTTGTCACCTGATTTTACATTTATACTTCCATTGTGATATGCAATTATCTTTTCACAGTTTTTTATGCCAATTCCAAAACTTTCTACATTTTTATGAATGTTACTAACTTTGTTTTTTTGTATAATTAACAGCTTACCATCTTCAACTTTAATTAAAAATACTATTGGTCTATCCCTTCTTGCATACTTTATTATGTTGGAACATAGATTATCAAATATTCTTCTAAATTGTGTTACATCTACATAAATATGATATTGATTATAAAGTTCATTTTCTATTTTTATATGAAATCCCTTTTCTTCCAATGTATATGAACTATCTAAAAGCAGTTGAAATATAAATTCATTTGCATTAATCTTTTCATATTTTTTAGAAACTTCTTCTTCCGAATTAACAAAATGTGTAAAAAGGTCATCTGTCAAATCTTTTATCTGATATGCTTTTAATCTCACATTTTTTATATATTGCTCCAATTGCTCAGGGCTATTATACTTATGATCTTTAATTAAATCCAAATAACAAATTACTGATGTCAATGGAGTTCTGACATCATGTGATATTGAAGTTACTATATCCTTATTTTTATTCTTCATTTCTCTTTCTTTTATAATCTGATTATCAAGTGCCTGACTCATCTCATTAATACTAGATGCAAGTGATGATAATTCATCGTTACCCTTAACAGGAATTCTATACTTTAAACTACCACTTTCTACTATCTTTATGCCCATCTCTATTTTTCTTAGATATTTAATCTTTCTACTCAACAGCAATAAAAATGTTACAATAAATGTAATTGCCATAAATGTGATAGAAACAGCTTCTATAAAATTTTGAAATCGAAATCTAAATAGTGCTACTATAACTACACTAGCTTTAATATCAGAAAATTGTATCTCATAATGTCTAGCCATAGAGCTACTATAAAATTCATTTTCTTCACTCTTATCAGGTACTTCATCTGGATAGTACAGTGTATCATAAAAAAGCTCATTTCCTTTATATACTTTCATAGATACAAACCAATTGTCATTATTCCAATTTGATATATCTTCTCCATCATTTGAACTTAAATTTTTATCATTCACATAGATTTGAAAATCAGCCATTAACTGGTCTGCTTCTCTTTTAAAATAGGTTCTACCTTCTGATACATCCTTTACTATTGACTCAACGGCAGAATAAAATGGTATATTTAAAATAAAAGCCACCCCAGCTGAGATTACTACATATATCAATAGTATGACACCCAACTTTGATGGCTTAATTTTGCTAATCAATATAGTACCCCTTTCCCCATGCAGTTTTTACATATTGTGGATTTTTCTGATCTTTCTCTAATTTTTTTCTTAAATTTCTAATATGTACCATTATAGTATTATTTGCTGTATAAAAATATTGCTCATCCCAAATACTTTCATATATATTTTCAGACGAGAAAACTTTTTTTCTATTTTTTAGCATAAGAACTAGTATGCTATATTCTATAGTTGTCAAAAATATAGTTTCTCCATCCAATATGACATCTTGGGTATCCAAATTTACACTTAAACCTCTTGTTTTCAATATATTTTGCTCCTTATTCTTTTCCTTTCCCTGATATATATAATAACGTCTAAGTAATGACTTAACTCTTGAAATTAACTCAGAATATGAAAAAGGCTTTGATAAATAGTCATCTCCTCCTGCTGAAAACCCAATAACCTTGTCGGAATCTTGAGTTTTCGCAGTTAGAAATAATATTGGAGCTGTTGTTTTTTCTCTAATCTCATTACATGCAACAAACCCTGTCTTTACTGGCATAACAACATCCAAAATAATCAAATCAATTGTACTGTCTACTAAATTTACAGCCTCTTCTCCGTTCGTCGCCATAACAACTTCATAACCTTCACCAGTTAAAAGTATTTCTACAATTTCCCTAATTTCTGGATTATCATCAGCTACTAAAATTTTTTTTTGAATCTCTTTATTCATCGCTAAGCTCCTTTTTTACTATATTTCTTAAATATTTCAAACTATATAAAATATTATACTTTATTAGTAAAAGCTTAGCAATGTCATACGTTTTAATACTTTCTACTATTGTAAGTATGCTCAAAGTTTAATCAAAACGTACACACATATCCTTGATGTAAAAAATAAACTATACAATACTATCTTACATAAACAACTTCTTTTACTGACTTAACTTTTTCAGAAGATTTAACATGTGCTACAATACATACTAAACCACTTATAGCAACGAATGCATAAAAACTTATTCCTCTGCTAAGTAACATCGCTGGCACTAATAAATGCCCTGGGAAAAATATCTTAAATAATGTCATAAAACTATTTTCAGATGCCCCAACAGCTCCTGGTAATGGTAAAGATGAAACAGCAATATTGAGTAATGATTGTATTGCTAATATTTCAAACACAGTATATGTTGATAGATGGAAAGCTTTGTATACAAAGAATGGTACTAAAAACATAGCTGTTATTTGCACAATAGTTATAAGTAAAATCTTAATTACTAACTTTGGATTTTGTTTTATATATTGAGCACCTTTAACATATTCTTCAATTTGAGAAGTTATCACTTTTCGTGAACCTTCAACATCTTTTATTATTCTTAATTTTCCTAATAAATTCGTTATGAATATTATGAAGTTATTTACTAATTTTTTTGAAAATATAACTGCAATTACTCCAACAACAAGAGCAACATTCGTTATTACACCATATATCAATAAAATACTCATTCCTCTTACATTGTTTAGTATAAATTCACGTTCCATAATGAACATTATTCCGCTATATGCCAATACAACAACTTGGTGAATGACAACAATAACTAATAGTATAAGTGAAGAATAAGATATGTTTATATCATCTTTCTTCATGTAATAAACTTGCGCTGGTTGACCTCCAGACGCTGAAGGTGTAATTGAACTAAAATAAAATCCAACAAACGCATATCCCATACATTTTAAAAATGTAGTTTTTTGATTTAAAGCCTTTATACCTAAATATATATTTATACCTTCACAAGCAACATATATAAACATCATTGCAAATCCAATTAATATAAACACAGGACTTGCACCTTTTAATGATTTTATTAACGATTCAATTGATTGACCTCTAAAAACAAAGTATCCAGTTATACCCATTAGTAAAACTAAGAAGGTTACACTACCTAGACACTTATTTTTCTTTTCAGTTTTACTTATCATAACTACATCCTTTCTGGTGTTACAAATTTAAAACCACTAGCTTTGAGTTTTGGAATAGCTATCTTTAATGCTTCGATAGTACGTTCAGGTGCGCCAACTGCTCCTCCTGAGTTTTCTCCTGCATCATGCAAACAAATTATAGAATTTTCTTTTGTTCTATCTATTAACTTATTTACTATAATCTCTACTGTACTATCTTTACTCCAATCTTCTGCCATTACATCCCATAAGGTCATCTTTAAGTTATATTTTTTAACAAATTGATATGAAAATATATTAGTATGACCCCATGGTGGACGATAGTAGTTTACATCTACACCTAAATTTTTCATTGTATTTGTACTTTCAATAAAATCTTTTTTAACATAATTATAACTATAAAGCCATGCATTCTTATGTTCTAGTGAATGTAAACCAACTATGTGATTTTCTCTTAACATTCTTTTTATAATTTCAGGCTCTTTTTCAGCATTCTTTGCCACTACGAAAAACATGGCCTTTATATTATTTTCTTTTAGTACATCCAACAATTTTTCTGTATATCTTTTGTCTGGTCCATCATCAAATGTAAGAGCAATTTCATTCTTCTCAGTCATATTTTTCAATACATCTTTATTTAATAATTTATTATAATATGTAGGTATAATTGAATGGATTAAAAAAATCAAAGCAACAACTATAATTAAATCTACTACATACATTCTCTACACACTCCTTGTCCATCAAATGAAAATAAAATATTTTCTAATGAATTATTATCAAATTGTTTTTTAAGTTTTTTCATATTCAAACTCATTTCTTTAAGTGTAACATCATCATAGATTAAGTCTTTTATCTCATCTACATAGTATTTTTTATTTTTATCAAGTATTCTTCCAATTCCATTATTTAGTATAAAATCAGCATTATTTATCTCTTGTTGCAAAAATGGATTGAATGCTAATATTGGAAGCTCTGAGTAAATTGTTTCAAATAATGTTATTCCACCTGGTTTAGAAATAATAAGGTCAGCACTCTCCATATAGTTGTATACTTCATTAGTATAGCCTACAACCTCAATATTTTCATATCTATTGTACAATTTATAGTACATTTTTTTATTATTACCAGTTATTACAGTAGTTTTTACTCCTTCTAAACTATTTAGTTCTCTATAAAATTGTTCTGACTTAGGCAATAAACCTAAGCCCCCACCCATTATGAGGATGTTTTTTTTATCTAAATGATTTATATGTTCTATTTTTTTAAATTCTTTTTTTACAGGTATCCCATTAACTTTTACTTTATCTTCATCTATTCCTTTTAAAATAAGTTCTTCTTTAGTAGATTCACTAGCCACTAAGTAACAATCTGTATTTTTACTAATCCATTCTGAATGACTACTTATATCTGTTATACATGTTATCAAAGGAAGATTTGAATTATACTTTTCTTTATATCTTGATACTACTTGAGAACAAAATGGAAAAGTTGAAATAACTACTGTTGGTTGTATTTCATTAAGTAACTTGTCTAATTTAGTTAAGAAATAATCTGAAAATGTAAATTTTATATCTTTTTTTCCATTTTCAGTGCATTTGTAAAATAAATTATAAAGACTACTTCCCCGATTTACAAGAATAGAAAAAGTTTTATACATTTTATCTGAGTAGTTAGGCATAATATATTCAAATATATCCTTAATTATTATTTCAGAATTATTAAATTTTGTTTTTATATCTTCACTTAAAGAGTTTGATGCTGAGTAATGACCCATACCAAATTTTCCTGTAAGAATTAATACTTTCATAAGATTCCCTCCTCATTAAAGCCTTTAAATACCTTTAATTACTATATTTATAAGTATAAACTTTAAATCTTTAGAAAAACCTAGTATAATTCTTAAGAAATCTTAAAGTTTTAATTAAAAAAGACAAAACCCAATTAATATTGGAAGCTATCTCCTAATTAATTGGGTTTTGTCTTTATAAACATACTTAAACATAAATACTATCATTTTAATTCTTTAAATATGTCTTATTTAATTATACTTTTAATTAATCCATAATATTATATTCTTCATATAGAGGATATTTTTCAGTTAAACCAACAACCAATGTTCTTGCCTTAGATTCTTCATCATAAGTTAAACATAGGTCTATAGCCTCAGCAATTACTGCCATATCTTCCTCTTTCATGCCTCTAGTAGTTACAGCTGGAGTACCAAGTCTTACTCCACTTGTAACAAGTGCGCCATTTGGATCAAATGGTATTGTATTTTTATTAGCAGTTATGTAAGCATCATCTAATCTTTTTTCTGCTGCTTTACCAGTTATATTTTTATTAGTTAAATCTAATAATATTAAGTGATTATCTGTTCCTCCAGAAATCAATTTAAAATCTCTCTTAATAAGTTCTTCAGCTAAAGCTTTTGCATTTTTAGCAACCTGTTGTTGGTATGTTTTAAATTCATCACTTAAAGCTTCTTTAAAACATACTGCTTTAGATGCAATTATATGCTCAAGAGGTCCGCCTTGAATTCCAGGGAATATTGCTTTGTCTATAGCTTTAGCATATTTTTCTTTACAAAGGATAACTCCTCCACGAGGTCCTCTTAAAGTTTTATGAGTTGTTGTTGTAACAAAATCAGCTACTTCACATGGATTTTGATGAAGACCAGCAGCTACAAGACCTGCTATATGAGCCATATCTACCATAAGTAATGCTCCAACCTCATCAGCTATTTCTCTAAATTTTTTAAAATCTATCTCTCTAGGATATGCACTTGCTCCTGCAACTATCATTTTAGGTTTTACTTCATGTGCTATTTTTCTAACATCATCAAAATCTATAAGTCCACTATCTCTATCTATTCCATATTCATAAAATTTATAATATTGACCAGAAATATTAACTGGAGCACCATGAGTTAAATGCCCACCTTGAGATAAATTCATTCCCATAACAACATCACCTGGTTTTAGCATAGCAAAATATACACCGATATTTGCATTTGCTCCAGAATGAGGTTGAACATTAGCATGTTCTGCCCCAAATATCTTTTTAATTCTATCTATTGCAAGAGTTTCAACTTCATCTATGTACTCACATCCACCATAATATCTTTTGCCTGAGTAACCTTCTGCATATTTATTAGTAAGATGACTTCCCATAGTTTCCATTACTGGAACTGATACTATATTTTCAGATGCTATCAACTCAATATTCCTTTGTTGTCTTTTTAACTCTCTTTTCATACTTTCATAAATCTCAGGGTCCGCTTTTTTCAAGTTCTCAAACATATTACTCCTCCTAGTTATTATTTAAATTTTACTTTTACAGACATTTCATAATTTTCGTTTTTATCAATATGATAATTTATTATTATAGTCTTTTATAAATTAATAGTCAAGTGTTTTACTACTTTTACATGTTTTCTTTCTGTATTTTAAGTTAAAATATAATAAATAATATTGTCTAATTCTTTTAATTGGATATAATTTAGATGTGACTATTTTTAAATAAAAAAAAGATAATATAATTTATATATATATAAGGAATATTACTTAAAAATTTGATATA
Source organism: Clostridioides sp. ES-S-0123-01 (assembly GCF_020658415.1). Taxonomy (NCBI): domain Bacteria; kingdom Bacillati; phylum Bacillota; class Clostridia; order Peptostreptococcales; family Peptostreptococcaceae; genus Clostridioides; species Clostridioides sp. ES-S-0123-01. The sequence goes on from NZ_JACVWD010000002.1 coordinate 10,789, forward strand.
ATTTCAATATTATGTTTTTTAATTTGGAGGTGTATTTATGAATCAAAATGAGGAACTTGAATATAAAAAAAATATTCTAAAATTAGCTCTATTTGTAGGGGAACTTATGATAAAAAATGGAGCTGAAACATCTAGGGTTGAAGACAGTGTCCTTAGAATATGCAGGTCAAGAGGATTTTATCATGTAAATATTTTTACAACTCCTACAGTAATAATTATTTCAGATGAAAAATTTGACGGTTTTTCGTTTATGAAAACGATTCAATCAAGAGGTATAAACTTAAATAAGATTTCCTTATTAAACAGTTTTTCTCGAGAATTTGTAAATGATAAAGAATATGATATTGATACTGCTATTGCACGTCTTTATGAAATTCAAGAGGTAAAACCTTATCCTTTATGGTTGTTTTACTCTTGTACAGGAATTGCATCTGCTTGCTTTGCTTGCTTGCTTGGAGGGAATTATATATTAAATTTTATTCTTACATTTATAATAGCAATATTTGCTGCAATTACTTATGATAAAACCATGAAGATAAGTGCAATATCTGCATTTTCATGTTTAGTATCTTCTTTTTTAATAGCACTTTCAGGAGTTTTACTAGTTGAAATAGGTATTTTGAATGACCCTAAAATGCTTATAGTTGGAGCAATAATGCCACTACTCCCAGGAGTTGCTTTTATAAAAGCCATCAGAGATTTAATATCAGGTAATTTAATATCAGGAATTTCTCGTGCTTTCGATGCTGCTATGATTATTATTGCAATTGCTTCTGGAGTCGGTTTTGTCCTTGATACATGGTATAGAATTGGAGGTCCTTTCTAATGACTGATATGTCAATGATTTTACATTTTTTATTTTCAGGCATTGCAACTGCTGGATTTGCTGTTTTTTTTAATGCACCACTTTATCTACTTCTTCCAGCTGGAATAACTGGTGGAGTTGGTTGGATTGTGTATGTATATTTATTTAATTTCACTACAAACTCAATTTTTGCGGGTTTTATAGCTGCCGCTTTGGTTTCAGCATGTAGTGAGATATTGGCTAGAAAACTAAAGCAACCAGCTATTGTATTTGTAATTCCAGGTATTCTTCCTCTGATACCAGGAATTGGATTATACAATACAATGTTATCTTTAATTCAAAAAAATTATGATTTAGCTATGTCAAAAGGTACTGATGCACTATTTTTAAGTGCTGCAATATCGCTTGGTGTATTGGTTGTAACTTCTTTTGTAAGAACATTAAACCTTTTAAAAATACGAAAGAACTTTATTCCTCAAAGAAAATCAAAATAAAAATATAAAAATAGCAATGTACCCAAATCCTATAAATATACATTAAGTGTTTATAAGAGTACATTGCTATTTTTAAATTATAATCATTTTAAAGGTCAATTAAGATTCTTGTGATTACTGGTATAAATTCTCTACTATCTCTAAATTTTTTATCATTTTTCTTTAAATACAAATAACAAATTATTGTAAGACAAATCCCAACTAATCCACTTATCGCTTCAACGCCAGATGTCATGCCAATTGCTCCCAATATATAGTATGTTCCTATTGTTCCAACAAGAAGTGCTACAAGAGGTATTATATAAGCCATCACAGCTGCTTTTAATACATTCATGTTATCCATACTTACTTCTACATGGTCACCAACCTTCGCACCAATTGTATTGTCTACCTCTACTAATATCTCTTTTGACTCTGATGAGTCAGCAGTAGCACATTTTCCACAAGCAGCACAAGCTGAGTGTCTTTGCATTTTTAATTTTGCAGTTCTATCATCAACAATCTCCATAATAAATCCTTGTTGATTCATACCTAACCGCCCCCTTATTTTGTAAATTTATTTATGGTATCCATAAGTTCTTTTATCATCTCTTCAGTTTTTTCACTATCATCATGTTTGATACTTTCTGCTACACATCCTTTTATATGATTTTCCAAAATAATTGTACCCACTCTATTTATAGCAGACCTTATAGCAGATATTTGAACTAATATATCAACACAATAACGCTCCTCTTCTACCATCTTTTGTATCCCTTTAACTTGACCCTCTATTCTTTTTAATCTTTTTATAAGAGCTTCTCGCTCATTGTTTGGTGCTAATTTTCTTTCTTCCATAAACTCACCTCATACTCTTATGATGTTCTATACAATTATGATTTACTTACCAATTTGCTTAAAATATAATACAGTTATTACTATTATAAATGCTAAAATTGATATTGCTATAGACCTGCTCTGATGCTTAGTTTGCTCCATACTTAATTTACCATTCATCTTAAACCCTGCTAATGGAAATAAAAATATAACTAATGCGTCAATTCCAAGTACAATTTGGGCTGCAATAGTCCATTTGCTCAAAAAGCAAAATATTCCACCTACACCTAAAAGAACCTCCAATATATTTATAAACTTATAAGTAGGTTTTTTTATTATATATTCTTCAATTTTTTCCTTACATTCTGTACGGCATGGATATATATTGGTATTGTCATCGTATTTTATAGCCAATTTATTATTTGGTGACTTTATATCCCTATTACAGTAAAGACATTTTTTCATTTTATGTTCTCCTCATAGTATTCCTCTTAAGAAATTTTATCTAAATTATTATATGTTTCAATACTATTATACCAAATAGATACAAAAAACAAAAATAAAAGGACTCATTTTAGCTATTTCTTTTATATTACTACTTAATTTATAATAATAATTAGATAAAATTATTTATATTTAAATTATCTCATCATATTAATATGCAATTTTGGTATTAAGCATCGGATTTTAAGTATTTATATATTAATAATATCTACAATAATAACTTCTAAAGTTAGGTTATCAAAATATAAATCATTATTAAAATCTACATTTCATAACAATAAAGAGACTGTCATTAATATTAAGACAGTCTCTTTATTGTTTATTATCTATAAGTTTAGATAACTGGTGTATCAGATAGGTAATCATTACTTACATAACCATATCCACTATTGTATTTTATTTTTACCCATCCAGTAGCAAACATTTCTACAGTTTCTACCTTACTTCCATATGGAAGTTGTCCTATTTTTTCATCTTCCGTACTTGGTCCTTTTCTAACATTTAGACCATCTTTTTCTTTTACATATTTTATCTTAACATTCTCACTGCTGTTATTAGGTTTATTACTTGTTAGATAAGACCCACTGACATATCCAATATCGTCATTGTATTTTATCTTAACCCATCCCGTTTTTAGTACTTCTAAAACTTCTACTTCATCACCATTGTTTAGATAACCCACTACAGAAGCTTCTATTGTAGCATCACTTCTTACATTTACTTTATCTGTATTAGCTACATACATTACTTTCTTACCAGTACTACTCCCTTGTAAATCTTTTAGTTCTGCAAATGCATTTTCATTTCCACCACTACCAACTTGAGTTATAGCAGTCGCCTTTTTATTTGTAAATATACTCTTTTGAGTTGCACTCAATTTATCTCCTACTATAAGTACTGGAGAATTTTCTTTTGATGCCAATACACCTACTGCTAGAGCATCTATAAGTTGATTTTGTTTTTTCATTCCATCTTTAGCTACAAATACATTATCTAAGTCATTTGATGTATAAAATTTTTCTATTACCTTTCCATTTGTTTCATTTCTATCTGCTCCACCTATTCTTTCTGAATTTGGTAGACTTTGTTTTATTTTATCTGATACAGCATTAGTAGAGCCTATTATGTATGACTTACTTATATTTTTAGAAGCTATAAAATCCTTAAAACTAGACACTCCAGATGCATCAGAAACCGGAAGTATAACCATACCATTAGTAGCAGCTACAGAAGCTATACTAACTGCATCTGCAAGACCTGTATATCCATTTATCACAGCTATTTCTGATATGTCTTTTAAACCTTCTATCTTTTTAGCTATGTTTAAAGCTGTCTGATGTCTGTCACTACCACCAATTCTATCAACTGTTAAGTTATTAGATTCTAGTTGTTTTTCTACACTATCTGATACAGAACCAGATAGTCCAATTATATAGACTTTTTTAACACCTAATCTTTCTAACTCTTTCTTTGTTTGTAAATTTAAATTATTTTTTTCTGTAAGTAGTATTGGAGCGTTCTTTAATTTAGCAAATGGTGTAACAGATAATGCATCTACAATAGATTCACTATTCACTATTACAGCTTCATTTGCGCTACTCCAACCCTCTTTACTTACTTCAATAGCTGTTTGATATCTATCTTTACCTATTAAAGTATTTTCTGTTGCCGTTCTACCCACTTCATTTGCATATGATATTGATGATAAGCTTAAAACTAGAGATAAACACAATACTGATGATATTGATTTTGTTGATTTCATATTAACTCCCCCTAAAATTATTATATCTACAATTTTTATTTACTCTAAATATTATATCACAATAATTTAGCCTATATCATCCATTCTAAAACATCAATAAAAGACAACTTTATTCTTCTCCAAAAGTTTGAAACTTATCTAAGCTTCCATATCTATTCATTAAAATATTCCATTCATGTTCATCATAAAACTCACAATTTCCACCACAATAGTGTTTTGCTACTTCAACAACAAATCTTCCTGCACTCTCTAAATCAGAATAATTACTTGCTCCAGTTGCACATCCAGCAACTGTTGTCTCAGTTGTTATAGCAACTCCTACTACAGGTGCTTTTGTAGCTACAGCAGGCTGAAGAATACTATTTATATGGTATAAACCATTTCCATATGGAGTTATATCTTGTATTGACACTGGAAATACGTAAGGAAGTCTTCCTGTAGTAGTCTGCATTATGTCTAATAAATCATTACTTGTTTTTAGAATATACCCTTCTTTTATTGTGGGAGATATAGCAAAACCTCTTGTATTTATAACTCTATTCCCTTTAGTTGTATCTATTGATAATATAGCATCACAGCTTAAATCAACTTCATTTTCATTCATAGTTCTCATATCAATTGGAGAATCCATAAATGGAACTGGTTTATGTTCTTTAGTAGGTGCATCTGGACATATGTGAGTTGAAACTATTACATCTCCATCAATAAAATCTCCCTTATTTTGCATGTCCAATAATTTTGCTCCTACTGCTATTGCTACTAAAGCTCCATCAGCGTCAGAAACCATACCTATCATTTCTGGTCTTGCTCCAATTCCTCCTAGTCTTCCTAAAACACCTAATGTCTTAGCTGTTCCTCCTGATGATTTTCCATTTTTTCCTGGTATTGTAAGCTTTACTAAGTCAGTAGACCCTTTTTCCGTACCTAAAGTTTTTACTAATATATTCTTCCCACCATAGCTTTCCAAATATTTTTTTACACATTCTCCATCTACTTCTGCACTATCAATAATATCATAAACTTCCAAAACTTGTTTTAACATCATATTTGCTCACCATCCAATTTTATTTCTTTTATTTATAGTTTTTGTGTAAATATTTTTACTTTTATTTTTATAAATATTACAGCATTTTTTTATTTTATCTATATTTTTATAAACTTTTTCTTATTATCTTTCATATCTTATTTATTTTTTTATTTTTATAAACTTTTTCCTAAGTATTTGTTTTATTTATAGTTTTATAGGTATTATATTGCTCATTAAATTTAATCAATTTTAATTCTTCAATCAATCAAATTACTACATATCCTAATTAACTCCAATTATTTTTTTATTTAATATATCTTCTATATCTTTTAATAATTCTTCTTGTGTCATTGTTATTGAAAGTTTTAAATTTTCTTTAGAAGTTTTTATTAAAACTATCTCTTGCCCTTCTCTGATTTCTGCTGATGTAACAGGCATGCCTGTGTTTTTATCAAAAGTCATAATTAAGTCTGGAAATGTTGCTATTCTATTATTCTCTTTTTCTATTGTCATATATTCATTCCAAAAAGTTACCTCATAACCATTTACAATCAATTTACCTACATCAAATCCACCTGTAGTTTCTAACTCTAAAATTTCTATTGTTCCTTCTGAAACTACATCTCCATTCAAAAATTCGACAACGTTGTTTATTGCTTTATCTTTTGATATTTCTAAACCTAAGTAAAACTCTCTACCCAAATCTATTGCATGGCTTATACCTCCTATAGCAGCATTTTCTTTTACAACAGATGCTTTTACAGGATTTCTAGCTACAGCAACTAAACCTTCTGCTGCTACAGCACACTGTCTAACAAGTCCTGCTGTCTTATTTAAAGAACCCTCTACAAATCCCTCTATATGATTATCAAGTTCTGGATTTCCACCAGACACAGCTTGATAAGACTTATATGTTTTATCTCTATGTAATCCAAGGCTCCCCATCAGGCCTGTTGGATGGGCTCTACCATTGCAAGGTGCATCTATTAGTGGTATTGTAAGTACAGAAGACTGAAGCCATCCATTTATTGTTGCACATCCTCCATTTTCATTTGTAATAATACCTTGTATATCTAATCCTAGTTTATCAATAAATATCTTGACTGTATTTATATAATCATCATTATCAGCATACTTGAGTGGTGCTGCTGGAGCTCCTACTGCTGATACATTTAAGACAATTGCATCATCATGTAATTCATCTATACTTATTAGATTTGGAAATCCATGTTGTAAGGCATATTCCCCCATCTCTCTTCCACTTTCCTTTGCACCACCACCTCCTCCACCTAAAATTGTACCTCCTATTAAAGCATATTCTAATATTTCCTTAGTTAATTTCATATTAAATATCTCCTTTATTAGTTAGATTATGTAAATGTATTAGTAAATATTTACATAACTTTATGCCATATTATAGTTTATTATACAAGCTTTGTATTATAATGTATAATATATAATTAATTATCAAATTTATATAATTCAAGTTATATTAAAAGAGGTGTATTTTATATTATGGATTTATTGCATCTTAAGTATTTTCAAACTGTCGCTAGAATGGAACACATAACAAAAGCATCACAAAAACTAAATATAGCACAACCAGCTTTAAGTAAAACCATATCTTCTTTAGAAAAAGAACTTGGAGTTCAGTTGTTTGATAGAAAAGGAAGATATATTGTACTAAATGAGTATGGTAGATTATTTCTAAAAAGGGTGGATAGTATTTTAGATTTAGTAGAAATGTCAAAAAAAGAATTACAAGATATTTCCTTAGAAAACTCTGGTGAAGTAAAAATATTAGCTACAGCAGCTGCTAATGTATTACCACCACTTTTGAGCAACTTTAGAAAACTATATCCTAATATTACCTTTAATGTTTCACATACTCTACCATCGTCTTATAAGAAAAGTGATTTTGATTTGTATATATCTTCTTCATTTACAAAATTAAACTCAGAAAATAATATAACATTAACCTGTGAGGAAATATTATTAGGAGTTTCAATAAACCACTCTCTATCTTTAAAAGATGAGGTTTATCTAAATGAAGTTTCAGATGAAAATTTTATAGTTATAACTAAAGGTGAGAATTACAGAGAAATAATAGATATATTATGTGAATCAGCTAATTTCAAGCCCAAAATAGCCTTTGAATCCGATTCTCCATATACAATCTATGCTCTTATAAAATCACTTCAAGGAGTTGGATTTATATGTGGAAAATCATGGGGCTTATCTCGAGACCCTGAAATTAAACTATTACATATAAAAGATATTGAATTTAAAAGATATTTAAATCTTTCATGGTTTAGTGAGAATTATGCATCTAAAGCAGTCTTATTATTCAAAGACTTTCTTATAAACTATTTCAAAAACCTTTAAACCAAAGCTGGTATTATTAAAGAGGATATATCAAACAGAGTTAATAACTTTATCTTTAGCGTTTGACATATCCTCCTATTTTTATTTTTTATCAAAATTGTACCTTAACATATAATGTAAAATTATATATTGTAACTATTTTTTCTGTCTTTTAAGTATGGAATATCGTTCCTATATTTTTCTATTTCATCTAGGTCAATCTCTGCTAATATATATTTTTCTCTATATGTATCTAATTGACTTATTATAGTTCCTCTAGGATTGCATATTTTACTCTTTCCAAACAGTATCAAATTAGGGTCATTACTTACTAAATTTACTCCTACTGTATACACAGTATTTTCTAAAGCTCTTTGAGATACGTTTAAATCCCACATATCTTCATCTTGTATTCTCCATGCAGAAGGTATAAATATTATTTCAGAGCCTTTTAATGTCAATTCTCTAGCCACTTCTGGGAATCCTGCATCATAGCATATCATTACACCAAATTTACCAAAATCAGCATCATATACATCTACTTTTTCCCCTGCTTTAAAGTATACTGCTTCTAATGACCATAGGTGATTTTTACAGTATTCTCCCATCATATTACCTTGTCTATCGAATATAACAGCTGAGTTGAAAACATGTGTAGAGTCCTTTTCTAAAGTTCCATATGGAGATATTAGGTATACATTATTTCTTTTAGCTGCTTCTGACATTGATTCTTCTATGTATTTGTTATGTTCTCTTATTAGGTCTAATGTTTTAATTCCACCTAAATATTCTAAGTTATATCCTGTAGCAAATAATTCTGGCAAACAAATAATATCTGCACCTTGATTTCCCAAATCATCTATCATCTCTACTGCTTTTTCTATATTTTTTTTAACATCTCCAAGTACACTATGCTGTTGAATTATACCTATTTTCACTTTACGACTCATACAAATTCCCCCTTTATTTATCCTTACTTCCAAAACATTTCATTAGTATATAATAAAGAATCATACTTACTACAATTCCATTTATTGGTGGTATTAAGAAACTTATTTTTGAAGTATAATATGATGCTGCAAAACCAATTAACCAACTTATTACTGCAATCCAATTTATTCCTTCTCTGTGTTTATAAGTTCTTCCTTGTATAAAATAATATTCACACCACATAATTCCTGCTATAGCTGGAACTGCTATTCCTAAGAAAGATAAGAACGATTGGAATTTGAATATTATACCAGTAGCTGCTATTGTTGTACCTATTAGACCTGCAACTAAAGTTAATACATTTCTCTTTACATTTGGAAAAATAGTTTTTAGTGCCAATCCACCAGAATAGGCATTTGATACATTGGTTGACCAAGATGCAAGTATTAAAATAACAAATGCTATCCATCCAAATCCTAAATTAGCCAATACTTCTGTTATATCCCAAGTAGGAGCACCCATAGACATTACACCTGCTGCAACTTGTTGGAACAATGAAATAATACCTAATCCTAAAAAACCAATTATCCAAATATCTTTTACTCCCCTTGTATATCTTAATTGGTCAGGTGATATAATCGCACCGACTATGATAAGACCAACAACCATATTTAATCCTTCAACCATGCTCATTGTTGTTTGAGGAGTGTAATTGTAGATAGCTTCAACTCCATAAGTAGAAAAAGCTTTAAAAACTCCCCAAGCCATTAATATTATAAGTGGTGGTATAACTAAGTAATTAAACTTAGCCATTGCCTTAAAACCATACAAAGCGAAAACTACCATTAATAATCCAAGTATAACTGTGACTAGAGTTAAGTTTACACTTGGAAATATTTTTTGTACTGATAATCCCGCAACTCCTGCTTGTACACCAAACCAACCAAAGCTAGTTATTCCAAGCAATAGAGATATTAGATATTTTCCACCTATCTCTCCAAATGCCCCCTTAGCTAATACATATGTATTTAACCCTTCTTTACAACCAATATAACCTTGTATCATAATAATTGCGACTAATATTAAGTTCCCTATAATTGATGTAATAATCATATTGGAAAGAGTCATTCCTAAAATTAAGGTTCCTCCAACCATTAATTCTGATATGGCTATATTAGAGCCAAGCATATTAAATAATGGAGCTAACCATCCAACTCTTTCCTCTTTTGGAACTGGATTTAAAACTAATTCTTCTCTCTCTTGCAAGATTATCCCTCCCTTTCTTTGTAAAAGAATCTTTTCTACTTTTTTCTACATTTTTTTCACCCTTGATAGTTTTTTTTCTTTCTATAATTATAATTCTACTCTACAAAAAAGTATAATATATAGTTTATTATCAATTTGATATAATTTAAGTTATAGATAGATAAATAGTCTAAAATTATTATTTAAATTTAGACTATTCACACATATTTTAAATTTATTTCAGTTTTATTAGAATTATACTTATTTTATTAAAATTTTATAGTGTATAATTTATTCCCAAATATTTTTTATGAGGCTTATAAATACTTCAATTTTCACCTATTCTAACTTATTTTTAGTGAATTTATTACAACTTTACTAATCAAATTTAGTCTAAATTTTCTGATTATTATTATAAAAATAGTTTTTAAAACAAAATTTACTTAAAAACGAATTCATGATAAAATTTTAAAATACAGTATTTTTATTATATTGAATATGAATACAAAGGAGGATGTGTAAGATTATGGCTAGAAGACCAAAGATAAAGATAACTTTAATGGATAAAAAAGAAAAAGGTGCTTGCCACTATGGGCATAAAATTGGTGATTTATTTGAACTTAGTATTTACTTTTTATTCAAAAGGGGAGTCGCCTATTTTTTAGTACGCCCCCCCTTTATATATTTCAATTGTAGAAAAGATTATCAAAAATCATATTCATAATTTTACTTATACTACCCCAATTGCAGCTAATATTATACAAATAATCATAACTGAAATTAATATCGTAGTTGTCTTGACTTTTTTTCCTAATAACCAATACATAATTCCAAATATCATAGCTGGAAGCATACATGGCATTATTTGGTCTAAGTAAGTTTGAATAGGCTCTGCCCATTCTCCACTTCCTACATTAACACTAAGTTTTAGTATTACATTAGAGGCGGTCATCCCTCCAATTACCATAAGTCCTAGCATTGATGCTGCTTCCATAACTTTTGAGACTATATTTGAACCACTTACATCTTTAAAAAATTGAGTTCCATACTTAAATCCTTTATCTAAACATATATAACGAATAATAAAGTGAGGAATATTTATTATTAGAAGGAATAAAATTGGACCCATTATATTCCCCTGAGAAGCTAAAGCTATACCAACTCCAGCTGCTATAAGCTTTAATGTTCCCCAGAAAAATGAATCTCCTATTCCAGAAACTGGACCCATTAAACTTGATTTAACAGCATTTATACTCTTTGCATCAAACTCTTCATTCTTTGCATTTTCTTCTTCCATAGCTCCAGATATACCAACTAAAAGAGTACTTATATGAGGTGTAACTGACATAAATTCAAGATGTCTTTTTAAAGCTTGAGATTTTTTTTCTTTATCATTTTTATATAATCTACGGATTATTGGTGCCATCGTATATGCATATGCTATATTTTGCATACGTTCATAGTTCCAAGATGAATCTAATGTTAAAGACCTTCTAAAACATTTCCAAAAGTCTTTTCTTGTTATTTTGCTATCTGACGAAATTGTTTCTAATTTCTTAGAATTCGTTGTCATCTACTACTACCTCCTTTTCTCCTAAAAAGTTAACATATATTAAAGCTACTGCTAATCCAAATAATGCAACTCCTGTTACTGTTATTTTTAAATAAGCAACCATTATAAAACCTAATAATAGGAATGCTATCGTTTTCTTATTAAGCATCATTCTAGCTAACATGGCAAAACCTATTGCTGGTATCACGCCTGCTGCAACATCCATACCATGAATTACATATGATGGTATAAATGAAAGTATTTTTTCTATTACTGGAACACCTAATGAGAATCCTGTACCTACTATTATTGCTAGTATTAATTTATTGCCTATACCAAATAATAATTGTATACGTTCTACGCCTTCAATGTTACCATCTTCTGCATAACGGTCAGCAAGATGAGCTCCCCATGTAAGTACTACTGTCATTAAGAAGTTGTCTATAAGTAATACTAAAGTTGCTATAGGAACTGCAAGTACAACTGCTGCTGATACATCTTGACCAGTTAATATTACAAATGCTGTAGCAATAATAGAACCAGATACAAAGTCAGGAGGATTACTTGCTCCAACTGGGAATGCACCCATAAATACTAGTTCTAATGTTGACCCTATTATTATACCTGTACGTAAATCTCCTAGTGCTAAACCAACAAGTGGTGCAACAACTATAGGTCTATTATGCATTGTAGAACCTACAAAACAATGCATATATGCAAAGAATGCAATTAGAGTTATTAGAATAACTTGTGTAAATTCCATTTTTATCCCCCCTAAAATTATATTAGTTTCATTACATTTGTAGCATCATCATCAGGAACTAATTGTACGAATACATTTACACCTTCTGAATCTAATTCTTTAATCATGTTTATATCATCCTTTGATACATGAACTGCTTTAGATATATTTTCACGATTATCATCTGATTTTGTTCCACCAAGGTTTATTGATTTAATAGATTTAACTTCTTTAGATAGTCTATAAACATCTTCTACAGATTCACAAAGTATCAAAAGATTGTATTTATCAGTTACACCTGAATTAAGTGCTTTTATAGAATCTGCTATACTTTTCATTACAAGTTTGACATTAGATGGCTTAGCCATTTTAAGCCCTGCCATTCTTAAATCATCCTTTAATAGTTCATCACTTGCTATTAATATACAATCTGTATTTAAAAACTTTGTCCATGTAAATGCTACTTGTCCATGTATAAGTCTGTGGTCTACCCTTACTAATTTAATCATTATAATTCCTCCCTAATTTTTTTTATTTCATCCATAAATGTTTTTACATGTTCTGCACTAACATCTCCAAAGTCTTGGTAATTATCTTTGAAGTAACTTCCTATTATTGCCATATCCCCTATCTCAAGCTGCTTTTTTGCATTTTCTAATGTAACTCCAGCTGCAATAACTAAAGGGAAATCTCCTACATTTTTGCGGAATAATTCTATTTTTTCCATTGATGTTTCTTGCCCTGTAGCATTTTCTGTAACTGCTATAGCATCACATCTTGTCATTCCTATCTTTAAATCTTCTTCAACAGTATTTTCTGATAAAACTGGTTGATACTTAAAACGTACCCCTCCAATTAAATAAGCTTGACATTTTGAGCGGTGTAATTTGAAAAATTCTTCTAAAGTAGCCTCATCTCTAGGTTTGACATGACCTACTACAGAGTCAACTTGTACATAGCTTGCATTATATCTTGTTGCTAGTTCAAATCCCATAGTATCAACATTTAAGCAATTTACTCCATATGGTATTGACAAATTAGATTTAGATACATATTCAAGTATTCTTTCTAAATCATAGTAATTGCCATAGTAATTTTCTAACATTATTCCATCTACACCATTTGCTTCTAAGATACTAATTTCTTTTTTAGCTCTTTCAAAAATATCATCTGAAGTATCTCCCTTTAGGTGTATCATTGCTATAATTGGCTTTTTGTTTTTAAAAACTGATAATATTCCCTTATTGTCCATAAACTAAAATACCTCTTCTTCTTCATTTATTTGTAATGTTACATTTTGTATTCCCATTCTAGATTCTTTTGCTAACTGTTCTGCATCTTCAGTTGTTAATTTATCAGAAAATCTTGTAAGAAGCTCTAATACCATATTTAAATTCATTCCTGAAAATAACTTAACATTATGTAACTTAGTTAACCTTAACATAGCAGTACATACACTTGCTCCGTATAAATCAGATAAAATTATATATTCACATTCTTTATCTTCTACTATTGTTTTTTCTAACTCTAAAGCAAAATCTGAAGCGCTTTGTCCAGGATATAAACTGTATGAATTAACGCAATTTGCTAAATCTCCTACTATCATTTTTACTGAATCTAAAAGCCCTTTTGAAAAGTCTCCATGAGACGCTAATATTATTTTTCTCATATTTATTCCTCTCCTAAGTGTAAATTATATTTCTGCTGATACTGCATATTTATACTTATCACTTCTTATAAATTGTTCATTGTAATATAAAACATCATTATTCTCTGTATATACTAATTGTCTTACTTTTAATAATGCCATATTGCTTGCACATTTAAGGTGGTCAGAATATTCTTTGTTTGAGTGTTTTACTTCAAATATATTTTCCACACGATTAGGTAGTGTACTTATATTATTAGATATAACTTCCATTAAAGACTTATCTTCCAGCTCTTCTTTTAATAAAAACATGTAATCTATTCTAAAGTAATCAACTTCAAAAATAACAGGTACTTCATCTATTAATCGAAGTCTTTTAATACATATTATCTTCTCTTCTAGTTCAATATTTAAAGCTTCAGCCACCTGCTTATCAGCTTTTTTTATCAAAATAGAGATTATCTTAGTACTTGGTTTTGCATTAATACGATGACAAGAATTAGTAAAACTATTTCCTGCACATGTTGCTTCTATTCTCTCTGGAATAGTTACATAAGTTCCTTTTCCACGCTTTTTACATAATATATCTTCTTTTACAAGTTCATTAAGCGCATTTCTCACAGTTATACGACTTATATTAAACTCCTTACATAGGTCTACTTCAGATGGAAGTTTATCTCCTGGCTTATATATACCAGCTGCTATTTGTTTTTTTATGTTGTCATATAGTTGTTGATACAAAGGAATAAATGAATTTACCTCTAAGTCCATTTCTTTTTTTTGCTTTTTTTCATCCATTTTACTCACCCCCTCATGTAGCATTTTTATAACATTATATAACAAGTTCTTTATTACATATTATAACAACTTGAAATCGGTGTCAATTTATTTTTAAATAATTTTTAATTTGGTAATTTTTTAATTTTTTTGTCTAATATAGTATTTTATTGTTTGTAGTATCAGGTAGGGATAGTTTGGATTATTAATCTAACAGAATTCTTTTTTAGAATTGTGTAAATAATAATTAATGTTACTTTTAATTGACAATTATTACTTTAAATAGTACAAAAAAAAGACGTCACCCTATTTTTAGTGCGACAGTCTTTTATATATTATTTCTTATTCATATATTATTCTTTATCTTTTATATCAACTTTTATACTTAATTCATCCAATTGCTCATCATCTGCTACTGTAGGAGCATTTGTCATAGGACAAACAGCATTTTGATTTTTAGGGAATGCAATAACTTCTCTTATATTTTCAGCTCCTGCAAGCAACATAACAAGTCTATCAAGCCCAAAAGCTAGACCAGCATGAGGAGGAGTTCCATATTTGAATGCTTCTAATAAGTAACCAAACTTCTCATTAGCTCTTTCTTCTGTAAACCCAAGTGCCTTAAACATTCTTGATTGAACATCTGAATTTGATATTCTAACACTTCCTCCACCTATTTCATATCCATTTAATACAATGTCATAAGCTTTAGCTCTTAAAGATGCTTTATCTCCATCTTCTAGTTTATCTAAATCTTCATCCATAGGTGATGTAAATGGGTGATGCATTGCTGCAAACTTACCTGTTTCTTCATCTTCTTCAAAAACAGGGAATTCAGTTACCCATAATAAATTATATACATTCTTATCTAATATATTAAGTCTATTTGCCACTTCAAGTCTAACTTGTCCTAAAGCATCAAATACTACTGAGTTTTTATCAGCTACAAATAAAAGTAAATCTCCTGCTTCTGCATTCATTCTTGTAAGTATAGCATTCATTTCATCTTCGCTAAAGAATTTTGCTATTGGAGAAGTTACTCCATCTTGACCTACTTTCATCCAAGCAAGCCCTTTTGCTCTATATGTTTTAGCATGTTCTTCTAATGATGATATTTGTTTTCTAGTAAAATCGTCAGCTTTTCCTTTTACATTTATACCTCTAACGCTTTTTCCTGGTTGTGTAGCATCAGCAAACACCTTAAATCCACAATTACAAACGACATCAGATATATCTGTTAGTTCATAACCAAATCTAGTGTCTGGTTTGTCTGAACCATATCTAGCCATAGCTTCTGCATAAGTCATTTTAGGAAGTGGAAGTGTCAATTCTACATTTAAAACTTCTTTAAATATAACTTCAAGTAATCCTTCAATCATACTCATAACATCTTCTTGTTCAACAAAAGACATTTCACAGTCTATTTGTGTAAATTCTGGTTGTCTATCAGCTCTTAGGTCTTCATCTCTAAAACACTTAACTATTTGGAAATATCTATCCATACCACTTACCATTAATAATTGTTTGTATAATTGTGGTGATTGTGGTAATGCATAAAATTTACCTGGATTAACTCTACTTGGTACAAGATAATCCCTTGCTCCTTCTGGTGTTGGAGCAATTAAAAATGGTGTTTCTATTTCACAAAATCTATTATTTGATAAGTAATTTCTTGTAATATTCATTACTTTATGTCTTAACTTTAAATTTCTTTGCATAGATGATTTTCTCAAGTCTAAGTATCTATATTTTAGTCTTAGTGCTTCTGAAACATCATCATCATCTTTTATATAAATAGGTGGAGTTTCTGATTTATTTAAAAGTCTAAGTTCAGTTGCAAATATCTCTATGTCCCCAGTTGGCATGTTAGGGTTTTTAGACTGTCTTTCGCATACTTTTCCTTTTACTGCTATTACAAACTCAGCACCTAATTTTTCAGCTTTTTCAAAAGCTTCTTTATCTACATCTGTATCAAAAACTATTTGGCATAATCCACTTGTATCTCTTAAATCAACAAATACAAGTCCTCCTAAGTTTCTTTTTTTCTGTACCCATCCCATAAGTACAACTTCTTCATTTATGTTTTTTTCTCTCAACTCTCCACAGTAGTGAGTTCTCTTTAAACCCTTTAAAGTTTCCAAGATACTACCTCCATTTTATTTAATTTTAATGCTATATATTTATCTAATACACAAAACATCATACTTTCTTATTTTACAGCTTTTGCTTTAATTCTTCAACTAATGTACTTAATTTTACAGTAGTTTGCTCTGATGTTTTCATATTTTTTAATGTTGCAGTGTCATTTTTTAGCTCGTCATCACCAATTACTATTGTAAATTTTGAATTTATTTTATCTGAATACTTAAATTGTGCTTTTACACTTCTTTCTATATGGTCTTTATCCGCACTTATATGATTTTGTCTTAAATCTTTCAACAATTTAAAGCTTCTTGTATTTGCTTCTTCACCTATAGTTACTATAAATATGTCTGTAGATTGAGGGTTTTCTATTTCAATTCCATTACCTTCAAGTGTAAGTAAAAGTCTTTCAATCCCTAGTCCAAATCCAATTCCACTTATACCTTTTGGACCACCTAGTTGTTCAACAAGACCATCATATCTGCCTCCACCACATACAGTACTTTGAGCACCTATATCATTAGATATAATTTCAAAAGCAGTTTTTCTATAGTAATCTAACCCTCTAACTATTGTTTTATCAATTACAAAGTTTATATTCATTTCCTTTAAGTATTCTTGAAGTTTATCAAAGTGAACTTTACAATCATCACACAAATGGTCTGCAATAAATGGTATATCTTTGATATTTTCTTTACATGTAGGGTTTTTACAGTCTATAACCCTCATTGGATTTTTTTCTCTTCTCTCATTACAAGTTTCACATAATATATCTGCTTTTGAATCAAGATATTCTTTTAATAAAGCATTGTACTCTTTTCTACAAACTGGACAACCCACTGAATTTATACTCACTACCAAATCATTTAATCCAACTTCATTAAAAAATTGAACAGCTAGTGCTATTATTTCAGCATCCATTGAAGGAGTATCACTTCCAAGTGCTTCTATACCAAATTGATGAAATTGTCTCTGTCTACCAGCTTGTGGTCTTTCGTATCTAAAACAAGGTGTAACATAAAATAATTTTGTTGGTTGAGTATCTGCATATAATTTATTCTCTATAAATGCTCTTACTACACCAGCTGTACCTTCTGGCTTTAGAGTAATTTCTCTATCCCCTTTATCTTTAAAAGAATACATTTCTTTTTGAACTATATCTGTAGTATCTCCAACACTTCTCTTAAAAAGTTCTGTATGTTCAAATATAGGAGTTACCATTTCCTCATACCCATATAAAGCACATATTTCTCTAAATTTATTTTCTACATAACGCCATTTATAAGCCTCTTTTGGAGTTATGTCTTTAGTTCCTCTAGGAGCTTTAGTCAACATTTTTATATACCTCTTCTTTCTTCCTTTTTATCATTTCATCTACTCTATCAATGTATTGTTCAACATTCTTTACATTTTCTACTCTTTCAATTCTATCTTCATCTACATAGACAAATTTTGATATAGCACCTGCACCCAAGGCATAGTTGCTTTGTTTTTCCTCCATAATTTGTATATTGTAAATACACTCATATCCTTCTTTAGCATAACCTATATTTTCTAAGTTACCTAGCATATGTTTTTGTCTGTACATATAATATGGATTAAGTCCCATATCCTTGGCATATTTCATTGATAAATCTATCATTTTTATCATTTCTTCATACTGAGTTAAATGTTCTTTGTACTTATCCATATTTATATTTAGGTTAGAAGCTCTTTTTATAGCTAATGTATGAACTGTAAGACTTTCAGGAGAAAGCTTTTTTATTTCCTCTAATGTATTTCTTACCATGTCTAAGTCTTCATCTATAAGACCTAAAATTATATCCATATTTATATTGTCAAATCCCATATTTCGAGCCATATTAAAACATTCTACTAAATCAGAAACTTTATGTTCTCTTCCAATTTTAACTAAAGTATCATCATTCATAGTTTGAGGATTTATACTAATTCTACTTACATTGTGTTTTTTTAATACACTTAATTTTTCTTTGGTAATAGTATCTGGTCTACCTGCTTCTACCGTAAATTCTTTAATTTTGCTTAAGTCCAATTCTCTAAAGAGAGCACTTATAAGTAAATCCAATTCTTCCTCATCCAATGTAGTAGGAGTTCCACCACCGATATATAGAGTTTCAATTTCTTTATTAGTATCCTCAATAACTTTGGAAAACCCTTTAATTTCTTCAATCAATTTATAGATATATTCTCTTTTTAAATGGCCAAATTGCTTTAACGAGTTTGAAGGAAATGAACAGTATACACATCTAGTTGGGCAGAATGGAATACTTACATAAAGAGAAATTTTATTTTTGTCTATCGGATACATAAATAAGCGTTCTCTTTTAGCTATTTCAAGAGCTAAATCTATTTTCTCATCCATTATAAAATAGTTCTCTTTTAGAATAGTTCTTATACTATCATCATCTAGTTTTTCATCCATCAGATTGTGGACAATTTTGACTGGTCTGATACCAGTCAAAATGCCCCATGGAACATAAGAATTAAATATTTGTTTAAGTACTATAAACATACTTTTTTTAATACTTTCTTTGCATAATTTTCTAATCTTTCTCTTACTTTCACTGTCTAGTCTATCTAAAAACTCTTCAATCGTATTATTATTACAAAATCCATTTAAAAACTCCGTATTTATATCTTTGATATTTTGTATTGATTCATACTTTAAGTTACCACCTTCATAATATTCAGTAATTGAAAGTAAAGTATCATTTTCACAAATCAATCTATTTATTAAATATCTTGACTCTATACTATTGCTACAATCAGCAAAGTCATTAAATTTAAATTCACTAGTAAACAATTTTATAAGTTCTGCTACTTCATACTTATAATCATGTCCTTTTAAAAAAACATCCAACATCAACTTAACTCCTTCTATTTAAACACTAGAAGAACCCCATCACTGATACATTTATTAAATATTTGATACTATTTTTAAATATTAATATAAAATTACATGTAAGGATTTGTCTTCTTTTCAACACCTAGAGTACTAGTTGGCCCATGACCAGGATATACTCTAACAGCATCTTCATATTTACATAATTTTTTAAGTGATTTCTCCATTTGGTGGAAATCTCCACTATATAAATCAGTTCTACCAATACTTCCAGCAAACAAAGTATCTCCTGTGAACATGTCATCTTCAACTCTTATACACATACATCCTTGTGTATGACCTGGTGTATGCAAGAAAGTCATTTTTAATTCACCAAGTTCCATTTTATCTTTATCATTTACATATATATCTGCATCAAATTCTTGTGCGCCACATCTCATTGTGTAACTTAAGTTTTTATTTTTATCATTTAATAATTCTTTTTCATCAGTATGTGCAACTACCTTAGCACCAGTCTTATCTTTAATATCTTTAACATACCCTATATGGTCACCATGTCCATGAGTAAGAATTATATATTCAACATTCAATCCATTTTCTTTGACAAAGCTTAATGTATCTACTAAACTTCCTCCTGGGTCTATAACTGCACATTTTTTAGTTTTTTCATCACCTAACACATAAGTGTTTACTCCAAAATAACTGTCTACAAATTTTTTTATAACCATTAAAGTTTTCCCCCTTAAAAAGATTTACTTGAGTCTAATAGTATTGTTACTGGTCCATCATTAGTTAATTCTACCATCATATGAGCTGCAAATTGACCTGTACCTACTGTTACACCTTTATCTTTGGCTTTTTTTACAAATTCTTCATACAAATCATTTGCAAGTTCTGGTCTAGCTGCGTTACTAAATCCAGGTCTTCTTCCTTTTCTACAGTCTCCATATAAAGTAAATTGAGATACTACTAAAAGTTCTCCACCTATGTCCATTAGAGATAAATTCATCTTATCATTTTCATCTTCAAAAATTCTTAGGTTTAATATTTTATCAATCATGTAGTCTACATCACTTGATTTATCATCATGAGTCACTCCCAACAGTACTAGTAACCCCTTATTTACTTGACCTATAATGTTTTCATCTACTGTAACTTTAGATGAAGATACTCTTTGTACTACTGCTCTCATATTTTCCTCCCTATTATTTTAACTCTAATTTGTCATTCTATAAATACTTTCTACACCAGGAATTGCTTTTAATTTTTTCATTAGAATTTTCAATTCCTCAGTGTCATTAACTTCTACAAGTAGATTTATACTTACAATACTATCTTTTCCTTTTCTTGCATTTATTCCATTTAAGCTAAGTTTATCCATTGCAACAATATGAGTTATTTCATTAACAATTCCTCTTCTGTCGACAGCCTTTATTTGAATCTCTGCTTCAAACTTGCCTTTACCTGCTGAACTCCATGACACTTCCACTAATCTATTTTGGAAGAAGTCTCCATTGTTATTTGCATTTGGGCAATCCGCTCTGTGTATAGCTACACCTCTACCTTTAGTGATATATCCTACAATCTCATCTCCTGGAAGTGGATTACAACATTTAGCAAACCTTACTAAGATATTATCAAGTCCTTTTACTACAATACCTTGTGATGAATTTTTCTTTCTCTTTTTGCTGTATTCTGTTTCGCTCATATTGTGTTTATTTAAATCTTCTTCTTGCATCTGTTGTTCTTTTTTTACTTTTTTAATTTCTTTTAAATACAAGTCTTTTACTTTAGATACAACTTGAGATGACATTATACCACCATAACCCACAGTGGCAACTAAGTCTTCAACACTTGGCTGATTAAACTTCTTGGCAACTAATGCCATGTATTTTTCAACAAGAGGGTCTTTCTGTGGTATATCATGTTTCTTAAACTCTCTTTCTAATATGGTATTCCCACGGTCAACATTTTCTTCTCTTCTTTCTTTTTTGAAAAATTGTCTAATTCTACTTTTTGCATTTGGTGTTTTTACTATGTTAAGCCAGTCTCTACTTGGACCATTAGAATTAGATGATGTAAGTACTTCAACAATGTTACCATTTTGAAGCTTATAATCAATAGGTACTATTCTTCCATCAATTTTTGCTCCAACACATTTATTTCCTACATTTGTATGGACTCTATAGGCAAAATCTATAGGAGTTGATTCTGCTGGTAATTCAATTACATCTCCTCGTGGAGTAAATACATAAACCTGACTATTAAATACATCTTCTTTAAGTGCATCCATAAATTCTTGTGGGTCTTTTAAATCTTTTTCCCACTCCATCATTTGTCTTAACCACTGAAGTTTTTCTTCAACTTTTACTTCTTTGCCAGAAATACCTTCTTTATATTTCCAGTGTGCTGCAATACCATTTTCTGCTATATTATGCATTTCATGAGTCCTTATTTGTATCTCTAAAGGCTCTCCATCAGGCCCTACAACAGTAGTGTGTAATGATTGGTACATATTTGGCTTTGGCATTGCTATATAGTCTTTAAATCTGCCTGGGATAGGTCTCCATAATGTATGAACTATACCAAGTACAGCATAACAGTCTTTTACATTATCTACCAGTATTCTTACAGCCGTTAAATCAAAAATTTCTTCAAAAGTCTTGTGTTTTTTCTGCATCTTTCTATAAATACTGTAAAAATGCTTCGGTCTACCATATACATCACATGGTATACTTAAATCTTTAAACTTATCTTTAAGAAGCTCAACAATCCCTTGTATATAGTCTTCTCTTTGACTTCTCTTCATTGACACTCTATCAACTAATTCATAGTACCCTTCTGGGTCCATAAACCTTAATGCTCTGTCTTCTAATTCCCACTTTATCTTAGATATACCTAATCTGTGGGCTATACCTCCATAAATCTCTAAAGTTTCTTTTGCTTTATACTTTGCTTTTTCTGGAGGCATGTATTTTAACGTTCTCATATTATGCAATCTATCAGCAAGCTTTATAAGTATAACCCTTATATCTTTTGCCATTGCTAGAAACATTTTTCTTAAATTTTCAGATTGAGTTTCTTCTTTTGAACGATATTTTATCTGACCAAGTTTTGTTACTCCATCAACTAAATCCGCTACTTCTTTTCCAAATTCTTTTGTTATGTCTTCATAGGTATATTCTGTATCTTCTACAACATCGTGAAGCAAACCTGCTGTTATAGTTTCAATATCTAATTCCATCTCTATTAAAATATTTGCCACTGCCAATGGATGAATAAAGTATGGTTCCCCAGATTTTCTATATTGTCCATCATGCGCTTTTTTTGCAAGATTGTAGGCTTTTTCAACCTTTTCAAAATTTGCATTAGGTGCATAAACTTTTATCTTTTCAATTATTTCTTGTAATTCTTTATCATGCATATAACCACCTATTTTGTATAAAATTTTAATATATATGAAAATAGTTGGTGCTATACCAACTATTGTAAAAGTACTAGTATTTTATAAGAGAATTAACATCATAGTTAGATAACTTTTCTCTCCCATTTAAGAATTCTAGCTCAATTAAAAATTGCATAGAAACTACTTCTCCACCTAATTTTTCTACAAGCTTAGCAGCAGCTTCCATAGTTCCACCAGTAGCCAATAAATCGTCTACTATTGCCACTTTTTGACCTTTTTTAATTGCATCTTTATGTATTTCTAAAGTATCCGTACCATACTCTAATCCATACTCATAACTCTCAACTTCTCCTGGTAACTTTCCAGGTTTTCTAATTGGAACAAATCCTACTCCTAGTGCATATGCTACAGGTGTACCCATCAAAAATCCTCTTGCTTCTGGACCTACTACTAAATCCACACCCTTGCTTTTCAATTCTTCAGCCATAGAATCTACTGCATATTTAAATGCCTCGCCGTCTTTAAATAGAGTTGTAACATCTTTAAAATCTATACCTGGCTTTGGGAAATCATCAATATTCCTTATAAAGTTTTTTAAATCCATGGGAAACGCCTCCTAATAACTGCTATTGTATTGTTTTTCTAATTTTTTTAAATTATTGAGTATTAAACTCTCATTTAAGTCTAATTTTTTCTGTGGTTTTGGCAATATTCTTATGAGTACAGAATTTTTTTCATAATTTAAATTAAAGTCAAGTAAATTTAATTCTCTAAACACATTCAATATCGTAAAAAACTTTAATGGAATTACATTAAAAGTTCCCTTTATATTTACCATATCCAAATCAATTTCTTTTTTTATAAGTGCTTGTTTATAAATTGTTATAAATTCATCTCTTGATGGAACTATATTACTAACTACATTCTTTAAATATAATAGGTCTGTTTCATTATAATATTTTATAATTTCACTTTCTTCTCTTTTATTCTCATATATATACGAATATTCGCCTTTATTGTATAAATAATCATAAAGAATAATATTATTATATCTTTTTAAGTCTATTTTATCAATATTAGGAGAAAATATAAGCTCTAATTTATCAGTATTTTTGTTAATATCTTCAATAATATTGTAATTTATGTTAAAATCCAAATCTATAAGTGATACATCTGATATTGCTCTATAGAATCCATTTATAGAATTAGATATTATCAATGTCTCTTTTTCAAAATAATCAAATATATTTATATCTGTATTTCCATCAAATAATTCAAAACCAGACTCAGATATATTATACAAGCTTTGTGAATCTTTTGGTATTATTTTTGACATTAATTTTAGCGAAAGTTTGTCATTACTTGCACTTTTAGGTCGAGCTAATCTAATATCTTTAAGTAGAAACTGCACTTTTCTATTTCCCATATAGTTGTTCTCATCTAGTTGGAACAATACATCTACTTTATCTCCTACCTTGAATAATGATTTTAAATGACTCATGTTAAATCCTATACATTCATAGCACTTTTCATTTTCTATACTTAATTTCAAATGTTGTTGATTTTTACCTATGATTTTTAAGTCTTTTAGAATATAGTTCCTAACTATAAATCTAGGATTAGGATTATTTAATCCAAATGGTTCTAACTTATGTAATTCCTCCACAAGATTTAAACTTATTACATTTTCTTGTAGTTCAAATTCAACATTTACATTTTCTATCATATCATCTTCAGTCAAATTATAATCTGCAAACTTATTTATTTCATTAGCCAAAGCTTCCACATTTTCTGAATTTAAAGACAATCCAGCTGCTTGCTCATGTCCACCAAACCTAGTCATTAAGTCTTTGCACTTTACAAGAGCCTCAAATATATTAAATCCTTTTATTGACCTTGCTGAACCAGTAGCTTCTCCATCTTCTACACCTAAAAGAATCGTTGGCTTATAGTATTTTTCAGTCAACTTAGATGCTACAATTCCTATTATCCCATGTTGCCAACCTTCTTTAGCTAAAACTAATACTTTATCTTCATTATATCTACTATTGGACTTTAATATTTCCTCAGCTTCATGATACATCTGAGCCTCAATCATCTGTCTTTCATTATTTTTTTCTTCCAATATATTAGCTATTTCAACAGCTTCATCTTTAGATTGAGTAGTAAATAACTCAACACCCAAATAAGAATATCCTAAACGTCCTGATGCATTTATTCTAGGCCCAATTGCAAAGCCTATATGAGAAGAACCTATTTTTTCACTTTCTACACCACAAACTTTTATAAGCTCTCTTAATCCAATATTTTTGCCTTCTTTCATTAATTTTAAACCATTTTTTACAATTATTCTATTTTCATCCACAAGTGGAACAATATCACAAATAGTTGCCAATGTTACTATTTCTAAATAATCATACATGCTAGTCTTAAAATCTTCTTTTGGAGTAAGTGCTTGTATCATTTTAAATGCTACACCACATCCACATAATGCATCAAATGGATAGTTACAATCTTCTTGCTTTGGATTTATTACTGCAAAAGCTGAGGGAATTTCATTTTGGCATTCATGATGGTCTGTTATTATAACATCTATACCCAAATTATTTGCTAGGTTAACCTCAGATACTGATGTAATTCCACAATCAACACTTATAATCAAGTCACATCCCCTAGAGCTTATAAGCTTTATAGCCTCTTCATTTATACCATAGCCTTCTTCTAGTCTATTTGGAATATAGTAATCCACATGATATCCTATACTATTAAAATATAAGCATAAAATAGAAGTAGAAGATACACCATCAACATCATAATCTCCATAAATCCAAATTTTTTCTTTTTTATCAATAGCTGACTTTATTCTATCTACAGCCTTTTGCATATCTTTCATTAATAAAGGGTCTCTTAAATAGTCTAAAGATGGATTCATGAATATTTCTGAATCTTTTTCAGTATATATACCTCTATTTTTTAAAATTTGGCAGATTTCCGGGGAAATATTAAGTTTTTTGCTAAATTCACTTTCCTCTATCTTCCCTTTATATTTCAGTGTCCATTTTTTCAAATTTAATTCCCCCTAATCTTTTTTGTATTTTGACCTAATACTTCTTATAACTAAGCATAGCCCTATTATAAAAGAAATAAAGAACCCTGCTATAGCAGTAAATTTTATCCATATATTATTTTCTATATTTGGTGATGCAATTATAAGTGAAGAACCTACTATGATGGATGCTAATACTAAACTTAATGACATTTGAGAAGTTAATTCTGTTATACAAATTTCTAATTTTGTCATTTTAACATCTTCAATTTGCATTTTTATATTATTTCTTTCTACATTTCTTAAGATTGCTTTTAACTGTTTTGGAATAGTTTTTACATCAAGCAATATCTCTTCCACATTTTGTCTTGAATTTAAAACTACATTCTTAGGATTGAATTTACTTTTATAATGATGCTTCATAAACTCTTTTCCCATAGAGCCAAGAGAAAAATCTGTATTCAAGGTTCTACTTGTACCCTCTAATGTTATAATAGTCTTTGCAAGTGTTACAAACTGTGCAGGCATAATTATCTTATACTGTCTAAAAAATCTAAACAATTCATTTAATATATCTGTCACATTTATCTTTTCTATAGAGATATCATAGTAGTAATGTATTAGATACAGTAAATCCTGTCTAAGACCTTTAACATCAGCTTCTCCATTTAATGCATCCATTTCTATTAATAAGTAAATTATTTTATCAACATTTTTTTCTACACCTGCTAATGCAATTTCATTTAATTGGTTCAAAGTTCTATTATCAATAATTCCAATCATTCCAAAGTCTATATATGCTATCTTGTTTCTGCCAACTATAAATATATTACCTGGATGTGGGTCTGCATGAAAAAAACCATGTGACAATACCTGTATAAAAAAAGACCTAACACCTATTTCGACAATAGTTTTTGTATTGTAACCTAATTTTCTTATTTTTTCTACATCACTTAACTTTGTGCCATTAACTTTCTCCATTACTAAAATTCTCTTACTGTTATATTCTGAATATACTTTTGGTATATATACTTCATCACTATTTTTAAATATCCTAGAAAATTTAGTTGCATTTATAGATTCAAAATTGTAGTCAAGTTCTCTCATTAATTGAGTTTGAAATTCTTCTATCATTTGCTCTAAATCTAAATTAAAATCTTTTTTTAAGTCTTTTAATGTATGTGCAATAGTTCTAAGAATCTCCAAGTCAGATTTTATTATCTTCTCTATATTTGGCCTTTGAATTTTTACAATCACTTCTTCTCCTGTTTTAAGTATTCCTTCATAAACTTGACCAATTGAAGCTGCTGCTATTGGTTCTTCTTTAAATTCTGAGAATACTTCTTCTATGCTTAAGCCTACTTCTTCTTTAAATATTTCAATGGCTATATTTGAATCAAATTTTTCTACATCATCTCTAAGCTTTGATATTTCATCAATTATATCTTGGTCTAACAAGTCTTTTCTTGTACTCAATATTTGACCTATTTTTACATATGTAGGTCCTAGTTCTTCTAAGACTCTTTTCATTCTCTCACCAGTTGTCATGTTTTTTATTTCTTCTGGTGGGTCAAATAGTGGTATTTTATATGCTATGCCCTCTATATTTAATCTTTCTACAATAAAACTAAAACCATACTTTATCAAAATATATCCAATTTCTCTATATCTCTTTAAATTCCTATAACTTATTCTCAAATTTTTTCACTCCTAGAATAGGTATACCCAAAAACTTACACCTTAATTTATCTCTGTCTACGACATTATTTTACTAATTGATACTCTAATATCTTATATCCTCTTTAATATTTAATTTTATCACATATACTAGTAATTTTATTAAATTTCTTTAACTCAGTTAATTTTTATTTTTGACATTTCATACCTATTCTAAACAACTGCTTTCTCAAAATTAAAATACCAACTAACCTAATAAAATAAATTAGTGGTTGCCTCAAAACAAATTTAAGCATGTTTTGAAACAACCACTCTTTAATTGTTATTTTTGATTTTGTGCTGCTTCTAAATACCATTGATATGACTCATCAATATATTTTTTATCTTCTTCAGTAAGTTCTCTAACTACTTTTCCGGGAGAGCCCATTATTAAAACTCCTGGTGGAAACTTTTTATTAGATGTAATTAATGTACCTGCTCCTATTAAAGTGTATTCTCCTATTTCAGCATTATCTAGTATTATTGAACCCATTCCAATTAAAACATTGTCACTAATTTTGCAACCATGAACTATTGACCTATGCCCTACTGTTACATTATTCCCAATTACAGTATTTTCATCTCCATGTACTATTGAACAGTCTTGTATATTAGTATTTTCTCCAATAGTTATTGGTCCTTCATCTCCTCTAACTACTGCATTGTACCATACACTTGAATCTTTACCGATTTTAACATTTCCAATTATATCTGCTGATTTTGCTACAAAGACACTTTCATCAATTAAAGGTTTATCTTCTAAATAATCTCTAATCATATATAAACAACTCCTTTAAGATATAAATTTAATTATTTGCTCCTTCTAACATTAATTTTGCTTGTATCATAATAGAACATTCTGTACGCTTTCTTTGCATTTCACAGCCCAACTCATATGGTTTTGATATATCATTGTTGAAGTTTATTGCATTTGCATGACATCCACCTGAACAATAGAACTTATTCCAACATTTTTTACACTCTTCCTTAGTATATACATGAGCTTCTCTAAATGTATTTTTTAACTTTTCTGGAAGTACAATTTCTTTATCCAATATATTTGCCATTTTAAATTCTTCATTTCCAACAAATTGATGACATGGGTATATGTCTCCACTTGGTGTTACAGAAAGATACTCATTTCCAGCACCACATCCAGTTATTCTCTTTATTACGCATGGTCCTTGATTTAAATCTATCATAAAATGGAAAAATTTAAATCCATCTCCTTGTAACTGTCTATCTGCATACTCCACCGCAAATTTTTCATATTCATCAAATATTTTTGGTAAATCTTCCTCTCTAAGTGCATATGGATTACTTTCATCTCCAACAACTGGCTCTACAGATGTTAATTTAAACCCTAAATCTGCAAAATGCATAACATCTTTAGAAAAATCTAAGTTATCTCTTGTGAATGTACCTCTTATATAGTAATACTTATCTTTTGCTCTTCCTTCTACAAGTTTTTTAAATCTTGGCAATGTAATATCATAACTACCTTTGTCATTTAAAGTTGGTCTCATATTATCATTGACTTCTTTTCTTCCATCTAAACTTAAAACTACATTATGCATATTTTCATTTATATAATCTATAATTTCATCATTTAACAGCACACCATTTGTAGTTATTGTAAATCTTATATTTTTATTATAATCCTTTTCAATACTTTTTCCATATTCAACTAATTGCTTTACAACTTCAAAGTTCATTAGAGGCTCTCCACCAAAGAAATCTATCTCTAAGTTTTTTCTACTTCCAGAATTGGCAATCAAATAATCTATTGCTGCTTTACCGACTTCAAAACTCATAAGTTCTTTTTCTCCACCAAAATCCCCTTGAGCTGCAAAGCAATACTTACATTTCAAATTACAATCATGTGCTACATTTAAACATAATGCTTTTACTACAGGCTCTCTATGTACAAAGCTTGGATGATATTGATATGTATCTTCTGTATATAAAAGACCTTCTTTTTCTAAATTTAATATTTCTTCATATGCTTCATTTATTTTTTCTTCTTGATATTTAGATTTTAATATATCTAGTACTTCTTCTTTACTTTTTTCTTTATAAAAATCTAATAAATCGTATGCAACATCATCTAATACATGAACAGCTCCTCCATTCACATCTAAAACGATATTATATCCATTCATAGAAAATTTATGTATTATACTCATAACCTACCTCCTAAACTACTATCTATACTAAAGTTTTTTACTGTTTTAATTAAACTTTACCCTTCATTATATCATACAGTTTGCTTAAAATACATACAATACAAAAATGACTTACTACTCGTAAGTCATTTCAATGGATACACTATATCCCCCTAAATTAGCACACTTATACATTACAAAATAAAGTATATTATGTACTCATAAAATAAAATTTTTGTATCTAATTACTTATTTTATATTTATTAAAAGTATAATAAGTTCTTTTTATAATAATTCTATATAAATAATTTGCTTATTTTGTATTTATTAAACCATAATATTTCTTATAATTATTTCATATAAATAATTGCTTGTTTTTAATTTATCTTTTTTAAATTCTTAATTTCTTTTGGTACCTTGGGTTGATGTATAATCCATGGACAAGTGCTATTTGCTGACAAAATTGCAGTACTCAGTGCTAATGAACTAGCACACTTTATAATTTTCACAATAAACTTTTTCATAATTTAATTCTCCCTCGTACACATTTTACTTATATTCTTTTTAGATTTTAACTTACCTAATACTAGCATTATACAAATCCAAAACATTGCAAAAGCACTATATATAAAGTAATCCATAAATACATTTGATGAAAAACTTGAAACTGTCATTAACAAGACTACTGTAGACATAGATATAGCAATTTTTTTATAAGTTAACTTTTCTATCTCACTTATAGGATTACTTTTATGCTCTACTGGACACATGATGCAAATTCCAATCCAACTAATACTAGCAATAATCATAATAATATTTTTAAATAAATATACATTTAGATTTTCTATAATAAATATTGTAGATAAGATTATAAAAATAAAGGTTAATAGACATCTAAAATAGTTATTTGCATGATACCCTCCAGAAAATTGTCTTATTGGACAGTAACATATTAAAAAAAATAATATATATGTAAATTTCCCAAATAAAAAACCTAAGAGTAGTATGGTCGTTATATTAACTATAAAAGCAATTAATATTTCAAATCCATAAGAATACACCCTAGATTCATGGTTATCTATCATGTTGTTATAAATTAAAACAGATGTCATTTTATCAGCATATCTCTTAAACATTATTACCTCCAGAAAAAAATTTTACATATATAGAATAGCGTCTTTTTTGAGAAAATTCAATATATTTTTCAAAACTAGTTATTGAAATTGTAAAACTGGTCAAAAAAAGACCTATATAATCATTTTGTTATTTTTTATATAATAAAAAAGTTATAATAAAAGAGTTTTATTAAGCTTTATATGCATAAAAGCACATAACTTATAGTATATAAGTTATGTGCTTTTATTTTTATTATAAATCCTTAATTTTATATTTATTTTTATGATATACCTTAGTTTTGCTTTTATTTTCGTAATATATATGTTTAACTTTGTTTTTGCTTTACATATTGAAGTGCTTTTCTATTCTGTTTTACTGCCTCTAAACAAACTTTTTCTGTTTGATTTTCTACATATTCCAAAGCTCTATAATTCTGTTTTACTGCTTCTAAACATATCTTTTCTGTTTGATTTTTAACATATTTTATCATTCTATAATCTTGTCTTACTGCCCTTAAACAAATATCCTCTGTTTGTTCTTTTACATATTTAAGTGCCTCAAAACTTTGATTTACTGCTTCCAAACAAACCTTTTCTGTTTGCTCTTTTACATATTGTATAGCACTGTAATTTTCTTTTACCGCCTCTATACACATTGATTCTGTTTGCTCTTCTATATATTTAAGAATATTTCCATTTTGCTTTACTGCCTCTAAACATACTTTTTCTGTTAGTATCTTTATATAGGTCAATATTTCTTTTATTTCAAAATCTTTAAATGATCCCCTTATAGCTTCTATACATATTTCTTCTGTCTGTTTCTTTACATATTGTAATACTTTCCCATTTTGTCTTACTGCCTCTAAACAAATATTCTCTGTCTGCTCTTTTACATATTGTAGTGCTCTTCCATCATTTCTTACTGCCTCTAAACAGATTTCTTCCGTCTGCTTATTTACATATTGAAGAGCCATATAACTTCGTCTTACTGCTTCTATACATATTTTTTCTGTCTGTTCATTTACATAATACAAGGCAAAATCATTTTGCTTTACTGCTTCTATACATATTTCTTCTGTCTGTTCTTCTACACAAGGCAATGCACTGTAGTTTTCCTTTACTGCTTCTAAACATATACTATTATTTTGTTCCTTAACATAAGCTAAAGACTTTCCATCTTTTTTTACTGCTTCTAAGCATATTGTTGGAGTCTGTTCTTTTATATCCTTTAATATTTCTGCCACATCATTTTTTGATGCCCTTTCTATTAATTCTAAACATACCTCTTCTGTCTGCTCTTCAACAAATCTAAAAACTTCCATAACATCATGAGTTGATGCACTTCTTATAGCTTCAATTAATATATTTTCTGTCTTGTCGTTTACGTAATATAAGGCTCTATAATTCTGTTTTACAGCTTCTATACATATAGCTTCGGTTTGATTTGTTATGTATTTGAGAGCTTTATAAGTCTGCTTTACTGCCTCCATGCACACCCTATCAGTCTTATCTTTTACAAATTCTATTATTGTACCATCTTGCCTTACTGCTAGTAAACACATTTCTTCAGTTTGATTTTCTATGTCTTTTAATTCTCTATAGTCATATTTCACTCTGCTTAAGTCATTTAAATGTACATTATTATCTTCTTCTGAATTATCCTCATTAATTTTTATATCATCCTCAAATTCTTCATCATCTAAATAGTCATCTTTATCTGGCAAAAACATAGATTTAATTTTATTTTTTATATCCATAAAATTAACCTCCTTTAATACGATTTTATCATTAAAGTAAATCATTTTTAAGTATTTATTTAATTAATTTTATATTAAGTTCTTTTAAAAGTCCATTCATTGTCGATAGATTCTATTTTATATTAATAAT
This sequence comes from Clostridioides sp. ES-S-0123-01, assembly GCF_020658415.1. NCBI lineage: Bacteria > Bacillati > Bacillota > Clostridia > Peptostreptococcales > Peptostreptococcaceae > Clostridioides > Clostridioides sp. ES-S-0123-01. The sequence goes on from NZ_JACVWD010000002.1 coordinate 43,795, forward strand.
TTAATTATAAACATGCGGGGTAATAAAGTTAATAGTGGACATTTTTCATCCCATTAGTATATACTATTTATATTTAATACTCATTTATAGTTATTTTTTTCAATTTTTTCATCATTTACTATATCATATTCATTTAATTTATGATATTATTTAAGTATAATATAAGTTTTATAAAGTATATTAAATATATTATAAGATGGAGGTTGAGTAATTTTGAAAGGAAACATAGTACAATATAATTTTGCAGATATAGAGGAAGAAGTATATTCATTGGATTATGCTATAGCATGGAATATAGACGAGGAAAACGTAAACATTATACCATTTACAAATAAATTCTGTAAAGAATCTATAGAATCTTTTTGTTTAGGTAAAATTGACAACTTTGTTGAAATATTAAATGAAGGCTTTGTTGAAAATCATCATTATGTACATTTGGATAAGATGGTAAGTGTTCCTAAGAAAAAAGTTAATTTAGTATATCAACAAGACACATATGGTTCTCTTTTAAGAGATAGCAATAGTAATCTTATTCCTGTAAAAATAACTTCAGAACAATCTAAGTCTATATCAAATAAGGTTGATTTATTTTGTGCTGGTGAAGAAAAATGTTTAATTAATATATTACTAAAGGCTGACCCATCATATGTTTTGGATGTAGATAGCATAAAAGATAAAAACATCTTAAATTTAGGTTATGAATCTATTGATAGATACAAAGAATATAACTTTGATGATGATAAGATTTTAATATTTTTTATAAATAAAAAGCGTTATTCTGTAATTATGAAAAAAACAAATAATTCTAATGGAGATTTAGCTACTAGAAACAATGTTATTAAGGAGTTATTTGCTAATAAAGCAGGAAATATCAACTAATCTTAGGATTTTAATGTGATAATTTTTGATTAAATAATAATATACAAAGTGGGAGTAGAAAAATCTACTCCCACTTATTTATAATAAACAAATAAATCCCTGAATCTATTGAGTGATTATAATTTTTAGATTGTACTAGCTTACATTTTTAAATTTACATTTTAAAATTTAAGGTGCACTTTCTACTCTAAACTTTAATCTCTACATCAATATCATCAACTGTAACACTTACAATTAAATCTTTAATAATCAAACCTTAGACCATATATATTAAAACTCAAATTAAATTCAGGATTTATCTGGATATCACATTAGAATTATACATTCATATTCAATATCTTAAGTTCTTAATTTATTTTACCCTTAATTCTATTATTAAATACTTTTAATTATTTTTCAATACAATATCAAATTTTAACATTAATAATTTTAAGTTTAAATTTATTTCGTAAATCCAGATACTTTCCACACTCCACCATCATTTATAACATCAATATTAATGTCAGAAAAACCTAATTTTCCACCAGCCTTTTCTACCCCATCATTGGCAAATATTACATTATAACTTCTTTTATCTTTTTCTTCTTCTCCTAAATCCATTTTTTCTATATATACAATTGTATCGCTATTAATATAATCTGGTAAATTCATTTCAAATCTAGTATCAGTGAACTACCATCCACTTAACTACCTACGGTAATGTTTGAAGTGGTGGCTTCTTTGTCAAGATAACTATTGTTATCAGTATCTCCAAGCTATTGGGCTAGTTCCTAACCCTTATGATTACCATTTATATGGCTAAGTTTAGTAGATTGATACTTGCATTGATATCTCTATCGTGGAATGCTCCACACTCTGGACATTCCCATTCTCTTAGTCCTAAGTTCTTCACTAATGGATTTTTATATCCACATTTAGAACATAATTGACTAGATGCGAAATTCTTATCTGCTACTATTATTTCTCTACCATACCAATTAGCTTTATATTCTAACATTCTTCTGAACTCCGACCAACTTGCTTCGCTTATAGATTTCGCTAACTTATGATTTTTCACCATATTCTTTACCTTCAAGTCCTCAATAACTATAACTTGGTTTTCGTGTATTAGTTTAGTTGATAACTTATTTAGGAAATCTGCTCTTTGGTCTGATATCTTTTGATGCAACCTTGCTACCTTCAATCTTGCTTTATATCTATTATTGCTTCCTTTTTGTTTTCTTGATAAGTCCTTTTGTAGTTTAGTTAATCTTTTCTCTGATTTTCTAAAGTGTTTAGGATTATCTACTCTAAATCCATCGCTACATATTGCAAATTCTTTCAATCCAACATCTACACCTATTTTCTTATCAATAGTTTTTAGTTTCTCTATTTCAGTTTCTGCTAATATAGAAATATAATATCTATTACCTGGTGTTCTCGATATAGTACAACTCTTTATTTCTCCATCAAACATTCTATGTTGTTTTATCCTAACCATCGATTTTAGTTTAGGTAATTTTATATATCCATTTTCAATCCTTACAGTACCTTTTTGGTTGTTAGTAGTATAACTATGATAGTTTATTTTCTTAGATTTGAATTTAGGAAAACCTACTGATTTATCTCTAAAAAAGTTTTTATAGGCTTTATCTAAATTCATTTGTTCATTTGCTAGTGCTAAACTATCAACTTCTTTTAGGAACTCATATTTCTTTTTGTAATGTGCAGGTGTAGGATATTTTATTTTTTTAATATCTAAGTCCTTGTTTTCCTCATATGCTTTAATCCTATCGGATAACATAAGATTATATATAAGTCTGCTACATCCAAAAGTTTTAGCAAAATATTCTTTTTGTTCGCTATTTGGATATAATCTATATTTATATGCTCTTAACATATTATCCCTACTTTCCTTGATTTTCTATGTATTGTTTTACAACATCCAATGGAGCTCCACCAGTTGTTACTAGACAATAACTTTTGCTCCAAAAGTATTCTTTCCATAAGGACTTACGAATACTTGGAAATTCATTCTTTATTCTTCTACTTGATGCTGATTTATAAGCATTTAGGAGTTTAGATATCTCTGTATTTGGTTTTGCTTTGAATAACAAGTGCACATGGTCAATATCATGATTCCATTCTAGCAACTCCACTCCATAATTTGGGGAGATATCTACAAATATATCTTTTAGTCTATCTGATATAGAGTTATCTATTACTTTTCTTCTATATTTTATACACATAACTAAGTGATAGTGTAACAAAAATACTTAATGATTATTACTATCTAATTTCATTGTAGTTACTTCCTTTCAGTTTTTACTACTGATTTTATAATACAATACATCTTTTGAAAATCAAGTAAAATAAATAACCTATCGGTTAGGCTTCCATCCTCCACCTCCTATGACGAGGAAGAGGAATTTCGCCATAGGAGGTTAAATATATACTCTTTAAACCATTCACCCTTAATATATATTACCATATTTCAAAAGTACATCCACATAACATTAATACATATTCAGGTGCAATTACCTAAAAAATAAGTCTACAAAAAACACAAACTATAATTAAGGTATTATAAATTTTAATTTATAATAATAAAAAAGCCATAGCGTATAAAATAAACTATGGCTTTTCTTTACTTATTGAGTTATTCATATTATTTATAACATATCTACATGGATATTTTATATAATATAAGTTTGTAAATTACATATTATATATTTTATAAATTACATGTTAAAAGTTGTTTCAATATATCTTTTTATTTCTTCCGCAGTACCCATATTAAGTACTTCATCAGCTAATTTTTTCATATCCGCTTCTTTAACTGAAGTTATTAATTTTCTAGCAGGAAGTATTGATATTGGAGACATAGAAAACTCGTCTAATCCCATACCTAAAAGTATTGGTATCATTTTTTGGTCTCCAGCAGATTCTCCACACATACCTGCCCATTTACCTTCTTTATGTGCATTATCTATAACTGTCTTTATAAGTCTTAAAACAGCTGGATTAAATTGATTGTAAAGATAGCTTATCTTTTGATTCATTCTATCAACTGCACAAGTATATTGTATTAAATCATTAGTTCCTATTGAGAAGAAATCTACATGTTTAGCAAGTATATCAGATATTACAGCAGCAGATGGCACTTCTATCATCATACCGATTTCTACATCTTTAGCATAAGCTATACCTTCAGAATCAAGTTCTGCTAAAACTTCTTTTACAACTTCTTTAGCTTGTAATAATTCTTCTAAAGATGAAATCATAGGGAACATTATTCTCAATCTTCCATGAACACTTGCTCTATATAAAGCTCTTAATTGAGTCTTAAATATATCTGTTCTATCTAAACAAAGTCTTATTGCTCTGTAACCTAAAAATGGATTCATTTCAGGTTCCATAGTCAAGTAACTTAACTCTTTATCTCCACCTATATCTAATGTTCTTATAACTATAGGCTTACCTTCCATTCCTTCTAATACAGCTTTATAAGCTTCATATTGTATTTCCTCAGTTGGGAAAGAATCTCTATCCATATATAAAAATTCTGTTCTATAAAGACCAACACCTTCAGCATCATTCTTTATTAGACCTTCTATATCATTAGGAGTTCCTATATTACCAGCTAATTCAACGTGTTTCCCATCAAGAGTTACTGATTGCTTTCCTTTTAATAATTGTAATGCTTTTCTTTCCTCTTCATACTTAGCTTTTAACTCAGTGTATTTGCTTATAGTGTCTTCATCTGGATTAACGATTACTTCACCAGTATCTCCATTGAAAACTACAAAATCTCCATCTTTAACATTTGAAGTTATATCACTTAGTCCAACGATTGCAGCGATTTCTAAAGTTCTAGACATTATAGCTGTATGAGAAGTTCTTCCACCTATGTCAGTTAAAAATCCTAAAACCATTTTTTTGTTCATAGTTGCTGTATCTGATGGAGTTAAATCATGTGCTATTAATACTACTTCTTCACTTAAAGCAGATAAATCAACAACTTTGATTCCTAGTATATGTCTAAGTATTCTATTTGTAACGTCCTTTATGTCTGCTGCTCTTTCTTTCATATATTCATTGTCCATAGACTCAAACATACTAACAAACATTTCTTTTATTTCATTTAAAGCATATTCTGCATTTACATTTTCAGTTTTGATTTTATCAATTGCAGAACCAATTAACTCTGGGTCCTCTAAAACTAATAAATGTGCTTCAAATATTTCTGCCTCTTCTTCTCCTAATTCTTGAGAAGCTTTTTCCTTAACTTTTATTAATTCTTCTTTAGAAACTACAACTGCATTTTCTAATTTAGCAACTTCCGCTTCAACATTATCTATAGTTTTTTTCTCAATTACTAACTCACTATGCTCAACTACTAACGCTTTCCCTAAAGCAATACCAGGAGAAGCTCCTATTCCTTTGTAAGCCATAACCCTACCTCCTAAAAATATCTTCTTTATTTTGATTCCAAATTTATAATTAAAAATATCTTACTTATTTCATCATTTAAAATATTTATATTTTCATACCCAATTAATAATAATCTTAATCTTCTGATTAAATAAACATGAAAGTAACAAAGAAACTAAATATTTACAAACTTTTGTCTGTATATTTTTAATGTTTCTCTGTTACTTTTACTCTAAGCAATGATTAGATTATAAATACCAAATTTTTAGAAATTATTATATCTACTCTCCAAATCCACTTTCAACTAATTCAACCATTGCTGCTAAAGCTACTTCTTCATCTTCTCCATTTACAACTAATTTTAATTCTTCTCCTTGAGCTAAACCTAAACTCATTATTCCCATGATTGATTTTGCATTTACAGTTTTGTCTTTTGCCACAACTTCTACTGTTGATTTAAACTCAGCAGCCTTCTTAACAAACATTCCTGCTGGTCTAGCATGTAATCCACTTGCATTTTTGATACTAACTACTTTTTCCATTTTTTAAATCCTCCTATAAACCTAACATTTTATATTTTTTAAAATTGTTTTCCTATTTTTTACTTTAATGGCACTTAGTGGTACTTTTTTGTCCTATGGTCATTTTTTGTTCCCACTAGTGCTACAAAAATATTATACTACTAATATACACTTTTTTCGAGTATAATTACAAATTTTTTTTTGTTTTTTATTTAACTTTGACTTTTTAAGTCTTTTATAATACAATTTGTCAATAATTTTGTGTTTTTGTTCTTTTTGATACTGATTTTAGGTCTAATTTCAAAATTTGATGCTAAATTCTTATTAGAATCAATATTTGTATTTACAACATCTATAACCTTATTAAAATCATATAATTTTACCCTATTTATACTATTTTCTTCAAGTTTTTTCTCATATACACAGTAAAATAAATCTTTATATGAAAAATTTTTGGGTAAACCAAGTGTCTCACCAAGCTTCGGTATTACATTTTCCATAACAGTTCTAAGTGAAACATCTCTTTTTATATTCAATAAGTTACAAATACATTGTATTGTTTCATTACTCATTCTTCTAAATCTATCAAAACAATACTCTTCATCATACTTATACTCTACATCAAAGTAATACTTAATACCATCGCATCTTTCATAAACTTTCATAGTATCTAAATATCCTAATCGAATATTTTTTTCTACATTATCTCTATCTTTATTAAGAGAACCGCCTAAATATTCTGATGGTATTATGGTTTTTATATTTATATTTTGATGTTTATTTAGGTTCATTTTTCCAAGAAAATCATCAATTAACCTAATTACAACAACATCTTCATATCCTTTATCTTCTAAAAGCCCTATTGGCATATTATCACAAAACATTCCATCCAAATACAATTTATCATCCATTACATTTGTTTGGAAAATAGGCAAACTAGAACTAGCAATTAAATAATCAACCAATCTACCTTGTGGCATATCTTCTATATACAATGGATGAGGATTAATTTTTTTATCCCACCAAACCGTAACAAGTCCAAAGTCTTTTTTTGATTTTCTTATTATATCTTCATTTAATGTAGTTTCCATCAAGTGTCTTAATGGGCTTATATCTATACCTTCATTTTTTCTGGCTTTATTTATAAGTTCAAAAACTGCATTGATATTTTTCGTAGTAAAATCTACATTTTTAAATCTCTCATAGCTTTCTTTGTCAATATTCATAAAATGAGTATAATCATAGTTTAGCCATATATCTTCCATTACCTCAATATCGTTTTGAATTATATATGCTCCATTCAAAGCCCCAATTGATGTTCCTGTTACTCCTTGAAATTCTATACCAAGTTCTCTTAAAGCTTTATACGCACCTATTTGATAAGCTCCTTTTGTTCCTCCACCTTCTAAAACTAATCCTTTCATATTATCACCTACTATTTAAAGCGTTCCTAATTTATATTCCTCAGCAAATATTAATTCAAAAAACTACTTTTAGCTATTGGAGAAAAATAAAATTGTACAAATTTATTTTTATTTTATCAAAAAAATATTCAAAAGTATATATTTTTAATATTTTTTATATGGTTAACTTTTTCTTTATCAATTTAGATAAATTATTAACATTCAACATATTTTTTCATATCCATACTTATTTATATTCCCAAAGAATCTATTACTAATTTATCTATTTTTATCTGCAATTTTTCTACTCTGTCTTTGTCTATTGTTTCATTTAATAAAATTGATATTATTTGTTTTGATAAATCCTCTATTGTTTCATAATTATTATCTCTAAAAATTCTTATCTTCATAACCTTATTAGGATAATAATCATATATATTTTTACTCATTTTTTTAGCTGTTATTTTAAAGTATTTATCATATACACTAGAATTTAAAATTCCAACTAAATATTCATATGAAAATTTATCTAAATACTCATCTTTTATGAAAAAAGAATATACATCTGCACTTGAAAAATTATTATCATAATCTATAGCAAACCTATTTTCTTTGGATTTATATGGATACATTATCTTTTTTCTTTCGAAAAAAAGCTTTTCTCTACCCCATTGAAGCTCATACCACTTTCTTATTCCACTTTTACATTCTCTTCTGTTTTCTAATTTAGTCTTATACACACCTATAATTTCATCAAGTATTTTTTTGTTTTTAACCTCGTCATCTATATCATTTGAGTATATTAACTTATATTTACTTTTCTCTACTACATACTTGTTTATATTTTTGCTTTTTATCCAATCTTTTAAAAGCTTCTCATCTACAAAATTTAATTTTAAATCCCCTTCACTTAAAATAAAAGCCTTATCACATCCTGTAATTATGCCTTGAAAGCTTACAGCTATGTCTTCTAGGCTATATTTACCTTTTTCTTGTATTTTATTATAAAAAGATTCATTATCCTTATTTACAATTATCCATTCATCAGAAAGCAAGTTTTGATTTATATTAAAATATTCAAATTTACTACTATTTAAAAGTTCTTCTAGTGTTTCAAATTTATTTATAGATACATCTTCATTCTTTATTCTAAATATATCTATAGGCGTATCATTCAATTTTTTTTTATTAAAAGTAAGAATACAACTAGAAACACCTATATTTTTAAATATATTTGCACCCAAAAAATCTACTATTTCTTTAATATTAACATTTGACTTAATATAATCTCTCAAATCTTTTCCTGACAAACTTTCTAAGAAATATCTCGGCGTTATAACACTTCCAGTTCCTCCACATTTTAAGATATCTATAATCTTTTTATAAAAACAAAAATATAAGTCAGCTTTATCTTTATAAACTTCACTGTACTTTTCTAAAAGAAATTTTTTATATTTTTTTTCAAGTTTTTTATGTCCAATATACGGAGGATTACCAACTATGTAATCAAACTTATATCGCCAGTTTTTCTTTAGACTATCACAACAAAATAGGTTGATTTTAATACCTTCATCTTTTAAATCATTCGTTGTCTTTTTGTTTTTTAAGCTATCCTTTAGTATATTTATAGCATTTTCATCGATATCAGCACCATATATACAATAGTTCAATATATGATTGTGTATATTATCAATCTGCCAATAATTTTCATCATATTTATTTTTTAATTCATAAATATTTTTTTCAAATAAGTCATATAAAATATCATATACTTCCAAAAGAAAGTTCCCACATCCACAAGATATGTCAAGAATTCTCGGATATGGATTTTTAATTATATCGTGATTTCTCAAGGTTTTTTTAACAATATAATCGACAATGATTTTAGGTGTATAGTATATTCCACCTGCTTTTTTAGTATCTACATCTAAACTATTCTCATACTCTTTAGATAATAGAAAATTATCTTGAGATATATCATCCATAACTGAAAACCTCCAACTATTAGCTAAGCTAAAAATTTATTATTCTAATATCTGTCTTATAGATTTTCTTGATAAAAGTTTATAGATTTCTTTTTCTATCTCTAGTAATTCCTGATTTACCTTGCAACCTTTTAAACAATTACTACAATTAGATACATATCTAGTACATTTATTTATATATATTTTCCCATCAATTATTTCTACAATTGTTCTCAAACTTATTGTATCCAATGATACATTTAACATGTATTTCTTTCCATCTTCTTTATTAAAAGTAAGTAAATTATTTGCACAAAGTTTTCTAAGTAGTTTATATAGTGTTAATATTGGTATATCTTCATTTTTTAATATTGTTTTGACATCTATTGGATTATTTTCTCCATTATTAAATATAGCTCTTACAATTCTTATTGCATAATCTACGTCTTCTGAAATCATTATTCCACCTCCTCAACTGCCATATATTCTTTCAAAAGACTCTCTTCTAAACTTATATTACTTCTTCCAGTAAGAAGTTCCTTGTAACTACATTCATCTATTGGCTTAGAAAATACATAACCTTGTATAAAATTACATCCCATATTATTTAAAACTTTAACTTGTTCCATATCCTCTACACCTTCACATATAACAGCTAGATTTAAATCGTGCGAAAGATTAACAATGGCTTTTATCATAACCTTTGTTTTTGAGTTGGTTACTATATCTAATATAAGTGACCTATCAATTTTTATAACATCTACTGGTATCCCCTTAAGATTGATAAAATTTGAGTTCCCTATGCCAAAGTCATCCAATGATATATTCATACCTAAAGATTTAATTTCATAAAGTCTCTCACTAATAAATTTTACATCATTTAAAGCTGTTGTTTCTGTTATTTCTATTTCTACAAGTTTTCTAGGAACATTATATGTATCAAACATCGACTTAAAAAAATCTACTAAATCATTCTTATAAAGTTCTACTCTAGATAAATTTATTGAAACTGGTAAAACATTTATCCCTTCTGAAATCCATTTATCAATAGTAATAAAAACTTCTTCAATCACCCATCTACCAATATTATTTATCAAACCACTTTTCTCAGCTATAGGTATAAAATTATTTGGAGCAACCATACCTAAGGTTGGATGAATCCATCTTATTAATGCTTCTGAACCTATAATTTTATTTGTACTTGAATCAAATTTAGGTTGGTAGTGAATTATGAACTCTTTGTTTTTAATAGCTAAAAATAAATCTTGTTCTATTTTCATAAGTGATTTTATTTCTTTTTCCATAGCATCATCAAATTCAACATATTCTATATGCTTTAATCCTTTTGATTTAATTCTTGCCATATCAGCATTATCTATGGCTTTTTTTATGTCAATTTCATCATTATTAAATTTATAAATACCAATAGAAGCTTCAATGTTTATATTCATTTTAAAACTATCTATCTGACTCAAGGTCACAATTTTATTTTTAATAAGGTTTGCCAAATTAGGAATCTTTTCATCTCTATCTTCAAGTTTTATTATTAATAAAAAGACATCGCTTTTTAACTTTCCATAAATAGCTTCATTTCCAAAATAATTTTTTAAGTTGTTTGAGATATTGTCTAATGCTTCATCCCCTAGCTTATAACCATATATCTCATTTATAAGTTTAAGTCTGCATAAATCAAAGCATGCTAACACACAATTTTCTCTCTTATTAGCAAATATATAACTTTGAATATGTTGTAAAAAGTCATCATCCTTAGTGATGTTTATAAGTTTATCCAAATTACTTGTGATATCTAAATTAATTTCGTCTTCATATGCCTTAACCTTAAGGTATGAAATAAACATACTTATGCTAAATAAGATTAATAAAAGCAAAATTTGACTCTTAATGTCTATTCCAATATGCTTCGTAAGTAAAACTATTCCCAAAACACCAATTATAATAAAAACTATTTTATTTAACCAACAAATTTTCATTATACTTTTTTTATTCATATAAATTCCCCTATATTATTTTTTAAATTATTTTACAATCAAACTTTTTTTATATTATATATTAATTATAAGGCACAATTGCTAGTAAATCAATCTAACTTAAAATCACATATAAATAACTCCATTTCTACGATTTTATTTCTCTATTTTTTTCAAATACCAACTAATTTTGACAAAAAAAACTATGAAGACAGACATACATAAAACAGTCTGTAGTTTCATAGTTCTTGAATCTAAATAATCTTTTCAGTATGAAATCATACTTTTAATATAATTCACACCTTTGCATTTTTAATTTAACTTTTACATTTAGATAATAATTAAATTATTTGTTTCCCTTAGAATCCAAATATGAAAGTATACCTTGAACAATTCCCTCTGTAAGTTGCTCTTGATATTTCGCGTTTATTATTTTTTGCTCTTCTGAAGGCGTTGTTAAAAAACCACACTCTATTAATATAGCTGGCATATTTGATTCTCTAAGTACTTCAAAATTATTTTCAATTATTCCCCTATCCCTTACTTTAACATAAGATGCTATTGTACTTTGAACTGTTTGTGCAAATTCTTTTGAGCCATCTGTAGCTTTATTTCTATACCATGTTTCTATACCCGTTGCTGTATTTCCATTTTTTTCTGCATTTAAGTGTATAGAAACAAGTACATCAGCAGAGCTATTTTTTGCTAAGTTTACTCTATCCATTAATGATACATATGTATCATCAGTTCTAGATACAACTACTTGAATGTCCTTTTGCTTAGCTAATTTATTTGCTAATTTCTTTGAAATTTGTAAAGTGAGGTCTTTTTCATATCTGTTACTAGTTTTACTTTGAGTTCCTTTATCATTTCCTCCATGACCTGGGTCTATAAATACAGTATATTTTTTGTTTTTATTTTCGTTTTCATCACCAAGGTCAAATTGTTCTGAGTCAACTTTTTGTTGTTGATTTGCTTTATTATTTTTATCCATCCCTTTGACCAAAGCTACTACACCTTGAGTAGCCTTAAATGCAATAAATAAAAATAACGCTGTAAAGCAAATCAGTACTACTAACTTTTTTTTATTTATTTTTCTTTTTTTTCTATTTAGATAGCTGGTATTTTTAGATTTGTTTCTTGAATTATTGTTATTATTGCTTTTCGACATTTCTTCACCCTTCTTGGTATAGATTTTTACATTTTTTCATATTATTAGTGTTATTTTACCACCAAGAAGTTTTTTTTTCAATAATTTAAAATACTCTACAATCTAAAAACTGAAATTTCTTAATTATCCGCCTAAAGTGACATCTTGTGTATCATACCAACTAAAGGCATCTTTTATATCATCACCTCTGAAATCTGGCCAATAATTATCTATAACATAAAAGTCTGCATAAATTGATTGCACAGGCAAGAAACCGCTTAATCTGCGTCTTCCTCCCCATCTAATTATCAAATCCAGTCTTGACACATCAAATGACTGTATGTAATCCTGTATGTTATTCTTATTTACATTTTCTACTCCTGATATATTATTTAAATCCCAATACCATCCATAATTTACCAGTAAATTTGCTCTTATCTGTCCATCTTTAGCTTGAATTCGATTTGTATATGGTAATAATTCTTCTGGGAACATTGGAGATTTTGTGTTTCCAACAACTAGTAAAGCTGCACCTTCTTCTATCAATATATTTGCTGCATCAATACATGCTTTTGTAAACGCTTTTGTCTGAACTGATGGACGTCTTGTATTATCAGTTGTAAATCCATAAAAAGTTACTTCTTCACAACCTAAATCTCTACATAATCTATAAGATTCTAGTCCAGGATTTATTCCACTTTCATATCCTCTATCCTTTGTCATTCCATTTTGACTTGCCCATCTTCTGTTTCCATCTGGGATAATTCCTACATGTTTTGGTACTCTCATTTTTAATCACCTCTTAATAGGTATTATTATCAAATTCTTACATTATTAATCAAAACTGTAACATTAAATACATTTATTTTTATATAATTATGTAGTAAACTAAATTAAGATAGAGTTAAAAAAACTTGGAGGTTTCTCATGAAAAAAATTTTAATGTTGTTTTTTTCAATAATCTTATCCTTTGGAATGGTTAGTTGTTCTTCAAGTAGCGATTATAAAAACGTTTCTACATCAAAAATTGAAAAAGCATTAAAGTCTTCTGATTTGCTTATAAAAGAATCAAAATTTTTTGATGCAAAAGAATTTAATTATTTTAACGATGTAGAAGAAGACATTACACAAGGTTTTGTAATCAATTCTTCTGAAAAATTATATCTAGAAGATATCATTGTCATAAAAACTGACGATGTAAATAAAATCTATAAAACTCTAGAAAATTATAAAAGAGACATGATTCAAGCACCTTTTGGAGAAGGACATGGAGAAAAAAACAATTCTGAAATAGCAAACAGTACTATTGTTGAAAAAGCAGGTAAATATGTTTATTTGATTTCCGCAGAAAATGCATCTCAAATAGAGGACAAAATACTGAGTATCATAAAAAAATAAATATCTTTATTGATGTTTATTAAATATCAATGTAATTTTTATATAAATAAATTTATTTTATCAAAAATTACATTGATATTTTTTATTTATTCAATTAGTATCATTTAACTCTCTTTGATATTTATATTTTTCTTTTTTCCTAAAACTAAACTTATTAATATCAAATCGACCATAATTACAGTCAATACTAAGTATGTCATCCATGCTAATGTATATCCACCAGACATATCATATAGTTAGTTAGTTTCTATTTCTGCAATTTCTCCCAATACTTCTTCAAGCTGTAATTTATATGCTTCCTTTAATTTATCATTTATACCAGCCAAAATAATCTTTTTCATTTAGAACCCTATCATAGATGGCTATCCAATTTTTATGACTTCTTTTATCTTATCTACAACACCATTTTCAGTATTTCTTTTTGCTCTAAATCTAGCAATTTCTTTCAAATACTCATTTGCATTCTCCATGGCATAGCTATGATAAGCACTCTTCATCATTTCCACATCATTCAATTGGTCACCAAATACCATAGTTTCTTCATATTTTATATCTAACATTCTTTGTACTTTTTTTATGGCACTTCCTTTATTCGCACCTTTTGCAGTTAAGTCAAGCCACTCTACCCCAGAAATACATACTTGAGCTCTATCAGAAAACTTATCAAAGTAGATACTATTGTTATGTTCTGCACCTTTGAAATCATGTATAGCTATCTTTAATATATCACCTTCTACTTCAGTCAAGTCATCTACAATTTTAAACTTTGCATAGTAAGTATTAACTTCTTCTATAAAAGCTTCATCTTTGCTCTCTATATAGGCGTATTTTTTACCACTCATTACAATTTTTTTCCCTTTTATACTTCTTGTTGTCTCTATGATTTCATTTACTAACTCTTTATCCAAAGGATTTGATAATATTTCTTCTCCTTTATATACTACTAATGTTCCATTCTCTGAGATAAACATCATATCATCTTTTATATCTTCAAATTTTTTTATAAGATTTTGATACTGCCTGCCACTTGCAGCAGAAAACATTATTCCCCTCTCTCTTAATTTTTTAAATACTTTATAAAATTCTGGATTTATTTCGCTCTTTTCATCTAACAAAGTTCCATCTAAGTCTGTTGCTATTAATTTTATCATACATTTCCTCCCCCAAATTATATAATTTATGATTATTTTTTATTAATTTTTATCAGTTTAAATTTTCAATTCCTATTATACACCAAAAATTCTAAATTACAATTTACACCTTTTGTAAGATGATATAACTACAATCAGGAAAATATTTTTTCCAATATATACAGTAATTTATAAAAATTTAAATCTTCATATAATTATATTCCAAGAAAATTAATAATAACTACACACTTCCTTCTATAAAATATTATAAAAATAATTATATTATGACAAACTTATGCTAATTTATTGTGTTTTTTATTGCTTATGTAACAATTTTTTAATATAATTAACTATGTGTAATTAAAAAATTTAGAAAGTAGGGGATATTATTGTCAGGACTCAAAAAATTTGTTATATTTCTAGCCCTTTTAGTCATAGCATTTCCTGTCAGTGTATACGGATATGTTTTTACTAAATTAAAAACTATCCAAGATGATAGTATAAATACAGAGGCTCTTAGCAGTAATGACTATAAAAATGAAGAAGATATTACAAATATATTATTATTAGGTACAGATGCAAGACCAGGAGAAGAAGTTTCTCGTTCTGATGCCATGATGATATTAACTATTGATAATAAAAATAAAAGTCTTAAATTAACATCATTAAATAGAGATACGTACGTTAATATACCAGGACATGGAGAGCAAAAATTAACACATGCTTATGTATATGGTCAAGCTAATTTATTAATAGAAACTATAGAAGAAAATTTCCAACTCGATATACAGAATTATGCTGTAGTTGACTTTTTCTCTTTTATGGATATAGTTGATGCTCTAGGAGGGGTTACTGTTACAGTTGATAAGAGTGAAATAAGAGAATTAAACAAATTTATACCTGAAACTTATAAATGGCATAAAAATTCTGACAAAGGCTCTCTTGAGTATATAAGAAGTTCAGGTGAGCAAAAACTAAATGGATATCAAACACTTGCATTTTCTCGTATAAGAAAAAATGATAGTACAGATGAGAGAGATAGAAGACAAAGAAGTGTTATACAAAGTTTAATAAATGGTGTTAAGGATTTACCAGTTACCAAATATCCTAATCTAGTTAATACTATACTTCCATATGTTAAAACTAATATGAGTCCTAATGAAATAATTTCTCTAGGAACAAAACTTTTAAGTATTGGAAACTTAGACTTAAAATCAATGGAATTCCCTCTTTCTACTGAAAATGGTAGAAAAATTGGTAGTGCAGGCTATGTAATTCCTTTTGAAGAATATGAATTAGATGCAATGCACGACTTCATATTTGAAGATATTATGGTTGAAGAGTAAAATATTTATTTATATTAATAAAAAGTTATATACAGAATTTGACAGTAAGTGCATGCCTTTCAAGAAGCAAATTATTTTGTAATTGATAGGTGTGTACTTATTTTTATTGTAAAAAAACATATAAATCTTATTTTTCTTTAAAAATTTAATTAATTTTTTAAAGAGTATACTACACATACTTTTAATTATATATAAATTGACAAATTTTCTTATAAATTATGCCATTGTCTTTTTTTTGTAACTGAAACAAGTATTGAATATATCTCAATACTTTAATATAATTAAGTGTATGCTATTAAAAAATATACAGGAAAAAGAAGAAAGAAGGGGTACTTTTGTCAAAATTAAAGAAATTTGTTATACTACTGGCTTTCTTGGTAGTAATATTCCCTATAAGCGTCTATGGATATTTTTATTATAAATTATCTACTATTCATGACTCAAGCATAAATAGTGATTTATTAGATAATAATGACCATAAAAATGAAAATGGGATAACTAACATACTACTTATGGGAACAGATGCTAGACCAAATGAAGATTCTTCAAGGTCAGATGCTATGATGATATTAACTATTGATAACAAACATAATGATATCAAACTTACATCATTAGCTCGTGATAGCTATGTAGACATCCCTGGTCATGGTAAACAAAAACTTACTCATGCCTATGCTTATGGACAAGCTGATTTATTAATACAAACAATTGAAGAGAACTTTAATGTTGATATTCAAAATTATGCTTGTGTTAATTTCGAATCATTTATGTATATAATTGATGCTATTGGTGGCGTTGAAGTTACAATTGAAAAAGGAGAAATAAGTGAATTAAATAAATTTATTCCTGAAACTTATGGTTGGAATAAAAGTGATGATAAAGGTAGCATACAATATATTAGAAAATCTGGAGCACAAACTTTAAATGGATATCAAGCATTATCTTTTGCACGTATCAGACATAATGATACAGCTTTTGCAAGAGATGGAAGACAAAGAGAGATTATACAAGCTATAATCAAGAAAACAGAAACCTTACCTGTTACTAAATATCCAGGTTTATTAGATGCTGTTCTTCCATATGTTAAAACTAATATGAAGCCTAATGCAATACTTTCTCTAGGAGCTCAAGTTTTAAAAATGGGCGACTTAAATGTTAAACAATTTGAATTCCCTATTGATGATGAAATTCATAGTACAGGTGGTATATATGGAAAGGCTGGTTGGGTTCTTAGATTTGACCCAGATACTTTAGATATATTACATGATTTTATATTTAATGATATAGAATTTAAACAATAATAACACTAAAAAACATTTAATACAAATATTATTATAAAATATAAGATTAAATATAGAAAAAGAACTATATTACATAATTATTTTCAAGTTGTTATCCATGCTTGATTATAAAATGTATATAGTTCCTTTTTTAATTTCTACTTTTATTTAATACTTTTTAATTTAACATTTTCCAATTTGATACTTTTATTTTAATTTGCCTTTATAGAATTTATAATATAGCATCTTTATTAAATTCTTACTACTGAACTAAGTTTAATAAACTGTTTAATGCAGTTTGATTTATGCCATCTCCAGCTTCATATACTAGACTTGTCTTTTTAGGCTCTAGAGCAGTTTTCTGAGCAGATGTTATACTATTTCCAAGCATAACTACTGGTGATTTTAATTTTGCTGCTAAAGGTCCTGATGTTAATGCATCTACTAACTGATTACTCTTACTTACAAATATTGATGAATATTCAACATTTGGATAGAATTTCTGTATTACTTTTCCATTTGTTTCTTCTCTATTTTCTCCAGCTATTCTATTTTTAGATACATCATTAGTAATAACTTTATCTAATTTACTTATTACTGAATCAGATATACTTAAATTACCACCTATAAAGTATGCATCTTTTACATTTAAGTCTGATACCCAGTTATAGATTTCATCACTTACATTATCTTTTGATACTAATACGATTGGCTGTTTTTCTTCTCCTGCTTTTGAAGCTATAGAAAGAGAATCTGCTTCACCTGTACCACTTGTTATATATAGTTTGTCTACTGGATTAGTCTTAGCTAATTCTTTTGCTATTAAAAGAGATGTGCTATATCTATCTGAGCCACCTACTCTGTTTATTGATACATTTGATAATGTATCTTTTATCTCACTTTCAATTTTATCTCCAATAGAATTATTTCCTCCTATTAAGATAACTTTACTTGGATTAAGTCTTTTTATTTCATTTTTGGTAGATGTTGGTATGTCACCCTTATTTACTAATAATATAGGTGCATCATTTGCAGTAGCAAGTGGAGTTGATGTTATACCATCTACTATAGAATATCCATTTACTAATACTACTGTATCTGAATTTGTAGCCCATCCTTTTTTACTTATTGCAACTGCTGTATCATATCTTTCAGCACCTCTTAATTTTTCCACCTTGACATTAGATGGTGGAGTCACTGGCTGTTCATTGCTGTCAGAGTACAAGCTCTTTAAATCATTTTGTATAGATGTACTATTTGCTATATCTTTAGCTGAAAAATACATACTACCCTTTATTTCACTATATTTTCTATTTAATGTTACTTGCTTAACTATTTCTTTTGCTATGTTTTGCCCATTATAACTTGATTGCCCTTGCTTATATATGCCTTGTCCTATGTATAAATCTACATTTGTTCCTTTTACTTCATTTGCCCACCATGCTACTAATTTAGAGTAATCTGCAGCTTTAAGACCAATTGGCCAGTAAAGTTGTGGAACTACGTAATCAACTAATCCTTGTTTTATCCATGCTCTTGTATCTGCATATGTACCTACATAACTTTCATTACCTGATGTATCTGAACCTGTTGGGTCACTACTCTTATTTCTCCATATTCCAGCTGGACTCACACCAAACACAACTTCAGGCTTTATACTCTTTATAGATGCCTTTACATCTCTAAGTAGAGTATTTACATTTTCTCTTCTCCAATTGTCTTTGTTTTGTCCTTGTCCATATTTTTGATATGTAGCAGTATCATTGAAGCTTACTCCTGGATAGAAATAATCATCGAAATGAACACCATCTATATCATAATTTTGAACTACCTCTGCTATACTATCAACTATGTACTTTCTAACTTCTGGTAGACCTGGGTCATAGTAATACTTATTTCCATGTTTAACTACCCAGCTTGGGTTTTTCTTTGCTGGATGGTTTGCTGGCAACTTATCTATGCTCTCATCTGCCATAGTTATTCTGTATGGATTAAACCATGCGTGAAATTCCATTCCTCTTTTGTGTGCTTCTTCTATTAAAAATGGTAATGGGTCATATCCAGGGTCTTTACCTTGAGTACCTGTAAGATATTCAGACCATGGATTTATATTTGATTTATATAAAGCATCTGATTTTGGTCTTACTTGAACCACTGCTGTGTTTATCCCTGAACTTTTTAATTTGTCTAATAGGTCCGTGTATTCCTTTTTTTGCTTGGCTTCATTATTTTTAGTCTTAGGCCAATCTAAGTTATAAACTGTAGATATCCAAGCTGCTCTCATTTCCTTATCATTTGACGAATCAGCAAATGAACTTACACTACACATTGTAAGTGTCATTACCAACGATAATAGTAATATACTTATTTTTTTCATTTCATCCCCCTTAATTTCTTAAATTTATTTTTTTCTACAATATACTCCTTACTAAGTATATCTAAAATTCATATTATCTGTCAAATATTGAATAATATAGTTAATACTTATATTTAATATTTGATTATAATATGAAATAATTTATTATAAAAAAAACAGCAAAGAAATTTATCTTCTTTGCTGTTTTTATAACGTTCATCACTATTTTAATATTAATTAATACTTCACTCTCTATGTAAAACATTAAACATAACTGTATTTAATGTTAATATTCAATCCTATGTAAATTAAATCTATTATTATTGTAAAACACGTGTAGCAGTTATAAGTCTTCTAGCATAATTAGTTCCTGGAGCCATACTAGTAACTTTTACTACATCTCCTGTTTGTGGTGAATGTATAAATTTAGAATCTCCTATATACAACCCAACATGATTTATTGAACCACCTGAACCAAAGAAAACTAAATCTCCTGCTTTTAATTCTGCTCTAGATACTTTCTTTCCTACTGTTGCTTGTGATCTTGATACTCTTGGCAAATTAACTCCTGCTCCATTTTTGTAAACATAAGAAGTGAACCCAGAACAATCAAAAGAGTTTGGTCCAGTTGCTCCCCATCTATATGGTTTACCTTGTTGCTTAAATGCTAAGTTTAAAACATTTTGTACCTTTGCGTCTACATTTCCACCTTCAATAGTTAAATAATCTCCATTTACCCATCCTGTAACATTGTCAACTGTTTTTATTTTTATCCATCCATTTGAATGTAATTCTAAAACTTCAACTTTGTCACCTGTGTTTATCTTTCCTACTATTGCATCATTTGCACTAGCTCCACTTCTCATGTTTAAGAAGTCACATTGATCTACTGTCGCAGTCATAGGTGAATTAGATAACTCTGCTGCACTAGCTGTTATTGCTCCCGCCTCCACTGTAACAACTCCTGCTATTAACACCATCGCTATAAATTTTTTCAATATATGTTTTTTATTTTTAATATTCATCATAATCTCAAATACCTAATCCTTTCGAAAATTTAACATTTTGTTCCTTCGTTTCCAATTCCTAATTAACATTCTAACTTACATCAAAATAAATTGCAACCTTTTTTGTAATCTTTTTGTAATCTTTTTGTAATCTTTTGTTTCTTTTTAGTCTCTATTTGTTTCTTTTTGCTCCCCCTGGTTACAAATTAGAAATATATTCTACTTATCTCGAGTTATTGCAATTTCCTTGATATTAGCATCTTCTGGTTTAATGTAAGTTGGTACTAATTTTCTCATTACACTATCTATTTTTTCAGTTTCTTCATTGTTTGTAATTTCTTTTAAAAGTTTTAAGTATTTTGTTATTTCTTCTCTATCAACATCTATTGGCCTACCAATAAAAATCTTTTTATGCTCTGTATCTAACAGACCTTCTTCTGACATAAGAAGTTCTTCATACAATTTTTCTCCTGGTCTAAGACCAGAAAATTCAATTTTTATATCAACATCTGGTTCAAACCCACTAAATTTTATTAAATTTTTTGCTAAATCCAATATTTTTACAGGCTCTCCCATATCAAGCACAAATACTTCTCCACCTTTAGCCATAGCTCCAGCCTGTATAACAAGTCCTACAGCCTCTGGTATCGTCATAAAATATCTAATGATATCTGGATGTGTAACAGTTACTGGTCCTCCATCTTCAATTTGCTTCTTAAAAAGGGGAATTACACTTCCATTACTTCCAAGTACATTTCCAAATCTAACTGCAACAAACTCAGTCTGACTTTCATCATTCATTGTCTGTATAATCATCTCAGCAGCTCTTTTAGTAGCTCCCATTATATTTGTAGGATTTACAGCTTTATCTGTAGATATAAGGACAAACTTCTTAGCTTTATATTTTGAAGATAAACCTGCTATATTTAAAGTTCCAAATATATTATTCTTTATAGCTTCACCAGGGCTTGACTCCATAAGAGGAACATGTTTATGAGCTGCTGCATGGAACACTACTTCTGGCTTATATTTATTAAATATTTCATCCATTCTTTTTTCTTCTCTTATTGAAGCTATTATTGCTTTTAAATCCAGCTTGTTTTTATATTTTCTAAGCAATTCTTGTTGTATTGCATAAGCATTATTCTCATAATTATCAACTATAATAAGCTCTTTAGGATTAAATCCTGCAATCTGTCTGCAAAGCTCTGAACCAATTGAGCCTCCTCCTCCAGTTACAAGGATTACTTTTCCTTCAATGTAGTTACTTATCTCTTTTAAATTTGTTCTTATAGGCTCTCTACCCAATAAGTCTTCTATTTCTACCTCTCTAATCTGTTTTATGTCAACTTTTCCATCTATAATTTCATAAATCCCTGGTATTGTCTTTATTTTACAATTAGTATTTTTACACATATCAATAATTTCTTTTTTTCTGCGTTTTTCTATGTTGGCAATAGAAAAAATTATTTCATCTACTTTATATTCTTCAACTATATCATTTATCTTTGAAGTTGTTCCTACAATCTTTACATTATGAATTATTCTTCCGATTTTATTTTTATCATCATCGATTATAGCTACTGCGACTTTTTTAAGTTCTGGATTTCGCTTTAATTCTTGTATAACCATCTCTCCAGCATCTCCTGCTCCAATTATAAGAATGTTAGAAACCTTCCCTCTAGAATAGGTTTTATTCATGACTATTCTTATAGCTCTGTACCCTATTCTCACTCCACTTGTAAACATTATAATGAATATCGTATTTAATACATAAAGCATTATAGGATAATCGAGTCCCAATATTCTATTTATCACATAAGCTGGAATTAGATAAGCTAAAGTTGCAATAAAAATCGAAATAATTTCTTCTTCTCCTGCATATCTCCACAATGTGTTGTAACACTTAAACAATCTAAATGATACTATATGGAGTACAATATATATACAAACTGAAATTATTACATTATTAACATTGAATACATCTAAATTTCCTGTCAAACTCAAAGACATTCGAAATGCTACTAGCACGCTACAAATATCTAGAATTAATAATGTTAGTTGTCTAAATTTATATTTTTTAAAAAGCTTATTAAAAAAGCTTTCTTTCTCTAAATCTATACTTTCTCGCATAACTAGAAGCCCTCCATTAAACAGCAAAAGCTACGCACCTAAGCATAGCCAACAACATCTATCTTTTGCTGTATTTTTCAATTCTTATTTTTTATATTTATCTAATATAGAGTCGTATATTTTTGCTATATCATTAAAGTTTAAATTAACTTCATAATTTTCTCTAACAAACTGACGCCCTTTTTTACCCATATTAAGTCTAAGTTCATCATTTTCCATTAGCTTTATTATAGCATTTTTTATTTCTTCTGGTTGCTTTGGCTCTACAATTAGCCCAGTTTCATTTTTCAATACAGATTCTGGATGTCCACCTACATTTGTAACAATGACAGGAACTTCACAAGACTCTGATTCTATTGCAGCTACACCAAAACCCTCTCTCAAAGAAGGAAATACAGTTACATCAAAAGAATTAAAAGTCTTACTTACATCCTCTGGAGATATTCTACCTAAAAATTGAACATCTTCTTCTAGTCCTAATTCCTTAGTCAAATTCACTAAGTTATCCATTTGACTTCCAGAACCACCTATTTTTAAAATTATTTTCTTTTCTTTATATTCATCTTTCAACATCTTAAATGCTTGTACTAAATATTCAATTCCATATTTTTTTTCCAAACTCTTTATAATTCCTATTACAAAAGCATCTTCTTTTTCTACTTCCATAGGTTTAAATCTATCCATATCTACTCCGAAAAAGGTTACATCTACATGCTTAGTTGTATATTTATTAGCTTCTTTAGCCATGTCTCTACTATTTGAAAATATATAATCTGCTTTTCTAAAGTTATGTTTTATAATTTGTTTTTGTATAAAACCATTGTTTGGGAAATCGTAAATATCAGTACCCCAAACAGAAATAATATATGGATGATACCCAAGTAAACTCCCTATAAATCCATAGCTACTTGCATATTGTGCATGAAGTATATCTGGCTTTATTTCATTTACTAGTTTCTTTATTTGTTTTATTGAACCTAAGTATCCTGTTTTTTTAGAAATATTTTCATTTTTCAGTTCTTCTACGTTAGAACCAAAATCATATATTTTAATTCCTTCCATGTGACCTCCATTTAAAGAGATTACATGAATGTCATATCCTTTATTTTTAAAAAAACTACACCATTTCAAAGTATGAGGATTTGACCCATCAGCCAAATAACAAACAGTCTTCATAATATTTACCTTCCTATCGAATAATACTCAATACCTAGTTCTTTCATATCTTCAAGCTTGTAGCAATTTCTTCCATCTAGAACTAAAGGATTTTTCATCTTTTCCTTATACTTATGTATATCATAATTTAAGACATCTTTCCACTCTGTCATTATAAAACATATCTCTGCATCTTCTATTGTATCATCTATAGATTTAGCATAAAGTATAGAATCTCCAAATATTTTCTTAGTATTTTCAACTCCTATTGGGTCAAATGCAGTAACTTTTGCTCCTCTTTCAAGCAAATATTTTATATTTGGGATAGATGGAGCTTCTCTTATATCATCAGTATCTGGCTTAAATGTTAGTCCTAAAACAGCAAC
Source organism: Clostridioides sp. ES-S-0123-01 (assembly GCF_020658415.1). Lineage (NCBI taxonomy): Bacteria > Bacillati > Bacillota > Clostridia > Peptostreptococcales > Peptostreptococcaceae > Clostridioides > Clostridioides sp. ES-S-0123-01. The sequence continues at coordinate 68,304 of NZ_JACVWD010000002.1, forward strand.
TTTCATATCTTGAAAACTCTCTACTAGTTTAGATGCCTTTCTAACTAATTTAAGTTTTTGGCTTTCATTCACTTCTATAGCAGCTTTTACTGTTTTTAACTCATATCCATTATGTTCAGACAACCAGTGAAGAGCTTTTGTATCTTTAGGGAAACAAGAACCTCCATAACCTATACCTGCTTTTAAGAATTTACTTCCTATTCTATCATCATAACTCATTCCTAAGGCAACATCTTCCACATTAGCTCCTGCTATCTCACAAAGATTTGCAATATCATTCATAAAAGATATCTTAAGTGCTAAAAAATTATTTGATGCATATTTTATCATTTCAGCACTATTTCTATTGGTTACTATTATAGGTTGATTAAAAGGTTTATAGATTTCTTCCAGTATTTCTCTTGCCCACTCACTTTCCACTCCTATAACGATTCTTGAAGCATGTAAAGTATCTCTTACTGCGCTACCTTGTGATAAAAACTCTGGATTAGATGCAAGTTCAACTTTCACATCATTTTTTAAGTTTCTATTTATATAATCTTCTATTTCTTCATTTGTTCCAATTGGTACTGTAGATTTTATTACTACTAAAGTATCTTTTGTTACAGTTTCAGCTATTTGCTTTGCAACTGCCTTTATATAATCTAAATTAGCTGAACCATCACTTCTTTCAGGAGTTCCCACAGCTATTAGTATTATATCTACATCTTCATAAGCTTTTTTATAATCTGTAGTATAATTTATTCTTCCTTTTTTATAATTTCTAACCATAAGTTCTTCTAGGCCTTCTTCATATATAGGTGCTATCCCAAGTTGCATCGATTTAACTTTGTGTTCATCTATATCAACACAAATTACATTTTCATTGCCTACCTCTGCTAGACAAACACCTGTTACTAGCCCTACATATCCAGTCCCAGCTATAGCTATTTTCATTTTTTTACCTCCAAGTATATAAAACTTATACTCTTTTTTTAATGGCATTAAAAACATAGAAACAAAATACATATAGACTTTTTGGTAAACTTAAATTTTCAACATTTCTATAAGTATTCCAAGTTCGTTTTAATGCTTTTATCTTATTGCTTGATATAGAATTCCCAACTAGCCTATAATTCACTAAAGCTTCTTGAATTCCATATGCATATTTTTCCTTTTTAAGTAATTGTAACCAAGTTGCAGTATCTTGTCCTCTTCTTACTAAAGGCATACTAAATTCACCTATGACATCCTTATCGATGACTACAGTAGAACACCCTATTATAGTATTTCTAAGTAATCCTTCATAGTCAATCTTTTTAGGTGCTCTTGCAACTTTACTCGTTTTTGTTCCATCTTGTCTCATATATCTATAAGATGTAAAAGAAAACCCGATATTTTCTTTTAACATATATCCTATCTGAATTTCTAACTTTTTACTCTCCCATAAATCATCACTATCTACAAATGCAATAAATCTACCTTCCGCATTTTCAATACCAACATTCCTAGATACTGCAGCTCCAGAATTTTTTTCAAGCTTTATATATTTTATTCTAGCATCTTCTTTTTGAAAACTTTTTATAATTTCACTTGAATTGTCCTTAGAACAATCATCCACTAATAAAAGCTGCCAATTTTTATAAGTTTGATTTTGGATTGACTTTATTGTCTCTGATAAAAACTCTTCTGAATTATATACAGGAGTAATTATCGATACTAAAGGCTCATTCATATTTTTACTCTCCTTATATAGCAACTAGCAGTACTATACCAACAAGTTTACTTAGATACTAACTTTTTTTGTCCAATATATTTGTAATATCCTAATGGGAACAACACTAAATACAATAATTTATCAGATATTTTTTTGATTTCGCCAAAATAATGACTCTCAGATAACAATGAGTATCTAGCTAAATTTATGTAATTCTTTATCCACATATATGGATATCTACCTAAAGGATATGTATTTTGATTTATTAAATATAAAAACTCTAATGCTCTACCTTTTAATGCATTTTTATTTAATATATTCTTAGTCAAACCATCATCCAAATAATCTCTTATTATCATAGGTTTGTTTACACATTTAACTTTATAGTATTTAGACATTTCATTCCATACTACACTTTCTGGTAAAAATCTCACTTCTTTTCTTTCTGGAAAAGGAAATTTTATAAGCTCATCAGTTACAAATACTATGCTTTTATCTCCCTTAACACCATATTTAAAATATAGGTCTGCAAAGTGACATATTTTTTTATCCTCAGGCATTTCTGTGCCTATTAAATCTCCACTTGGGTATACACAAAGTCCAACAACCCCACTAAATCCTTCTTTATTTTCTACAGAATTCCATTCATCATTAGCAATTTCAAGAGAATCTTTAATTAAACCATCATCACTATCTACAATGAAAAATAGTTCTCCATCTGCATTTTTTACACCTAGATTTATTGCAGTATGCTTTCCTCCATTTTCTTTGTATATATATCTTATATTTAATTTATCTTCTGATATAAATTTTTCAACTAATTCTTTAGTACCATCACTACTTCCATCATCAACAATCAACCATTCAAAGTCGTTGAAATCATATGTTTGAGCTTTTAAATCATTATACAAATTTTCAAGTAAATGTGCTCTATTATATGTTGGAGTAAATACAGTAAATTTATATTTATACATTAATTAAATCTTCCTCTCTATCTAACTTTTTTTAATTCCATTTATTCCATAATTAATAAAGTAGTATATAGCTTTGTATAGAGGTATTTTTTCTATATTTCTATATATATTCCAAGTCCACATAGCAGCCTTTATCTTATTACCACTAAGGGAGTTACTAGATTTTCTATATAATGCTAAAACTTCATTTATTCCATGAGCGATATGTCCTCTTTTCAATATAGATAACCACAAGACATAATCTTCATGTCTTACACCACTCATTTTAATTTCAAAATCCAATTTAGACTTATCAATTACAACAGTAAGACATCCCAAAATATTTCCCTTTAATAACCTTCTATAATCTACATTAGGTGGCACTTTTATTACTTTATTTAACTTTTTATCATTTTCGTCCATCAGTTCATATGAAGTAAATGAGATTACATAGTCATTTTCTAACATAAAGTTTACTTGTTTTTCTAACTTACTACTATTCCACTGGTCATCACTATCTAAAAAAGCTATAAATTGTCCTGTCGCATTACTTAATGCTAGATTTCTAGCATTAGAGACACCCTTATTAGTCTCAGTCTTTATGCATTTTATTCTACTATCTTGTTGCATATAAGATTTGACTATACTAGGACTATTATCTGTTGAGCAATCATCAATAATTAACATTTCCCATTCTTGATAAGTTTGGTTTAATACTGATTTTATGGTTGCTTCAATAAATTTTTCAGAATTATACATGGGAGTAATTATAGATACTAAATTCTTCTTCATATTACCTTCCTCATCATTTATAAAATATTTATTTAATTTTACTTAATACACAATCATATATCCTCTTGCAGTTCTTATTGTCATTATATCTGAAAAACTTATTTCTTTCATTTTTTTGGTTACCCATAACCTCAAAATTATTTTCAATAATATCAATAAGTTTATTCACAGCTTCATCATTATTATAAGCCAAAGACCCAAACATTTCGCTTTTTAAATCTATATACGAGTCAACTTTTTCCATATATTCATCTAAATCAAATTGATAAAATAAAATAGGTCTGTTCATATAGAGAAAATCTATGGCAACACTTGAATAATCAGTTATGTTTGCAGCTGATTTTCTTATTTCATTTGCTAGAGTTACCCCTTTATCTAAAAATACAATTCGTTTACCAGTTATGTTTTCTTTTATGTCATCTATAAACTCATGCATAAGATGATGCATATAAATTTTTACATTTATATCTTTCTCATCTAATATTTTATTTAATTTATCATCATTCAAGAAATTCATTATATTTTTAAAATAATCTGTATCTGTAAATTTTCCTGAACTAAATTTTATCCAGTCTCTCCATGTAGGAGTATATAATATATCTCGTGTTTGTGCAACTTCATTTGTTGGTAAATTGTCATATCTTGCATTTCCAATTATATAAACTGAGTCATCTAACATTCCCCAATCATTTACCATAACATCTCTTTCAAACTCAGAACTTGCTGTAACTATATTATAACTTTTATATAGGTTATCTATAATATTTTTAAACTTTTTATTCATTGGCTTTCTCTTTTTAAAACTTATCGTTCCATGATTTAAGAATACTTTTATCGTCTTTTTATGGAAATAATTAAGAACAGGTACAGCAAAGTTATAAGGTGCTATATCTGCTGATGGCGCATGTGAAAATACTATAGCTTTTGAATTGTAATAATATAGATAGTTTTCTACACTTCCTCTTATTAATTTCTTGCCTGGAATTTTATTGAATACTTTACTGTCTTTATTTACTACCCAATAAGTTTCTACATCATTATGTTCTTTCAACATATACTCATAAAAGAACTTGGCATTATCATTGTATATATCTCCTGAATGTCCACCTATAAGCCAAATATTTCTACCATTAAACTTATGCTTACTAAATGGATACATAAAAAAAGCCAAAAGCATATTTATTAAAAATTTAACCTTGTCCATAAACACCATCCTCATTATAACTTATACTGTCTAAATCCATTAATTCTTCCTTTTATAGTGGCACTATGATAATCTTTGTTGGAACTCAATATAAGACCGCCTATATTTCTTACAAGCTTTGATGCCATAACCTTTACAAACTTATAATTCTTTCTATAGACTATTTCTTTTTTGCAAATGGCTCCAAAACCTCTTCCATAGTTATAATCTTTTTGATACTTTTCTTTAGATTTAGAATGTTTTTTTGCAGGATGGTAAATTATATCATTCCCAAAGTATTTTCCTTTAAATCCTAAACTCAACAGGTTTAAAACATAATCTATCTCTTCACCAGCACCAAAATCTCCACCAACACCTAATTTTTCGTCAAATCGTGTATATTCTTTTTCTCCAAAATCAACAAAAAAAGTTATGGATGTTATAGTATTTAAAACGTTGGAACTTGTGATATCACAAGTTCCATCATACATTTTCTTAAATGCATCAATTTTATTTGCATCCATAGTTTTACAACTGTATATTTTATAATCTTTATTTTTATTAAAGAAGTTTGTAACTTTTTCTAATGTATCATTTTCGTAGACACAGTCATCATCAGGAAAACCTATAATTTGCCCTTTAGCATTATCTATGCCTACATTTCTGTTATAACTTAATCCTAGCTTATCGCTTTTTATATACTTTATATCTAACTTATCAACGTATTTATCAACTATCTCCTTAACTTTGTTATTATCATTTTGATCTATTACTATAAGTTCAAAGTTCTTGTAAGTTTGATTTTCTAAGCTATCCATAAGTAAGTATATATCATCATATCTATTTAATGTTGGCATTATTAATGATATTAACATTACTACCTCCTACTTTTCATTTTCCACAAATCTACCTCTCTTTTATCGTTTAATATTACTTCTTTTATTAGTAATACTATTGTGAAACTAAATGAAGCTTCTAATAATAAATTTTCTGCAAAAGAATATAGTAAAAATATGAACAAAGCTACTAAATACTCTTTTTTATCTTTTTCTATAAAGCTTTGTATACCTTTATACATCAAAAACATAAATAAGATGCAAGCAATTACTCCTAGTACACTAATTATATATATATAAGAACTGTCTAATGGATTAGTTGCTTTTATAGCAGCACTATATGAATTTCCAAAAGGTTTCATAAAATTTCCCTCTTGAGCTAAGTATACATTCCAGAACTTAGGTCTACTTGCTAATAATCTATTTAGTACACTACTTTTAGAAAACATCATACCAATAATTACACTAAATAAAGTAAGTATTATCGGTGATGTCTTTATAAGCATTGGTAGTACTTTTATTTTTTTTAGGTCTATCACTCTTATTATCTCTACAAATATTAATCCTGCTAATATAGTAAAAAAGCCAGTTCTACTATATGTAGTTTGATAAACAAAGAATGCAGATCCAAATAAAATTATTCTATCCCATTTATTATAGTTTTTATATCTTAAGAATATATATGCTGCATATATAGTAACCATATAATAAAATACTCCATTTGGATTACCAAGTCCAAAATCCATTCTTGTAACAAGCGTATCTAATTTTCCTATATATCTATAGTGGACTTCCTGATTAAATACTAATGAAGGAAATAAATTAAATAATAATATAGCTCCTATTAAAAAACATACAGATATTATTAAATAACTTTTAACTATACATTTATCATCTATTTGTTTAGCTGATACAGCTAACAAAACAATTAATAATATAGCTCCTTCTCTATTTAATATATAAAGTAATACACAAGCTCCAACTAGCACCATTTCTGTTATACTTTTTCTCTTATCAAATAAGAAAAGTAGCATTAGTATTCCTATTGAAGAATAAAATAACGCTGATTTAATTATCCCTATACTCATATCTGGGTCAATAAATGATATCATATACTTTCTAAGTACTATGATAAACAAAACAAATATATAAAGATATTTTTTAATCATAATATTTCTATCATCGTTTAAAGTCTTCATTTCACTTTCTCCCTTTTAGCTTCTTAAAGTATTACTTGCAAATATTTTACAACACTTCCATATCTTATTTACACCTGTTAAGTGCTTGCTTTCTAAGAAATAATTTCTTTTCTTAGCCCAACTTTTTCCCCACCAATGTATTCCATAAGTATTTTCTGTAATACATTCTGGTGTAAAGTCTTCTTTAAATCCAAAAGGATAAAAATATTCTTTATCGTAGACACGAATGCCTTCTTCATAGTTATTTTGGTCAATCTTTTTATAATTTTTTTCCATAAGATAAGTCATAACCTTTGGTATTGTAAACAATGAAGAAGTAAGCACCTCTTTTTCGTAGTACTCTAATAAATCTTTAAAGAAAGGATGTCCTTTTTCTACACCTACTATGGCTGCATTCATGTATTCTCCATCATCTTCATATCCACATATAAGCCTATTATTTTCTAAAAGAGGAGTTATATCCTTTAATATCTGCATATCTGTATCCAGATAAACTCCACCTTGTTCATAGAGTACCCTTACTCTTGTATAATCTGATATGAATGCCCAAAGCTTTCTTTTATAACATTCTTCCAAAAACTTATTTCCTTTTATTTCTTTCTCTATATCAAAGTTTTTTTCATTCCACTCTACTATCTCATATTCTGGAAGTTTTTCTTTCCATGAATTTATACATATATTTTCTATATTTCCTTTTGGACCACCAAACCATACATAATGTATTTTTTTAGGAATCAAATGAACACCTCCTACATATATTCTTGTCTATCTTCTTCTTTTAATTGCTCTACTATCTTTTTGACATCTTGAGCTTTATCTTTTCTACAAACCATAACTGCATCATTCGTAGATACTACTATCAAATCACTAATACCTATTGTCGATATTAATTTGTCATCTGAATATATAATTGAGTTTTTAGTATCTATAGTAATATTTTCACCTCTTTTGATGTTACCTTCATCATCAGTTGGATATATCGCACCTAGGGAGTCCCAAGAACCAACATCATTCCAACCAAAATCACCAGGAACTACTATAACGTCATTACTTCTTTCCATAATACCATAATCTATAGAGATTGATTGTATTGTTGGATAGATTTCTCTTATTTTTTCTATTTCTTCTTCTGTTCCTAAGTAATTACTGATTTCCTCTAATTTTTCATATACTTTTGGTAAGTATCTCTTAAAATCTTCCAATATCTTGGATACCTTCCATACAAACATACCACTATTCCACACATATTTCTTAGAATTTACATACTCTTTAGCAATTTCATAGTTTGGCTTTTCTACAAACTCCACTACTTCATATGCAACATTTTCTATTGTATTTTCTCTACTAAAGTTTATGTATCCATATCCTGTTGATGGGAATGTAGGATTTATCCCAATAGTTACTAGTTTATCATTATTTTCTGCTATATAAATAGCTTTTTCTAAAATAGCTTTAAATTCTTTTTCATCTTTTATATAATGGTCAGCTGGATATACACACATAACACCATCACCATATTTTTTCATTATGTTAAAGGCTGCAAAACCTATAGCTGCTGCCGTATTTCTGGCACATGGTTCTGGTAAGATATTGCTGTATAAACATTTATCTTTTACTGTATCTTTTAAAGCGTCCATTTGCTTCTCATTAGTTACTATAAATAAATCCTCTTTGTTTGCTAGAGAATCTATTCTGTTTATAGTTTCATTTATTAAAGCATCTTCTCCACTTAAATTTATAAGCTGCTTAGGTACTTCTTGTCTACTAAGTGGCCAGAAACGAGTTCCGCCTCCTCCAGCCATTATGACATTATATACTTTCATTGTTTATCTCCCCTTAGCTCTTTATATAGAATCCACCACATTTAATATATAAGATATTAAATTATTCAACTTAGATTCTACATCTTCTTGGTTATCTGAATTTGCTCCAAAGTAAAATTTAATTTTAGGTTCTGTACCTGAAGGTCTTATAGCTATCCAAGAACCATCTTCAAGTAAAAATTTAAGTACATCTGATTTAGGTAAATCATCTACTCCATCTTTATAGTCTAAAATCTTATCTACTTTTACATCAGCCACATTATCTATTTTAACACTTCTAAAGTAAAGCATCATCTCTTTTATTTTTTTTATTCCTTCTATGCCTTTTAAAGTCACTGACTTTAATTCCTCTTTGTAGTACCCAAATTTATTATATGTATCTATCAAGGCTTCATACAAGTTCATACCTTTTGAAAAATAGTATGCTGCCATTTCACATATCATAAGCGAAGATACAACACCATCTTTATCTCTAGCATGAGTTCCAATTAAGTAACCATAGCTTTCCTCATATCCCATTATAAAGCTTCTATCATTACTTTCTTCAAACGCTTTTATTTTTTCTCCTATAAATTTGAACCCTGTTAAAGTATTTAAACAATCTACATTATAAGCCTTTGCTATTTTTGCACCTAGTTCTGATGTAACTATAGTTTTTATTATTGTAGGATTGTTTTTAGGAAGTTTATTTTCTTCAACTAAACTCTCTACTATATATCTAACTAAAAGTGAGCCAACTTGGTTTCCATTTAAGACTACATACTCACCACTAGAATCTTTTACAACAACACCTACTCTGTCACAATCAGGGTCTGTCCCTATTATCAAATCAGTACCATTACTCTTTGCCATTTCAATAGCTATATTAAATACTGACTTTTCTTCAGGATTAGGATACTTAACTGTTGAAAAATTAGAATCTGGCAATTCTTGCTCCTTAACCACCATTACATTTTCAAAGCCACATTCATTTAAGACTCTTCTTACTGGTTTATTTCCGGTTCCATGAATAGGTGTATATATTATTTTTAATTTTTTTCCATATTCATCTATCGTGCTTTGTCTTAAAACTTGCTTCTTAACAGCCTTTATAAACTCATCATCTATTTCATTATCTAATATAGTTATTAAATTTTTAGATAAAGCTTCTTCAAAATCTACACTTTTAATGATACTGTAATCATCAATCTTATTAACTTCTGTAATTATATCATTGGCCATATCTATACAGATTTGACCTCCATCTGAGTCATATACCTTATATCCATTGTACTCTTTAGGATTATGACTTGCTGTTATTACTATTCCCATAGCACACTTTAAATGTCTAACAGCAAAAGAAAGTTCTGGTGTAGGCTTTAACTCTTCAAAAATATAAGCCTTTACACCATATGCACTTAAAGTTTTAGCTACTTCTATACAAAACTCTCTTGACATGTATCTACTATCATGTGCTATAACAATTCCTTTTTGCTTTCCTTCTTCACCTTGCGTCTTCATAATATAATTTGAAATTCCAAGTGTTGCACGTCTAACAGTATAAATATTGATTCTATTAGTTCCCGCTCCTATTATACCCCTTAGACCACCTGTCCCAAATTCTAAATTTTTATAGAATCTATCTTGTATTTCTTTGTCATCATCCTTTATACTTAATAGCTCTTCTTTGGTTTGTTCATCAAAATAAGGAGAATTTAACCACATCTCATAATTATTTTTATAATCCATATTTTCATCCTTTCTGACTCTATTTTAATTTTTTAAGGTAAATGTCTATCTTTTAAGTAGTTTTTGCTTTCCTTTTTTTAAAAATTCAAAAGCTAAGTCCATCTCTTCTACCTTAAATAAAACTATCAATATCGTATATACAGAAGCCCCACCTAATACTCCAGTTCCAACTGCTATAATTTCTTTAATTGTTCCTGCACCTATAAATGCATATAGATTGTTATATATCAATAAAGTGACTACTGCCATCACACCTGATGCTACCAAACTTTTAAGACCAGTCTTTATGATTTTATCTCCTCCAAAATATCCAGTTTTCTTTTTAAGAGATATAAACAATAATATAACTGTAATTATATTAGACGTACTAGTTGATATAGCAATACCTGCATGACCAAGTGGTCTTATCAATATTAAATTAAGAACTATATTTATTATTAAAGCTATACTTCCATTTATCATTGGTGTCTTTGTATCTGAAAGAGAATAGAATGCTCTATATAAAACATCTCTTACCCCACAAGCCAATAAACCTAACGAATATAATCTAAGAGCTATAGATGTAAGGTCTGTTGATAATGCATCAAACTTACCCCTTTGGAATAGTATTCTAACTAGAGGTTCTGCTAGTATAATAGCTCCTATGGATATTGGAAGCACTACCAATATAATACAATTTGATGACTTTACAATAGTACTTATAAATCCTTCTTTATTATCTTTACCTGACATTTTTGCCAGCTTAGGATATATAACGGTTATTATAGATGTAACAAATAATGCCATAACAAACTCATTTAGTCTATTTGCATAGTTAAGAGCGGACAACTTCCCATCCCCTAAAGTAGTTGCCAATAACCTGTCAACAAATATATTTAACTGTCCAACAGCTACACCTATTAACATAGGCAAGACTAGATTCACTAATTCTTTTATGGACTCATCCTTTAAATTTATATATGGTTTATACTTGTAGGACTTCTTAAATGCAAATGGGAGTTGAAACAATAACTGACTTGCCATGGCAATCAATGCTCCTGCTGGTAGTATCCATACATTTTTACCTGCACTTAGTGCTATTGCTGCTATTATTATGATATTATATGGAATTCCTATAAGACCTGGAATTACAAAGCTGTCATTCACCTGTAAAAATGAACTAAATATTTTACTTCCACTCAAGAACAAAACTCCTGAAATCATTATTTTAGTAAATAGTATTGCTGCTTGAAACTTAGCAGGGTCACTTCTAAATCCTGCTGCAAATACTGTAACAAATTGCTCTGTAAATAAAAGCCCAAAAATAGCTATTATTATAGCCATTATATAGCATATATTTAAAACATTGTTAGTAAATTTTAAGGCACCTTCATCTCCGAGTCTTTTCTTTGTCTCAAAGTACATAGGTATATAAGTTGTAGCAATTGCAGAACCTATGACTGCTATGATTAAACCAGGTATATTTAATGTTAATACAAATACGTCTGCATACATACCTGTTCCATAGAAATTTGCAAGTACAAGTTCTCTAAGGAAACCTAATACTTTTGAAAACATAGTGGCCGCCATAATCCACAATGCTGCTTTAGCTGTTTTTGACATTTTCTTTCTCCTTCTCTAATTTAAACTCTAAAAGTAGAACTTTTAAAACTGCTTATAAACATTATTCTGATTAAGTAAATTTAACCTATGAAAAGCTTCCTTAATAAATTAAAGACTATCTTGACTCATATCTAAGCGCTCTAAATACAATCAATAGTAATAATAGTATTAATATTATACAAGATAAGGATGTTAAATTAAGTATACTCTTTAACAGACTATAATTACCTACTGTATATCCAACTTCAATTACATCACTTATGTTGTTATCTTTCAAGAATTTATCTTGTGCATGACTTAAATTATCACTACAAATCAGTATTGGCATATTTTCTTTGGCCGATACTACTCCCAAAGAAATATATTCGTTTACATCAGATCTACTTCCAAAATCTAATTTAGCAGTATAGATTTTCTTTATATCTTTTTCATCATAAAACTTCTTTATTAAATCAACATTTGTGCTTGACTTATTTATTTGCTTTATACCTTCTATATTCTTTAAGCTAGAATCAATGTCTGCAACAAACTCTTTTGAATCACCTAATGCATATATTTTTTCAAGGTTTTTACTTTTTAAGAAGTCAATTTGTTCTTCAAAACCTTCATCTTGAGCCCATATTATTGGCATTCCATTTTTAGCTGCATAAGAATATACAGATATGGCATTCTCTAATCCTGTAGTTGAGCTAAGTAAAAATGCTTTATCGAATCCTACTGTTCTGTACATTTCTCTAGCTATCTTTAAAGATGTATCATATCTGTCTTTTCCTCTTATTCTTTCCACTTTAATTCCCATTTTCTCTATATTACGTTCAGCATCTTTAGATACTGCCTTTAAACCACCTATTATCGTAACCTTCTCTGGACCTAACTCTTTTAGATAATTTCTTGTTACTCTACCAACATTTTTACTCTTAGTTACAACTATCGGAGCATTTTTTACATATGCCAAAGGTGTTGCACTTATACTATCTACAATTGACTCTTCATTTACAAGAATTACTTCTTTAGAATTCTTGAATACTCTTTTATTTAATTCTGTTGAAATCTCTGGTATACTACCTTCTATCAACTCTTTTTTAGGACTTACATCTGCAAATACCCCCACTGTACTAGAAATAGAGATTAGCAAAACTAACGATAATATAGTAGAAATTTTTTTAATCATAAGTTCTCATTCCTTTTCTTTTTGTATTTTTTGACAATAAAAAAGCTCTTTTTTAAAGAGCTTTTTCATTGATTAATAATCTAATATTTTAAAATTATCTAGCTCCGTCTCCTGTCAATACTACTTTAACAGTTTTAAAGAGTATCTTAAAGTCAAGTAATATACTCCTATTTTTTATATAGTAAATATCTTCTTTAAGTTTTTCTTCAGGAGTGATTTCGTATCCACCATTTACTTGTGCCCAACCTGTAAGTCCAGGTTTTATAGCAAGCCTATTGATAAATCCAGGTATTTCCTCATTAAATTGAACAGTAAAGTTTGGTCTCTCTGGTCTAGGGCCTATTAAGCCCATGTCCCCCTTTAATATATTAAACAGCTGTGGAATCTCATCAATTCTAGTTTTCCTAATAAACTTTCCAACCTTAGTTATTCTAGGATCATCTTTTTCAGCCCATTGTGCGCCAAATTTTTCTGCGTCTGTTCTCATAGATCTCAATTTATATATATAGAATCTTCTCCCGCATTTTCCTAGTCTTTCTTGCTTATAAGTTATTGGTCCTTTGTCCTCTATTTTAATAAGAATTCCAAATATTGCTATTAAAGGTAAACCTACTACAAGTCCTAATATAGATAAAACTAAATCCACAACTCTTTGGTACAAGTCAAACAACACTGTGCCTTTTACTATGCTATAGTCAATCTCACTTGCAATTTCTTTATCTGCCCCTGGATAGCTTGTAACTTTAGGTATTTCACATTCATCATTAGTATATCCAGACATAGTTACCTCCATATTGGAATAAAAATTTTTTAAATTCTTAATTTCAACGTATTTCTATCTTATTTTTGACTTATTTCTATATTATACTCAATAATGAGAAGTTTATCAATACAATAAACGTCATTGTAAACAATTTGATTCTTTGCAAAAATATATCATCTCTTGCTATATTTTACATTATAACAGGAGATGATATATTTTGCTTTAATATTTTTTATTTTATTTTACTGTATCTTCTATTCCTATTCCAATTTGAGTTCCCATTGTCTTTACTTTTTCTGCTGTATTTAACTTGTCCATGTCGCTCTTATTGTCTATAAATGCGCATTCTACAAGTATTGCAGGATATTTATTGTTTCTTAATACATATAGGTAATCATTTCCATTAGCAAGTGTTCTTGTCTTGATTCCTCTATTTTGCATATTAAATTTCTCTAATATTCTTTTTAATATATTTGATGCAGCAGTCTTAGTTGTTCCACCATTTTTATCTTTTACTTTGTAAAAAATTTCCACACCATTACCAGCTCCATTAGATGCATTGTAATGTATACTTGTAAATAAATCTGGCTTTATAGTGTTTGATAATGTCGTTCTTTCTCCCAAAGCCATTGTTTTATCTGTATCTCTAGTCATAACAACATTTATACCTTTTGAACGTAAATATTCAGTAGTTGCTAGTGCTGTATTAAGAGTATATTTCTTTTCTTGAGCTCCACCATTTAATCCACTTGTTGCTCCTGAGTCAGAACCCCCATGACCTGGGTCTATCACTACAGTTTTTCCTGCTGCTGAACCTGGATTTTCTGGTTCTGTTGGTGCATTGTGTTTTGATAAACTAGATGCTATAGAACTTATAACACTATCCTTCATTCCATCACCAATTTGATATACTGTTCCTGCTGTTTTTTCTGATAAGTTTGTACTATGGTATGCAGAAACGTAAGTTTTTGGAGTTATAAGTATTGGAGATTTCAACTTAGCTGCTAAAGGTCCTGCTGTTATTGAGTCAACTATTATATCAGATTTTGCAACTAACATTGCGCTCAATTCTTTATCTGGATAGAAAGTCTTAATTACCTTCGCATTAGTTTCATGTCTATCAGCTCCAGATACTCTGTTTTTTGAAGTTGCATTTTTTGCTATCTTAGATATTTGGTCTATAAGTTTTGATGATAGACTTTGGTCTCCACCTATGTAGTAAGCTTCTTCCAAACCTTGTGAAGATAGCCAATTATATGTACTTTCTGGTACAGAATCTTTATTAGCTAATATTATAGGTTGTTGGTCTTCACCTGCTTTTGATGAAATATTAAGAGCATCGTACTCACCAGCATATCCATTTGCTATATATATCTTATTAACATCATGATACTTATCAATTTCTTTTGCTATAAGTAAAGATGTTTCATGTCTATCAACTCCACCAATACGAGTTACATTTACATCTACAGCAGATTTTATTTGAGATACTGCCTTTTGTGAAACTGAACCATCATCACCTATGATTATTACATCACTTGGGTTTAGACGTTTTAATTCAGCCTTTGTACTTTCTGGTATATCATCTTTATTTGCAAGTAATATTGGTGCATCATATGTAGAAGCAAGTGGAGTAGCTGTGATTCCATCTGCTGCTAGTTCTCCATTAACTATTACAACCTTACTAGCTCCATCTTTCCATCCTTGTTTACTTATCTCAACTGCTGTCTCAAATCTAGTAGCTCCTGCAAGTTTTTTTACTGGTGCAGAAGTTTTTCTCATATATTCATTCACTGCTTTTGTTGAGTTAGCATCACTTATTATAAACTCTTGTGTAACATCATAATCTTTAAGATTTAACCCCATAGATTCTAAATCTTCTTTATTTAAAACCTTCTGTTTATCTTTACCATTTACTTTTATGCTTTGAAGTTCCCATACATTTAAGTATTCTGGGTCTTTGTTATAGTTTATTACACCTTCATATGTATCTGTTTTTTCATTGTAATTTAAAGTAGCTTCAAGTGGCATATCATAACACATAAAGTTTAATGTTATTGAATCAGCATTTAATTTTTCTTTAAACTTTACACTTGCATTCGATTTACTTCCTAACACAACACTTTTTCTTTGTAAATTTATATTAATATCTGAATTAGATTCTGTATTTGCAGTAGTATTTTCCGCTGCTAAAGCCACGTTTGGTGCCACCATTGCTATAGACAACATTCCTGTTGCTAATAATTTTGTTCTCTTTCTCATCGTATCCCCCCTAGATTTTTAGATATTTAAATCCTATTTAATTCTTCTTGAACTTGTTTTATATTACATAAATTCAATATTATGTAAATCTTTTTTCATTATAGCACAAAAGATTACAAATTGTAATCTTTTTGTAATCTTTTATGGCATGTTTTTTTAATTTTCGCTAGGGAAAAACTGGATTATTACTGAGAATTTCTGCATATTTAAACAAATTGAATAAATATTTTTTTAAACAAAACACTACATTAAATTTTAATAAATATTTTCTTTTTATACATAAACGACATTATTATAACCCAAAACAATACATACAAGAGAGAAAATACAAGAGAATCCCATGTTGTACCTGCCCAAGGTGTTATAAATTCATATGTAGTCCATTCCACCAAAGTAGTAGGATAATCTACTTTATCAGTAAGTTTTGGTAAATTCCAAAACACATGGCTCAATATTTCAAGACACATATATGTAAAAATAGGGCTACTTCCAAGTGCTATTATTGGAGTAAATATTTTGCTTTTATTTTCGATGTCACATATAAAGTAAAATATTGCCAATAAAATACCATAACTGCCGGCCATTAAAAGTATGAATGAACTTGACCATAATCTCTTATTAAATGGAAAATATTGATTAAAAACAAAAGCACATATAAGTAAAATGATACTCATAATTAATATTTTGAAGAATTTTTTATACTGTCCTATATTTTCTTTTAGAAGTACACACCCCATAGTACAACCCAACATACCTGAAGAAATTGCTACTATACTTGTTAAAAATCCATCTGGTTCAAACTCTGGCTTGTACAAATGTCCTTTGAAAAAATGGAAATCCACCAATTGTGCAAGAGAACCTTCTAGCTCAAATCCATATGGTTTTGCCACTATATAGTATCCCACTATGATAAATGCAGATATACATAAGAAAGTAATTATAGTTGCAGTGCTTCCTACATTCAGTTTTTTTAGTAGTAAATACACTAGACTAGTTACAAGGTATACTAATCCCATACGTTGAAGCACCCCAAGTATTCTTACAGTACTTAAGTCATGATTTCCTAGGTAATTTAAGAAAAATCCAAACAACATTAGTAAAATACTTCTCTTAAATATACTTATTATTATTCGTATTGTAGATTTACTATTCTTTAGTTTACTGTTTATTGATATTGGAATTGTAACACCTAAGGATATAACAAAGAAAGGAAATGCAAAATCTGCAAGTGTTACACCATGCCATATAGCATGTCTAAGTTGTGGATACATTCTCATCCAAGTCCCAGGATTATTGCAAACTATCATGAGGGCTATTGATAGCCCTCTTATTATATCAATTGATTTAACTCTATTTTTCATAATTTTTGTATCTAATTTACCTTCAAATCCACTCTCCATATTACCTCCCCAAGATTTAACTGTATATTTATCTTTAGCTATGAATCCATCTAACTATATATTTTCAAATATAAGTATAAAATATAGCTTTCTTAAATATACATCTTTTTAGTTAAGAAATTTCTTTAGAAATCCAAGTTTATCTAATATATCTTGTATCTTATTAATTTTCTGGCTTATAGAATCTATAGCTTTTTCAATTGAATCAACCTTAGCTTCTAAATCTTCAACCTGATTTACTTTTTTATCTATAGTTCCATGATTAGTGATGTCACTATTAGATGAGTTATCTATAAGCTTTCCTATATAACCATCATTAATCAATTTTGTATCATTAGCAGATGCCAATATCATCATTGTTTCTATATCTGAATTTCTAGTATTTTCTATAACTCTACCATTTTTGTCACGAACTGACAATATAGTTATTGTATCATGATTGTTAAATCCACCTTCTCCAATATTTCTCACTATAACATTTACTAAAGTAGCATAGTTATTTACCTCACCATTAGGCATATCAATAGTGATAGTCTTTGAACAATCACCTTTTATATTCACAGTTATTGGCTTATTTGTTACCATTCTAAAAGCTTCATTTACAGTATCCTCTTTTGGATTAAAGTTAATAATGTCATTAGGACTTGCAATATTTATCATATTAGTTAATTCCTCAACGGTTTTAGCTTCAAAGATAGTTTTATCTTGTAAAGTCTTAATTTCATTAAAAGCTTCTTCATTTCCATTTCCACCAACTTGTGTTATAGTACTTAATTTTTTAGTACTAAGTATATCCCTTTGCTTTGTATTTAGTTTATCACCGACCAAAACAACAGGTGATTCATTCTTTGCCGCCAATACTCCAACTGCCAATGAATCAATAAGTTGATTTTCATTTTTACTTCCATCTTTAGTTACGTATAGATTGTTTAAATCTACATCAGAATAAAATTTTTCTATAACCTTGGCATTAGTTTCATTTCTATCCTTTCCACTCAATCTTTCTGCATTAGGGAGGCTTTTTTCTATAGCTCTTGAAACAGAATTTGTACCTCCTATTACATATGCCTTTATAACTTTCTCATCTTTTATAAATTTCTCAAATGCTTCTACTCCATTCTTTGGACTAGATAAAACTACAGGCATATTATTTTGAGCAGATGGTGCCCCAACACTTACAGCATCACTTAGCCCTTTTTCGCCATTTACAACAGCTACTTCCTTAACATCTTTAATATCTTTTAGTTTATTTGCTAAAAGTAATGAAGTTTCATATCTATCATTACCACTAATTCTTTCTACATTTAATCCATCACTTTTTAATTGATTCTCTATATCCTTGTTTAACACAGCAGTCCCACCAATTAAATAAATATCCTTAGCTCCCAAACGCTTTAGCTCTGTTTTGGTTCTATCATCCAGTTTATTGCTTTCTGTCAAAAGTATTGGAGCTCCTTTAGATTTTGCAAATGGTGTAGCTGAAAGAGCATCAGCCAAAGAGCTATCATTGACTAATACAGCATTATTACTAGAACTATATGCTTTTTGGCTTATCTTTACAGCAGTTTCATATCTCCCTTCACCTATTAATTTTTCCTCTGTAAGTGCATATGATGAAGTTATAGAAATCCCACTTAAAGTAAGCGCTATTGTCAATATTGTTAAAATAGTTTTTGGTGCTTTCATTTTATTACCCCCTTATTTCGTTTAAAATCTTACTATATTATATTATAGAATATCTTTACACTATTTTACAGTTTAAAATTATTACATTTTTATCTATAAAAATTTCTCAAGAAATAAGCCCCAACCATATTAACGGTTAGGGCTTATTTCCTTTATATATTTTTAAAGCAATATTAAATATTTTTTAAACTATAAAACATTTAACATTATTATTTTCCTAAAAGATTATTTAATTCATTAAAAGCACTTTCATTTCCATTTCCACCAACTCTAATTGGAGTTTCTATTTTCTTAGATTTAAGTACAGTTTTTTGACTTTCATCTAATTTATTTCCAACTAGAACTACTGGTGAATCAGTTTTAGCACCTAATGCTCCTACTGCTAGTCCATCTATTAAGTCACCTTGACTTTTTGAACCATCTTTAACAACAAAAGCATATTTTAAATCTGAATTAGTATAGAACTTATCTATTATCTTAGCATTAGTTTCATTTCTATTACTTCCTGCAAGTCTTGTTGGATTTGAAAGCTTACTTTCTAAGCTTGATGATAAAGTAGCTGTACCACCAATTATATAAGACTTAGTTATTTTTGATGAATTTAAAAACTCGTCAGCCCCTTGTAACTCACTCTTTTCATTAGTAAGTATTATTGGCATATTGTTGTCAGCAGCTGCTGCACCAACACTTATTGCATCTGCAAGTCCATTGACACCATTTGCTACTGCAACTTGTGAAACAGATTTTATACTATTTAGTTTTTGAGCTAGAGATATACTAGTCTTGTATCTATCACTACCACTAATTCTCTCTATTGATATACCCATATTGCTAAGTTGAGTTTGTATATTCTTACTTAGAGAATTTTCTCCACCTATTAGATAAACTTTTTTAGTTCCTAATCTTTGTAACTCTGCCTTAGTTTTTGAATCTAAGTTATCTTTTCCTGTTAAAAGGATTGGAGAATCAATTGCTGTTGTAAATGGTGTAGCGGTTAAAGCATCCACTATTGCATTTCCATTTACTAGTACTGCATTTTGTGAAGAAGTCCATCCTTTCTGACTAACTTTAACTGCTGTTTCATATCTATCTGCTCCAGTTAAAGATTCTCCTGAAGTAGCTTGTCCAGAAGATGTTTTTGTTATAGCTTTTATAACAAAGTTACAAGGAGAGAACTCGCTATATGTATTTATATCCTCAAATTTATTGTTTTGAAGTATGTAACTTTCACCTAAGTTTGCTTTAGCTTCATATAAGTAATATCCATCTATGTTAGTTTCATATGCTAAAGTAGATTTTTCTCTATTAGGATTTGCTGAGTTATCTATAACTACTACTATTGCTCCTTTTCCTTTTGGTAGGTTATAAGAGTTAGTAGGTACATTTATGTATCCAGAGTATGACACTGTTCCATTTGCAAGTTTTGTCATTGAGTTATTTTGAGGAACTCCATTTACTACTGGTGCATAATATACTTCATATTTTGCTCCTACAGAGTCTGTTTCAAACATAACTGAGTCAAGTTTTTCAGATTCTCTACTGAAATCAAATACATTTGCTGCTGTTATTTTATTTGACATTATCTTGCTAAGACCAGCATATTCAAGTTGGTACATTTTTTTATCACTATCTGGTTTTGATACTGATTTCATTGCATAATTATCTGTATCTGTTAAAATAGTTTTGTCTTCATAAGAAATCCAGAAAAATCCTTTCATAGAGTTGAATTCTCCCCAACTACTTTTTACTAACCAGGCTCCATTTGATTCTGGCTTAACATCAGAAGCAAAGTTGTCCTTTGAATAATTGTCATCCCATCCTACTATAGCTACAGCATGATTTAAAGGTGCTCTCTTATTTGTACAGTTATATGCTGTTTCATCATCATTAAAATAATTAGTATAATGTGCATATCCTGATGTAACAGAACCATATTGCATTATAGCATTTTTTACAGTTTCTTTATCTTTACCAAGACGAATAACATCTGTTACATTAAATTGTGTTGGTGCAGTATCCATATTTGAAGGTCTAGTTGCACCTTGTTCTTCAGATTTAAGATTATATGGTATGTCCTTTTCTAATTTAGGCCCTGCCCATGCAGTCAAATATCCTATAGCTGTTACATTTGAGCTACCTGACATATCGTCTAAATTCCATCCATATGTTCCTCCAGTTGACCACCATCTAAAGTGCTCTTCTGAAAGGTCATAGGTTCCATATCCTTTTAACTTTAAATATGCTTCTAAAGTTGACATACTAGAAAATGCCCAACATGTATTAAGCTCTCCTTGATTTTTCGCTGGTGTAGTTAGACCTAAGTTCATTGGATTGTATGCTACACTTGCTTTATATGATGATGGAAGAGTACTTCTACTCTTATTTTGAAGTATTGTACCTTCCATTTCATGTGGAATTGGTATTACTCCATTATATTTTGCTGTGTCTCCATTTTTTACATCTTCTAGGTATTGAAGATAGCTTTCAGAATACTCTGCAGTTTCTACTCCAGTTAGAGTTTTATTGTTTTCTGCTGATACAGGTATTGTTGACACTATTAAAAAGCAGACTGTCAACAACGCCAGTAGCTTTAACAATTTTTTTGATTTGTACTTTCTCATATTTACCCCCTTATATGTATTTAATTTTTATTATATCAGATTTCTAAATCTAGGTCATATTTTATTTTTATAAAATATGGATTATAAGTACATATTAATTATATAATCTTATAGTTTTATTCTTTATAGTATTTTAAAATCTATTGATTTATTAATGGATATGTTATACTAAAATGTGTTAGTTTTTATTTAAAGATAGTTATATTTAATTAGTTTGGGAGGGTTATATTTGATTTTAAAAAAACATAAAGAGACAATATTATATTTATTCTTTGGAGCACTTACTACCTTTGTAAATATAGTTTCATATTTATTTTTTACTAGAGTTATTTCATTTAATTTTATTATTGCAAATACTTTAGCTTGGATACTTGCTGTTTTATTTGCCTATGTTACAAATAAATTTTTTGTGTTCGAAAGTATGAAAACTGAGATGATATTCTTATTTAAAGAATTTTTATCATTTATTAGTTTTAGATTATTTTCTGGTTTTATTGAAATGTTAATTATGTATATAATGATTGATTTTCTATTTGTAAATGATATTATAGTTAAAATTATTACTAATATAATTGTTATAATTTTAAATTATTTATTTAGTAAGATGATAATTTTTAATAATCTTAAATAAAAAAATAGCCTACTATTTCAGTAGGCTTAGCTATATATTTAAGTAATATAAATATATTAGATATTAAGGTGTATGTACATATTGAATCTTATTTTCCTTTAATTCATCAAAGTGTGATTTTACAGAATGATATCCTATTGCATACTGTCCATTCTCTGGATTCCATTTTTTATAAGCATTCATAGCATTCAGTAGTTTATTTTCTTGGCTATTTAAAACTTTCCATACTTCTACATTTGGATTAACTTTAGTGAAATCATTATAATCATATGGCTCTACATAAAATCTTAAATCCTTTATTTTTCCTTCTTCATATAACTCTAATGCAGCTTCACCTAAAGCTCTATGGTCTTCATGTATTCCACTAGCTTTATATGGAGTAACTGTTTTTACTCTTGCATTTGGATATTTATCCAAATATTTCAATATTATCTCTTTTGCTTTTTCTTTACTCAATTCTCCATCATGAGCTCTATTTTCTTCTATGTGTATATTACTTTCTTTAACTCCCATTTCCTTACAACTATCTTTAAATTCTTCATCTCTGTCTTTTGAAAATTCTTCTTCTGGCAAAGAATATTTATGTATGTCTTTTATATGATATGAGCATGTTCCTCCATCATCTAATACCTTTCTTATTATTGATTTACTACCATCTGTACATAGTATTACATGTGTATCACTTTTTTCAACATGTTCAATTATTGCATTTCCCATGCTTAAAGTTTCATCATCTTGATGTGGTGAAAAAAATAAAGTTGCTTCTACCAATCTTATGTCCTCCCTTTTAATAAAAAATCCGTTAATATTATAATTTTTTCTTAAAATACATGATATGCTATTGCAAATACAATACCTCCAGATAAAACATTACCTAAAAATATTCCTAAAATTGCATCTTTCAATCTCATTTCAAGTAATGATGCAATTCCAGCTGCACTCCAAGTTCCTGTAGTTGGTAGCGGAATTCCAACAAACAAAATTATTCCAATTACACTTATGGACTTTAATTGTTTTGCTCTCTTACGTAATTTATTTTCAAGCAAATTAATTAAATACTTAAAATATCCCTTCACTTTTAAATAATTTAATATATATCTGAATGTTAGTAATATTGGTATCCCTATTATGGTAGAACCAATTAAACATGCTAAATATACCAATAGTGGATTCAAATCTAATGCCAAACCCATAGGTATAGCCCCTCTAAGTTCTATGACTGGTATCATAGAAAAAAATATTAAATTTACATATTCCAATATATCTCTCCTTGTATTCATATTTATAAAAAATACTACTTATTACTCTAATATGCATTTTTATTTATAATTCCTTTAAATAATGTTAAAAATATTATTTTTATATCAAATAAAAATGTCCAATTTTCTATATAATACAAATCATGTTCTATTCTTTTTTCTATTGAAGTATCACCTCTGTATCCATTTATCTGAGCCCAACCTGTTATGCCTGGTCTTACTTGATGTTTTACCATATATCTTGGAACTTCATCTTTAAATTTATCTACAAAAAATGGTCTTTCTGGTCTTGGTCCTACGATTGACATATCTCCTTTTAAAACATTAAAAAATTGTGGTAGTTCATCTATACTAACCTTTCTCATTATAGCTCCCCATTTTGTCTTCCTCAAATCACCTTTTGTAGTCCATTCTAATTTTTCATCTTCTTCTTTTTGAACTTTCATAGATCTAAATTTATACATATTAAAATTTTTTCTATTTAAACCTACTCTGATTTGTTTGTATATTACTTCGCCTGGAGATGTGAACCATATCATTATCACTGAAAATAACATTATAGGTAACGTTATAAATATAGCAAACAAAGAAAATAGTATATCAAATATTCTTTTGAATGTGTTATTTATGTAATTATCCAAAGGGATACGTCTTGTATCTATAATTGGTATATCATCTAAGTAATCCATATATGGTTTTGATGATACATATTCATAATAATATGGAATTATATTTGTTCTTACTCCTGCCTTTTCACACTGGTTTATTACTTCTCCAACTTTGTGAAATTCATCCAAATCAACTGTAATGAATACTATATCTATATATATTTTTTTCAATATTATTTCTATTTCATCTAAAGTTCCTAGAACTAATAAATTTTCAAATATATCTGATGTATTAATTTTATCATCTAAGTATCCCACTATATTATATCCCCATTGATGATTTTTTCTAATCTTTGTTGTTAATTTTTTTCCTATATCAGTTGCTCCAACTATCAAGCAGTGTTTTTGATTAAACCCCTTACTTCTATATTTATGTAAAATATACCTTAGTATTATTCTACTCAAACTCATAAATATTATATTGTATATTATAAAGAACACAAGTACCATTCTTGAATAATTTATTAATTTTATTATGAATAGAATTAATATTAATATTAATGCTCCTATAATATTTGCATTTATGATTGTTGTTATTTCTTTATATATATTACATGTTCTCTTTGTGCTATATAAATCTAATACATTGTACAATATAAAATATATTAACACAGAACAAAAAGTTGTTATTATATAACTATGATTTCCTATCGAATTTGTTCCTTTTAATACATCAAATTTCGTGAAATATGCTAATATAAAAGAAATTAATATTACAATTATATCTATACCTATTTGTACTTTATTTAGAATTTTTTGATTTTCTTTAATCATAATAGCACCTTCTTTAAAATATTAATAAATTTATTTCATTATAAACATTAAATTATTTACTTCATTTTTTAAATAATTTAAAAGTATTTATTATCAATAGCCATTCAATATAAATATATCTAAATATATTTCTGTATTTGAACTTTATCTTTTCTATTTCACTAAACTGTCTAAATGCAGATAAAATTCCACTTCTATACTCCTTTCCAAATCCACATTTAATAAAAAATAAATACTTTATTAGAAATCCAACCAATAAAAATGGACTATTAAAAATCATCTGTACTATTGGCATGTTTTTATATATAACATATATATTGTTTCTAGCAGATAAATTTACCTTAAATGAATTATATTTACTTCCTGATGTAGCACTTCCAATATGATATACTTTAGCATCTGGACAATATACATTTTTATACCCATTTATTAAAGCTCTATAAGATATATCAACATCTTCCATATATGCAAAAAAATTTTCATCAAAATATCCTATCTTTTCTAACATAGATATTCTATAAATAGCTGCTCCTGCACAAGAACTAAATATAAGCCTCTGTTTGTTAAATTTATTTATACTTTTACCATCTCCCATTTTTAATGTCCAACCTAATAATGTATATTCATCTCCAGCATCATCTATAATATTTTTGTTATCATATCTTATCATTTTTGAACTAACAGAAAAAATTTTCTTGTTAGAAGTTATTAATTCAACTAAATTTTTAAGCCATTCTTTATCAACTTCTGTGTCATTATTCAGCATTACCACAAATTTTGATTTTGATAATTTTATTCCTTCATTTACAGCCTTACTAAAACCATAATTTTTATCTAGACGTTTAAAGATTATATTTTTGTAATCATAAATCCAAGAATATAAACTATCAGTTGAATTATTATCTATAACTATAATTCTAAAATCAGTATAAGTTTGTTTTAAAACTGATTCTATACAATTTTTCAAGTAACTTTCTCCATTATAGTTTGGAATCACAATATCAACCATAATTCTCTCTACTTTCCAAATATATTAAATCATAATAACAAATTTATCTAAAAATGTGTTCTTTATGACACAAATTAAGAACACATTTTTTAACTAAATCAAGTTATCATTTTCTTTTTTAGTGTAACAATTATCAAAGTTAATTCTTTTTTCTTCTATTACCAAAGGTCTATTCATAATACGAGTATTTATATTTAATATGTATTCACCTAAAAATCCAATAAAAAATAATTGAACTGAACCTAGAAAAAACACACCAACACTTATTGCAGCAACTCCTGTAGGAAATGCATTCCAATTAATTAATTTCATTATCAATGTTATAATCGCAATTACTACACTTATTCCAGAAAGAGCAAAACCGAATATAGTTGCCAATCTCATAATTGATTTTGAATAAGAAGTAATACCTAGCATACCAAAGTCATATAATACTTTAATATTTGCTGTTGTTTTTCCTCTTTCTCTTTTATTTTGAGAGTAATGTACCCTAGACATCTTAAAGCCAAGTTCAGATACTATTCCTCTTAAATATGGAAGCGGATCATTCAGACTTCTTAATACATCTAGAAAATCTCTATCTAACAACTCAAAATCTGAAAAATGCCTTATTTGCTCAACTTCCGAAATCTTTGACATCATTTTATAATAGCAAGTTCTAGCGAAAAACATAAATTTACTCTCCTTACTATCATCTTTTATTCCTATTACAACTTTTGAACCTTTTTCCCACTCCTTTACAAATTGTACCATGACCTTTGGTGGATTTTGTAAGTCAGCATGAAGCAAAATTGCACAATCACCTTGTGCTTCTCTTAATCCATAAAAATGTGAACGCATTTGTCCAAAATTTCTAGCATTAAAAATTGCTCTTACATGCTTATCTTTTTTACAAAGCTGCTCTATTAAAACTCTAGTATTATCTGGTGAATCATTATCAATAAACATAATCTCATAATTATAGTTACTAAGTTCTTCATTCATAACCTTTGTTACTTCATCATATGCAGGTATAATATTATCCTGTTCTTTATATGTTGGAATTACTATTGTTATTGTTTTTTTCATCTTATATCCTTTCTACAATTACTACACAATTATTAAATCCTTTACTTTAACATGTATCTTTTTAATTCACTATACACATAAAAAGCTCTCTCAATAGCATTATCCATGTTGTAGTACTTATAATCTGCTAATCTACCACATAAAAATAGATTTTCTATTTTCTTAACATGCTCAAGATATTTATTATATTTCTCTTGATTTTCATCATTAATAATAGGATAATATGGTTCTATCCCATTTTTTTCATTGTCAAATTGAATAGGAAATTCATAAGCGATGGTTGTTTTACCTTTAGCATCTTGATATGGCAACTTAGTATACTCTGTAATTCTAGTATAATCTTTTACTTGTGGATATGCCACAACAGGAGCATTTTGAAAACTATCAACTTCCTTTATCTCATATTTGAAATAAAGAGAACGATATGGTAATTTACCATACTTGTACTCTAATAGCTCATCAATAGCTCCAGTAAAAACTACTGGAATTAAACTATCGATACCATTAATTAATAACCTATTATTATTAATACTAATATGCTCTAGCGCATTTACACCTTTAACTAGTTCAATATTTTTATGATTTAATAAATTATCAAAAAAAACTGTATACCCATCTTTTGGTAAACATTCATACTTATTATCAAAATACATGTCAACATAATCAAATCTTACTGGAACACGTTTTAAAACATTTATATCTATATCTTTTGGCAATATTCCCCATTGTTTAGATGTATATAGACTGTAGTCTTTCTTAAAAAGAAATTCAGCATAGTTCCTTACAACATAGTTATTAGATTCTAACATTTCTACTATAGTTGCCTTGTTCTTATCTGGATATTCTAATTTTATATTTTCCTTAATTAATTTTGCCTCATCTTCATCGAAAAACATTTCTATAGTGTCAAAATTAAATGGTGATGGAGTATTCTTACCATCCATAACAACCTCACATTTAAGTTTGTAATCATTCCACTTACTATATTTTAGTATAAAATTATATACTTCCTCACTATCTGTATGAAATATATGAGGTCCATATTTTTGAACTAAAATCCCTATATCATTCAATTCATCATAGGCATTGCCAGCAATATGATTTCTTCTTTCTATAACTAAAACATTTTTATCCAACTCCTCTGCTATTTTTCTTGCAATTACTGCTCCACAAAATCCAGCTCCTACTATCACACAATCATACATCAATCTATATCTCCCATTTTTTGTTTAAAATATTCTATTGTTATTTCAATCCCTATTTCAAATGGATATAAGGCCCTAAATCCAGTATCTTTTTCTAATCTTTCTATATCAACTATAGAATTATCAATCCTATTAGATTTATATGGTAATTTACCTATTCCTAATTTTAAATTTCTATTTATGATATTTCTTATTATCTCTACATATTCAAATAAGGTTCTATCTTCTCCACTGCCTATAGGATATATATTGCTACAGTTATAACTTTCGCCTATTTTATACAATGCATCAATTAAATCTTCTATGTAAATATAATCCCATCTTTGCTCTAATTTAGTAAAACTAGGGACTTCTGAATTTAACAAACTTTTTATTGTGTATGTAATTAAATTATTATCTTCTCGCCCTGGACCATATACACTTGATATAAGCGCCCATACAAAATTTAAATTATGTTGTCTTGCATATAAATCACAAATATAATGTACTGCTACTTTTGAAGCACTATAAAAATCTGTTGGACTTGGTACATCAAATCCACTTAAAAGCTTATCATTGTAAGCATATTCTGAAACAGATCCTGGGTATATTATCTTTTTCACTTTAAGTTTATCAGCTAGTTTCAACATTTTCAAGCTATAATCTATGTTTTTAAGTTGCATTTCTTCATAATTTTTTAGATTTGTATCTACACCAACCCAAGCAAGATGATATAATAAATCTATATTATTAGGTAAAATATTTTCTAGTAAATCTAATTTTTCAAATTCAAAATTTATTATATTTACATTATCAAGTTCAAGAATATGTTTGCAGTTTGAACCTTTTCTAACTAAAGCATACACAATGAAATCTTTTTTAGAAAATAATCTTACTAGATTCCTTCCTATAAACCCATTCGCTCCTGTTATGATAACTTTTTTCATATCTATACTCCCAACCAAAGAAATCATTAATTTGTTTTTCCATAATTAATGAAACATCTTTATTTTCATGATATTCTTTAAACCATCCTATAGTTTTCTCAATAGCAGTATCTATATTCCATTTTGGTTTCCATCCAAAAGTTGATTTTAATTTCGAACAATCTAATTTGAGAAAATTAGCTTCATGTGGACCTTCAAAAGATTTAGTTATCCAATTTTGATTTTTCCCCCATTTTTCACAAAAAATTTCCACCAATTCTCCAGTTGTAATACAATCACTATCATCAGGCCCTACATTATAGAAACCAGCAATATCTCTATTACTATATTGTTCTTTAACTATCATAAGATAAACATATAGTGCTTCTAATACATGCTGATATGGTCTTATTGAGTTTGGATTTCTCACAACTATATTTTCGTTATTATATGCAGCTTTTATACAATCTGGAATAATTCTATCCTTTGAAAAATCTCCTCCTCCAATTACATTTCCTGCTCTAGCTGTTGAGATAGAAATATCTCTATTTTTAAAAAAAGCATTTTTATAACTATAAGTTACTAATTCTGAGCAAGATTTACTGTTTGAATATGGATCATATCCATTTAATATCTCATTTTCTCTATATCCCCATTCCCATTCTTTATTTTCATAAACTTTGTCTGTTGTAACATTCAAAAAAGACCTTACAGTATTAGATAATCTAATACATTCTAAAATATTGACTGTTCCTAAAACATTAGTTTCATAAGTGTATACAGGATCATTATAACTTTCACGTACAATAGGTTGTGCTGCTAAATGAATCACAATCTCAGGTTGTACTTTTAAAAAAACTTCTTTCAGATATTTCAAATCTCTTATATCCCCTATAAAGGAATTTATTTTATCTTCTATTGAAATTATAGAAAATAAGTTTTGTTTCATATTTGGTTTCAATGAATATCCAGTTACTTCTGCACCTGCATCTAATAATATTTTTGTTAACCAAGACCCTTTGAATCCAGTATGACCTGTTATAAATACTCTTTTCCCTTTGTAAAAATCTAACATTACCATTTCCTCCAAGGCGCTTTCCCATCTTGCCATAATTTTTCTAAAAACATTTTATCCCTTTGCGTATCCATACATTGCCAAAAACCAAAATGCTTGTAAGCCATTAATTTACCTTGTTCTGCTATCTTCTCTAATGGCTCTCTCTCAAATATACTATTATCTCCATCAATATAATCAAATATATCAGGCTCTAACACCATAAAACCTGCATTTATAAACCCACTATCATCCTTACTTTTTTCCCTAAATGCATGTATTCTATTATTTTCTATATCTAAAACACCAAACCTACCTTCTGGTTGAACTGCAGTCATTGTGGCTATTTTACCATGTTGTCTATGGAATGTTACAAGCTTATCAATATTTAAATCACTTACTCCATCACCATAGGTTAGCATAAAAGTTTCATCTCCTATATACTTCTGAATTCTCTTTACACGACCACCAGTCATAGTATTTAATCCTGTATCTACCAATGTTACTTTCCATGGTTCGGCAAAATTGTCATGTATTTCCATTTTATTCTCATTAGTGAAGTCAAAAGTCACATCACTACTATGTAAATAATAATCTGCAAAATACTGTTTTATTGCATAAGCTTTGTATCCACAACATATTACAAAATCATTGTATCCATATGCTGAATATGATTTCATAATATGCCATAAGATTGGCATATCTCCTATTTCAATCATTGGTTTTGGCTTTAAGTGACTTTCTTCACTAATACGAGTACCAAAACCTCCTGCTAATATAACAACTTTCATTAAAACATCTCCTTTTATACAAATTTATTTTGCTAAATATTTATAAAATGGCTTATTATAAGGCTGTGGAACTAAATAGTTATGTAAATCCATAGCTTCTGTTCCTTCATCACCTATGTTTTTATCACTAAAAGTCACTGTATTGTCTACCATCAAAAACACATTTTTTTCTATTATAGCTATTTTAATTCCAAAACAAGCTTGCGAAATTGGATTTAAAAATGATAATGATAAACAAATTATCAAGCCAACAAATTTAAGATTTATTTCTCTATTGTATCTTATTTTATCCAATAAAAATTCAGTAACTAAAATCATTAAACAAAAGTAAGCAGGAACAGATACATTCCAACAAAAGTCTGCTAACTTCCCAATTCTAAAAAAAGGAATTATAACTAGAGAAATACCTATAATTATATACATAAAATTATTTTTATTGTCTTCTAATATAAAATACATATATAAACCAAAACTTAATACATAAAATGAGAATAACACAATTAATCTAATTGCTCCATATTCTTTAAGAGGAACATATAGACCAGTACTAGCACCCTCAACTCCACCTGAATATGCAACATTACAACTAAAAAATAGTAAAAACACTACAAATATAGTAAACACTGCAAGTATATTTTGGCAACTAAACACTTCTTTTAATACCTTAGTATAATTCTTTCTACATATTCCTTCAATATAAACATACCTCATACCTAATGAGAACATTATTATAAATAACCCTAAAAATGGTAATGGAGCATATGGTAATATGCATAAACCTAAAAAAGCAAAATTTCTTATTTTTTGTTTGTTCAGTAACAATATTACTATTGCTATCCATGGAGCAATAGTTTGATTATATGTTGAACAAAGCTGATCCATATTAGATCGATACATATATCCAAAGGGCTGATTATTGATTGTAAAGTTTGTCCACCATCCATATGTATTTAGATCAAAATCTATCAAGCTAAAAGTATTTGATACAATACCTCCAATTATATTTATTCCACCCCAACCAATAAAAACTATAACAACTATCCAAATTAATTTTGTTCTTGAAACTTTTAAGTATTGATTTATTAATAGAATTACTATGAAAACTCCAATAAAAGTCCATATGAATAAAGCTATTCTACCTATTAAAAAAGCATAACTTGTATTTATGAATAGCTTAGCTATAAATGCTGGTATTATCCAATGCATAAAATAATACACTAAACCATTTCCTGTTTCTGGATAAATTATAGGCCACTTAAAATATATCAAATCTCTTAACATCGCATTCCTTGTGCTATTATCACTGTATTGGAAAAAAAATCCTCCTTGCCCTGTTAAATACACAAATATTAATAATACTATAGTTATATAAAAAAAAGTTTTTTTATTTATTTCTATAAATCTGTCATCATTACTATAATCTTTTTTTATTAACTTATAAAAAGCAATTACTAATAAGGTTGACATTGTAATTCCTATATAGAGCTTTAACCATGTCATAAAGAAAATTAAAATAGGAATTATTAAATATAAATATGCAATTATAACCAAATTTTTTGATTTTATTTTTATCATAACTTTCCTTTCATTGTTCACTATATTGAACTAAATATCTAAGTATTTACTCCAAAACTCTACATTAGTTAATTCATGTACTCTATCTTTAAACTCAGATTTTACTTTATTAAATTTAAAAATTGTTTTAAAAGCTAAAACAATAAATTTAAAATAATTTTTTATCACTTGTATTCTATTTATTTCTGTTATGAATCCTTTATTTGAAGTAACATCATAATTCAATACTCTTTTAACTCTATAAAAATTACTTGGTCTAGCTAGAGCCATAGACACTATATTGGTTCCTCTAGCTGGCAATATATATCCATTTAATGTAACAAATCTTTTTAACTTATGTATCTTTCTCTCATATTGATCTAGACTCTCTTTATATTTTAAATATGAAAATGGTATATTCAACTCTTCTACTTTTACTGCTTTATATCCCATACTCATTACTTCACTATGAAGTAATTCTCCATCATAAGATTTTATCCAATTAACTCCTTTTAAAAAATCTTCTACAGCTTTATATATAAGATCTACATTTTTATACCTATAATAAGACATTTCTCTAGTTATTCTTTTAAATAAAAACTTTAAAAACTTAAACTTATTATATCTATCAAAATGCAATGAATTATCTATAAGTAAATTTCTAACAATATAATAATGTAAAAAAGATGTATATTTATTTTCAAATGGCTCATGCCAAACACAGATTCCATTTAAAGTAACTAGATTTTTCATATTTCTAAGCCCATACTCAACATCATCTCCTCTTATAAATATAGGAAGAGGTAAATTATCTTCTTTTATAATATCTATTGGCATACAACAATACCACCAAGCATTGTATTCACTGTACTCCTCTACCTCATTATGAATAACTGCCTTTACTTTCCTAAGGTCTAAATTATTTTTCAATGAATCAATAGCTCCACCATACCATGATGCCCCAGATTCTACTTGTATATATTGTTTATCTAATCTAAGCATACTTCCACCAATAAATACGTCTTTATATTCTTTTTTTATCAACCTTAAAAAATTATATGTTTTTTCTAATGAGGCTGGTTCAATTATAATATCATCATCCATTAATAATACATGAGTTATTTTATTTTTTTCTTTTTCCTTTAATATTTCAATAAGACCTCTTGTAAAACCACCTGCTCCACCTGTATTTTTATTTGGATATATATTTATGTTATTGTCAGACAAATTATTTATATTTAATGTCTTACCATTGTCTGCTATATAAACTTTCAATTTATCATATAAAATCGAATCTTTATTCTCTAATATACTTTCTTTTAAAATTCTCAAATTACGCTCAATAAACTTTTCTCTTCCGAAAGTACATATATCTATTGCTATTGTAATATTTTCTAGAGAAGCTTCTTTTATATCAGTATAGTATCCTCCACCATAGAATATAGAATTATCTTCCAAGGCTTCCAATATAAAAGCATAAACTCCTTTTTTATTAAAAGACTTAAATTCTATATTTATTTCTTCAATATCTTTAGAGTCAAACACCACTTCATCTAATATACTCTCAAAAACTTCTTCATGTATTTTTTCTTTATTTATTAATATCACCCTAAATTTTCCTTTTAATTTTAATCTTAGACTCAAATAGTCCAATTTAGTGTATTTATTCCATTTCTCAATTGAAAAAGAATTAAAGTATGTATCAAAAACTAAAGCTAAGTTTTTTTCATTAAATAATATATTTCCATTCATATCATCAAAATATATTTTATCTTTTTTCATTGGTTTATTTACCCTATAATACAATCTTTCAATTGTACAAACTCCAATTTTAGGAAATAACAAATTTTGCAGTATCATAAAACAGTCCTTTCTAATTTTACCCCAGCTTAAATAAAATATCATTAATAAAATTTTTAAAATAT
Source organism: Clostridioides sp. ES-S-0123-01 (assembly GCF_020658415.1). Classification (NCBI taxonomy): domain Bacteria; kingdom Bacillati; phylum Bacillota; class Clostridia; order Peptostreptococcales; family Peptostreptococcaceae; genus Clostridioides; species Clostridioides sp. ES-S-0123-01. Next base: position 102,862 of record NZ_JACVWD010000002.1, read on the forward strand.
CCAATCTCTTTCTTCTTATAATCTAACATAACTTTATCATTAAATATTATAAAATTATTGTGAATAACATATAATGTCAATAACCTTTCTGCTAGAAACCCTATGTATCTTTTTTGATAATTACTCCTATCTGAAATCTCAACTTTTTTTTCTATTTCAAATAATAATGGAAATAACCATTTACAATAACTATCAAATATAGACCTTGATGAAATAAACATATTATAGCAATATAGACTATTTCCAGAGAAAACTTTTCTACTTGTTTGAAAATATTTTGGATACATCTCTTTTAATAATCCAATCATGATATACCAATCATTTGTTTTATGCTCCTTTAAGTATTGATTTTCTAAAGATATCTTAAACTTTCTTTCTTTTGGCAATATGATATCATACTTTTTTAAAATATCCATAGCTTTAACATCATCAATTTCAAACCTTCTTCTATAATGGCCTAATCCTATATAATCATAGTTAGTATTTTTCCACATCCAATATAATGCTGTAAGTTCACAGAAAACCTTATTTTTATCTGATATATTATCTCCTGTATTATCCAAAATTTTTTCGTAACTTTTACAAGAAATTTCAGCACCAACTTGTATTGGTACACACCATTTTGGTATATTTTCACACTTTTTATCATGCGTTGCCATAAATATTGCTAATTTATTTGACATAATTATTCTCCAAATTCAACAGCTATAGCTTCTAGTGCAGCTTCTATCACTTTATCCATATCATAATATTTATAACATCCTAGTCTCCCACCAAAAATCACATTATTATATTTTCTTGACAGTTTATTATATTTTTGAAATATGCTTTCATTGATGTCATTATTTATTGGATAATAAGGTTCATCACCCTTTTTCCAATCTTTAGGATATTCCCTGGTTATAATAGTACTTAACTGGTTTCCAAATTCAAAATGTTTATGCTCTATAATTCTAGTATATGGAATCTCTTTTTCAGTATAATTTACAACTGCATTACCCTGATAATCTTTACAAGAAAGATTCTCATGTTCAAATCTCAAAGATCTATATTCTAATGCTCCAAACTCATAGTTGAAGTACTCATCTATCATTCCTGTAAACAATAATTTTTTAGCAATTTTTTCGAAATCTCTATACTCTTTAAAAAAATCAGTTTCTAACTTTACTTCTATTCCTTCCAATAATTTTTTGATTATATTTGTATATCCGCCTATAGGTATCCCTTGATACTTATCATTGAAATAATTATTATTATATGTAAATCTTAAAGGTATTCTTTTTATTATAAATGATGGTAATTCTGTTGCATCTCTTCCCCATTGTTTTTCTGTGTAGCCTTTAATTAACTTTTCATATACATCAGTACCTACTAGAGACAAAGCTTGTTCCTCTAAATTATTAATTTCACATATATCTAACTTTTCTATCTGCGATTCTATCTTTTGTTTTGCTTCTTCTGGCTTAACAATCCCCCACAATTTATTAAATGTATTCATATTGAATGGCAAATTGTACAATTGATTTTTGTATATTGCAATAGGAGAATTCACAAAATTATTAAATTCAGCAAATTGATTTATATATTCCCATATTTTTTTATTACTTGTATGAAAAATATGAGCTCCGTATTTATGTACATTTATATCATCTATCTTCTCACAATATATATTACCACCTATGTGATTTCTTTTTTCTATTACTAAACACTTTTTCCCTCTTTTGTATGCTTCATGTGCAAATACTGAAGCATATAATCCTGATCCTACTATTAGATAATCATATTTCATTTTAAATCTCCTCTCTTAATTGTTAATATTCCCTATTTTTCATATTGGCTTATAACTTCTTTTCCTCCACATTGTTTTATTTTACCTTTTTCCAACCAAACTACTCTATTACATAATTCTTTTATTTCTTCTATTGAATGAGAAACTAATATAATAGTAGTACCATCATTTATCATTTCTTCTATTCTGTGTCTACTTTTTTGTTGAAACTTATAATCTCCAACAGATAATATCTCATCTACTATTAATATATCTGGTTCTATGCAAGTAGCAATTGAAAAACCCAATCTTGCATACATTCCTGATGAATAATTTTTCACAGGATTATTTATAAACTCTTCTAGTTCAGAAAAAGCTATTATTTCATCTAACTTTTTATCCATATATTTTCTTGACATTCCAAGTACTGCCCCATTAAGATATATATTTTCCATACCAGATAATTCAGGATCAAAGCCAGCACCTAACTCTATAAGTGGTGCTATGTTACCATTTATTGTAACATTTCCATTAGAGGGTTTTAATATCCCAGAAATAACTTTTAACATTGTACTTTTTCCAGCACCATTTAATCCAATAATCCCTATAATTTCTCCTCTACGTATTTCTAGATTTATATTTTGTAATGCCAAAAACTCTTTATAAAACAATTCTCTTTTTATAAATTTTATTGCATATTCTTTTAAACCTGATATTTTATCAGTTGCCATATTAAATTTCATGTCTACATCTTCTATTTTTATAATTGTATCACTCATAAGTTCACCCTCATTCTACAGATGTAATATAAATTTATCTTGACTTTTATAGAACATAAACAAACCTATTATTAATGTAACAAGAGCAAAACCTAAACAAATTAGATTTAATTTTAAACTTGGAATATTGCCATACAATACACACTGTCTAAAGTGCTCTATTATATATCGCAATGGATTCAAATTTATTATCCATTTAAATTTTGTTGGAATTATATTTAATGGATAAAATATAGGAGTAATATACATCCAAGCAGTCAACATTACACTATATAGGTGTTGAGTATCTCTAAAGAACACATTTATAGCAGATAAAAGAAGCCCTATGCCTAATGACAACATTAGCATATAAAGGAGAGATACAGGAGCAAATATTATAGCTTTCGTTATATGTATATTCATAAAAAACATCAATATTATGACTGCAATTAATGCAAATAAAAGATTCACAAAAGATGATAAAATCTTTGATATTGGAAAAACATATTTAGGTATATAGACTTTTTTTATAAGTTGAGCATTTCCAATAATAGATTCCATTGCCATATTTGTTGACTCTGAGAAAAAATTAAACATTACTTGACCTGTAATCAAATATACTGGAAAATTATCTATATCAAATCTAAATATATTCGAGAAAACTATAGTTAAAACAAGCATAGTTAATAATGGATTGAGCAGAGTCCATAATAATCCTAATATAGATTTTTTATACTTTACTTTTATATCTCTTACTACCAGTTCTCTTAATAAATTTCTATACTTTAAAAAATTGTTTATATATTGATTCATTATTTCTCCTTAATTTATTTATCCAAGATATTATTTATTTTAAATCTATTAGTTAAAACAACTATATGTATTTTATTAGATTCTAAGAGTTATTTAATCATCTATTCATTAATTTTTTATGTTTCATACATAATGTATTTAATTTTTTATTCTGATAAAATCAATCTCTTACAAAGATTCTATGTTTCATTCTTTACAATTAAACATCTATATAGCTCTTTATTTATAACATTACATTTTCTTTATAAAAGTATTTTTTATTTTTCTAAAACATAAATTTATACCTTAAATTTTTTCTTAGAAAAATAAAATGGATTCATACTCATCATCTTAACAATCTTTATTGGCATTTTCTTATAATTTCTTCCAAAATTATATCCAATAAATCTAAATCCACTATCTATAAGCAAAGTTGGTATTAAGTAGTATTTATTGTTTTTTACTAAAAACCTAATTGCCTCTTTAACAAACCTAATTCCTTCTGATTCTGATTTTACTTCGCCCAAATAATCATAGTTATCTATGAACGCAACTCCAATGTCAAAATTTCTCTTAAACTGTTGTAAATATGTATATTTATGAGAATGTATGACCTTAGCATTAGATGTATAACAAGTTTTTTTACCACCATATATAAATTTACAAGCTATTATCATATCCTCATTCATTATTGTATCGTTAGGAAATCCATTGACTTCAAAAAAATCATTTTTAATAAAAGAAGAACAAACATTACTAAAGAAAAAAGTCTTTACACCAAACTTATAGATATCTTCTTTAGACTTTATTATATCATAATTTCCATAATTAAAACTTCTATAAAATGATTCTAAAACATTTGAATCATTCCTTGCCAATTGTTTTCCATATGTACATACAACTCCACCTTTTCCTAAAGGCTTTATTAGTTCTTCTATAAAGTTATTATTTTTAGGATAAGCATCTTGTGTCATAAAAACCAAAACATTACCATTCGCTAATTTGGCTGCTTCGTTCCTAGTTTTCCCATGATTAAATTCATTTTGTTTTATTTGGATAAATCTTACTACATCATACTTCATACAAATTTCTTTAGTCTTATCTTTAGATTCAGTATCTATTACTATTATTTCACATGGTTTTATAGTTTGATTTAACAGTTTCTTTATTAGAGCATTAATATATATTTCTGCATTTTTAGTTGGTATTATTACACTTATCTTCAAGCTGTTAACTCCTTTCATTATATCAATCTATATCTTTCATCATATTTATTACAAAACCTTAAATTATGGATATTGTTCTATTTTAAGACATTAAATCCTAACATACTTATTTTCAAAAATAGAAAAATATAAATTTTATATAACTATTATATTATCTTAAAATCTACTCTGATTTTCTTTCAAATATTCTATTAACAGTTAAACCTGCAAATACCCAACATATTATAGAAGTACCAGCCAAACTATCATTAAAAAATCCTTGAATAACATACGCTAGAAAACCAATAAAAAATATGTATAAAAATTTATCATTATTCTTATCTACACATCTATAGAAAGATTGTTTTATTAAGTATAATATAACCCCTATTAACCCAAGTAAACCAATCACGCCACTTCCATATGCAACACTCATATACCAACTATGTGGTTTATCTATGACTTCTCCATATGTACTTAAAGCACCATTCTTGTCAGTACTAATAAACTTATATGGGAAAGTATCAAATCCGTTCCCAAATATAGGATTTTCATTTATAAAATGCATTACCTTAGTCCAAATATTTAAACGGTCTGTACTCATTCCATTTACAGCTTGAAATACTTTAGAATCTTCAATCTTAACAATATTTGAACTTGGGTTATTCTCTAAAATACTGTTTTCTTTATTTAATCTATCTGAGAAAAATAATAATCCAATTGAAACTATAAGAACTGAAAATATCATTACAAAGTTAAAAAATTTCTTTTTATTTACAAACTTCATTATAACAATTAATAATATAAATGATATTATCAACATAGGTAATATTAATACCGATACTTGATTTAACTTCCCAAATATAGAGAATGTCTCTTGATATACATTAGGGTTATATTTGTCTAATATAGTATATATAATAAAATTAATTACAACCATAATAATTGTCCATATGCATAACTCTTTTTTATCCACAAATCTCCATGCTAAAACTAATATAATTGGAAATAATAATATAGAGGCCAAAAATCCACTTATAGAATTTGATACAAGAACTATTATAAATGATATAATCGACCCAATTAATGGTATTATTTTTTTCTTAATATCTTTTTCAAATAACATATATACCAAACTAGCACTAAAAATAACAGATGCTATTCCACTCATAAGGTTAAAATGATATAAAGTTGTCCAAAAAGTTCCAGATAAATTTCCTCCACCAATAATAAAGGTTAAAATTTTAGATTCTAAAACATTAACTCCAAAAAATTGAGCTAATCCTAAAAACAAATTTACGATTAAAAATGGAAATAATCCTAAATAGAATAATTTAAAATCCCTTATATTAATTTTAATGTTATATAGAACAAAAAATATAACTATATAGCAAAACCAAGCTAGAGCACCCTCAAATCTATCAGGATTTCCAAATAATGCTATATCTTTATAGTCAGAAAAAATAACTGATAATATTACTCCTATTGCTAATATAAATAATATTATACTTATTTTTCTTTGTATTAACTCTTCTTTAAGAATTAATATTTTATACATGAAAAGTCCAAAAACTACTACTGTTCCTAAATACAATATTGTTGTTTTGTAAAAATTAAAAATCTCCACTCTTTCTCCTGAAGAATACAATGTTAATGTAAAAATTGGACTATAGTTTGTAGAAGTGTATCCATGAGTTATTATAGGTATAATACACATCATAAATAATAATATAAATAAAATAATCTTATCTACTTGTTCGATTTTTCCTCTGTTATAATACTTATCTAACATATACTTCTCCTTTTAATTTAATTGTGATAATACTTTATCTACTCTTTCTTTATAATTATCTTGTGCTCCTAGTCTAATCGCTTCATCAATCATTTTTTTTGACAATTCTTTATTACCATTTTTTAAAGCAGCTTCAGAATATAAAAGTACCAATGAAACAGTATTCCTTGTTTGAGGATATCTATTATAAACTTTTTCAATTTCATATTGTAAGTTTTTGTAATCTTCCATCTTTTCATACAAATTAATCTTAGATATACTTAATGCATCACTTTCTCCATATTTTTTCTCTAATTTAGAAATATCATCCAAAGAAGATTTTACATCATCTTTTTCAGAATTCGCATCAAGATATATATTATAATCCTTTTTTCTCTCAGCAATTTGAGCATTACCTTGAAATGCAGAAAATCCAAAACTCAAAATTGCTAAAACAGATATTCCCAAAACACATTTATTAGTTATATTCAATGTACCATTTCCTCCTTATTCATTCTTATTTCACTAAGATTCTCCATAAAATGAGTATACACTACTTTTCAAATTATTAAAACTTTATTGAGCAATAATTTTAAAAATTTAATATTAAAAATAGTGTATTTATTTCGAACTTAACATTAGATTTCTTCACAAAAATAAGCTATATAGTGACCTCACAATAATTAAAATAATTTATTGTAACAAGTTTATATAACTTATTTTTTATATTATTTATTTTGATTTATATCATACAAACTTTTATATTTTAATAACTATACATAAAGCATAATATCTTTCTACACCATGTAATGTGTATCTTATTTATAACTTCTTAACGTTGCTGATGAAGTTGTATTATTATATCCATCATCTATACTTCCTGATCTTCCCCATTTACTTACCTTTCTATCTGAATCATAGATTTCTACAGCTTCCACATAATATCCATCTGGTGCACTAATCATAAATGAATCCCTAGTGATTACTTTAGTCCAACTACTTTTTGATATAGTGTCCCCTACATCCATTGCAGATGGTCTAGATTTCACTATTCTATAGTATATATTATAACTAGAACTTCTAGGTTCTTTTGGTATCCTTAACATTATTTTACCTTCTTTTGGGGGAGAACATGGATCTACATATACAGAGATTCCACCTGCTTCTTTGTCATCATTATCTTTTATATTTTCATCAGTAGCTTGATTACCACTTACTGCTGGAGACTTAGTTCCACTTATTAAATCAATCTTTCCTGAATTTTTTATAGTTGTATTTGATGCATCACTAACTATTTTAGTTATAGTTCCACTATTATTTATATAAGTATTCTTAGATGTATCCAGTAATGTTATTTTCCAAATATCAGCATCTTTTTCATTTTCTATTTTACAACCATTTGGGTCATATATAGTTATCTCATTAATTGACCCTTCATTTACCAAAGTATCAACTTTTATATCTTTAATATCCATCTGACCTGTCATATCTCCATAATTATGTATATCCCCATTTGGCATATTGATATTTACTTTTCCACTATATAACCCATTGAATTCAATTGTTATAGCTTTTTTTGTACTTATATCAATTGAGCCAGTTATTTTATCATCATTTTTAAATCTTATAATATCATTAGCATCTGATTTCTTTATAGCTGTATCAAGTTCAGCAATCGTTTCAACTGTGTACTTAGTTTCTTCTTGAATATCTTGTATTGACTTAAATACATCTTCATTTCCACTTCCACCAACTTGTGTAATCTTATCAAAAATTTTGGTATCTAGTATATCCTTTTGAACCGAGTCCAATTTACTCCCTGCCAAAAGAACAGGAGAACTATTTTTAGCCGCTAACACACCAACAGCTAAAGAATCAATTAAATCACCTTGTTTTTTCATACCATCTTTAGTTATATATAAATTCTTTAAGTTTGTACCTTTATAAAATTCTTCTATAACTTTTGCATTAGTTTGGTTTCTATTTTCTCCAGAAATTCTTTTAGCATTAGGAAGCGAATTTTTAATGTCCTCAGATACAGAATTAGTACCACCAATTACATAAGACGTTGTTATATTATGTTTACTTATAAAATCTTTTGAAGTGCTAGTTCCATTAGTAGTATCTGAAAGTATTATAGGCATATTCCCTTGAGCTGCCGCAGCTCCAACACTTACAGCATCAGCTAGACCTTTTTGACCATTTACAACAACAATTTTAGAAATAGTATTTATACTATCTATTTTTTTAGCCAATTCTAACGAAGTAGAATATCTACTATCTCCAGATATTCTTTCTGAGTTGATGTTTATACTTTTCAACTCATCTTCTAAATTAGAACTTAGTGTAACATTTCCTCCTATTAAATAAACCTTTGATACATTTAATCTTTTTAATTCAGCTTTAGTTCTTGTATCCAGACTATTACTTTGTGTTAATAAAATTGGAGCATTTTTAGCTTTTGCGAAAGGTGTTGCTGATAATGCATCTGCTATTGAGCTATCATTGACTAATACTGCTTCTTTTGAACTTTCCCAACCATTTTTACTTATTTCTATAGCAGTCTCCCATCTCCCACTACCAACTAAAGATTCCTTTGTTGAAGCATTCACTGTATTTAAAGATAATCCACTTAACATTATTGTTATTGTCAATAACGATATAATTTTTTTTGGTATATTCATAAGTTGTACTCCCCTCAATTTCTAATATATTTCATTTAATGCTCTTACTTATTAAAAAACTTAAGTGTTAATATAAATTGTAATTAAAAAATTTCAATATTCCAGAATCATCATACATAACATTAAAATCTTTGATACTGTATGGACAAACTTTATTTAGATTATGAATTATGTATATTTCTATTTATATTTTTAAAATTACTTATTATCTATAAATTATAATATAAATATAATATTATTTCAATGTATATGATAACTCTGGCTTTATTAGAATCTTTATTTTATTATACAAAAATTAATCATTTTTTTCCATGTAAAATATTGTCATAGATTTATGTATACATAAAAGTAACAATTTTGTAATTTTATTTAATTTTACCACTTATAACTAATAGACTTTTAATACTCTTTATAGTATAATATTAAAAGGAAGAAAGAAATTTCAAACATCTCTTTTTTCCGTATTTCTCACACAAAAAGAAGCTATATTTTAAAATAATTATTATTTTAAATATAGCTTCTTTTTTCTAAGTTAAATAATTGGATCATGTATTATTACTTGATACAATTCAAAATAATTCTAAAAACTATTTTGAATTGTATTTTTAATTAATCAAACTTATACAAATATTGAACTGTTGTTGTTCTTATTTTTCTATTTAGTTCTTCAAACATATCATATCCTTCTAAAGCATATTCCTTAAATGGATCTTTTTGCGCATATGACTTAAGTCCTATATATTGTCTTAGTTGATCCATAGCATCTATATGGTCTATCCAATAAGTATCAACTACTTGCAATAAAACTCTCTTCTCTAATTCTTCTATTTTTTCTATGCCAACTTCCATTTTTTTAATATCGTAAACTCTTTTGGATATTTCATATGTGTGTTGCACAACTTCATCTACACTTTTTTTATCTACCCCTGGAATCAACAATGTGTTTGGAGGCATAAAATCATTATACAAAGATTTAAAGTAACTATAATAATCTCTTTGATTAGATAAATATCTCTTAGCTGTATCTTCTATTATTTCTCTAACCATTTTTTGTATATCTTCAGATATATTTAAATCATTTAAAACTCTATTTCTTTCCTCATATATAACTTTTCTTTGTTCATTAATAGTATCATCATATTTAAGTACATTTTTTCTTTGCTCAAAATTCTTTCCTTCTATTCCTCTTTGAGCTCTTTCTATGGCTTTAGATAATGATTTACTCTCAATTGCATCTTCATCTTTGGCATTCATTCTTTTTAAAATCTTTTCAATTCCTTTTCCACCATATAATTTTATCATTTCATCTTCTAAACTAACAAAGAATCTAGATGTTCCTGGGTCTCCTTGACGTCCAGAACGACCTCTAAGTTGATTATCTATTCTTCTTGATTCATGTCTTTCAGTTCCTATAACATATAATCCACCAATATTTTTTACTTTTTCTTCTTCAATTTTATCTCCTGCACCTAAGGCTATATCTGTTCCTCTACCTGCCATATTAGTTGCAATAGTAACAGAACCTAATTTTCCAGCCCTTGATATAATTTCAGCTTCTTTATCATGTTGTTTTGCATTTAGAACTTCATGCTTTATTCCTCGCTTTTTTAACATACTTGAAAGCATTTCTGATTTTTCTATCGAAACAGTACCCACTAATACTGGTTGTTTAGTTTTATTTATCTTTATTATTTCTTCTACAACTGCATTATATTTTGCATTTTCTGTTTTAAATACTTTATCATGTAAGTCAGCTCTTATAACAGGCTTATTTGTTGGTATCTGAACAACATTTAACTTATAAATTGATTCAAATTCGCTTTCTTCGGTTTTTGCAGTACCAGTCATCCCTGAAAGTTTTTCATACAATCTAAAGAAATTTTGAAAAGTAACTGTTGCTAATGTTTTAGACTCATCTTTAATCTTTACCCCTTCTTTTGCCTCTATAGCTTGGTGAAGACCATCTGTATATCTTCTTCCATCTAATATCCTGCCAGTAAATTCATCCACTATTTGTATTTCTTCATCTTTAACAACATACTCGACATCTCTCTCCATTAATTTATGTGCTCTTAATGCTTGATTTGTATGATGGTAAATCTCTATATTATCTATATGCGTTATATTTTCTATACCAAAAAAAGACTCTGCTTTACTTAAACCTGTTTGTGTAAGACATACAGTGTTTTCTTTCTTATCTATCTCATAATCTTCATTTTTTAAAGTTTTAATGAAAGCATTTGCAAGTTCATACAGCTTAGTGTCTTCTTTTCCACTACCAGCAATTATAAGTGGAGTTCTTGCTTCATCTATCAAAATTGAATCTACTTCATCTACTATAGAATAATATAACTCTCTTTGAACTTTTTCAGATTTATTAGTTATCATATTATCTCTTAAATAATCAAATCCAAACTCATTATTTGTACCATAAGTTATATCACAATTATATTGTTTTTTTCTATCTTCTGGCAATAAATCAGCTGTAATAACTCCTACACTTAAGCCTAAAAATTCATAAACTGGTTGCATAGTTTCTTTGTCTCTCTGAGCTAGGTATTCGTTTACAGTTACTACATGAACTCCTTTTCCTAAAAGAGCATTTAGATATATAGGAGCAACACCAACTAGTGTCTTCCCTTCACCAGTTCTCATTTCCGCTATTTTGCCTTGGTGTAGTACTATCCCCCCAATTAATTGAACTCTGTATTGACGCATTCCAAGTACTCTTTTAGAAACTTCTCGAACTACTGCAAAAGCTTCTTGTAATATATCATCTAAAGTTTCTCCTTGTTTTAATCTATCTTTAAATACATTTGTCATATTTTTTAGTTCTTCATCACTTAAAGATTCCATTTTGGGTTCTAAAGTATCTATATCATCAACTATATAATTAAGTACTTTAATTTCTAGTTCATCTGACTTATCTACAATTCTATCTAAAACTGTCATTTATAGTTTTCCTCCTTATTTGTTTTTCAAATACTATTATACATTAAAATTATGGATAAGTAGACATTTTTTTTAAAGTATAGTATAATAGGCTTACTTAAATAAATAATTATATCTTTTATATTTGAGTATTTCTCACAAAAAAAGGAGTCTAATATTAGTCTCCTTTTTATTTTGCTAAATATTTAATACAATAAAAGAACTCCTGTAGAAGGAGTCCTTTATTGTATCAATAAAATTTATTACATATCTAATAAATCTTTTATTTTATTTATAACTGAAGTAGCTATTCCTTGACCAACTTGTGTTAAATCTTTAGAACTATCTTCTCCTACAACCTTACTTATAGCGACAGATTGATCAGAAGATAAAGAATCAGTAGCTAATACAACTGGAGCAAGCTTGTATCCAGCAACAGCTCCTACTGCTAATGCATCAACTAATTGATCTTCTTTTGTAGATCCATCTTTAGCCACATAGAACTTAAATATTCCTGGGTCATTAGTTAAAGTAGTTGTATCCTTATCTTTAGCTGCTTCTTTAGCTATTTTAGTATCATTAGCATAATAAGTTTTTATAACTTCAGAGTTAGTGTCTTGTCTATCATCACCTTTAACTCTTGTAACTCCCTTACCAGTAGCGTCTGATATAGCTTCTTCCATCTTCTCAGATACACTTGCAAATCCACCTATTATATCTACATCTGCACTACCTAAGAAACTATCTAAATCGTCAGATATTTTATCAGCTTTTCCATCTACAACTACTATTGGAGTAGCATGTCCATTCTCTCTATCTACATCTCCATCTCCATCTAGCTTAGTAGAAGCAACTGAAGCTATACTCATAGCATCTGCTAATCCTGTTCCACCAACCACATATGCTTTATCATTGTCTAAACCTATTTCATCTGCTATTTTTAAAGAAGTTTCATATCTATCATCACCTGAGAATCTTTCAACTTTTAGACCCATTGACTCTAATTCTGTTACAACTTCTTTAGATACACTATTAACTCCACCAGCTATATAAACTGTTTTTCCTCTTACTTCTTCTGAAGTTTTTAAGTCTAAAACTCTCTTTATCTCAGATTTTACTGATGAGTCTAATTTATCTTTTGAAGTTAATAATAATGGAGCATCTTTCTCTGCTGCTAAAGGTGCTGCAACTAGTCCATCTACTAATGCGTTTGCTCCTACTAATACAACATTTTTAACATTATCATTAACATCTTTTGAATGCTTATTGCTATCTACACCATCATTATTATAGTATTCTTTACTTATTTCTATAGCTGTTTGTATTCTATCATCACCAGCTAAAGTTGTAGTATTAGAATAACTAGCATTTAATTTTTGTAATTCTTCAACAGCAGTCTTTAAATTACTTTTACTAGTAGATTTTAGAGTTAAGATTACTGGTGTATTACCATGTGCCTCTCCCTCATTATAATTTGTAGCTCTATAATTTGAGAAACCTTGTAATCTCTTACCTTTTGGATAAAGTACTACTTGATAATAACTGTCAACTTTAGAAAAATCTGACTTATTTATAGTATTTAATGCAGTTTGTAACTCTGAATCTTCAAATACATATTTTTCAGCTATATCTTTTGCACTATCTTTAGCATCACTAGATACAACTACTGTTTTTTCACTAGCTGCTACTACTTTAATTTGAACTGTCTTATTATTGCTATACTCTAAATCTATAAGAGCATATTCTCCTGCTTCTAAATTTTTTAAAGTTGTTTTTACATAATCTTCACTACCAGTTGTCTTATTTAAAGTTTGCTCTGAATAAATTTTCTTATCCCCATCATTTGCATCAAAGAAAGTAACCTTTGTATTATCTTTCAAAGTGATTACATTCGCACCTGTTGTTAAACTTTGTGCAGCTAAAATATCCTTTACTAAATCACTAGACTTAGTATTTGCTACTGAGTATTTTTTAGCTGTTCCAACAACTGCTCCATCTTGTAATGATATTAAATCTGAAGCTGCTGCAAAAACTGGAGCAGCGGAACCTACTACAGTAACAGCTGCCATAGCCATTGCTAAATTTCTTTTCTTCATTTAAAAATTCCTCCCAACATTATATTAAATTACATCTCTTATTATGTACATTAAAATTTCATGTTCATATTAATCCAAATATTTCTCACATCTCTATGATAGACTATCTAAAATAATTTTTCAATGATTTATACAAAATTATTAGAAGTTTTTTCCAACATTATTCTTTCTTTTTTTACAATTTTATATTTTTTTAAATTTTTTTTAAATCCCAAATCATTTTTTCTATTTTAAATCAACTATTTAAAAACTCCATTGTAGCATGTACTTCACCATTTGATGATACATACATACCAAATCCGAAACTGTAAAATTCACTTTTTAATAGATTATCATTATATTTCGAAGACTTTTTCCATAAATCAAATATAGACTTTGCAATTTCTTTTGCTTCTTTATCTCCATATACAGATTTAGTATTCATAGGTAGATATGCAATATTTTCACCACTTCTCATTCCAAAACCAGAAAATACCTCAGCTGCATTTTTCCCATTAATTTCATGAGCAAATATTTCCTTTTCATACATATACTTAGACCATGCATTTGCCATTCCAGTCAAAGATTCCAATTCTTTCAAAGGCTTTTTACCTTTTTCCTTTCTATAAGAATTAACTAGATTGTATATTTCATTAGAAACCATTGCCTTAAACTCATAACTATTTGGTTCCTTTGTATTTGTATTTACAATTACCTTGACATTTACACTAATCTCACACTTTTGACCAAAATTATCATAAGCACTTATTTTCAAGACATAAGTTCCTGCCTTATTAGTATCCACATTGCCCTCAATATTAGGCTTTAAATCATTTCCATAATAATCAGCAGCAACTATATTTAACATACTATTATCAAACTTATCTCCTACAGAAATCTCAACATTATTAGCAGTTATCGTAGGCAATGTATTTTTATCAGATGCAGAACTAACACATTGATCAACAATCTTCTTATCCATTCCACCTAAAGAAGTAACTTCATCAGCACCTCTAAGCACACTCTTATCACTACCATCATTAACAAGTACTATTGGCTTATCTTTAGCCAATGGAGAACCTGCCACAGCATCAACTAATTTATACCCTTGAGAAACATAAAACTTCTTTGTTCCTTTATAAAAACGTTGTATAACTTTCTTATTAGTCTCAAATCTATCCTTACCAGCAATTCTAACAGAATTAGTCTTACTTACAAGTTCATTACTCATTATCTCTTCTGACCCAAGAGAATAACATTGAACATCATCAACCTTAAAGGGTATGCTCTTCCCATCTGTAAGTATCACAGGCACACCATCCCTAGCTGCAACAGAAGATACACTCATTGCATCAGCCTCACCTGTATACCCATTTACAAGAAAGACCTTATCACCACTATTTACTGGTTTAATAGATGAAATTTCCTTAGCTATAAGATAGCTAGTCTTTATTCTATCCTCACCACCAATTCTTTTAACCTCAATCCCCTTATTCTTAAGTTGATTTTCTACAGATTTACCTATTGTATCTTCTGTACCTATAACATAAGCATTCTTAATACCCTTTAACCTTTTTTCGATATCAGCTGGTATCTTATCTTTTTGTACCAACATTATAGGTGCTTTAGCCACTCCTGATAATCCACTTGCACTTAATCCATCTACTATAGAATTATCAGTATTTACTAATATGACTGTATCATATATTTGTTTATCTGCTATCAATGCAGAAGTCTCATATCTGTCTTTCCCTTGTATCTTCTCTATACTTGAAAATGCATTGATATTTATTGCCCCTGCCATTATTAATGATACTGTCAATCCTATTGATAATATTCTCTTATTTACCTTCATAAAACTCCTCCTACCAATCTTTTAATAATTCAACTCATTATAAATTACATCCTCAGTAGTTATTCCCTTAAAATTTATAAATTCTAAAATAAAAAACATCTAAAATACCATAACCTGTAAAGCAAATAACAAAACAGATTACAAAAAGTACTTTAGATGTGATTTTAAATTTTATGATATCAGTAAATTAACAAAAAAACAAGATTTATGGTAGTTTTTTACAAACTACCTTCATTACCATTTAAAAATTCTTGAGTAGCATGTACCTGACCATCAGATAATATATAAAGTCCAAATCCAGTACTAGAAAAATCATCACTAAGCATATTTGTATTGTATTCAGGAGACTTCTTCCACACTTCAAATATAGTCTTTGCCATATCTTTAGCATCTTGAGTCGTTTGCACATTCTTAGAATTAATATAAATATATGCTATATTTTCCTCACTTCTCATTCCAAAATCAGAAAATACTTGTGGAGCATTTTTCCCATCTATATAATGCGCAAAAACTTTTTTATCCATCATATACTTAGACCATGCATTTGCCATTCCTTCTAGCCTACTAGATACTACTAAAGAATCTTTCCCTTTTTCTTTTCTATAAGAATTAATTAGGTTATACATTTCAGTAGACACCATCTTTTTAAACTCTGGGCTATTGTAGTCATGAGTTTTATCGTCTAGCACTTTTATTTCTACCCTTTTTTCTGTGCTCTTCCCCCATTCATCTGTAGCCTTTAGTGTCAATATATATGTACCTACTCTATTTGTATCTATAAATCCATCAATTTCTATTGGTAAAACCCTCCCAGTATTATCTTTAGCTACTATATTCAACTTAATCCTATCAAACTTTTCCCCTTTATATAGCTCTGTAGTTCCTATTGTGATTGTTGGAGATTGCCCATTTGACTTTGATGCGCTTACACATTGTTCTATCACCTTGTCACTTAACTCACCTATAGAAGTTATATGCTTAGCTCCTTCTAACACAACTTTACTACTACCATCATTAACTAATACCATTGGAAAATCTTTAGTTAATGGTGCAGCTGCTATAGCATCTACTAATTGATAGCCATCTGATACATAGAACCTATCTACATTTTTATAAAAATAGTCTATTACCTTCTCATTAGTTTTAAATCGGTCAGTTCCTTCTATTCTTACTGAGTTTGTATTTTTAACTAGAGCATTGCTCATTATTTCTTCTGAGCCTATACAATATGATTGTATACTTTTAACATCAAAAGGTAAGCTCTTCCCATCTGTAAGTATTATTGGAACTCCATCTCTAGTAGCTACTGATGATACACTCATAGCATCTGCTTCTCCACTGTAGGCATTAGTTAATAGTACCTTATCCACCTTTTTTATAGTTGCTATTTCTTTAGCTATTAGATAACTTGTTTTTAGCCTATCTTCTCCACCAATTCTCTTTACTTCTATATGTTTAGAATCTAGTTCTTTTTCTACTGATTTACTTATAGTATCTTCTGTACCTATTATGTATGCTTTTTTGATATTTTTTAGACACTTATTTGTCTCTGTTGGTATCTTATTTTTTTGTGTAAATAATATTGGTGCTTTTGTTGCACCTGACAACCCACTTGCACTTAATCCATCTGCAAGCGATTTTTCTGTATTTACTAAAATAACTGTTTCATAAGTTTGTTTATCAGCTATCTTTGCTGCTGTTTCATATCTATCTTTGCCATATATTTTTTCTACTACTGATGATGCATTTACACTTTTGAAGTTTACCAAGATTAATGATACTGCTAGACCTAATGATAATATTTTTTTATTCATTTTCATATCCCCCTGATGATTTTTATGTTTTATATTTATATGGTTTTTACTTTTTTTTATTATTTTGTTATTTTTTGTATATTATAAAGTATATCTTATATAAATATATTACGTCTATATATTAATATTTTATTTAATTAAAAATTCAAAAACTATCTCTAGTTATATTTTAAATATTTGTAAGATATATTTCATTATTAAAAATAATTTACATCACTTTACAAATTAAATTTAATTCTACTTAAATTTTCACATATATTCCAGCATAATATTATTAAGATAATATAAATAAAAATAAGAATGCACTTAGACATATGATTTATATCTAAATGCATTCTTATTTTAAGCTTACTTATATTTACTTTGATATTTATTTTGATTCAATTAAACTCTTAATCTTATCTACTACAGATGAAGCTATTCCTCCACCCACTTCAAACAACTTAGATGAATTTTTATTTTTTAATGATGATTCTTGTGATTTATCTAACGTATTTGTAGCAAGTACAACTGGCGAATTATTTTTAGCTGCCAATGGACCAACTGCCAAAGCATCTATAAGTTTATCTTGATTAGCAACTACAACCCCATCAAGTTTAGATTGAGAATAGAATTTATCTATTACTTTAGCATTTGTCTCTTGTCTATTTTGACCTGCAACTCTATTTTTTGACACATCTTTATTCGTTATTTTTCCAACTTGCTCAATAGCCTTGTTAGATATCTTTTCTACTCCACCAATAAAGTATACATTTGATACTTTATTCGATTTAATAAATTGTTCAGCTTCATTGTCTACACCATCTTTTTGTGTAAGTACTATTGGAGTTTTTTCCTTTCCAGCTAATGATGCTATTGATAATGAATCTGCTTCTCCATTTCCTGCTCCTATATACAACTTGCTTACATTATTTGTCTTATCAATTTCTTTTGCTATATTAATAGAAGTTTGATATCTTGTTTCTCCACCTATTCTTTGTACTGATATCTTTGAATTTATGCCTTTAATAGCTTCAACAACTGAACTTGGCATTGAGTTATTTCCACCTACTACAATTACTTTTGATGGATTTAATCTTTTTAGTTCTTCTATAGTTTTTTGAGGAAGTTTATCATTTGAAGATAAAAGAATTGGTGAATTTTTTACACTAGCAAGTGGTGTAGCAGTAAGCCCATCCACCATACTTCTGTCTTCTCCATTTACTATCACAACTGTATCTGACTTTGTCCATCCACTTTGAGATATTTTAACAGCAGTTTCAAATCTATCTGCACCTTTTAATTTTTTTACTGTAACATTAGATGTAGAGTCGCTTGAACTTCCTCCACTAGAAGAACTACTACCTCCAGATGAACCACCTGAATTATTATTTCCACCATTATTATTGTCATCAGAATTGTCTGGTGGTAATTCATCTGGTTTAGCTAACTCATTATCAACTACATACTCTAAACTTTTTGGAAGTGTAACTTCAACATACTTACTTATTGTAGCTTTTCTTCCTTTACTTGATTTTTGTGATAATCCAAGCTTTAATATTATATTTGAACCACTTTCTTCGGTTTCTTTACTAACAACAGAATAGTTTATTCTAATATTATTTAATAAATATTCAAGTGATTCACTTTTCTCAACCTTATATTTTTCAGGATCGTTTTTACTAGTTCCAGTTCCTCCTATTGGTTTTACTTCATTCTCATTGATAAGAGTAAAGTTTAAACTTTCACTAGAATCTATACTTTCATAATCAACGGTTTTATTGTTGTAAGTTACAATTTTTAAAGCTGGTTTGGAATTTTCCCCATTACCCAATATTTTATACTTAGCACTTGAATTACTTCCAGATTTTTTTACTGATATTCTTCCTATATTTAATGTATTTCCATCTAACAAATCTTCATTTGATGTAACATATATATCTAATGTTGTTGTATTACTTGCTTTATCATATGTTGAAACACAATTGGCATTTGCATTTCCACTTTTTATCTGAGCTTCTATATTATCAGACCACTTAATCTTTTGGCCTGGCTCATTATCTAGTACTTCAACCTCACCTTGTACTTTTATACTAGCTTGAAATGAATATACTATATTTTCTACTGAATCCACAGATATATCTATAGTATTTACTTTTTCATATGTCTTTGTTCCTTGTAACACTGGAGCAGCATATGCACATGTAGCACTACCAGTTACAGCTACTGCCATAGTTGACACTGCAATAGTTCTTATAAGAAATTTTCCTTTACTCATTAACACCCGTCCTTATCTACCATCAGCCAGATGGATAAAATCCTTTATCTATCTGGCTTTTATATTTAATTTATAAATTACCCTAAACTTATAGTTACATTATATATACTTTACTTTTAACATCTTACTCTTTTAAAACTTTTCTAGTACCTAATCCTACTAAATATCCACTATTGGCACTAGCATGTTTAGTTTTTTTTAGATTTCTATTACTTATTTATCTCTGACAATATTACCTTTTACTTTATTATTTATAGATATAACCTTCTTATTGCTAACATCAATAGTATTCTTTGTAGCTTTTCTCGCTTTACTATTACTATCAGTAAGACTTATCGTCTTTAACTCATCATAAGTTTTAGCTTCCACAGGAACATACATTGTATCACTTACAAATCTTTGACCTATTGGAGTATCTCCTTGAAGGTCATTATATCTATATAATTCTGCCTTAACTTTATCACTTAAAGAATCAAAGCTTTCTTTTGCCATATAGTAAACCCATGTACCTTTGCTTATTTCACCTAATTCACCTTTTTCTGGTACCTCTGCAAATAAAAGTGCTTCCCCAGAGATAGTTTTATTATTTTTATCTATAAGTAATGGTAAATTAAATGCTGGATTTCCACTGTATTCACCTGTAATTACTATTGAACCTGCTGGAATCTTAGCTGTTTCATCTTCACTCGTATTAGTATCATCCTTTTGATATACATAGTCTTCTGTTAATTTTCCAATTCCGTTAGTGCGAGTTTGGTCTACACTATTTACTGTTCCAATCTCTATATTGTCACCTGGAGGTCCTATTACATCAAGCTCTGCAACCTCTATATTAGACTTATTGTTTGATATTAGTTTTACATATCTAGCTTGGTATGTCCAAAGCTTACCATCTTTATTAAATGTAACTCTAGCTTCATTATCTTGGTCTTTTCCTCCACCAACTAAGTCTTGTCCGTATTCAAAAGTTCCTTGGCTAACATCTTCCCAATTCTTTTTATCATTACTTACTTGTATTTTGTAATTAGTTAAAGGATTGTATGTTGTACTAGTATCCTTTCTAAGGTTGAATAATCCTTTTAATGAGAACTTTCTAGCTTCAGTTTTTGGCTTTGTATATTTTAGCCCTACTATAGGTAATGTTTCCTTCATATCTACTATTATATATGGATTTTCTTCTACATTTATATCTGGGTCTTTTTGAGGGTCTTTGTTCCACTCAGCTTTACTTATTCTCTTTCCTTTATATGTAGTACTTGCATCATTATCCTTGATGTTATCAATCTCTGGATTTTGTAATGGTCCATGTGAGTCATTTTCAGTTCTAACATCACCATCAGAAACAGTGTTTGTTATAAATGACCATGCTGATTTGTTTATTTTTCCTTCATCCGATAATTTTACAGTACCAATTTCAAACTCATCTGTTGGATTTAGATGATAATCGTATGCAACTACTTTATATGTAAATGCTCTATTATTAAGAGGAGATATATTATCAGTAAATTTAGCTTGACTATTTCCTTTTGCATCTACAAATCCTACTGTTCTGTATTTTACTTGAGTTCCATTTTCACCATCTAAGTAGTTTCCATCACTTCTTATTATCTCGTACCCCAATATCTTGTCTTTGTCTTTATCGACATCTAGGTCTATTGATATTTTATTAGATTTAACTAGAGAACCACTTTGTACTCCATCAGCAAAACCAGCACTTACTTTAGTATCTTCTGCCATACTAGATATATTTTCATTTAAAATCTTTCTTCTAGCTTCATCATTTATATATTGTATCTTTCTAGACTCTTTTTCGTACTTTTTACCATCCATTATACTGTTTAACTCTGGTGTAATTTCTACTCCCCATGCTTTAAAGTAATCTCTTAAATCTTTTTCAACAACACTTGATGCCATTGCTACTAACATTTGGTCTTTTGGTAAATTATTTATTGGGTCATCACTTGAAAGTGCTCTATATTTTCTTGAAATCTTAGCATAGAATGTGTCATTGCTTAAATCAGCGTCTGAGTTATTCTTTAGCATTGAACCAGTAAAATCATTATCATAAGCTAAATGTAGTTGCCACAACATTCCAAGTCTCTCAAATACATTACTTGGTATACCTACACTGTTTGAAGTTACATGTTCATATATCTTGTCCATTGTTGAACCTTCAAGTCTTGAATGTGTCTTATCATCAAATGTTTGAGCAAGTAAAGCAAGTACATTGTTACTAGTTTCGCTATATGTCATCTTCCCAATGTCTGTAACATGTCCTATCTCATGACCTATTCCCCATCCAAACAAACTTCCTCCTGTAGCTTTTCCAGTAGCATCTATTTGGAAAGGTACTCCATTCATAAGTCCTGGAACTGAACCGTATTCTACTCCTACATGTAAACCAGAAGCATACATAAATGCTCCAATAAACATTCTTTGATATTTTATATTCATACGAGATTTAGGAGCCATATCATTTTTAGTTATGTCAAATTCATTATCATCTATAGTTCCATTGCCATCTAAATCTTGTGTCTTAAATACTCCTCTTTCTGAGTATATTAAGTCCATTATTTGTTCCCATGCAAGCATACTATTGTATAATCTATCTACTTGTGTATTTAAATCAGAATTTCCACTTGATATTCCTTGGTATACAGCTGTTGCAGGAACATTTAACGTAACTTTATCACTTTCAATATCTGTAGTGTTTAATACACCCGTTGTTTCTGAATATCCATATGAATTGCCAATATTCGTTCCTGGATAATATGGCTCTCCCTTTATATCATTCTTATATTTAGCTAATTCTTCTATATAGGCTCTTATCTTTTTCTTAGATGCAGAAACTCCTTCAGGGCTCTTATCATTTATCATTCCATTTAAGTTAAGATGTGGTATCTTAGTAGCTCCTGCTACACGTACTTTTATATCTCCACCACTTGGAGCATCATAAGGGTATCTTATATACAAGCTTCCTCCACATTCTACATCTAGACTATGAAGCTTACTTAACTGAATTACATTTTTACCAGTGTTAAGATTTATTTCTCCACTCTTATATGCACCCGACTCTCCATAGTATTGTGTATATATTAACTTAGGAGTTCTACCACTTTTACTTCCAACATATACTGTGATTTCATCTCCAGCTCTAGCAGCTACACCCAATGCTTGCCAGTCATTTCCCATACCTAAATTATTCGACTTAACAGTATATTTTCCACTCTTATCTTTATACTTTCCTGATACATTTATATCTTGATTTACAGTTGTTACATCAGCAAGTACGGCTCTATCATTATATAAGTCTTGAGCTAATTTTAATTCTCTATCAATAATTGTCTTGTATGGATGATATTCCCCACTCACTTTATCAGGAGTACTAATTCTATCTTTTAATTCTGTTATTTTTTCTTGAGTTACATCTTCTTTTAATTCAACTTGTAAGTCATCTACAAATAGATTTCTTACATCTTTTTCTATACTGTCATATTCATAGAATTTAAGTTCTGATATATTAGCTTTATCATATGAATAAGATGAACAAACACTTACTTGTATCTTAGTAGCATTTATTGGTTCCTTTAATCTTACCATTACATATTTATTATTATTTACAGGGTCTGTCTTTGTTTCAAAAGGTACATCCCCTAAATTATGTACTTGACCATTTTCATCCCAGTATTTTATTTCAAAGTCATTGATTGTCTTATCAGAAATATCAAAACGAGGTGTAGCCATAAAAGTATCCATAGTATAAGCTTTATCAAAAGTTATTATTGGGCCTCTATTCGTTCCCTCAGCCGCATTATAACGTGGGAATGTCCAATGTGTTGTAAAATCTCCATCTACTACATTAAATTTATTAAATGGATTTTTGTCACTATATTCACTTTTGTCATATCCAGCTGGATAAGTAACATCTACTATATGATTTGTTGGTATCCCAAAACCTGCATCTAACTTAGGAGTATTAATTAGTCTATAGTTAGGTGTTGTTGGAGCATCAACACTCTCAGTTGTTCCTATATATGTTTTAGACATTCCACTCGTACCTAAATGGTTCGTAGCTGTCATTCTAACTTCATATGTTGTATTATCCTTAAGCCCCTCTATTTTTAAACTTGTTCCACGAATAAGTTTGTCATTATATTTTATCCAAGAGCCATTAGAACTTTTTTCTCTATAATATAAATCAAAGTCTTTAGCTTGTTTATGATTTTTCCAGCTTACATCAAGACCCTTAAATCTACCTTTGACATTTATACCTTCTGGTGGTTCTGGTTTTGTATCTGGAACAACTTGAAATTCTATTATACTGTCTGGACTAAATTGTATAGGCTTATAGTTTGAGTCTACATTTTCTGGAACTCCATCTAAGTTTTCTGCTGTTGCCTCTTTATATCCACTAGCCCAATCTCCATTTAAAGACTGTATGCTCACTCTATATAATCCATATGCTTGTATATCCCTGACATCTATAGTGTTTTTACTAGTTTGTAATTTTTTAGTCGATAGTACTTTTCCTTTACTGTCAATCGTATCTAATATAAGTTCATATGCAGATACATTTACTTCATTATTCCAATAAAAAGATACTTTTTCGTTTCCAACAGCAGTACTAGTCGATATTTTATTGATTTTAGGTATATTCATATCTGGTTTTGGTATTTCTTTATAAACATTATTTAAAAATTCAACTTTAGATATTTCTGCAAGATTTCTATCATTTGCTGTTGTAGCTGTTATTTTTATTGTTATCTTTTTTACTGCTACTTGTTTACCAAGATTTATTACTATATCACTATTTTGAACTTCTGCATATGTTTCTACTGCTGACCTACCATATGTAGATGTTGTAGAATTATCATCTTTGCTGATATTGTCTTCTTGTTTTGATGTATCTTTGTCTGAATCAGACTTATCTGTTGATGAATTTTCTTTATCGTTGTTTTCTTTATCGTTGTTTTCTTTATCAGTTGTATTTGAATCTTCTTTATCATTTTTTTCTTCTTGATTATTGTCTAAATTATTATCAGACTGCTCTATATTTTCATCTTTATTATTTGTTTCTTCTTGCTCATTATTTACTTCCTCTTGCTTCTGCTCTTCTTTTAAAGTTTCTACATATTCTTTATTTTCATAAGGAACCTGTTGAACATTACCATCTTTATCTGTAACTTCAACTATTCCTTTTGCTGGAGCATTCCCTTCAGGTGCTTTTATATTTATGACTTCCATATCAAGTGCTTCTAATAAAGCTATATCCATTACTGCTGGTTTTTCTTCTGATATCTTATCGTCTGCATTTGCTGGAGATATTTTAACTCCACTATTCTCTCCACTGAATAAATCCTCTACAGTACCTTGAATATTTGTATCACTGTTTTTTTCTAATGTTACTTTACTTGTATCTACTATAGGATTGGTAGATACTATACTCTCTAGGCTTTTTTCATCTTCACTTTGCCCTAAATTTTTCTGAACATAGTCTAAGTCAGCAATATCTACCTTTCCATCTCTATTTAAATCATATTCACTTTTATTTGAGTTTATATTTTTCAATACATCCTCATAATCCTTCTTATCAACTTTACCATCATTATTCACATCGCCCATCAAGAATAGTTCATAGTTTAGAGGTTTATTTTTATCATCAACACTTGCTCTATTACTTAACAAAACTCTTTGTGAATAACTTGATATATCAATGTCCTTAATTTCCTTACTCTTGAATCCTCCTCCAGAGACTTCTACATTGTATTTTCCAACAGGTAAATTATTAAATACAATATTATAATATGATATATTTTCATCTTTATTTTTTATTTCACTTCTACTTGCAGATAGTTTTTTTATAGTATATTCTATATTATCTGCCCCAATATTTAATGTTCCTGAATCTTTTTCTCCCAGATTTATTATTCCACTATTATTACTATCATCTTTTAATTCCAATTGTATATTAGTCATACTTTCTGATTCATTATTTTTTATTGGAAGCGAAAAATTTAAATCTACTTCAAGATTCCCCTTTAACTTCTCTGTAACTGATTTTTCAACTGCCCTTAACTTCCCCTCTAAGATAGGTTCTGCAAAAACGTTTAGTGGTGCACTACACATTGATACTGCTAGTACACAAGATATTGCTTTTTTCATGAAACAACAATCCTCCCTCAATAAATTTCTAATTTCTCATGAATTTAAATACTATAGTTTCAGACAATAAAAAAAGACACTCAAAGAGAATCTTAATTATAAAATAAAAAGACTTTACTCTTTTTAGCAACTGGCTGATATGGCTTTAAAAGCTTTAACCCCTATAGTTTTGCGTCATTAGGTTTCCCTAATTTTGCCATTTAATTTTCACTACTTTCTTACCCATTTTATACTATATTTAAACTTTTTGATACAATTTTTTTCACTAAATTTAAAAAAAATAACATTTATACTATTGTATTAATATAAATGTTATTTTCCATTATAATTTTATTATTTATATATTATTTTCTCACAGCTATCATTTTGTGTGTAGTTACATTCCGTAAGATACCTAAATTATAACAAATATTTATTCTTTATATCTTCCATAAAACTCATGTGTTGCGTATATAGTCTTATCTCCTGTCATGGCTATTCCAAATCCCATTATTTCATATCCTTTATGTAGCATATTGGTACCTTCTTCAGGATTTGTCTTCCACTCATTGAAAATAAAATTTCCTATATCATCTGCATCTCTATTTGTATAAACAGGTTTATCTGGAATTTTATATTTAATTATATTTTCACCTTGAACTGCAACATATCCAGGCTTAATCTCACTCCAATCTAAGTACTTTAGAAAAGTAGAGTATGAATTTTTGCCATTTATTGTGTGAGATAAAGTCTTCTTATTTGCCATTAAGTTAGACCAATCATTTGCTAATCCCTCTAATCTACTTGCTACAGATAACTCTTTTACTCCGTTTTCTTTTCTATATTGTCTTATATGAGCATATACTTTTCCCTTTATTCTGTCCTTAAATGCTCTATCATTTGGATTATAATATAGTCCTTGTTGATTTGGAGAAGCTTGATTTATACACTGTTTGATTACATTCTGATTTATTCCTCCAAGTACTGTAAGTTTATCTGCTCCACTTAAAATACTCTTATTGCTACCATTTTCTACTAATACTACAGGAGCATTTTTTGCTATTGTAGAAGCAACTAATGCATCTGTTAATTGTAGACCCTTGCTTAAGTAAAACTCTTTACTGTTTTTATAAAACTCTTGTATAACTCTCTTATTGGTGTCAAATCTATCTGTTCCACCTAACCTAACAGAATTTGTACTTTTGACCAATTCATCACTTATTATTTCACTAGTACCAAGTACATAACTCTTTAATCCTGTAGTATCAAACCCTACACTATTTCCATCTGTAAGTATTATAGGTACTCCATCTCTTGCAGCTACTGGTGATGCACTTATCGCATCTGCTTCTCCTGTAATTCCATTAGCTATAATTACCTTATCAATAGGCTTGATTTCTTTGATTTTCTCAGCTATTTTTACGCTCGTATCAAATCTATTCTCACCAAATATTCTTTGTACAACCTTCTTTTTAGAAAGCAATTGATTTTCAATATTTTTACTTATTGTCGATTCTGAACCTATTATATACACAGTATTTGCTTTGTTCAGTCTTTCCATAGTAGTACTTGGAATTTGATTTTGTTTTGTCATTAAAATAGGCGCATTTAAAGCTCCAGCTAAACCACTTGCACTAAGACCATCTGCCAAGCTATTATCTGAATTAATTAGTATTGCTGTATTATAGCTTTGTTTATCTGCTATTTTTGCCGCTGTTTCATACCTGTCATTACCTTTTATTTGTTCGACAGATGTCAACGCATTTACTATAGGAGTATTTACCATTACTAAAGATAGTGTAAGTCCTATAGCTAATATCTTTTTACTCTTCTTCATATTATTATTTACCCCCAATATATTTTTCGTATTTTTTATCAATAATTTTATCCATTCTCAATAAAAAGTTACAGTTTTGTTACCATATTTTATATATAATACCATAGTTATCCATATAACTCAAATACTATAATTAAAGTCTTTATTCTCCGTAAATTCAAAACATTATAACTCATTTTATTTAATTAAGTAATAAATTCAAAATAATATATGTTAATAAGATGTTTAATCATTATAAACAATATCATTTATAATAATTTTTTTATAATATGAATTTTGCAGTATTATAATCAAAAAATAAAAAAATAAGGTATCTCAAATTAAATATAAATGAGATACCTTATTTTTATTCTTTACTGTTATTCTTTTCATTTCATTATTTGTATATATTTTATATTGTAGACATCATATATTATCTAAGCATCTTGTATAAATGTACATTATAGACATTCTATATTATCTAAACAAACTTATAGTATCAATTTTTATATACTATTAGTTCTTATTTAAATAAGTTTATTTTTTCTGCTATTTTCTCAATAGCATTTTTAGCTATTCCTTCACCTATTTGTACTAACTTAGTTGCATTTTTAAGTCTTAACTCAACTACTTCTTCCTGTGACTTAGAAAGTTCTTCTGTAGTTAATACTATTGGTGCTTTTGAACTAGCTGCAAGTGGTGCTGCTGTAAGTGCATCAACTAATTGTCCATTTCCACCTACATAACCGTCTTTTGCAACATATGCTTTAGTTGCTCCTGCATAGTACTTGTTGATTACTTTAGCATTAGTATCTTTTCTGTTTTCTCCAGCTAGTCTTTCAACTTTGTTGTTTAAATCTATTTCAACTAATTTATCTTCAACTTCTTTTGATACAGAATTCTCTCCACCAACGATTTCTAATTCTTTTCCTTTTAATAATTTTTCAGCACTTGCATCTAACTCGTTACCTGTAACTATTATTGGAGCTCCAAATTGAGCAGCTCTGGCAGATATACTCATAGCATCTGCTTCTCCATTTCCACCTACTACAAATGCAGTTTTAAATGTATCTTTTAATTGTTTTGCTATTTCTAAAGAAGTTTCAAATCTATCATCTCCAGAAACTCTCTCAACTTTACTTACACCCAATTTAGAAAGTTTTTCTTCAGTTTCTTTTGATATTTTAGATTCTCCACCTACTATATATATTTTCTTAGAAGATAAGTTACTTCCAAGTACTCTTAATATCTCAGCTTCTATTTCTGATGGTAATGAATCTTTTTTAGATAATAGTATTGGTGCATTTTTTTGAGATGCAAGTGGTGCTGATGCTAATCCATCAACTATAGCATCTTCTCCAACTAAAATTATTGAATCTGCTTCTCCATCTTTGAATCTTTCCTTACTAACTTCTACTGCTGTTGTAAATCTTGAATCTCCAGATAAAACTTCTACTTTTAATTCTTTTCCGTCTTTTACATCAGTTAGTACTTTGTGTAAATCTCTAACTAATTTATGGTTTTTACTTGATACACTTATTGTTTCTGGCTTTTCATTTGTCTTACTTAAAACCATATCAAAGCTTGACTTTTCTGGCTTATCTTTATCATCACTATCTTCTTGCTCTTGAGTAAGTATTGCTTCATTCTCAAATGTTAAAGTATATCCATTTTTAACTTTATTAACTATTTCTCTACCTAATGTAGTTAATCTAACTCCATCAAATAAATCTTCTGCTGATATGTCTTGTAAATCTGCATTTTTAACTGTTATTGTATGTAATTCTTTTGATTCTATATCGCTGTAACGCTTTTCATAGCCTTCAAAAGTACCTTCTTCTGATGTTACTGGTTTTGCAAAGTCTAAATGTTGGTCTCCTACATTTACTGTAATTGTATTTTTTGAATCTTTTGCTCTTTTTACTTCAACTGTACTAGTAGACTTTATAGTTGCTGTTAACTTGCTATCAGAATCTTCTGCTAAAGTTGCATTGAAAGCATTAACTGCATCTACTATTTCTTGAGCTGTTTTGTAGTTTTCAATTTTATAGTCAACTACTTTTCCACCTATAGTTTGATGGCCTTTATCTTGTATAGTAACTTTTAAACTTTGTCCTTCTACTAATGAGTTTATCTTGTTTTGTAATTGAGTTGCATTAGTTAAGTTTACATTATCTACTTTTATATCATAAACTCTATCATTTACATTCGCTCCTGCTTTTGTCTCTTCAAACTTAATCTCTAATGCTTTTCTAACCTCTTCGATTAGTTTAGTAGAATCTTTTGCACTTACTGTGTAATTTTTATCAACATTTTCTGACACAGTGTTGTCTGCGAATATTGGTGCTGCTGCACTCATAACTGTAGCTCCTGCCATTACTATTGCCATACTTCTCTTTTTGTTACTTAACATATTTATGTCCTCCGAATATTGTATTTAATTTTTTATATTCGTATTTCCCACATATAGATAATATTATATATAATATTATTTATCAATACATTTTATAAGTTTACATAATTTACTAATGCATATATTAGAAATATAAGAATAAAAAGTTAGATTTTGAATATATAAAAAATTAAACACTAACAAGTCAAACCTTATTTTTTATAAACATATTAAACATTTTATATGGAGACAAAAAATAAAAAAGGATACCTCATTAATGATAAAAGAACCATTTTGAGATACCCTCTTACAAACAACTAAATCAATAATTTTCTATCTTTCACACTCTTGATTTGCAACTGTACAAGAAGTTTTACAAGCTGATTGACAAGAAGTTTGACACTCTCCACATCCACCTTTTGCAGCACTTTGCTTTAAAGTAGCTTGAGATAAAGTTTTTACATGTTTATTTTCCATTTTCAACGCCTCCATTTCTAATTGTTTCCTATTGATTATATCACAAAACCACTTTAATATAAACTCTATTTAAAATTGACACCTAATACTCCTCCAATACCTCCTGCTGCTGATATAAGCAATAACTTATAAATCATTCCTACTTCAAATATGAAGCTCTCTTGTGCTAAAAACACAGTCAAAAAAATACACACTATGTACAAAAGTCCAACTAAAAGTCCATACATAAGTCCCTTTTCTTGCATGTGTTTTGAAGTGTAAAAACCGCCTATAGCTGCAGAAATAGTAGTTATAAATGATGCAACCATAGTTATATTATCTCCACCGATATCTGTAAATGTCAAAAATAAGTTATACACTAATAAAACAGCCAAAGTTATTATATATGCATATCCCAAACCTTTAAAAATATAATTAGATTTTCCCATAAAAAAACCTCCTCTCAAATTAATATATATTCGAGAAAAGGCTTTTAAATTACTATTTTACTGTTCTTCTATTTCTTCTTTTCTAGATTGAACTGTCCCTATAGCCCATTTTTCAAATGGAACTTTAGTTCTGTTTGGTCCTAATTCTAATATTACAACATCATCTTCAACTTTAGCTACATTAGCTACTATTCCACCTATTGTAATGACTTTGTCTCCTACACCTAGGCTACTTCTCATTTCTTTCAATTGTTTGTCTTTTTTCTTTTGAGGTCTAATCATTAGGAAATAAAAGATTGCAATTACTACTACCCATAGACCTATACTCATCATTATTTGTTGCTGTGGCATTAATTTTTCACTCCTTTGTAAATTATACTCTTTTGCAAATCGTAATAAATGTTTATACAACAATTTACTTTCTTTAGCTTTGAGTACTATTGAATATTATATATTAAAATGATTATAATTAATAGTGCAAAACCTATATTTCATATCCATATTTTGCAAAAAATTCATTTCTAAAATCAAGTAATCTATCTTCCATTATTGCTTGTCTTATTTGTTTCATTAAATTTAGTAAAAAGTGAAGATTATGAGTAGTTATCAATCTTGCACCCAGTATTTCATTTGCTTTTACAAGATGTCTTATATAGGCTCTTGAATAATTTTTACAAGCATAACAATCACATTCAGGGTCAAGTGGAGTAAAGTCTTCAGCATAAGTTGCATTTCTAACTACTACTTTACCTTGACTAGTCATTGCAGTTCCATTTCTAGCTATACGAGTAGGTAAAACACAGTCAAACATATCTACTCCTCTTATAACACCTTCCACTAAATCATCTGGACTACCAACTCCCATTAAGTATCTTGGT
Organism: Clostridioides sp. ES-S-0123-01; assembly: GCF_020658415.1. Lineage (NCBI taxonomy): Bacteria > Bacillati > Bacillota > Clostridia > Peptostreptococcales > Peptostreptococcaceae > Clostridioides > Clostridioides sp. ES-S-0123-01. The sequence goes on from NZ_JACVWD010000002.1 coordinate 134,904, forward strand.
TTGTCCTTTGGCATAAATGGAGTTGTGTGTTCTAGTACATCGTACATAAGTGGCTTTGGTTCTCCAACACTAAGTCCACCAATCGCATATCCAGGTAAATCAATGCTTGTTATTTCTTTCGCTGATTGCTCTCTTAAATCTTTATACATTCCACCTTGTATTATACCAAATAAAGCTTGCTTGTCTGTATTATTATGGGCATCTTTACATCTTTTTAACCATCTTGTTGTTCTTTCTAATGAATTCTTTACATACTCTCTATCTGCTGGGTATGGCGCACACTCATCAAATGCCATCATTATGTCTGAACCTAACGCATTTTGTATTTCCATAGCTTTTTCTGGAGTTAAAAAATGTTTTGAACCGTCTAGGTGTGACCTAAATTCTACACCTTCTTCTTTTATCTTTCTCAAAGGCCCTAAGCTAAATACTTGAAATCCTCCACTATCTGTAAGTATTGGCTTATCCCAGTTCATAAACTCATGAAGTCCACCAGCTTTTTTTATAAGTTCATGTCCTGGTCTCATATATAGATGATAAGTGTTACTAAGTATTATTTGTGAGCCAATCTCTTTTAATTCTTCTGGTGTCATAGACTTTACTGTTGCTTGAGTCCCAACAGGCATAAATATTGGTGTTTCTATAATCCCATGTGGCGTGTGTAATCTTCCAAGCCTTGCACCACTTTGTTTACAAGTTTTTATCAGTTCGTATCTTACTGCGTACATAAATATCTCCTTAATAATTTTTATTTCTAGTTATTCATAACATATATTTTCACTAATCTAAATATCTAATATATTTTCTAAATAGATTTATCTTTATCTTCTTTACTTTGTTGTTCTTTGATTGCTTCTTCATCATGAATACTCGTTATATTAAGAGCACTCTTGTCTTTTGTTACTAAAAACTTTTTTATAGCAAATAGTCCTGCAATAGCTATAACTCCAATTAAAACATCTATCATTCCTTCATTTTTAGGAAGCAATAACATTTTTCTAGCTATAGCATATAGTAGTGCCTCAATAAATGCTCCTGGTATATGAAGTGATAGCATTACTACAAGCTCAACACCTATCACCAAAAGTAATATTTGTGCTAAGAAATCATTAAGCTGACTGTATTGTACTGGGTTTTGAAAATCAACTATATATGCTCCCCACATAAGTCTTAATACATCTATTGTACCTAAAAATACTGCTATTAAAACTACTACTGCTAATACACGTTCAAAGATAAAAGCAATCTTTAATATAGGGTTATTCTTTTTTTGTTTTTGTAAGCTATGCATCTATTCCCTCCCTACTTTATAATCATAGCATCTCCAAAACTGAAGAATCTATATCTTTCTTTTACTGCCTCATTATATGCATTTAAAACATTTTCTTTTCCACAGATAGCACTTACTAACATGATTAAGGTAGACTCTGGTAAATGAAAATTAGTTATAAGTCTATCCAAAACCTTAAATTTATAACTTGGATATATAAATATATCTGTCCATCCACTAGTTTCTTTCATCTTGCCATTTTCATCACAAGCTGATTCTATAGTCCTACAACTAGTAGTTCCAACACATACTACATTGTTCCCATCTTTTTTTGCTCTATTTATTTTGTCAGCTGCCTCTTGACTAACCATATAATATTCTGAATGCATCTTATGATTTAAAACATCATCTACTTTTACTGGCCTAAAAGTACCTAAACCAACGTGTAAAGTTATAAATGCTATATCTACACCTTTTTCTTTTATTTCATTTAATAATTCTTCTGTAAAGTGTAGACCTGCTGTAGGTGCCGCTGCTGAGCCATTATGTTTTGAGTAAACAGTTTGGTATCTTTCTTTTTCCTCTAATCTAGCAGTTATATATGGAGGAAGTGGCATATTTCCAAGCTCATCTAAAATCTCTTCGAAAATTCCATCATAATGAAACTTTATAATTCTTGAACCTTCATCTGATAAATCTACAACTTCTCCAATTAATTTCCCATTTCCAAAAGAAAACTTAGTTCCCACTTTTGCTCTTTTACCTGGCTTTACTAAAGCTTGCCAAGTATCTTCCTCTGTTCTTTTTAATAATAAAAATTCAATTTTTCCACCAGTCTCAAGTTTTTCCCCTATTAATCTAGCAGGTATAACTCTAGTATTATTTAAAACTAAACAATCTCCTGGATTTAAATATTCTATTATATCTCTAAATACTTTATGCTCAATTTCTCCTGTTTCTTTATCTAATACCATCAATCTTGAACTAGCTCTATCTTCTATAGGAACTTGAGCTATAAGTTCCTGTGGTAAATCAAATTTAAAATCACTTGTTTTCAATGTCAAACTTCCTCTCTTAAAATTTCTCTAGCTACAATAATATCAAAAAAACAACTTATTTTCTACAATATTACCATAATCTATCAATAAATCCCTATTTTTAACATACAGCATATCCACAATATATAGATATTTTTCCACGTTATACACGTCTTATCCACAATATATAGATACAGTACACACATTTTTCCTTGTATTTATCCACAGTATCTACAGATATAATTACCATTTTGTGGATATGTTTGAATTTTTGCCCATTTTAGAAATATTTTAATTTAATGATTATTTTTTTAATTGATACCTCTTTCTTCTATTCTTATCTATCGCTAGGATAAGGTATTTTTAGATGTTCATAGGCTAATGGCATGGCTACTCTACCTCTAGGCCCTCTATTTATAAACCCTAGTTGAAGTAAATACGGCTCATACACATCTTCTATTGTATTTCTATCTTCACCAATTGAAGCTGCTAACGTATCAAGACCTACAGGACCACCCCTAAATTTTTCTATTATAGTTATAAGAAGCTTTTCATCCACAAAATCAAGACCTAAATTATCAACTCCTAAAAGTTCAAGAGCATCCTTCGCAACTTCATCAGTTATCCTTCCATCAGCCCTAACCTGTGCAAAATCTCTAACTCTTTTTAGCAATCTATTTGCTATTCTTGGAGTTCCTCTTGAGCGTTTTGCAAGCTCTAAAGCTCCTTGAGATTGTATTTCTGCATCTAAAATATTTGATGACCTAAGCACTATTTTTGAAAGTTCATCAACTGTATAATAATCTAATTTACAAATAACACCAAATCTATCTCTAAGTGGATTTGTAAGCATACCAGCTCTTGTAGTAGCTCCAATAAGTGTAAACTTAGGAAGGTCAAGCCTTATACTTCTCGCAGATGGTCCTTTTCCTATTATTATATCTAAACAAAAATCTTCCATTGCTGGATACAATACTTCTTCAACACTCCTATTGATTCTATGTATCTCATCTATAAATAAAACATCATTTTCATTCAAATTTGTAAGTATAGCTGCTAAGTCTCCGGCTCTTTCTATTGCAGGTCCTGATGTAATCCTCAAATTTACTCCCATCTCATTAGCTATTATACTTGCTAGTGTAGTTTTTCCAAGCCCTGGTGGTCCATATAAAAGTACATGGTCTAACTGCTCATTTCTTGATTTTGCTGCCTCTATAAATATACTAAGTTGCTCTTTGGATTTTTCTTGACCCAAATAATCTTCTAGTGTTTTTGGTCTTAAACTATTTTCTATATCTATATCTTCCACCTTCATAGTAGAAGTTATTATCCTATTTTCATCTTCAAAATCTTGCATTTATACCCCTCCTTCCGTAATTTTGCAAATCTACTTTATTTTAAATATTATTTTACATTCACAAATTAAATGCTACTTCATAGATTTACTCATTATATATGTAAGTGCTTTTTTTATAATGTCTTCTGTATTCATACCATCTTTTTTACATTTTTGAACTGCCTCTTTTGATTCTGCTAAGGTATACCCCAAAGCTACAAGTGCATCTATAGATTCATCTTGAGATATGAAAGTAGGTTTTTGTGATAATAATGTTGGTTCAAAGTCTATATTATTTTTATCTACTTTATCTTTAAGTTCTAAAACGATTCTCTCTGCTGTCTTTTTACCAACGCCTGGAGCTTTAGATAGTTTCCCAACATCTTCGCTTAAAATATAAGCTCCTAGTTGCGCTGGTGATGCAAATGATAGTATTGAAAGCCCCACCTTAGGTCCTATTTTTGATACAGATGTAAGCAATTCAAACATCTTTAATTCTTCCCTGCTTGCAAAACCGCAAAGACTCATATCATCTTCTCTTACTATTAGTTTAGTATATATTTTTGCAGTATTCCCTATTTGCAAATTCATTATTGTATTGGATGACACATTTATCTTATATCCTATATCATTGTTTTCAACAACTATACTGTCTATATAAATTTCTTCTACTGTACCTTTTATATAACTATACATACTTCCCACCTATATTCTTTAAAGTTTTTTCAAGTTTATTTGAATGAGCATGGCAAATAGCCACAGCTAGAGCATCTGCAACATCATCTGGCTTTGGAACTTTTTTTAAACTTAAAAATGAGGTTACCATCTGTTGAACTTGTGCTTTGTCTGCTCTACCATATCCAACTACACCTTGTTTTACTTGAAGCGGAGTGTATTCATATATTGGTTTACCATTATGTGCACAAGCAAGCATAGTAACCCCTCTAGCCTGTGCTACTGTTATAGCAGTCTTTACATTCTTGTTAAAGAATAGTTCCTCCATTCCAACTTCATCTATATTGTAATTCTTTACTATTGTATCAATTCCTTTATATACAAGTTCTAACCTCTTAGAGATATTCATATGCGCAGGTGTTGTCACTGCTCCATAATCTATTACTTTAAATTTACTATTTTTATATTCAATTATACCATATCCAACTATGGCTATACCTGGGTCAATCCCCAATATCATCATTTTAAAAAATTCCTCCTAAAAATAAAAGAAATACCAAAATGTATTTCTCATAAAAACTTATGTTCTAAATTATTATACCCTGAACCTCCCACGACTAAAATCGCAGAGTTCGATTACGTTCAAAATAACCTAAGCTACTTTGATACGTACAGGCGTGTCCAGTTCGCCCCTACTGTATAGTCCATCTAAGGACACAACATTACTTTTTCTCAAAATATTTAATGCACCATTAACATCAGCATTTAAAATCATTCCTTTTTTAGTTTGATACAATCCTCTTTTAATTCTTTTTCCAGAGAACTCATACTCCTTTGGATTATCGTCATTATAAGCTGGTATAATATCTTTATCAAAAAAGCTAGCTTTGGAAGTATAACTTTCTTCTTGTTTTAAAAAAGTAATTCCATATAGTTTACATAGATATTCTAATTTATCACGTAATTTACCAAAAGGAATATGTACAAATGTTTGATTATTAACTTTCCCGATATTACTTCTGTATTGAAAAGTTTCATTATACCCACAAACTAAAATACCAATATCATTTTTTAAACAATAATTAATAATAATACGAGCTGTTTTAGCCATATAATCATTTACTTTATTGTTTCGATTGCGAGTATTCGATTTTTGTTGATTGGTATTTCGTTTTACATAACCCTGTAAATCTTTAATACTTTGAAGTCGTGCATTTTGTTTATTATACCATTGATTTATTGATTTTAAACGCTTTCCATCAACAATAAAACTTTCACCAGTAGAAGTAATACAAGTTGCTAAATTATTAATTCCAAAATCAATGGCTAGTACTTTGTTTTTATTTAATTTTCTTTGTTCTTCTTTCACTTCGTAAGTGTATTGAATTTCAAAGAACCTAGCTTTTGCTTTTGGTATAATACGAATTTCCTTAATTTTCTTATCTTTAAGAATTGGCGGAATCGTTATTATAACTTTTTTATGTTCTTTTCCAAATTGACGTGAATATGGAATTATTAATTGATTATTATTTAATCGAACAAAACCAATGACAAGTGTAGTAAATCCATCTTTTGGAAGATAATGTGGTAATTTTATATCTTTGAAAGAATATTTACCTTTTTTCACTAATTTAAGTAGTCCAAAAAAAGACTTAAATGAACCATCTACTTCCTTCAAAATTTGTTGAGCCATATTGGAATTTAAATTTTTGTAATTAGGACTATCTTTCAGAAGAACATAATTCTTTTCATAATTTAGATATTCGCCTTCTTGGAAGTAATATTGCCTAATATTATAGATTGCTTCATTAGCTAAATTTTTAGCTATACGAGAAAGCTCTTTAATATTCTTATAATCTTCCTTTGAAAGATGTTTTACCTGCTGTTTTACAGTTAAATACATGATATATATCACTTCGCTTTCTAAGATGATTATAACATATCTTTACTGTAAAGCCAATGTTTTGGTAAAAAACAATGACAGTAGAGAAAATTTAACCTGTAGCTAAATTCTACATTAGTCGTATTAGAGGCTGTCGTTCACATAAGCTTTAGAGGTTTCCAGCAATTCAAGTGGTATATTGGATAGATTGTTTACTATCTCTATGTACAAACTTCTCTATACGCTTACTATTTCCCTAATTCATCTCATGACTAAAGTCACGAGTATTCTTAGAGATTTAATAAAATCAAATAAAAAAGTTATATCAAAGCGAACTTCTCACTCCAATATAACTTTTATATTTAGTACAAATAAATTATTGTATTTTAATAGGCATTAAATATGTTTTGAATCTTAATATCAATTTGAAATATTAACTTGCAAAATCTTCTAATCTTGAATAGGCCTCTTCCTCTGTATCCATAACTACACCTTTTTTAAGTTCATCTTGAACAGTCTTAGGAAGTGAATCTACTCTTATTTTAGTTTTTTCTACTAATGTTTTATTTCCAATATCATCATATTTATACAATGCTATATTTCCATTATCATTTTCAATTGTATATTTACCTTTTATAGTAGTGTTCATTGCTTGTACATCTTTATTATCACTGTTTTTAGATTCTACTAATATGATTTCATTTTTATCCATACTCTTTATTGTTTTAGTTGGATATTCTTGCTTAAAATATGATACTATTTCTGATTTTGTCTTATCTAATAATGACTCTGGAACTACTCCAGCCATTGTAAGTACTCTCTTATAGTTAGTTTCATTCTCACCTTCGCTTTGAAGCCAAACTTCGCAGTTTTTATTTAATCCAAAAGCTTCTTTTGATTCTTCATTCATATTCGCACTAGCACTTACAACTTTACCAGTTTGAACTCCATTATTTTTTAACTTTGTTCCTATATAAACTCCACTACTTAATACAAATACTCCTACTAGTACTAATGCAGATATTTTCCAAGGAAATAATTCTTTTTTCTTCTTTTCAAACATTGATTACGCCTCCTTTTTCTATTATTTTCTCCAAGCTGTAAGTTTTTATACAATTTAGGTAAATTTTAGAAGAAAATATATCTGTATTTCAAATTAATCTAAAAATAGATATCTTCTAAAAGGAAGTTTTCTCTTAAAGGTTATATTCTTGCAATTATATGGACATAATTTATAATAAATAATAGTTTAGGAGGTAATAACTTTGGAAAGAATCAATTGTAATGTAACTAACTGCTCACATAATAACAGCCATATATGTTATGCAGATAAAATTTTTATAAATGGTGAACAAGCCCATAATGATAGACATACTTGCTGTAGTTCGTTTTTAGATGAATCTATTTATAGTAATCTATCTAATAATGTTAACAATAGAAATTGTGAAGAATTAGTTTGTAGTGTCAAGACTTGTAAGTATAATAAAGATGGTAGCTTATGTAATCTTGATAATATAGTAGTAGCTCCTGAAACTGATAGAGTAAATCTTTACACTGAAACATGTTGTTCTAGTTTTAAATGTAAATAAACAAAATATAAATAATATAAGGGTGTCAAAGGTAATCAAAACAATATACTGTAGAGTATCTACAGATATTGATTTGATTATACTTGACACCCTTATTTATTTTAAATAAAATCTCATTATTATAGTTTTGCATATAATATTATAATTGCAATTAAATTTGATAAATTTCTATAAATTGGTATAATCAATATGTAAATTAAATTTAAAGTAATATAGTTAATTGTGAAAGAAAATACCAGATATATAGTATTATATAATGTTATATTAACTAGAAATGAGGTGCTTATGAGTACATTTTATATCCAATTTCTTTATTTTGTAATTTATAGTTTTATAGGGTGGTGTTGTGAGACTACATATTGTTCTGTTTTACAAAAACAATTTGTAAATAGAGGTTTTTTAAATGGGCCATTTTGTCCTATATATGGATTTGGAGCACTAGCAATAGTAGCTACATTAACTCCTTTTGTTCATAATATTCCCTTATTATTTGTGTTTAGTATAATTATCACCAGTATAATGGAGTATTTTACAAGTTTTGTATTAGAAAAAATATTTAATATGAAGTGGTGGGATTATTCCAATCACAAGTTCAATATTCACGGAAGAGTGTGCCTAGAAAATTCACTTATGTTTGGTGTGTTGTCATTAATTGTAATGCTGATAATACATCCTATTGTAGTTGATTTCATAGATTATATTCCTAAAAATATACTATTTATTCTTGGTATATCCATAGAAATTTATTTTGTTTTAGATTTAATAATTACAATACACACAATTTTACAATTAAATGGTAAATTAAAACAAATCAATCTTATAATTAAGGAATTAAAAGATAAAAAGGAATACTACAAAATTATTACACAAGAAACTATTGAGAATAAACTTGAGACTTTGGTTGAAAATAGACTTGAGACTTTAGAGGATAGATTTGAAATATTAAAAGAAAGAGAAAATTATCGTTATGCTAAAAATAGAATTGAAGAACTTAAAAACAAGCTTAATACTCTACTATCTAGCCACAAATTACTTCATAGACGTATTATTAAGGCGTTCCCTAATATAAGCTCTAATAAGCATAAAGATATTTTAAATAAAATCAAAGAAGATATTAAATCAATCAAAAAAAATAAATAATCTAAATTATATGCCATATTATAATATAAATATTTATAAATACAAATAAGGTTTAGAATATTATTGATAATATTCTAAACCTTATTTAATATATTCTAAAACTTACTATTGACTTATCCTTATTTTTAAATCAAATCTTCTAGCCCATTAATACTTCAACAGCTTCTCTAAGTGTACTAACTTCTCCAACATTGCCAGGGAAAATTATATATGGCATATTAGGAAATTTACTTTCTTCTCCTGTCATCCATACTGGTATACCAGGTTTTATTTGACCCATTACAGTAGCCTTTTTTACTTTTAGCGCCTTAGTTCCAACATCACTAGATGTAATTCCACCTTTTGCTATAATAAAATTTGGTCTTACATTAAGCATACCAACTATACTAGTTACAGCATCTGAAATTTCTACAGAAACCATAAGTTGTTTATCTTTATCATTCGTATCTAAATCAAAACGCTCACGTCTAGTATACACAGCAACAGTCTTTCCATTAGTTATTTTCTCTTCTACAACTTGTATAACTCTTTTTACTTCATTTTTTAATCCATCTTCTCTCAAAACTAAATGTTGATTAAACTCTATAAATTCTATAGGATGTTTACAATTTTTAAGTTCTTCTAGTTGTTGAGTAGTTTTATTTACATGTGAACCAACAAGTATAATACCTCCATTAGTATTATCTTTTGATACTAATTCCTCTTTAGTAAGTAATTCCTTATCACTTACACCTCCAAGTATCTTTGTTATAGCAGCAGCGCTTCTAAATATAAATTCTTTGCCACTGTTTACTGCACGTATAAACGCAATTGTAAATACCTTTACATCTACATAATCTATTGCATTTACAATGATTTTGTTGAAATTCTTTGCCATTTTAAGCTTTTCTGTTATCCTATCAATATTTAAACTTCTAAGTTCCTCTAATGAAATGTATATCATATCACTAGATTTATATTCTCCATTTGTTTTTTCTTCACACCATTCTCCTATATCAGAAGATTTATATCCAAAAGATTTATCTTTTGCAAATTCAGTCATTCCCGCTGGTACAAGCATTTCTCCTTCTTTTACATAATGTACATTGTCTATCGTAAATCTTCCACCTTCTTTGAAAAATGGCATTATTATTTCACCATCAAATATTTTCCCTGATAATTTTTCCACCTCATTTTTCAACAGATTAGTTTCAAGAGGATAATGCCCCCTCATTGTTGAATCACTTCGGCTTATAATAATAAAATCCTTATTAACTTTTTGAGAAATATCCACAATATTTTTTGAAATTTTCTTATGCACTTCTGTTGTTTGAGAAACTGTAAATCCCCTTGAGTTAGTAAGTATAAAAAACATACTATTTTCTTCATCAAAACCTTGTTCTATGCTATTCTTATCCCAATCAGTATATACAGAAACATCATGAACTGTTTGTACTCCAGTTGGGTCATCATCTAATACAATAATTTTTCTATTTAAATTTTTAAGTTCATTTACAAGTAATTTATTTAATTTATCTTCATCTACGTTCTTAAAAGTATCGAGTATATCTATGTTAATTGAATTGACTTCTCTCACTAAAAATCCCCCTTTATGCAATTTATTACAGTATGCATATGTTTAATATTTATATTTTTTATAAGCCTGGAAGTGGTATAATACCATTTATAACACTAAGTAATAAAACCATTGCAAATGCTGTAATACCAGCTATTGTACCTCCTATTGTCCATGAATTTAAAGTATCTTTAACTGACAATCCACTAAATCTTGAAAGTACCCAGAATCCAGAATCGTTTGGAAGAGAAAAACCAACACCACCAGCACATATAGCAAGCCCTACTAAAACTGGTGACATCCCAGTTGCTAAAATTGTCGGTCCTAAAATTGATGAGGTAGTCACTAGTGCTACAGTAGCAGAACCCTGAGAAATTCTAAGTAATGCACTTAATAAGAATCCAAGTACTACAACTGATATACTAAGTCCAGACATAGTGTCAACTAAGAAGTTTCCTATTCCACTAGCATTTATAACACTACCAAATGCTCCCCCTGAACCTGTTATTAATAGTATCAATCCTGCTGAATCGGCAGCTTCAATAACAACATCTCCCATAGGTTTACTTATGTACTTCTTTAAAAATACTATTGCTACCAATATTCCAAGTAATATTGCTATATTCTTATCGCCTATAAAAGCAAGTATTCCACTCATTTTAGAACCTTTTTCTAAAAACATACTAAATACATTTGATACAAGTATAAGAAGTATTGGGAATAATAAAGAAAACATAGAAACTCCAAAACCAGGGACTTTATTAGAGTTATCATCTTCAAGTTCAATACTCTCTTTTTCTTGTTCTAAATTTTTTTCTCTATTATTTTCGTCAATTGCATAAGCTGGATATTTTTCAAAACGTTTTCCATAAATCCATCCTCCTGCAAGAGCTGCTGGAAATGCAACAATTATAGAATAAAGTATAAAACTACCTACATTTGCATTTACATTTGCTGCAACAGCTAAAGGCCCTGGTGTTGGTATTACAAGTGCATGACCTACTATTGTACCAACGCCTAATGCACATACAAAAACCATAAGAGACTTCTTAGTTACTCTCGAAACATATTTAACTATAGGCATCATTATAACAAATGCAGCATCCATAAACACTGGAATTGAAATTAAAAATCCTGCTGTAGTTATAGCTAACGCACTATTTTTTTCTCCAGTTCTAGCCAACAATCCCTTTGCAATAGATTCTGTTGCTCTTGATTCTGAAAGTATATTTCCAAATATTATTCCAAGTCCAATTACAATACCAATACTACCTAATGTATTTCCAAATCCAGTTGATATTGTAGTTGAAATTTCATTTATAGGCATTTTAACCATAAATCCTGTAATTATTGATGTTATAAGTAATGCCAAAAATGGGTTTACTTTAAACTTGATAATTGACACAAGCAAAATTCCTATAGATATAATAAATGCTATCAAAAGTCCATATCCTGTAATCATAATCTTTTCCCCTTTATAATTTACTTTATTATCTCTTGACCTTATTTTTTCTTTTATTATGATATTGTAACTCTATCATCTCTGTATAATATAATCTAAATCTAATTTTAATAATACATATCTACTATATCATCAATATCTTTGCCCTTAGTTATTGTGTTTTTTTATTTCAACACCTGCTAATTTTTCAAAATATTGAGCTATTCCACCATGGTCATCTTCTAAGTGTCCATGTACTTTTAATGTTTGCATAATTTCTAATAGCTGACTTGTCATAGGTAGTGGCACATCCAAATTATGTGCTGTCTGCATTACATTTTTTATATCTTTTAGATTGATAGATATTTTCCCACCTGGTTTAAAATCACGATTCATAATCATTGGTATTTTTGCATCCAATATTGTACTGCCAGCTAAACCTCCCCTTATCGCTTTGTACACTTTATCTGGGTCTGCTCCTGCTTTGGCTGCAAGTACAAATGCTTCAGATACTGCTGCTATTGTAAGATTAACTATTACTTGATTTGTAAGTTTTGTAACACTTCCACTACCATTATCTCCAATTAAGATAGCTGAGCTTCCCATTATATTAAAGAATGGCTCTACTTTTTTATATACTTCTTCTTTACCACCAGCCATAAAAGCAAGTGTTCCATCAATTGCTTTTGGTTCACCTCCACTTACTGGCGAATCTATAAATTCTAAGTTCATTTGCTTTAATTTTTCTGCACATAACATAGATTCTGTAGGTGTAACTGAACTCATATCTACAATTATACTTCCCTCTTTTAAAGTATTTGTTAAACCATTAGCTCCAAATAATATATCTTGAACAATAGCTCCATTTGGAAGTATTGTAAATACAATCTCACACTCTTCACCTATTTCTGAAAGACTTGCATATTTTGCACCATACGATACAAGCTCATCTACAGCACATTTATTAATGTCATATACTAAAAGATTACATCCATCTTTTAGTAAGTTTTTGGCCATTGGTTTTCCCATTATTCCTAATCCGATAAATCCTAATTTCATTATATACCCCTCCATATTTTCATATTTTTGAAAACGTTTTTTATGATTTAAAGTATACTACACACCAGTATACCGGTCAATATAAAATATAAAAGTATTTATTTTAACAATAAAACACGATTTTTAGATTTATATAATAGATTTTATCTATAATCATTATATTTAACGCATACTATTTATGTTAAATAAACCACACTATTTTTATATTATATTTAATCATACTTTATATTAATTATTTTTCTTTATATCAACTATTTTTATCAATAATTAAGTATCATTCAACTAAACCTTTATTTATATCGCCATATCAACCAATATATAATTTAAATTTCAAAGGATTGACCTTAATTTTACTATGTTGTATTCTTAACATTATATAAGTTTTTGTATTTTTACATTGTTTAGGAGGGGTAAAATATGGCTACATTTAAAAGATTACAAGAACAAGCATATGACTATTTAAAAGAATTAATACTATCTGGTGAAATAATAGAAAATGAAATATATTCTGAAACAAAGCTTGCAAGTGAAATAGGAATCTCAAGAACTCCTATAAGAGATGCTCTTCAAAGACTCAGTCAAGATGGTTTTATAGATATCATTCCAAGTAAGGGTTTCAAAATTCATCAAATCACAGCCAATGAAATTGTAGAGATATTTCAAATACGTTCTGCAATAGAAGGATTTTGTACTTTTTTGATTACGAGCCAATACAAAGAGCCTAGAGCAATTCAAACTATAGATAAATTAAAGTATCTTTTAGATAAACAAAAAGAGATTGTATCAAGTGATAAGAATTTAAACACATTTGCAGAATATGATACTTTATTTCACACAACAATCGTCTCATATGCTCAAAATACTGAATTTGATAAGATGTTCAACAGCTATATGTACAGAATAAAAAAATTAGCTCTTGATTCATTATCACATGAGGGAAGACTAGAAACAACATTAAAAGAGCATACAGATATTTTTAACAATATATCTAATGGATGTACTGAAGATATTTACAAAACAACACTTATTCATATGGAGACTCCTAAATACATCAATTTAGAAGATTTTTGTAATAATAAATTATTTTAATAATCTATTTACATTTACTAAAATGTTATTTATCTCAAATCAATTTCTTATTTATAAAAAATACTCTATAATTATAATGTAACTACTATTATTTTAAGGAGTGATTTTTTTGAACAAAGATACTGTAACTAATGAAACTATTGACAAAGATTATGCTATTGAAGAAGTTCGTATGGCTTGTAAACATTTTGGTGATTTATATTTTTATTTTACCAAAGTATTAGTTGAGGAATTTGGAAATGAAAAAACTGCTGAAATATTAAAAAAAGTTTTGTTTGAAAGATCAGAAGAAAGAGCTATTTCTATGAGAGAAAGAGCCAATGAAAATGGAGATGAATTGATTGCTGACAATATTGCTAGTATAACTGATGTTCCATTTTTAGGTTGGGTTCCTGAATTTGAAGAGTTACACTGTCCTTATGGAGCTTCCTGGCTTTCACGCTTTGAAGAAAATCCTTGGTTTAAGCAGTTTGCATCCCTTTATTGTGATGTTACTGATACCACTGTTGCTGAGGTATTTACAGGAGATACATCACATAAAATAACAAAAAATATTCTATGGGGTGATAAAGTTTGTGAGAGAATATATTTTCATGATGATAATATATCTCAAGGTAAATATACTTACGGAACTAGAAACTGCAAGTAAATAATTTAATTTTTCTATATTTTTATACTATATTTTGTACTTTTTCATATAAATATTATAACTAGTCTTTTATTTTACTTTTGTTTAACTTAAAGATAATTTACTTTTAACTTCTATGAATTAACATATAAGTAATAAAAAATTTATCTTTATAAAATTATAGCCTTTAGGTCTATAATTTACATAATTTTTATACTCTTTATAAAATTTTTTAGAAGCTTCTATTGTTATACTATAAAACTATCTTGAGAAAGGCTGATTAAATGTTTAATAAAATATATGAAAAAAAAGAATTTATAGTTTTTCAAGTTAAAAAAGGTTATGTAGTTTATAATACTAGAAAGAATTTTGAAGAAGGTCATACACACTTAAAACATTTTGAGGCAGCAAAGACAGCTATTGACTTAGCTATAAACAAAAAAATTCCTCGAAGTAAAGACGGATATTATCTAACTAGTTTAATTCGCATAAGTGACGATTGTTATTACATCGATAAGTTAAGTGAGTTATTATATGTCAGAGAACAAAAAGGTAAAAAAGAAAAATACTGCAATTCTAGCTATCAGATATAACAAGATTAGTTGTCAAATATAAATATTTTTAAGCTTAAATATAAAGAGTATCAGTAAGTTTATAAAAAAATAACTTTGCTGATACTCTTTTCAATTCTAACATTATCAATTTAAATTTTAGCTATTATTCAGGCAGATATTTTACTATTCAGATTCTGTATCTGCAAATTGGCTATTATAAAGCTTCTCATAAAATCCGCCTTTTTCCATTAGTTCATCATGATTACCTTGCTCTATAATACTTCCATTATTCATAACCAAAATCAAATCAGCATTACGAATTGTAGAAAGTCTATGTGCTATAACAAAACTAGTTCTACCATTCATAAGATTTCTCATTGCCTTTTGAAGCATCAATTCTAATCTAGTATCAACAGAGCTAGTAGCCTCATCTAATATCAATATTGAAGGGTCTGATATAAAAGCTCTAGCTATAGTTAAAAGTTGTTTTTCTCCCAACGATATATTAGATGCTTCTTCATTTAAAAACATATTGTAGCCATCTGGAAGTGTAGTTATAAAGTGATGTACATTTGCTACTTTCGCTGCTTGTATAATTTCTTCCTTAGTAGCTCCAAATCTACCATATTCTATATTTTCAAAAATAGTACCATTAAATAACCATGTATCTTGAAGTACCATTCCAAACATTGAACGTAAATCTTCACGTCTCATATTTCTGATATCTACTCCATCTACTTTAATAGCTCCTCCCTTTACATCATAAAACCTCATCAATAAGTTTATTAATGTTGTTTTACCTGCTCCAGTAGGACCAACAATAGCTACCATTTGACCACTTTTTATTTCTACATTTAAATCTTCTATTAAAGTCTCACTTTCTCCATATCCAAAATTCACATGTTCAAATGTAACATTTCCTTGTACATTTTCTATCTTAACTGGATTTTCAACATCAGGAGTTTCCTCTTCTTCATCCAAAATTTCAAATACACGCTCTATTGCTGCAAAAGAAGATTGTATTACAGTTGATAATTGTGTCATCTGTGAAAGAGGCTGATTTATTTGCCATATGTAACGTACAAATGCTTGTAAATTTCCAACTGTTATCCCTCCACTCACTGCATATATAGAACCAACTACTGCTACTGCTGCAATTCCAAAATAAGTTACTAATGAAACCATTGGATTCATCATACTTGATATAAATTGTGCCTTAAATCCATTTTCACAAAGTTCTTGATTTACTTTTTTAAATTCTTCTATAGAGTCTTCTTCTTTACCATATAATTTTATTTCATTAAATCCAGTATACATCTCTTGTACTTTTCCATTTAATTTTCCAAGAGCATTTTGTTGTAATGAAAATCGCTTTTGTGATTTTTTTACTATAAACTTAGATACAAAATAACTAATTGGAATTATAAAAAGAGCTATAAATGCCATATATACATTAATTGTAAACATCATAGAAATTGCCAAAATTATTACTAAAATTGAGTTAATAATTTGCATAAAACTCTGTTGTAAGGCATTTGATATTGTATCTACATCATTTGATATACGGCTTAGTACATCTCCAAAACTATTGCTGTCAAAGTAACTAATAGGCAGTTTTCTTATCTTATTTTCTACTTCATTTCTTAAGTCTCTCATCGTATTTTGAATAGCATTTGTAAGTAAAAAACTTGAAGCATACGTAAAAATTGCATTAGCAACATATATACATGCTAAGAGTGCCAAAATTTTTACTACATAGTTAAAATTCACAGATGCTCCTGGTATTCCTTTTGCTATACGAATTACATCTTTAGTTAATTGTGTTATTATTAATCCCTCTGTTTTAGGAGCAATTGCATTCATAGTAGCTGCTAAAATTATACATATAATAGCTATAATAAATGAAAATTTATATTGCTTTACAAATGGAAGAAGTCTACCAATTGTTTTTTTAAAACCTTTAGACTTTTTCATTATTCCAATTCCTCCTTTTTCAACTGAGATGTTGCAATTTCATAGTATATTTCACAATTTTTCAATAATTCCTTATGAGTTCCCATTCCAACAACTTGTCCTTCATTTAGTACTACAATTTTATCAGCATCAATAATTGAGCTGATTCTCTGTGCAACAATCAATACAATTGCATCTTTTGTTTCTTTTTTTAGCTTAGAACGAAGTATTGCATCAGTCTTAAAATCTAATGCAGAGAAGCTATCATCAAATATATATATTTCAGGTTTTCTTATAATAGCTCTGGCAATAGAAAGTCTTTGCTTTTGACCTCCAGATACATTAGCTCCACCTTCACTAATTAATTCATCAAATTTTCTAGGTTTTTTTGATATAAATTCATATGCCTGTGCAACTTTGGCTGAATGTTCTAATTCTGATGTTCCTGCTTTATTTTTACCAAATCTAATATTATTTGCTATACTACCAGTAAAAAGCAATGCCTTCTGAGGTATAAACCCTATCTTTTTTCTTAAAGCCTTTAAGTCATATTCCCTTATATCTACTCCATTTATCTTAATACTACCTTCTGTTACATCATAAAATCTAGGTATCAAGTTAATTAAGGTACTTTTTCCACTACCAGTACTACCTATAAAGGCAACTGTTTCACCAGTCTTTGCAGTAAACGAAATATCTTTAAGCACAGAAGCTTCTCCATCTGGATAAGTAAATGTTACATTGTCAAATTCTATAAGTCCTTTATTTTCAGTATCTTTTACTCCATTTTTAGGATTTTTTATAAGTGGTTCTTCTTCTAAAATTTCTTTTATTCTATTTGCTGAAACTTCTGCTCTTGGATACATGATAAATACCATTGAAAAAAGCATAATTGAAAACATAGCATGGAAAAGATATTCCAAAAACGCAACCAATTGTCCAACTTGAATTTCTCCAATATTTATTTTTTCACTTGAAATCCAAAACACAGCCAAAACAGCTATATTTAATAATAAAAAGAATGCGGGTTGAGTAATTGACATAAGCTTAAACAATTTTTTAGAAACATTAGCATAATATGTATTTGTTTCTTCAAATCTTTTTGTCTCATAGTCATCATTCCCAAATGCTCTGATTACTCTTATTCCCGTTAAATTTTCTCTTGATATAAGGTTTAGTTTATCCAGTCCTTTTTGTTGTTTAGACGATATTGATTGAGAAATTTTTGCTATTACTGCTACTCCAATAATTATAAAAGGAACTGATATAGCTAATACCAAAGAAAGCTCTACACTTGTTCTAATTGTCATGATTATACTTATAATAAACATGACTGGAGTTAATAAAGCTGTTCTAAGAAGTATATTTACAAATTGTTGAATTTGAAATGCATCATTTGTAGTTCTTGTAATCATTGAAGAAATCCCAAATTTATTGTATTCAGTGTGTGAAAATTCTTGAGATTTTTTAAATATATCATTTCTTATATCTCTAGTTACTCCTGTTGATATTTTTGCAGAACAATAACCCAATAATACACTACCTACAACTCCTATAATAGAAATAACAACTATTACTATTCCCATTTGTTTTATGTAAGTTGTGTTTTGATTTGCAATACCATTATCAATTATTTTAGCTATTATTGTTGGTATACCTAATTCAACTAATGCAAAACTAAATATAGCCAGTATATTTAATGCTATTAATAACTTATAATTTTTTAAATAATTTAAAATTAATTTCATATTCTACTCCTTTCTTAATTTTTGAGACAGTGTAATTATTATGTAGTAATGCCAAGCTTATGAATACTTGCTTTTATAAAAAAAGGAGAAAAGAGTTAGTGCACTCTCTTCTCCAGCATATTCTTTTTAATACACCCTCCGATAAGTCGCTTATATGTTACCATATTTGACAAGTAATGTCAATTCATATATAATTTAAGTTTTTAAATACTTTATTTTATAAAATGATAACAAGCCAGCACATACTTTATACTTGTTTTTTACTATATTCTAATTTTACAAGTTGTTCTATATTACTAACCTTTTTAAGATTTAAGTTTGTTCTCTGTATTCCAGCTTTAAATAATGGAATTCCTCTACCTAATATTATTGGCAATACATATACAAAATAATCATCAATTAGATTATCTTTTGTAAATAATTCTACTATTTCACTTCCTCCAATTATCCAGATATCTTTCCCATTTTTCTCTGCTCTAATTTGCTCAATTAGTTTTTTAGGTTCCAAATTGGTATACTTTACATTTTCATTAACTCCACTAGTAGTCTTTGAATACACATAACATTCTTTCCCTTTATAAAACCATTCATTTGGGCTTAGTTCATTTATTATTTGTGTATATGTTGAATTTCCCATAATAACGGTATCAATTGTATCGTAAAAAGTATTATAATCTTCCTGTTGAGAATCTGAAGCTACTTCATCTAAAAAAGCTACACTACCATCTTCTTCTGCTATATAACCATCTAAACTCATTGCAATATAAAGTACCACTTTTCTCATATTTGCTACCTCCAAAATTTATAATATAAGTTTTTTATGCTGAAATAAAATTTTCACTTACTTAAAATACCCTATTAAATAAAACTCAAACAGTTTTAAGTAAAACCACAAAAATAAAACATTATTATATATACAGTTTAATAGTTACATAATTTGATAACCAATAAATATATTGAAAATTCTAATTAATCTAAATAAATATTGCTCTAACCTCATACTGGTTCTATAATATAATTAGAAGATATTTATATTATAAAATTAATCTTATCATAATATTTATTAATATCGTAAAATTAAGACCTGTGATTGATTTTATTTTTATTGAAAGGTGGTAAACAATATGAAAATTTCAGAAATTGCTACACCAAGCTTTTTACTAGATTTAGACCAGTTAGAAGAAAATATAAATACAATACAAGAAATTTGTACAAAGAATAACAAACAGCTTTGGCCTATGCTTAAAACTCATAAAAGTACATATATTGCAAAACTTCAAAAAGATACAGGTGCTACTGGATTTCTTGTTGGAACTCTTGATGAAGCTGAAGCTTTGATAAATGCTGGCTTTAAAGATATTATGTTGGCTTACCCTTACATGGGAGATGCAAATATAAATAGGGTAGTAACCATGGCTTCAAAAATAAATTTAATATGTGCTACAGATAATATAGAATGTGCAAGAGCTTACAGCAAGGCTTTTTCTCTAGCTAAAATTGAATGTAAACTACTTCTTATTGTAGATTGCGGATTACACCGTTTTGGTGTTAAACCAGAAAAAGTAGTAGAACTTGCTATTGAAATTTCAAAACTAGAAAGTATAAAGATTGTTGGAATAAGCTCACATCCAGGTCAAGTATACGGTTGCAGTTCTCCAGAAGGTGTACCAGATGTTTGTGTTCAAGAAAATTCTGCTATGGAAAAGGCATCTAAATTATTAACTGATAATGGATTTAATATAGATATTGTAGCTTCTGGAAGCACTCCAACAGTTGAAACTGAAGCCACTTCTAAAACTATCACTGCTGTAAGACCTGGAAACTATGTATATTATGATGCTATACAAATAGCTTTAGGATGTGCTACTGAAAAGATGTGTGCTCTTACTGTCGTATGTACTGTAATATCAAAAAATAGTGATGGATATTATTTAGTTGATTGTGGAAGTAAATGCCTTGGACTAGATAAGGGTGCTCATGGAAATAGTAGTATTGTTGGCTATGGTATAGTTTGTGGACATCCAGAACTTATTATTGATTCACTTTCAGAAGAAGTTGGTAAAATTAAAGTAAATGGAAAAACTAATATAAAAATAGGTGATAGGATAAGAATCATACCTAACCACTCTTGTTCTACTGCAAACTTAACAAGTAATTTACTAGGCTTTAGAGGAGATACAATAGAAAAAGTCATTGAAGTAGATATACGAGAAAATTCAAAACATATTGTACTTTAAAAATAAAATCATAATAAATTTATATTGATATTAACTAAAAATGAATTTAATTTATTGTTGATTTAAAGATATTAAAACAAAACATAGAAAGTTTAAAAAGAAAAAACTCTAAAAAACATAGAAAATCTAAAAGAAGTTTACTGCTATACTAGTAAACTTCTTTTTTAACTAACATATCATTTTTTAATTAGTACATCATCATGACATTATTATGTTAGTTTTATTTAATTTTTACATTAATCCCATAAAAGTAAGTAAAACTCTAACTATCAACATACCTACCACTGCATCAAATATAGGAACTGCTAATAGTAACATTCTATACTTAGTGCTAGTATTAGCTACAAGAACTATTCTAGCGTAATGACCAACTAGAGTACCCATTAACATACATGGCATAATCAAAATAGTTGCTTGTGATGCTGTAATTATACCTTGTGCAAATAAATTTGCGGCTGTAGCTGCTCCTGCTGCCTTAGCAAAGAAAGCCGCTATCAAAACTACGACTGATTCTCCAGGTAGTCCAAAAATCCCCATTACTGGACCAAAAACATTTCCTAAAATATCAACTAGACCAGTCAATTGTAGAAATTGTACTATTACATACCCCATTATCATGGCTGGCAATATTTGTTCAACACCTATGTAAAAACCTTTTTTTGCGCCTCCCATAAATGTTTCAACAACAGTTTTTTTTGGTTTACTATTTACAATTGTACTTCCAGTATTTTGTTGACTCATATTACGCAGCCTCCTTATTTTTATTCTTTTTATTTTTTATATTTATAATTAGTCTAACTAGATTGGCACCAAGTATCTTACAGAATATCTCTATAAGTATTATTGGACCTAATGCCAATAATGCTATTGGCAAAAGTGGAGCTTGAGTATTTATTGTATTTAATATAACTGCTGAACCAGCATATTGATAAGCTACAAATATAGTTCTTTCATCATCCGTTATTTCTCCGCTTTCACATAATTCTTTTGTCATTATTGAGGCTACATCTGAACTAGTAAATGAAGATACAAATGCTATACCCGCTATTCCAGGTATCCCAAGTAAAGGTTTAAGTAATGGATTAAATATTTTTGATGCAGCTTTCATCCCTCCCATAGATTCAACTACATCAATAAGTCCTACAGCAAAACACACAGTTGGTATTAAAGTAAGTGCAAATAAAAAACCATCCTTTGCACCAGTTCCACCCTTTCCCATAAAGTCTACGCCATCTGAAATAGTACCAAATGAGCCAGTTAAGTTAGCAAAGTCTAAAGCTTTTAGAAATCCTTGACTCTCCTTAAAAATACCAGAAAATAGTATTATCAATACAAATAAAGACATATATCCTTTCCATGTTACCTTATTATCTCCAGCTGTTGTATCCATATAAAATCCCCCTTTTATATATCAAATTTATCTAAATTTAAAACAATTGTAGAAATCAATTTTACCCTTTCAAACATAGAATCTACTAATGCATATTCTCTTGAGGTATGATTCCATTCTCCTTTTACTCCAAAAGAACATATCGCAGGAACGTTTGCAATAGTTAAATAGCTAGCATCTGAACTTCCTCCAAGTCTCTTAGAATTTATTTCACCAAACCCATTTTCTTTTGATACTGTATTTACAAATTTGTGAAACTTCATAACATCCTCTGTAGTTTCAAATGGCATCATTTCACTTACAAAATCAACATGTGTAGAGGTTCCTTCTATGTAAGTATCTTCACATATTTCTTGAATTCTTTTTTTAACATTCTCCATTTCTTCTACTTTTTCAAATCTAAGGTCTACTTCTATACTACAATCTTCAGGAATAGAATTTGATACTCTTCCTCCTTTAATTATACTTACACTTGCTGTAGTCCCAACTTCAAGATTAGTCAATTTTTGTATTTGTAATATCTTATTAGCCATTTCTTCTATTGCATTTCTTCCACCTTCAAAATCATTTCCTGCATGTGTTTCTACACCTTTTACATTTATATTACACCCGATTCTTCCTTTTCTACCTACACATAAGCTATTATCTACCAACCCAGTTTCCATATTAAATGCACATAGACCACCTTTTGCTTCTTTTAATATAATGTCTCCTCCGTTTGAATCCTTATGTCCTATCTCTTCATCACCTGAAAAGACTATTTTTATTGGTCTATCTTTGTATCCTATCTTATTTAAAGCCTTGATAACGTATAAAGAAATTACTATTCCACCTTTCATATCTAACACACCTGGCCCATATGCTTTTCCTTCCATTATTTTAAATGGATTTTCTCCAAATGTACCTATTTCAAAGACAGTATCCATATGCCCTGAAAAAATTATTGGTTTCTTATTTCTGTTAGAACCAAGTGTACCTATTAATGTACTGCCATTATTTCCAGCATCTATTAAATCACAATCTAATCCTTCTTTTTCAAACTCACATTTTAATCTATCAGCCAATTTATTTACACTCTCTTTACAGTTTGTATAGCTTTCAATATTAACAATCTCTTTCCACAGTGAAATGATTTCTTCTCTATTCTCGTCAACAAATTTAGAAATCTCCTTTAAATATGTAATCATAATAATCTCCTTTATTTTTGAATAAAATTTTTTTCCTAAAAGCTGAGTTTATACTTTAGGAAATTTTAAAAGACTAGTCCTTAATTACAAAATAACACAATTATTTTCATCAGTCAACATTTTTTCAGTATATTTTTTATTTTCTGATTTTTCTTTTAATTTTTACTTTGTAAAATAAATTGACGCTTTTTATCTACTATTATAAAATGAGGTTATAAATTGATAATTAGTTACAATACTTTCGAAATTTTAAAGGAGGTTTTATGAAATATAAGATTGGCTTTTTAACAACATCTTATTTTATGGCAGATAACTTTAAACAAGCTCTCGAAGAATTAAAAGATATTTGCGAAATTACATACATTGAACTAAAAGGTGAAAATCCTTTTAGTAATTTGCCAAATATATATAATGAACAAGTAGATAATTTTGATGGATTTGTTTGTAGTGGTCTAATTCCATATAGTGAGCTTATAATAAATATAGAGGATATAAAGGTCCCATTAAGTTTCTTAAAGCTTGATGAAAGAGATTTTTATAAATACTTATTTAAACTATTAAATAGTAAAAGAGAGATTGATTTTACAAAATCATTTATTGATTTTTTAAGAGAAGATAATAACTATTATGACATCTATTCATTGATAGATTCTAAAAACTGTCCATATACAATTAGAGATTTCAATATTCCTCAACCTGTATATGACTTTAAAAAATTAAATGATAAATTATTGGAGATACACTTAGATTTATTAAAAAATAATAAGATTAACCTTTCTATTACTAGAAATTATATAATTAATTGTGAATTAAATAGACTTGGATATGATTGTATTTATATGGTGCCATCTACTGAATCAATCTTAAACACATTTAAATCTGTAATAAACGAAATAACATTAAAAAATTTAGATAAAAATAAATCTGCAACTTGTATAGTCACAATAAATAGCTCAGAGTATATAAATGATGACCTAATATTTAAAAATGATGAGATACAAAATCAAATATACAATACTATCTTAAATTCTTTATCAAGAAATGGGTTCTATGGAGTTCAAGTCAAAAAAAATGACATGAAAATAGAAATACATACTACTAAAGAAATGCTAAATAATATGACTAAGGATTATACAGAATTTTTTATTTCAGAAGACTTAAAAGAAATCAAGTATAGCTTAAATATTGGTTGGGGAATTGGCAACACAAATATTCATGCAGAACAGAACGCTCGTCAGGCAAATAGTAAATCAGCTTCTCTAGGTGGAAATTGTACGTTTATAGTAAATGACACTAATAATATAATAGGACCTTTATATTCAAATAAAAATTCTAATGACCTAGAAGAAAGTTCAATAGCTAATAAAGTTGCTTCTTTCATTCCTTTATCTAATGTAAATGTATCTAAAATTATGAGTATGATTAATGATAGAAATTCAAATAATGTATCAGCAGAAATATTATCAGACTATATGAATATAACTCTTAGAAGTGCAAATAGAATCCTAAGTATCTTATATAAGGCTGGTATTGCAACTATTGTAAACACAAAACTGGATAATCAAAGAGGTAGACCACGAAAAATATACAAAGTTGATTTCTTAGCTTTTTTAGATAATATGTAGAGAGATAACATGTAGAGATTGAAGTCTGAATTATTAGCTTTTCCAATAAAAATAATAATTTTCCACTGATTCTCAATAAGCAAAGTTTTTAAATATGAATATACAAAATGCCAGAATCCTCATAAACACTATATTTTTATCAACTCTGGCATTCTTTTTTATTTCGCTATCAAAATTTAAACAAATGATGCTAAAGTAAGCTTTTACTTTTATCTTACTTCATCAACATGGAAAATGTACCTTAGCACGTACCCTAAATTCTTTATGGAAAGTAAGTTCACTCCTTACTCATTTTTTGAGAGTTGCTTGTTTTTTGGTATATTTTATTCCATCCTACTAGTAATAAAATCATAAATACACAGGTATCTACAAAAAGAATAACTGTAACGTTCTTGACAATATTGTAGACAAAAAATATTGAGAATACTTCTACGGATAAAGCTACAAAACATAAAAAGTTCGTCAAATAATCTGCAATAGTATCACTATAGAAAACTCGTATTTGTAACCATCTACATGTAAATGGACGTAAAATAAATCTGAATACAACACAAATAATTGGATAAGCATAAATAAATTTTTTATCTACACTATTGGCTACACCATTATTCCATTGCACAGGAATTTGAGTTGGCAGTTTTGGAAATGCTATGATTGCAATCAGTAAACAAGCAATGGTTATAATTCCCCATGTAATATTTCCTCCCCACATATATAAGAAACTTACAGAGTCCAGTTTTAAAGTATGTTTATTTTCATTCCAATATTCTGGTATCTCAGTTATATATTCTTCTACTTTTAAATTTAGATAACTTAGTTCATTAAATTTAAGCATTTTTTCACACATAGTTTTTGCATTTTCCAAATCATATATTTGAGTTTTGAGAACTTGTTCCTGTTTTTCAACAATCTCATATAAAGATATTTGCTGAAGTATAATATTACGAATATCATCAATAGAAATCCCTAATGTACGTAAATATGCAATTTTTTTGATGTCCTCTATATTTTCATCTGAATACTCTCTATAACCATTACTCTCATTACGAATGGGCTGAATTAGCATTTCTTTCTCATAAAATCGAATATTAGAACGTGTTAGTCCAGTTTTTTCTTCAACTTCTTTAATTGTCATTTTTAAACACCACCTTTCGATTTATTGAATTACCTAATATCTTTCTTTTTTATTACTCTAAGTCTTCTTTAATGTTTTATTTCATTATTTGATTCGCCAATATTCCATTCTCAATAATACCACACTTTGTAATAATCTCCTCCTTGTGTGTATCTAAAACTGCTTGATTATTATATAAGATACAGTATAAACATGGTTTACAGTCAAGTATTTTTATCATTTTTTTGATTCTATTAAAAAAGGCATCGCAAATAAATGCCATGCCTTTCTATTAATTTAGTCTTTTCATATCTTTCTCAGTCCAAAAGTCAAATTAGCCTGTCTTATATTAAAATTGATAAAAGATATAACAAGTCGTATAAGATTTTCTATCATATTAAATAATTAATTGCCCACTTCTCACAATCCCAAATTTTATTAACTATATCATTATAAAACTCTGGCTCATGGCAGACTAAAATTATACTGCCTTCATATGATATTAAAGCTTTTTTTAGTTCTTCCTTTGCTTCAGAATCTAAGTGGTTTGTTGGCTCATCTAGTATTAATATATTACTAGGATTATTTATAAGTTTACATAACCTTACTTTAGCTTGTTCTCCACCACTTAATATAGAAAGCTTGCTTTCTATATGTTGATTAGTTAAACCACATCTTGATAGCATTTTTCTTATTTCATATCTTGTGTATGTTGAAAATTCATACCACACCTCATCAATAAGTTTTTTATCACTTGTTTCTTTAACTTCCTGTTCAAAATATCCAACATTTTGTTCTTCTCCTACTTCAATACTTCCACTTATTGGTTTATTTATTCCAATCAAGCTTTTTAATAAGGTTGATTTTCCTATACCATTTGCACCTATTAAAGCTATCTTTTCTCCTCTTTCCATAATTAAATTTATAGGTTTACTTAATGCTGTTTCATATCCTATAACTAAGTTCTTAGCTTCAAATATCATTTTCCCAGATTTTTTGGATATTTTAAAGTCAAAGTGAGGTCTTACTTTTTCCTTTGATATACTTATTCTTTCTATTTTATCTAATTTTTTCTGTCTTGATTTTGCCATCTTACTGGTTGATGCTCTAACTTTATTTTTTGCAATATATTCTTCTATCTTTGATATTTCTCTAATTTGTTTTTCTTGAGCTATTCTTAAATTTCTCTTGTTTTCTTTATACATCTTTTGAAAATTTTCATAATTACCAATATATCTTGTCAATGTCATATTTTCAAGATGACACACCACATTCACAACACTATTTAAAAACTCCAAATCATGTGATATCAATATGAATGCATTTTCATAATTTTGAAGATATTTTCTTAACCATTCTATATGTTCTTCATCCAAATAGTTTGTAGGTTCATCTAAAAGCAATATATCTGGTTCATCTAATAATAATTTACCTAATAATACCTTTGTTCTTTGACCTCCACTCAATTCTGAAACATCTCTATCAAGTCCAATATGTCTAAACCCAAGACCTAGGGCAATTGAATCTATCTTTGAATCAATATTGTAAAATTCATTGTTATTTAAAAATTCTTGTATATTTGCAACTTTTTCAAGAGACTTATTTATCTCATGTTCATTCATTTCTCCCATTTTACTGTATATGCTATTCATTTCACTTTCCATATAAAAAAGTTCCTTAAAAGATTCTCTTAAAATATCTTTTATTGTATTACCTTTTTCTAGTTTAGTGTGTTGATCCATATATCCAACTCTTACTTTACTACTCCATTGTATATCACCACTATCTGGAATTAGCTGACCTGTTATTATATTCATAAATGTAGATTTTCCCTCGCCATTTTTTCCAACAAGACCTACATGCTCTCCTCTTAACAATCTAAAAGATATGTCTTTAAATAATGTTCTATCTCCAAATCCATAACTTATATTATTTACATTTAAAATACTCATTGTTCTATTCCTCTTCTTAAAATTTAGAAATTCCTCAATAAAATCATATCATTTAAATAGATTATCCCTCAAGTTCATAAACAAACCTGTACTAATTTTGTACGAAAAAAGAGACTTTGTTAAAAAGTCTCTTCTTAATTTTTTGTTATATAAATCTATCTTTAGAACATTAATATTCTATTTTCAATCACTTTTTTCTTCTCTGATTATTCGTCTTATACTATGCTCCGTTAAATAGTAGTCTTTTGTAAGTTCTTTAACAGAAATACCTTTATTGTACTTATCAAGTATTTCCCTATTTCTTTCTTTCAAGATATTTCTTGAACCACTATTTTCGCCCCAAGCTTTTTTATTTTCAGACTTTCGTGGTATATATAAATAACTACCATCTGTATATTCTTGAATTAATTCAAGTATCTCTTCTGGCAATATATTTTGTGCTTTTTCATACTTCATAATACTCTGCTCCCATCTACATTTTTAATTGTAAATAAAAGCAAAGACTGCACAAAAACAATTTAGCCTAAATATTATCTTTATCTATTAGGCTCTAAACAAAGTTTTATTGCAATTGTATTTTGCAGTCTTTGCTTAGAGCCAACTGAAATTATAATATCGTTACTCTCTTTCATATTGCAAACTCCCTTTCTATCTAATTTAAACTATTACATATCACTAACTTTAGCCATTATATCTTTTGTAAATCTAACAGCTTCAGATACATCTTGCTCATCTGGATGACTTTGAGACTCTTCATGACCTTTTAATTGCTCACGAATATGTTCATTTTCAGGATGAAGCTTTAGCATTTCTTCATATTTTACCTTTAAACCTTCTGCAATCTTTCCTTGGCATATAAATGACCCAACTATTTCATTATCTTTCGAAAAGACATCTTTCACTTTGTCCATAATGTTAATTCCATAGTTACCCTTTGTATTTGCTCCCATTGTTCCAAATAAAGCTAGCTTTTTGTTGTGAATATTTTCAAAGACTAGTTTTGAATTTTTATCACAAATACCCTTATCTACCCAATATCCCAAGAATATTATATCATATTTTTCATAGTCAACATTATTATCAGTTACTTCACTGATATTTTTAATTTCTTTTTCGCCTTGCATTGCATCATATATAGATTGAGCAATTTTTTTAGTATTTCCAGTTAAACTTGAATATAAAATTAAACTTTTCATGATATATCCTCCTATCTGTTAAGTATTTATCTAAAATTTCTTAATACCATTAAATTTTCAATTACTATAAGATTTTATTAATCTAATATACAACCAAATTGAGAATGTGTCTGTAATGCATCTGCACATTTTTTATTGCAGTAGCAACACTTCTTGATATCATCTACTCTTTCCTCTCTTACTTTCTGCAACCAATCACTGTCTGCCAATAGTTGTCTCGACATAGCAACCATATCTACTCTGTTATTTGATATAACACTTTCTATGAAGTCTGGACTAGATAGCTTGCCAACACCACAAACTGGAAGGTTTGTGTGTTTTTTAACTTCATCAGCTAAATACAAAAAGCATCCTTCATCTTTAAAATAAGGATGATTATTAACTGGTATGGTGTCTTCTAATTTGGAATGATTTGCTAATGTTACATGAAAACTATTTACTCCAAGTGATTCAAATTTTTTTACAAAATGCTCTACTTCAGAAAATAAAACTCCTGCATTGCCATAATGAGGATTTTCTTGTCTAATTGCAAGTTTATAGTCTATTGGAACATCCTTTATATTATTACGAATACTACTAATTATTTCACTTGCAAATCTACCTCTATTATCATAACTTCCACCATATTCATCAGTTCTACTGTTGTATATACTGGATGAAAAGCTTCCTATAAGTCTATCTCCATGAATTTGAATCATATCAAATCCTGCTTTTTTTGCATTCAATGCTGTTACTCTAAACAACTCTATAATATTTTTTATTTCTTCTTTTGTCATATTTGTTACATAATCCTTTACTCCATCATCCATAATTTTTTTTATTTCGTCATGTGAAGTAATTCCCGATTTCATAGTATTTCTGATTAAATTTATGTCATAATCTGAACAAAATATTTGTGCTGAAACTTTCACCCCTGAATCATGTATTGCATTTACAATTTTTTTATACTCTCTAATTCCATCTTCATTGGATAAGCTTAGAGCCATTTTATGAAAACTAGGTCTAACTGATACATCTCCTATAGTAATTAAAGCTACTCCTGATTTAGCAATTTTACAAAGCTTGTTAATTCGTTCTTCCAGATTAAGACCCATACTTGTAGGTGCAAAAGATACTCTATTTTTTAATTCTAAGTTTCCAATTTTAATTGACTTTAATAAGTTGCTATACATCCTATTCTTCCTCCACTGTTGCCTTTATATCTTTTACTGTATGTAATTTCTTTACTAATTCTTTGTATTCTTCATCCAAAAACTCTTTTTTTATATTACTATCCCACTTTGAAAATATGTTTTTTATATCTCCCAGTACTTCTTCACCCTTATCTGTTACTCTCAATTGAAAAGCTCTACTATCATTAGGGTTTTGAATCTTTTCTATGTAACCATCTTGTTCTAATCTAGAGATAGTTCTTGTAGTATGTGCTTTATCCACCTCGAATTCTGTCGAAATATCATTCAAAGAACAATTCCTATTCTTATTGATATAAATTAAATAAAAATATAGACCATTCGTAAGCTTATATGGCTTTAGACATTTTTCACAATAAAGTTTAAAGTTCCTTTGTAAATAACAAATAATATACGATAAACTCTCATTCTGTAAATTTTTAAAATCCATTTTTAATTTCCCCTCTATAATTCTAATATAATATATTTGACTATATCAACTATATTATATTAAATACTTGATACAGTCAAGAATATTTTGCCTTATAACTGTATAATTTTATACTACCTTATAAAATTATCATAAAATATAATTCTTCTTTAGTTAGAATTTGTAATTTTTTATATACATCATACATAAATATATTTTATATAAAAGTTTATATTTTCAAGCAAATAATTTTTCGAAAATTGTCTAAATTCAGTAAAAATATGGTAATATATACATAAGCAATATAAATCTATAAAAGGGAGTGTTACATATGATATCTAATAAAATGCAAACTTTAGTTGCAAACAGCTCTGTTATAAGAGCCATGTTTGAAGAGGGAAAAAAACTTTCCGATATATACGGAGAAGAAAATGTTTTTGATTTTAGTATAGGAAATCCAAGTGTTGAGCCTCCAGAAACTATTAAAGCAGTTATAAGCGATATTTTAAATGAAGAATCTCCAAATCTAGTTCATGGATATATGAACAACTCAGGATATGAAGATGTAAGAGATGCTATTGCCAGCCACATAAATAAAAAAAATGGATTAAACCTTACAAGAGATAACTTAGTTATGACTTGTGGAGCTGCTGGTGGGCTAAATATCATTTTAAAAACTCTTTTAAATCCTGATGACGAAGTTATTGCTTTTGCACCATATTTTGGTGAATATAAAAATTATACAGAAAACTATGATGGAAAACTAATCGAAGTCCCTACAAATATAGAAACTTTTGAACCAGATTTATATGCTCTAAAAAATGCTATTACTCCAAAGACAAGAGCTCTAATAATAAACACTCCAAACAATCCTACTGGTGTTATTTATTCTGAAGAATTGCTAAAAAACCTTGGAGAATTACTAGATACAAAACAAAAAGAATTTAATACAAATATATATTTAATTTCTGATGAACCATATAGAGAAATAATTTATGATGATGCTAAAGTTCCTTGTATATTAAAATACTATAAAAATTCATTTATAGGATACTCTTATAGTAAATCATTGTCTCTACCTGGTGAACGTATAGGATATATTGTGGCTAATGGAGAAATGGATGATTTTGATGATGTTATGTCTTCATTAAATGTTGCAAATAGAATACTTGGATTTGTAAATGCTCCTTCTCTTTTCCAAAGAGTTATTGCAAGAAGCTTAGATGCAGAAGTTGATGTAAATATTTACAAAAAGAACTTTGACCTTTTATATAATAGCTTAATAGAAATGGGATTTTCTTGTGTTAAACCTAGTGGTACATTCTATTTATTCCCAAAAGCTCCAATTGAAGATGATAAAAAATTCTGTGCTGATGCTAAACAATTTAATTTACTATTGGTTCCAGGTTCTTCTTTTGGTTGCCCAGGACACTTTAGAGTATCATACTGTGTATCTTACGATAAAGTTAAGAGTTCTCTACCAGCATTTGAAAAATTATCTAAATTGTACAATTTAAAATAATTAAATAAATATAATTACAAATAATTAGCTACCTTAGTGTAGAATTTTATATTCTATATTAAGGTAGCTTATAATTTTATAGCTTATATTTATATACCATTTTATACCAATGTACTTGAATATTGTAGCTTATAGTACTAGTATAAATTACAAGGAGGTGTTTGATTTGAAAAAAGGTTATGTTTATATAATACTAACTACCCTATTTTTTAGTTCAATGGAAATTAGTCTAAAGACAGTTACTAATGACTTTAATCCCATACAAATAACCTTATCAAGATTTTTTGTTGGTGGCTTAGTCTTATTACCTTTTGCTATAAAAAGATTAAAATCCCTTAGTCTTTCTATTACAAAATCAGATTTAAAATACTTTGCTTTTTTAGGTTTTATGTGTGTTGTAGTAAGTATGTCATTGTACCAGTTAGCTGTACTAAACACAAAAGCATCTGTAGTTGCTGTCTTATTTAGTTGTAATCCAGTATTTGTTATGCTTCTAGCTTATTTGATTCTAAAGGAAAAAATCTATAGGCACAATATAATTTCACTTATATTAGAAGTCCTTGGAATTATAGTTATTATAAATCCACTGCACACAAAATTAACTTTTAGTGGTATATTCTTAACACTATCTTCTGCCATTATTTTTTCAATGTACACTGTTTTTGGTAAAAGAAAAACGTTAAAATTTGGTGGAATAGTTGTGACTTGTTTCAGCTTTATATTTGGTAGTTTAGAAATGCTTGTATTGGTTCTACTTACTAAGATTAATTTTATATCAAATATATTAAATAAAAAAGGACTACATGTATTTGCAAATATACCTATTTTTAGTGGTTATACCTTACACAACATACCTACTATGATTTACGTATTTGTATTTGTTACAGGTGTTGGTTATGCACTTTATTTTATGGCAATGGAAGCTACATCTACTAGCCTTACATCTTTAGTATTTTTCTTTAAGCCAGTAATATCTCCAATACTGGCATTACTAATTCTTAAAGAATTTATTCCTATTAATATGATTATAGGAATTCTATTGATAGTAATTGGTTCAATAGTTTCTATTATACCTACAATAATAACTCAATCTCATAATAAACATATTGAGTCATTATATAAAAGTCAGTAATAAATATATACATAAGATTAAATTAATTAGTTTTTCACGCAATATAAAAGAGATGCTAGCATACTAGCATCTCTTAATTTTTTTATATAAATTTTCTATTTTGCTAAGTTTTGTAAAAAGCTATAAGTTTGTGGACAAGCTGCTTTTAATTTACTATTTGTGTCTTGATTTAAGTAGTAATATGCAAATGCCTCAGCAAAGAATTCTTCTGGATATACACCTAAATAATTTACATTTCCTAAAGAACGCCCTTCTTTAGCAAATATTTGTTTAAATTGTGCTGATTTAGAAATATCATTTAATGCAAGATGGTCTACTGCGTGTGCTGTTTCATGTAATTCTAAGTTTATTGCATCATGACCTTTACCTTTGTTACTAAATCCTATTCTAAGAGCTACTGTACTTCCACCTAAACCAGGAACATCATCCCAAGTTTTACCAGTATTTTCCCATCCCTTAGGAACTACACCTTTTAAATAAGCATATTCTTTTTCATCTGTTAATTTTCCACTTAATAATTTTATTTTTAAGTTATCTTGTTTTAATACATTTAAATATTTTCCATCTATATTAGCAAGTCTATTTATCATAGCATTAGCTTCTTTTTTATCGTAATTTCCATTTGGAAGAACCACTATTTCACTAAGTGTTTCTTTATTGTTTTTTAAAGTTGCACTATCTGCATGTGCACTTACTGGAACTGAACTTATTAAAAATATTGATATTATAGCGATTAATAATTTTTTACTTGGTTTCATATTATTCCCTCCTTTGAGTTAGGCCGGGAGTAATAAATTTCAAAATAAAAAAGATACCCAAGAGTATCTTTGTATATACAAAAAGAAATTTTTACTCTTTTCGGCAACTGGCTGGCGTAGTTTATTTAAACTTTAGCCCCTATAGCTTTGCGTGACTAGGTTTCCCTAGTTTTGCCTCGTTTAATTTTATATTTATATTATATCTTATATCTGTCTCTTTGTCTATAGTTTTTTGGATTTTTCTTCTAAAAAACGATTGTTTTTTTACATAATACTCCAAAAAAAAATATCTTCTAACAATATTCTCACTTGAAAATATTGTTTTAGAAGATATTTTTTAATATTACTTATATTTTTATAATGTTAGGGTCTAATTGATGTTTTTCTTTCTTCTCAATATAATAAGTCCTACAATAGCTCCTAATCCTAAAAGTATTTCTACAGTAATTGTAGTACTATCACCTGTCTTTGGTGGCACTGGTGGATTTACTACAGTATTATCTTTTACTGTATTATTCTTTTCCTGTGGCACTGGTGGGTTTACTACTTCTGGTATTGGAACAATTTGTTTAACAGGCTTTTCTATTACATCTTCTGATGGTGGTATTGGTGGATTTACTACCTCTGGTATAGGAGGATTTACCACGTTTTCTGATTGTGGTATTGGTGGATTTATTGTTGCTTCCTCTGTATCAGATGGTCTTGATGGTTTACTTGGCTTATCTGTACTTGGTGGCACTGGTGGATTCACTGTTGGTTCATCTGTACCTGGTGGTACTGATGGATTTACTGGAATATTTTCTTGTTTTACATTTTCTATATTCCCAATATCAACAATTTTACCAATATTTTTTCTATCAATTTCCACCTTTATTTTACCCTTTAATTTTTCATATCCACTTGGAGCCATTGTCTCCACTAAATAATATGTTCCTGGATTTTTGACACTAGATTCAATTATACCATCTTCATTACTAACTAAATCCTTAACTACTACTATTCCAAAGGTATTTTCCAAATTAAATTTTGCACCTTCAAGAGCACTTTTATCTGAACTGTCTACCTTCTTAGCTTCAAAAGCATATCCTTGTTTAGTAGTTTCTACACCAGGAGGACTTGAACCATTAATCTGAGCTACATTTTGTATAGTCTTCCCTACTTTTACATCTGTAAAATCTGCATCAAATGTAACCCAACCTTGTACAGGTTCACCTTCTTTTATTTGCTTAAATTCATATTTATTTACTAATCTTATAGTATTTTTTCCATCTTCAGCTTCTTTTTTAAGTTCAAGATTATCAGAGTATTTTATATTAGATATTTTTAATGTTGGATTTACTTCATCTAAAATATTTACTTGCCCTGCATCATAAACACCATAAGTTGACATGTTTATTTTATACTTAACTATTTGGTTATCATTTCCATCTAATACCTTTTTATCAACCTCTTTTTTGGCACTTATTAATCCAGAGTTCTTCTTAAAACTTATCTCATCTCTTTTATCTACTTGACTATTATTCGCATCAAGAACAGCTCTATTTGTATAACTATCTTCAATACTAATAACTTTTAATGTATATGCTATAAAGAACTTTGATTCTACTTCTTCTTCACTAAGATTAATTGTAAATCCAGTTATAACTTTTTCTACTTGCCCACTTTCATTTCTTTTTTCTTCTGTTTTATATGAAATATTATTTGCAATTTTTTCTTTACTCCAAGGAGTCCAGCCACCATTCATTGGAACTTCTACAACTCTAAAATCATGCCCAGCTTCTCCAGCAGTAGTTAATCTCATACCTTCTGGTATATTATCTGTTATAACCACATTACTTACTGGTGATTTATCATCATTTATTGAAATCTGATAGTTGATTACTTGACCTACTTGAGTAATATTTGTTGCTCCTGAATGCCCCTTAGTCAAAAGATAATCATTTCCTCTATCAAATATACTTACAATAGCATCATCTTCTTGAACTTTATTACCTGCAGATTCTAATCTAGCTATATTCTTATATTTGTTACCATGTTTTGCATTTTCATCACTAATTCTAGCCTTATACTTAACAGTATACGCTTTATCTATATCTCCAAAAGTAACTGAAATAGAATTTTCACCTTGTTCAATATTAAAATCACTTACTTCTTTTCCATTGCTTGCTACTATACTTACAGAATCTTTTATTAATGTCATTCCTTCAGGGAGTTCGTCATATAAAGTAATATCTTTTAATTCTTCTTCTTTTTCATTTACTTGTATAGTATAATTTACATCTTTATTTTTAACTGGCATAAATACAGTAGTTGACTCTCTTCCTTCAACAAGCTTCTTAAGTGTTCCTTTAGCTTCTTCAATGTCTTCTTTATCGCCAGGTTTTATTTCTATATCCACATCTCCATTTCCACTTTCTATCTTTCCAGTAGTTTCAATATGAATTTTGGCACTTGTTTCTTCATTAACTTTATTCACATATGCTTCTAATCCAATTTTTCCTTGCATTACACTTTGACCATTAGGTAATTCTCTAAATGTAAGCGTATACTCTCCATTACTCTCTGTTTTATCAAAACATTCACTTGTATAATCTAAATTAACTTTATTAAATACATCTGGAACCTTAAAAGTTATTGAGTCACCTGCTTTTATCCCTTTTGATGTTGGAGTATAAGTTAAATTAAATGTAATTTTTTTCATTGACTCTGTTTCTATTGCATCATTATTAATTTTTACGATAAATCCGTGGTCTTCATTATCTTCATTAAGTTCTTCTTCTAAAGTCTTAAGTAAATTTTCATCCTCTATCGAAGTTTGTTCTGGTTTCTTGTTTTCTTCTGGTTTCTCTCCTTCTGGAGTTTGCTCTGGCTTCTTATTTTCTTCTTGCTTATCTCCTTCTGGAGTCTGTTCTGGCTTCTTATTTTCCTCTTGTTTATCCCCTTCTGGCGTTTGCTCTGGCTTCTTATTTTCTTCTTGCTTATCTCCTTCTGGCGTTTGCTCTGGCTTCTTATTTTCTTCTTGTTTATCCCCTTCTGGAGTCTGTTCTGGTTTCTTATTTTCTTCTTGCTTATCTCCCTCTGGAGTCTGTTCTGGTTTCTTATTTTCTTCTTGTTTTCCATCTCCAGTTGGTAAATTATTTGAATTGCTTTGTATAGACCCACTGCCTTCTAATTCTGATGCATAAGATACAGATGGATATATTGTAGTAACTATCATACTTAAAATCATAATTAAACTGATTAATAATGCCTTTTTATTTCCTTTCTTCATATAGATTGCTCCCCTCTAATCTATTTACACTCTTGTAAAATTCCATAAATACCCAATATAATTTAACTTTTTTTATCAAAAAACTATACAAAAAAAGCTATGAAATAAATAAAATTTATATTCATAGCCGGTTGCACCATTGACTCTGTATACCCATAAGGTGCCCAGTAATAGGATATACTTCAACGTCTCTATAATTTTTTTATAAAAATAATTAAAAATTATTATATTCAAATTAAATACAGTTATATATCCATTATATTATGTCTATGTTTTATTGTCTATATTTTTTACATTTTTTTCCTTTATTTTTTTATCATCATTAAATAAAATCCTTGTCTACAACAATTACACAATTATAATCAGGATTCATCTCCTTAACTAGTTTTGTTATATCTGCTTTTAGATCTTCTTCTGACATACCTTTAGAAAATTCAGAAGGATTAACTACTATATCAAAGACTAAATTCTTCTTACTTCCTTTTCCAACTATCCTAAAATCATGCATAGATTTTATAAGGCTGTTTTTCTTAAGTATTTCTTCAAGTTCTCTTTTTGATGATATAACCTCTTCATCATCAAGGCATATAGGGTCCATATGAATTACCAAATATATATCCAACTTTTCAGATATTTCTCTCTCAGCAGTATCTATAATTTCATGAATTTCCATTATATCTATATTCGCTGGAATTTCTGCATGTATAGATGCAATGCATCTTCCAACTCCATAATTATGGATTATTAAATCATGTGTACCTATTATATGTTCATAAGATAATAATAATTCTAAAATAGATTTGACCATTTCTTCATCTGGAGCTTCCCCAAGAAGAGGATTTATAGTATCTTTTACAAGAGAAAATCCTGCATAAAGTATTACTAATGATACTACAATACCTACATATCCATCTATAGGTAAATCAGTAAATCTAGCCAAAATAAAAGATATAACTACACAACTTGATGTAAATACATCTCCCAAAGCATCCAATGACACTGCTTTTAATGCTGATGAATTAATTTTATTTCCCATAAATTTATTAAAGCGACTCAACCATATTTTAACCATTATAGATGCAATTAAAAGTATCAGTGGTACTAATTCAAACTTTATAGGAACTGGATTTGTTATTCTTTCTATAGACGATTTCACAAATTGAAGTCCAACCAACATAACCATAAAAGCTACTATTAATGCTGATAGATATTCTATTCTACCATGCCCAAAAGGATGTTCTTTGTCAGCTGGTTTACTTGCTAGTTTAAACCCTATCATAGTTATTGCTGAAGATGCCATATCAGAAAGATTATTAAACGCATCAGCCATTATAGCTATACTTGATGTAAGTATACCTATAGAAACCTTTACTATAAATAAAACTAGATTAGATATTATGCCTACTATTCCTGCTACATAACCATACTTATTTCTAACAACTTTATCTTGAACATTCTCACTATCTTTGATAAATGTTTTGACTAGGATTTTTGAGAACATGAAACTTACCTCCCTGTCTTTTATTTTATTAATAAACTCGAAACTTGATATCTTTACTCATGATAACACAATTTAGATATAAAATTTCTTTAAACTTGTTCTATATCAGTAAAATATTCTTAATTTTCTTTTCTTATAGTTAATATGAAGTAGTTTTATATCTCTGACTAAAATTAATAATGTCTAATAAAATTGGTTCTAGATACTTTATACTTTTATCTAGAACCACTTTTATTATTTTATACCAACTATTTTATTTAACATAATTGAACCAGTTTCTGGACTTTCAAATTCAATTGTAACATTCTTTATATTAGATAAATTTATATTTCTAAATTTTTCAAGTGGTATTACTGTATCACTTATTGGAGTATATCTTGACCAGAATTCCATAAACTTCCCTTCTACATATTCATCTTTTATAACTTCTCCTTCAAAATACTTCATAGCAGATACTTCATCATTTTCTACAATGATACTGCTTTCTTTTCCCTTAGAATCAACTAAGCTAAGTTTGAAAGAAACTACATTATCTTTATTATTTAATTTACTAGGAGAGTTTAATGCCCATCTAAACTTTAGTGCAGAATAAGCTCCTAAGTTATTATTATTTAAAGGTAGTTCTATTTTTCCACTTTCAGATTTCCAATCAACTTGTAACAAGTCTAAATCTTCATTCACTCCAGTATTGATAAATATTTTTGCAGTATCTTTATTCAATCTCTCTGATTCAACCAATTCTTTTATATCAACATTACTTGAACTTATATTTTTAAATGTCTTTTTATTGAATAATTCTACAGATTCACTATATTTAACTTTATTTAAAGTCTGATATCCATACATTTTATAAGGCAATCCTTTTTTATTGAAGATAGGTGATTCACTACTATCAAACTCAAAAATAGATTTCATATAGTCAACTGCATAATTAGAGAAAAAATCTCTATGTTCTTCTTGTCCTAATTTCTCAGGATAAGTTCCATTAGTAGTCTGTGGCTTAGAAAACTCTTTTTCTCCTAAAACTGAGTTGTATGCATTATGATTTCCTCCCACTAGATAAGTTAGACCCAATGGGCTTTTTCTATTTTTATCTAAAGATATATCATAAAAAATATCATCTCCACTATGAACAACATCTCCATCATACTCTGAAACTATTATTGCTGTTGGTATATCAGGAAACTTTTCTATCGGACTATTATACGCTGGTGTAAGTGATATAATTCCTTTTATCCCTTTGAATCCTTTTTGTATTTGGTCTTCTGCTATTTTAATTACCCCTGAACCTGCTACAGAATGTCCTATAAGACCAATTCTATTTAAATCAACTTTATCTTTGAGGTATAACCCAAATCCATTTTTCTTACCTTCGTTTATGTCTTTAAAAGTTTGTATATATGTTTGAGCTAAATAAGTTATTCTTTCATTTTCCACTGGTTCTCCATACTTAAAAGTATAATTTACTGAGGTATCAATAGATACTCCTATTATACCATTTTTTGCCAAAGCCTCAGTAAGATATTTAAATCCATCTTCAAAATCATTTTCTCCATCTCCATGTTGTCCATGAAAGATTAATACTACAGGTGCTTTTTCTTTTATATTTTCAGGTACTGATATTATTCCTTCCATATTAAATGGTATAGATTTACCTCTTATAACCATTTCTGATGTTCCTAAATTAAATTTATTAGTTTCAACCTTATTATTGCTATTTTTTGTTGAATTTATTTCATATGATATTTTTTCATTTGATACTGTATCCGAATTAGATTTATTTGTGCAACCCACAAGAAGAGAACTTATAACTATTATAGATAAAATTATACTGACCCACCTTTTAAACTTCATAAATATTTTCCTTTCTATATATCCCTTTAGATAAAATTTTTAAATTTTTATTAATTGCATTTATTCCTTAACATTCACTTATTAAGCTTTCTACTATTATAACCTATAGTCACTTTCTACTCATATAAATATAAAATAATATCACAAACAAATTCTCTATTATATTTTTCATAATACTAGTTATTTATATGCATCTTAATTGACAACTTTTATTTATTAAGTAGCATAGAAATATCTTATTTATAATCAAACCAACATATTTATAGCAGATTTTTTATATTAATTTATATCTAAGTAAAATAAAAAATTCTTTATTAACAACATTTTTAAATCAATAAAAAATACTCTATTTTCTACATATCAAAATTAATTCACATAATTTTTACTCAAATATCTATTCAAAACATAAAAAATGACTTTTAAATATACTCATGGTAGAATAAAACAAATAAGTCAATAAATTAAAATTTGGAGAAAAATTATGTTAGGAATATATTTCAGTGGAACAGGCAATTCAAAATATTGTATAGAAAAGTTTTTGCAGGAATATGATATGACATCAAAGGCATTTTCTATTGAAGATAAGCAATTGTTACATCAAATTAGTCAGCATAAAGATATTGTATTTAGCTATCCTACACAATACAGCAACATACCTAAGATATTAAAGGACTTTATAATCAATCATCAAAATTTATGGAAAGACAAGCGAGTTTTTATTATTACAACAATGGGGTTATTCAGTGGAGATGGAGCAGGTATCTTAGCTCGTTTGCTTAAAAAATATGGTGCCGTCACTATTGGAGGTTTACATTTAAAAATGCCTGATAGCATTGCTGATGAAAAGGCATTAAAAAAGACTTTAGAAAGCAACAAGAAACTCATAACAAATGCAGAACAAAAAATAAAGCATGCTGTAAGAAAAATACAAGATGGAACTCCACCACAAGATGGAATCGGAATTTTTCATCATATAGCAGGTTTATTTGGACAAAGGTTATATTTTATTAATAAAACAAAATACTATTCAGACAAATTAAAAATAAGTGCTGATAAATGTATTGGCTGTGGAAAATGTGTAAGCCTATGTTGCTTGAAAAATATTGTTGTGAAAAATGGTGTTGCTATACCAGGAAATCAATGTACTATGTGTTATCGCTGTGTTAATAATTGCCCAAAACAGGCAATTACCTTATTAGGTAAACGTGTAATTGAACAAAGTAAAATTGAAAAATATCTATAATACAAGTTTCATTATAATTTAATTATGATGACTAATTAATTTAATTGATTAAAAAAAGACAGCTGACTATTTATCAACTGTCTTTTAAGTTAATACTCCATTAAATAAAATCTATGTTATATAATGATTGCTTTTAAAGCACCCTCATCAAAATACATCAGGATTAATTTAAGTCATTTATTTTTATATTTCCTTTGGGCAAATATAACGTGCCATCCCCTTGCTATGTTCGCCATATTCAATAGCTTCTTTTGGACATCGACATATACAAGCCATGCAATGAGTGCAATGATTTCCCCAGTTTGGCTTTCCATCATTAAGGTGTATATTTCCAAGTGGACATACATTTTCACATTTCTTG
The DNA here is from genome assembly GCF_020658415.1 of Clostridioides sp. ES-S-0123-01. Taxonomy (NCBI): domain Bacteria; kingdom Bacillati; phylum Bacillota; class Clostridia; order Peptostreptococcales; family Peptostreptococcaceae; genus Clostridioides; species Clostridioides sp. ES-S-0123-01. The sequence goes on from NZ_JACVWD010000002.1 coordinate 177,802, forward strand.
CAAGAAACACAAGCATCTGTCACATAAAATTTTTTAGAATGAACAAATACTGGATAAAATATATTATTGACCAATCCACTACTGAATTTAGCCTTAAATGTTGCTTTCGATTCTGGGAATGCTATATCAGTTCTAATACATTGTATTGTAGATGATATTTTCTGCTCAGCTTGTTCAATCGTTACTAGAGCTTCTTCTTTACTTGGTGTACTAAAAAGCGCAATATAGTTTTCTGGCATGACTACAGAAGCACATCCTCTGTAATTCATCCCTTTTGCTTTACACAATTTCTTCAAGTATGTGCCTGAATTGCCAATATCAGCCCCACAGGTCATTACAAAATAAATATTCTTATTTCCACTAAGTTCTGTTTTCATCAACCATTCATGCACAATACGTGGAATACGCCATGCATAAGTTGGTACAACGATAACCCATGGTCTTTCAGATGCTAAATGAGAATAATCCCTAGTTCGAATTTTTTCAAATATATTCAATACTTCATTCTGAAGCTCTTTACCCATTCTTTTTGCTACATATTCACTATTACCAGTCCCAGAAAAATATACAATCATAATTTTAGCAACTCCTTTATAAAATTCCTATTTTTAAACCCATACATATTTTTAACTTACTTAAATACTCAGATATACTTTTTATTTGTATTTTTACTCTTTTAGTTCTCCTCAATATGTTTCGTTAATGTTCTTTAACCATTATATCAGACAAAATAAATATTGCGACATTGGTAAAGAAACTCTTTACCATTAAAAGATTATATATCATTATTTCATATCAAATACTTTTAAAATTATGTTGTTTATCAGTTTATATCTTCAAGACTCTTTACATCATATCAGGACTCATTTAATGGCAGTAAATTAGTAGCAATAATAATCTTTAAATCTCACGAATATTTTGCTAAATACCATATTTTAATGGTCAATCATCTTTTTAAGTATAATAATGTACCATACAAAAAAGTGATAAATAGTATTTTGAAATCACTTACACAAAAACAAATAAAACCGCAAAAGCGTAGTATTAATACGATTTTGCGAAATTTTATAATCTAATTTTTATTATTAAGATTTACTTTCTTACTATTTTTTACTGTTCTAAGAAGTAATTTTACAAATTCATTTGACAATAGAATAGTCGATGCGAATAATATTATCTTTATCCACATATCAAACCCTAGTGACACTGAATTGAAGAAACTTTGGAATACTTGGGTAAATATTATTTGAATCACCCCTGTCACAACTATTACTTGTAATGCTAATTTATTTTTAAATAGATTTGGTATTGTACTGTTTAATCCAAATTCTCTACAATTTAATGCATTAAAAAGAGCACTGAATGCAAATAATGAAAATATAACTGTACCTTGTTCTTCTGGAGTTGCTCCCAATATATTAAAAGCTGATTGTGTAAATACAATTGTAATCATAAGTATAGCATTTATAATAATATTAACAGACATAGACCTAGCTATTATTCCAGAATGTCTATTTATTGGCTTTCTTTTCAATACATAATCTCTAACAGGTTCTAATCCTAATGCAAGAGCTGGAGGACCATCCATTATTATATTTACCCATAATAATTGTATTGTAGTAAATGGCATATCTTTACCAGTAAGTTGAGATATTATAGCAATTATAAATGCTACTATATTTACAGTAAGCTGGAACTGTATAAATCTTTGGAAGTTTTCATAAATACCTCTTCCCCATTTTATTCCCTCTACTATTGTACTAAAACTATCATCAGTCAATATTATATCTGCTGCATTTTTAGATACTTCTGTACCTGAGATTCCCATAGCGATACCAACATCTGCTTGACTAAGAGCTGGAGCATCATTTATACCATCACCTGTTACGGCTACAACCTCACCACTTTTTTGAAGTGCAGAAACTATTCTCATCTTTGTATCTGGTTTACTTCTTGCGACAATAGATATTCCTTTTATTTCTTCTCTTAACTCTTCATCTGTCAGTACATCTATATAGGTTGCTTCAACTGCCTTTTTACCATCATTCAATAATCCTAATTCATCTCCAATAGCAGTTGCTGTATTGATATTATCCCCTGTAAGCATTTTTACATCTACACCTGCATTAAATGCCTTATCAATAGACTCTTTAACACCTGCTCTCAATGGGTCTACTATTCCTACAAAGCCACTAAATACTAAATTTTCTTCCTTCTCATACCCTCTTGGATTTCCGATTAAATTCAATTCTCCTTCTGAAGTTATTGCAACTTCTGTTCTAGATTTAGTCATCTTTTTATAAGCAAACCCCAATGTTCTCATAGATTTAATTTGTAGTTTTTTAATTTCATCGAGAATACCTTTTTCTATTTTAGGAGTTATTGGGACAATACTTTTTCCTTGTTGTACATAAGAACATTTCTTTAATAATACTTCTGGAGCTCCTTTTGAAAGTAGTATATCTGAATCCTCTTGACGAATTAATGTTGACATTTTCTTTTCTTCTGAACTAAAGGGGATTTGTGATATTAAATAAGTTTGTTTTCTCATTTCATTATAATTTTTATCGTTATGATATAAAAGTAATGCACACTCTGTTGCACTTCCAATATATTTAAATGAATTGTCTTCCTTTTCTATATCAGCTGTTGAATTCACTATACAGTTTTGTTCAAAATAACTATTACTTTGATATTCTCCACTACTTATATACTTACCATCAACATATGCTACTTCTACCATCATCTTATTTTGTGTCAAAGTACCTGTCTTATCAGAACATATTACAGAGACAGAACCTATAGTTTCACAGGCTTCTTTCTTTGTTACTAATGCATTTATCTTTGCCATCTTTTGCATTGTTATGGCTAAAGTAATATTTATCATAGTTGGTAAACCTTCTGGTACTGTTGCAACTATTAAAGCAATACAAACCATATATGCATTTTTAGCAGGCTCTAATGATTGTAAAAAAGATAAAATACTGCTTGTATCCAAAATTAGCATACCTCTTCTTTGCATTTGTATAATCATAAACATACATAATAATGTAGCTATTACACCTGATATACCTGCTATTTTAGCACCTAACTTACCTAATTTAATTTGAAGTGGAGTTTGCTGGTCATCATTTGATAAGTTCTGTGCTATCTTACCCATCTCTGTCTTATCACCAATATGAGTAACAACCATTATCCCTCTACCATATGCTACAAGAGTTCCCCCAAATACCATATTGATTTGTTTTGCGGGTATTGTATCTTGTTCAATTATTTCTGTTTTAGAATAAACTACCTCCATATCTAATATAGCATCAGCATTTTTAGCTACATCATCAGATTCGCCTGTTAACATATCTTCTCTAAGCTTTAGATTTATAGATTGTATAAGCCTTCCATCTGCTGGTATCATATCTCCTGTTTCTATATATACAATATCTCCTGGTACTAAATCATTTTTTGATATTTTAACTATCTTTCCATTTCTAAGTACCTTTACCTCTATATTTTCTGTTAATTTTGATAGAGCATGAGCAGCTTTTTTAGATTTCCCTTCAGTTATTATACCTATGGAAATACCAATAAAGATAGCTCCTAAAATACCTAATGCATCATGCAATTCTCCCACAAATGAGCTTATTACTGCTGCTCCTATAAGAATTAATATCATAGGTTCTGTCAGACTTTCCCCCAACTCGTCCCAAAATGTTCGTCCTTCTTTTATCGTAAATTCATTTAATCCATATCTAAGCTTCCTCTCTTCTACCTCATTATCAGCAAGTCCAACTTCTGGATTTGTCTTTAAGTATTTTAAGACTTCTTTGGTAGGTTTATTATAATACCTCATAACTTTATCCCCCTTGTTAATTATCTATAGAGAATTATATGCTTATGATAGCTTGTATATTACTTTTCAAAAAAAATAAGGAGTTGTCTCAAAATTGATTTTTTTCTAATCAAATTTTAAGTTCAACTCCTCTGTTGAATTTTTATAAGCTATTTTTTACTACTTCTTTTTTAATTAATATTCTAGATTTTAATATTTAAGAAATTTGAGTACAAGAGGTAAAGCATATGTATTTTAAATAAAATTAATTTATCATTACACTAAAAAATTACTTTTTATAATAGCTAAATCCTTCACTTTCCATATAGCAAGCAACTAGATGATTCTGTTTATGTTCAAATAATTCAGGCATTTCTTTTCTACAATATTCTGCTGATACTGGACAACGCTCCACAAAAGGACATCCTTTTTCAGAATTCGAAAAAATTTTAACTTCGTCTTGTAAATCTACTTCTTCATCTAGTATATTTCTGCTATTCGGATTTGGAGTCAAAACTGCACGCAAAAGCATCTGTGTATATGGATGTAAAGGTGTATTGTAAACCGCCTCAGCATTTCCAATTTCCACGATTCTACCAGCATACATCACAGCAACCCTATCAGAAATATAACGTACCATGCTTAAGTCATGTGAAATAAATAGATAAGTAAGACCAAGCTCCATCTTTAACTTATATAAAAGATTTATAATCTGACTCTGAATAGAATTATCCAGTGCTGACACTGGTTCATCACATATAATAAAATCTGGCTGAACCACGAGTGCACGTGCAATACTAATTCTTTGTCTTTGCCCTCCTGAAAACTCATGTGGGAAACGTCCTGCGTGTTCTCTCAAAAGCCCAGTCATTTCTAACAATTCATATACTTTTTGTGTTCTTGTATTTTTATCCAACATCCCATGAACCTTTAAATTTTCTGCAATAATAGATTCTACTGTCATATGTGGGTCTAAAGACATATATGGGTCCTGAAATATCATTTGTGTATGTTGTGCAAATGCCTTTCTTCTACTTTGTCTATGTAGTTCTAACTTTTTGCCTTGAAATAATATTTCACCTTCGCTTGATGGATATACACCCATAATAACTCTTGCAAGAGTTGATTTTCCACAACCAGATTCTCCAACAAGCCCTAGAGTTTCACCTTTATAAATAGTTAGGTTCACATGATTGACAGCAATATTTTTGCGCTTTCTTCCTAGAGGGAAGCTCTTGGATACATTATTTAATTCAAGTAATTTTTCCATCATCCAATTCCTCCTTTGGAAAACTTTCATGCAGACGCCAACAAGAAGCACTGTGACTATTTGAAACCTCAAATAAAGGTGGCTCTTCTCTCAAACAAATCTTCATACAATATGGACACCTCTTTGAAAAAGAACAACCGACTGGCAAATCAGATAAGTTTGGTGGACTTCCCAATATAGATATGCGTTCCCCTATAACACCTGATGTAGGAAGTGTTCTTAACAGTGCCTGTGTATATGGGTGTGTTGCTCTATTAAAAAGTTCTTTCACACCACTTTCTTCCACAATTTTTCCAGCATACATCACTGCTACACGGTCTGCCAAGTTTGCTACAACACCAAAATCATGAGTAATCAAAAGTACAGCTGTTCCCATCTCTTTTCTAATTTTAGCAATCAATTTCAAGATTTGCAGTTGTGTAGTAACATCAAGAGCTGTTGTTGGTTCGTCTGCAATAAGTAGTTTAGGATTGCATGCCAAAGCCATAGCAATCATTACACGTTGTTGCATACCTCCTGAAAATTGATGAGGGTACTGTTCTGCTTGTAGTTCAGCATTTGGTATCTGTACCATTTCAAGTAATCTAACTGCCTCTTTCTTACAATCAGATGATGACATTTTCTCTTTTCTATATAGTGACTCTGTAATCTGCTTACCTATTTTCATTGTAGGATTCAAACAGGTCAAAGGGTCTTGAAAAATCATACTTGCTAAAGTACCTCTTATTCGTTCCATCTCTTTTTCTGATGCATTCAAAATATCAAAATTGAGAAGTTTCAATTCCTCAGCCATAATTTTAGCTGGTGGTGAAGGATTTAGTTGCAAAATTGACTGTGCCATTACACTTTTACCACAACCACTTTCACCCACTAACGCAAGAATCTCGCCACTGTTCATGGAAAGCGATACACCTCGAACTGCATTTACTGTTCCTTCGTACATATCAAAAGATACATTTAATTCCTTAATTCTTAGAATGTCGTCCATAATAAGCAGACCTCCTTAATCTAGGATTTAGAGCATCTTGAAGTTGGTCTCCCAAGAGATTGAAAGAAAGCATTATCAGACAAATAAATAATCCTGGCACTACAAGCCTTGCTGGATAAGTCTGAAAAACAGCAACACCTTCATTTGCCATAATTCCCAATGATGGATATGGTGGTGGAACTCCCATTCCCAACATTGATAGGAATGCTTCTGTAAATATAATTCCTGGAATGCTCAATGTCATGTGTACAATTATAATACCTAACATATTAGGAATTAAGTGGAAGAAAATAATCCGTCCCATACTTGCTCCCATAATTTTTGCAGCAATTATAAATTCTCTCCCCATAAGAGAAACCACCTGTCCTCTTACCAATCGTGCCATACTAGTCCATCCTACAAGGGTATAGGCAATAATCAAAGTTCCAATTCCCTGTGGAAGCACTGCCATAAGTAAAAGAACAACAACAAGGTATGGAATTCCACTAATGATTTCCAATGTACGCATCATTACATTGTCAACCATACCACCTATATATCCAGAAATACTACCATATACTACTCCTACTATGCAGTCTATGATAGCTACCACCCCTGCTACTAGAAGTGATACTCGTGTCCCATACCAGATACGTACAAAAATATCACGCCCAAGATTATCTGTACCAAAGATATGAGTAAAACCACTACTCATATCTTTACTAAAAAAGGGGTTATTTGCATATGCCACATTCTGAGATGAAAAATCAAAATTACAAAATATTGGAAAAAATACTGAACCTATCATAAGAATAAGTATCATTATAAATGATACTATTGCAATTTTATTGTGGCGTAGTATGGATATGGTCTCCCTTGCAAAACTCATAGAGGGATACACCTGTTCGTTATTAGTCATATCTGAATTACAGCCATCAATAGATGAAAAATCTTCATGAACAAGTACTCTTTTACTACTATCTATTTTCCTCACCTCCTAATCTCACGCGAGGGTCTATACAGCTGTTCAAAATATCCACGATTAGATTACACAACACAAGAAACATACCAAAAAATAATGTTGTTCCTATAATCACTGGATAGTCATTGGCCTGTACTGAGTCCACAAAGTATTTTCCAAGACCTGGAATAGAAAATACATATTCTACAGCAAATGTCCCAGTCAACAGAACTGCTGTCATAGGACCAAGAACTGTTATCACTGGCATTAATGCATTGCGTAGACAATGATGAAGGATAATATCTTTTTTCTTGATTCCTTTCACTTTTGCTGTACGAATATAATCCTGCCCAAGTACATCAAGCATACTAGAGCGCATTAATCTTCCAATACTTGCCATAGAGCCAAAAGCTAGCGCAAATGCAGGTAAAATCTTGCTATTTTCACTCCCCCATCCTATAATTGCAAAAAAATGGATACCAGTAAATTGAAACAGCACAATTCCAAAAAAATACTGCAACAAAGCACCAATAATAAATGATGGAACAGACACCCCAAGAAGCACCAAAATCATCATCAATGTGTCCCACTTTGTCCTATGCTTCAAAGCAGCTATAATACCTGACAAAAATCCCAAAATGATTGCAAAAATCAAAGCCCGTATTCCCAGTTCTAAAGAAACTGGGAATGCCTGGGCTATAATATCTGTGACTTGACGACCAGAAACAATTGAAGAACCAAAATCTCCATGTATCAAATTATTCACATATATTCCGTACTGCTCTAATACAGGTTTATCTAGACCATATTTTGTGGCTAAAGAAGCTTTTATCTCAGGATTAATTACCTTAAGTCCAGAAAAAGGGTCTCCTAGAAGCATCTGCATCAGTAAAAATGTAATGGAAATCAAAACCCATACAGTAAGTACCGCATAAATAAGTCGCTTAGCGATATACCTCATTTGTAAAGACATATTGTCTGCTCCTGTCATGTTTTTTATTTACTTAATATGTGCATTTAAAACGTTAAAGAATTGAAATGGTGTACGTACTAGACCAACTAGTTTGTCAGAAACTGCATAAGTAGTACATGTAAAATACATCGGTCCTATAACCATATCATCCATTAGAATTTTTTCTGCCTGTATCAGTATCTCTTGACGCTTTTTAGAATCACTCTCATGAGTTGAATCCTCAATCAACTTATCATACTTTGGATTGGAATACTTTCCATAATTGTTCATATTTTCTGTTGTATAGTTCTCCAAAAATGTAATTGCATCATTCTCAGAAGGACCCCAAGCATCCACTGCAAAACTATAATCACCATTTCTTTTTGCTTCAGACAAAGCTTTGACTGCTGTAGATTTCAGTTCTACATCCAGTCCAAGATTTTCTTTCCATTGTTGTTGCAAGTAGGCAGCCTGATTCTGATTATATGTTGTATCTGATGTCCAAAATACAAGTTTAATATCTTTCTTTTCTATCCCAAGTTCTTGAAGTGCCTTGTCAAGGAATTCCCTTGCCTTATCTTTGTCATACTTAAATAAGCTACCACGTTTTTCTGCATAACTTTTACCATCAACACCTTTTATAACACCTGGTACAAGACCATTGGCTGCTATAGAACCATCATTAATTACATTATTAAGTAGACTTTGTACATCAATAGAATAGGCAAGTGCTTTTCTTAGGTTTATGTTAGAAAGATACTCATTTTGTGTATTAAAGCTTAAATACCAAGATCCTCCATCTATATAGGATTGAATAGTATCTTTACTTTTGTCTCTCACGAGTTTAATTTGTTCGTTATATAGGTTACAAAGGTCAATTTCTCCAGCAGTAAATGCATTCAAACTTGTATTTGCATCTCCTATCATAACCAACTTAACTTTAGGAATATTAATTTCTGATGCATTATAATATTCTTCAGCCTTCTCCATTGTAATATGGTCATCATGAACCCATTCTGTTATTTTATATGCACCATTTGTTACCATTTTATCGGCCTCTTTAGCGTACTGTTTATCACCAATTGCCTTATAAGCCTTTTTATTTATTGGCAAAAAATATGGCTGTGACAAATAAAACAAGCCATTAGTCATTGGATGAGACCATTGAATTTCTAATGTATAATCATCTAATACTTTTAACCCAAGCTGTGATTCGTCAATCTCACCCTTATAAAATGCTTCTCCATTTTTAATATTCTTGTATATATACGAAGCAAATATACTTCCAGTAGAAGGCGTCATCTGTGTCACCCAGGAATAGTAAAAATCATTCGCGGTTACTGGGTCTCCATTTGACCATTTTGCATCTTTTCTTAGATGCATTGTATAAATAGTGTTCGCATCATTTATATCCCAACGTTCTGCTAAATCAGCCACTGGCTCATCCTTCTCATTCAACTTTGTGAATCCAGCCATGCAATGATAGAGAATACTTTGTGCAATAGTATCACTCATTCTCATTGGATTCAATTCTGTTGGCTCAGATGTAACATTTAACGTTACCATTTCTTTTCCTTGAGTCCCCTGAAAAACTGAGCCTTTTATTGCATCTCCTTGAGTAGGTGTGGAACATGCCACCAAATTTAGTGCAAGTATAGCTACTACTAATAATGTTATAATTTTTTTGTATCTCATATTTTTCTCCCTCTAAATAATTAATTCATATAATTCCTAACAATCATCCTGCACATCCAATATCATATTAAATGAATCAATTGACATAGGTTTATAATAATAATAACCTTGAACCATATCACATCTATACTCTTTTAAAGACTCTATATGTTCTTTAGATTCTACACCTTCAGCAATCACTTTCATATTTAAAGAATGAATTAAATCTATAATAGTCTTTATTACTAAACTACTATTGCCATTTAAGTTATTTAAAAAAAACTGACGGTCCATTTTGATAATATCAAAATGAGCATTAAGTAATACATTAAAAGAAGAATAACCATCTCCAAAATCATCTAGTGAACATGTAAACCCATATTCTTTGAAATCAGATACTACTTTTTTTAAACGTTCAGTATCATTTAAAGAAATTGATTCCATAAATTCAATTTCAATATAGTGCTTTGGAATATCATATTTTTCAAACACATCAATGTAATTTTGAACAATCCCTGGGTCATAAAAATGTGACTTTGAAATATTAAAACTAATTGGCACAACTTTCTGATTGTTTTTTATTCTTGTATCCAAGTACTGACACATTTGTTCAAAAGTATCAATATCAATTAATTTAATGTAGCCATTTTGGTTTAAAATAGGCAGAAATTTATATAATGGGATGCTGTTTCCATCTTTATCAAACCAACGAAGTAATGCCTCTGCACCTATAACCTTTCCATTTATTAGACTGATTTTGGGCTGTAAGTACGTGACAAATTCATAACCTTTATATGCATCTGCTGTCTCTATTTCCAGTTTCATACGGTCCATATAACTATTATAAAAAGAATCACCATAAAGTTCTATACAAGAACTTCTATTAAGTAAAGCTTCACTTTCTTTCCTACACAAATTCGCATAATTTAGTGCATCATAAAATGAGACTTCTGGGTTAATAATCACATAAATACCCATAGACATAAAAAGATTTCTATAAATCCGCTCATCATCTATACGATATAATATGTCAATTAGTGGTATCAATCGTTCATATATAAGATAGTTAGAATCATCACACCTTACTAAAAAAGCAAAGTTATCCGCATATAAATATGCAGCGTACTCCTTTTCTTCTAAAAATGTGGTTATTTTTTGAAAAACCAATGTCAGAATTTCATCACCTGCTTTACTTCCATACTTTGTATTAAAATAGCGAAAATTTTTAATGTTCAAGTGTATTAAAGCATATCTTTCATCACTACCTTTTATCTTACAATATTTTTCCAAAATATATGAAGTATCATACATATCACGCTTTAAGGTGCTATTATTTTCCGTTTCCATTACGATTGGCTCCTTTGTTTATAAATTGTATATACATTTCTTCCCTTATTTTTGGATTGGTATAAGGCTAAATCAGCATTTTTAATAAGAGTTAATTCATCACAACCATGCATATGTATCTCATTATATATCCCAAAAGATAAAGTGAGCTGTTTGGAATTTTTACTTTTTAAATGTACAATATTTTTGTCTCTCAGCTCTTTTTGAACTGATTCAACAAATGTAATAATTTCATCATCACTTCTATCAACAAATATACAGGTGAATTCATCTCCTCCATATCGTGCAGCAAAAGCATTGTTTGGTAAGTTCTTCTTTAATAAAGTAGTAACTTCTTTTATTGCCTCATCACCTTTTAAATGACCATAGTAATCATTATATTCTTTGAAAAAATCGATATCAACCATAACATATCCAATGGATAAAACCTCATCATCTTGGATTAATTTACTTATAAGTTTACTACAGTATCTTCGATTATAAATTTTTGTAAGTTCATCTATATCTGCTACTGTTTGTAGACTAACTTGCTTTTCCAACATAAGATTCTGTTCTTTTTCTCTTTCATAGAGAGAAAGAAGACTTTTGAAGCTTTCGCCCATTGATATCTTACTGTCCATTTCTCCTTTTAATATGGTTTCATAAAAAGTTTCATAAAGTTCATCAGTTTCATGCCCAAATAGAATTGAATATTGAACATGTAATTTTTGAATTTGTATCATTATATTTTGATTCGTATTTTTATACAATGTGTCTAATTGGTTTAAGCACCATGCTGCATCTTCTTCTCTTTTCAACAAAAGCAAAAATTCCATTAAATATAAATAAATGGATTTCAGTAAAAACGCTTCTTCCTTATTTTTAATCAACTTATTTATCAAACTATCTATTTTATGTAACGCTTCTGTTTCCTTATTTTCTAATAATAAAAGACGTATTTCTCCTTCCATAAATAATAAAGGTAAAATGCCAACTTCACATTTTACGCTTAAACATTTTTCATGATACTTCAGGGCTTTATCTAATTCTCCTTGAACACAAGAAAGGTGTAATAGATTCACAAGTATAGACTTGTAATAAAAAAGCACACTTTTTATAGGAATATCTTTTATAACATCTAATGCTTTTGTATAGAATTGCTCTGCAATTTTATATACACCACTTGTGTAAAATATATCAGCAATATTGTTATAGAAAATAGCACATGATTTTTTATCTTTAATTTTATAAGCAATTTGGATTCCTTCTAAATATATAGTAAGAGCTGCTATTTCGTCACAAATAGTAACATTTCGCAAGCCCTCTATTTTAAAATATTCAATTAAAACATCAAAATAATTTTTATTCTCAGCAATTTCTCTTGCCTTCTCTGAATGAAAATTATAAGCATCTACATCCCATTTCATTTGAAAATATTGTGCCAAATACACATGAGCCAATGCTTGTCCATAGAAGTAGTTTAACTGTTCTGATATCATTAGTAACCTATCACAATCGTGTTTATTAAACCTAGAATTATGCTCAAAACGACACTGAATTCGATCAATCAGCAATTGAATTTGTTCAAGTGCTACATTATAGTTATTCATTATGCACCTCTTCCATAGCAATTATTGATTTAGCATTATTTCTACCATTATTCTTTACATCATATAGTGCTTTATCTACTTCATCAAATAAATTAAGTACATCAACTTTAGTTGAAACTGTCTTATTACCATATCCAATTGACAATGTTATTATTTTTTCACATCGTGAATGTATATGTTCAAGACTTTTTTCTTTTATTGCTTCTTTTACTTGATTAACATATTCAGCCATTTGTTCAAAATTCAAATCCCAGCTAAGACAAACAAATTCATCACCACCATAGCGAAAGACTGCCATTTGTTCATTTGCCTTTTCTTTCAAGCTACTTGCTACTTGTTTTAATATTTCATCACCTTCCAAATGACCATAATAATCATTGTATTCTTTAAAGTAATCAATATCAAATATTGCAAGACCAATATTAGTATATCTATTACTATTGAGAATTTCATCTTGCTTAATATTAAAATAATAACGATTGTATACATTAGTCAATTCATCATAATTTACAAGGTCATATAATTCTTCTAATACTTTTTTTGATTGAGTATACTTAGTATAAGTGTCATTCAATTCAATTTTTGCACGTAAACCTTCTACTTTTAATAGATTTACTTGATTTTGTGCTTTTAAATATAAATCATAATACTCGTGGTAATGGTAATATAATTCTTTTTTTGTCTCAAATTTCTGTGAATACTTAATATTCAATTTACATAATTTCAATAAAGGCTCTGGTTCATCTTCTTTTATTAGCTCTTGTAAGGATTGTAATAATTCACTTGATTTTACTTTGTTTTTGATAGATATCATTGCTTCTAATGCATTCATCAAAAATTCTATGAGATAAACACGATTTGGAAAAGTCATAAGTCCATCATTCTGCATTTCCTGTAGATAATATAAACTCTTTTCTTGATTCTGTATCTCTGCATAATAAAGCAAATATGCATAATCAACATATATTTTTAAATCTTTCTCTTCGAAGGGAAGTAAACTCAATTCTTCAATAGTTGATTTCATCAATTCAAGCTTACCTAATTTTAAATATATATTAATGAAATTAATTAACAGCATTCGCAGAAAACGTGGCTTCGTATCTGGCAAAGAACGCAATACTTCCATTGATTTATCTAAATAGAACAGTGCTTCATCATATAATTCATAGTCCAAATAATAAGCACTAATATTCCCATAATTTATACCAATGCGATGTCTGATGTCTAATCTTTCAGAAACATCCAATGCTTTTAAAGTGTATCTAAATGCAGACTGTTTATCATATGAATTTAAAGAAAGTAAACTACACAGTGCATAAAATTTTTCTAATAATTCACTTGGATTCTTTTCATTAATATACTCTTGTGCATACTCCAACTCTTTTGATACGCATTTCATATTTGATTCCACATAGAAATAATAATCGGCACGCCATACATGTCCAAAAGCCACACTTTGCCAATCTTTACTTTCTTTTGAAATCGAAATCAGTTTATCACAAATCCCACAAATAACATCATCGTTCACATTAATGTTTTCATGTATTTTTCTCTTTAATTCCTCAATTTCACACAAAACGTAGTTTTCAATCATGGCATTACTCCAAATTTATTTTTTACAACATTATAACACACAAGTGCGGCTTTCCACAATGAGATCTACATTTGTGTATCATAAGTATTAAATAGACTATACTGCTGTCCATTGTTGGCAATAACATACCTATTTTCCTCTTATATCAATGGTTCACAGTTTTTTAAGATTTTAAATAAACTTTCATTTAAATTATTACATAGATTAGGAGTTCTTAGAAATTCCATTTTCTATTTTTCTACAAAAAAAGGAGATGATTCAAAGTTTTATTTTGAGGCATCTCCTTATAATAATTATATATTATTGGGTTTTATGTTATAGGCTTTATAGGTTGTGAGCTATATAAATCAATATACTTAATCTTCAAAATATCCTTCTGGATATAATGGGAATTTAGCTATAAGTTCCTGAGCTTCTACCCTACATTCATCTAATACTTCTTTATTATCAATATTTTCTGCTACCTTATTCATTATTCCTGCTATTTGCACAACTTCTTTTTCTTTAAGACCTCTTTGAGATATTGATGTAAGACCGATACGAACGCCACTAGTTACAAATGGTGATTGTGGGTCATCAGGTATAACATTTTTATTAACCGTTATTCCTACATATTCAAGAGCCTTTTCAAACTGCTTTCCTGTCAAATTTTTACTTCTTAAATCAACCATTACTATATGATTATCAGTTCCACCACTTACTATACTAAATCCGTGAGAAATAAGTTCAGCTGCCAAAGTTTTAGCATTTACTACTACTTGCTCCATTATTTTACGAAACTCATCTGTCCCTAAATACAATAGCGAAAACGTTTTCGCTGCAACTGTGTTAAGATGTATAGAACCTAATGTTCCTGGGAAAACACCTTTATCAAGTTTCTTTGCATGTTCAGCTTTACAAAGCACAATACCACTTCTTGGTCCACAGAAAGTTTTTGTTGTAGATGAAGAAACAAAATCTGCATAAGGTACAGGACTAGGTATTACTTTTGCTGCCACCAAACCTGCAACATGAGCCATATCTACCATAAAATAAGCTCCTACTTCTTTTGCAACATTTGATATTCTTTCATAATCTATCAATCTTGGATATGAACTCGCTCCTGCAATTATAAGTTTTGGTTTACACTCTTTTGCCTTCGCTTCAAGAGCATCATAATCTATACGACCAGTATTTGAATCTACACCATAAAATTCATATTTATAAATATCATGTAAGAAGTTTACTGTACTACCATGTGTTAAGTGTCCCCCTTGGTCAAGACGCATACTTAAAACAGTATCATTTGGCTTTAATATTGCTGAATATACACAATAGTTAGCTGTAGAACCTGAGTAAGGCTGTACATTTACATGTTCTGCTCCAAATATTTCTTTTGCACGTTTTATTGCTAGATTTTCAAGTTTATCTGCTTCTTCAGAACCTGCTTGGAAACGTGCTCCTGGATAACCTTCTTCTGTTTTATTTGTAAATACACATCCACTTAATTCAAGTACTTCTGTTGGTGCTGTACTTTCAGAAGCTATCATCTCGATATTATGCTCTTGTCTAACCAATTCACCAGCTACAATTTCGTATAACTCTGGGTCTGAAATTCTTGTTGTTTTTAACATAATAACACCTCTTCTTAATTTAATTATTTTTATAAATTTAATTAATTTTTATTTATATTTATATTCTACTATAATATTTTAATTAATTATATTATCAAAATTTGCAATTTATTTAACTATTTTGACTTTTTTATAATTTGTATTACAATAAGAAATTTTCTCAACTATCAATTATCCTAACTATATTTATTCCTGACTTTGAGTTGATTTTTCTCTACATGTAATTGCCCTATATACCATGCAAACTAAAATTAAAAGTCCCATATAACCTGTGTATGGATATAAAATATTTACTAGCTTACCAAATGGTAAAAAGCCACCAATACAAGCCAAAATAGCTACTACTGTTGTAACTAATTTAAATTTAGGGTGTTTGTCTTCAACAATTCTATTAGTCACAGACCATAAAAGTGGAACAGCAGTTGTATAGATACCTAATATAAGTGCAACTGAGAAACATACACCTACAATAGGAGATATATTATCTGCTAGATAAAGGGATGGTATCTCTTTCATATACAGGTTACCTATATCTGAAATCATAGCTAGATACATAACTATACCAGCAGTCATAAAAACTACACCACCTAATAATCCTCCCCAGAAAGCATCTTTTTTATTTTCAACAGAAGCTCCCATACCTGTTAAAAATACAATCATTACAATTATATTTAATGTATTGTAAATTACACCTGAAACTATTGGGCTTCCTGATGCTTTTGTAACTTCAATATTTTTCATTGCCTCTCCAACAACAGGTAATCCATCTAAGTGCTTAAATAAACTTATTAATCCAACTGCAATAGTAAATACTGCTATTACTGGTCCAATGCGCCCAAGTATATTTACTAATTTTTCAAGCCCCATGGATACTGTGATTAGTGTAGCAATAGACATTAATACCCTTCCTAAATAAGGATTTATTCCATAATATTCAGTTAAAGTTGAACCAGCACCTGAAATCATTACTATCAGAATTCCAAATAAAAATATTGGACTAAACCATTCATAAAATTTTCCTAGAATCTTTCCACAATAAAAAGTGTAAATTCTTGTTGGCTCTTTAAGTTTTAACTCTCTCCCCCTTGTTATGACTTCAACACCAAGAAATGAGAATAGTACCATCGATATTAATGCTCCAATCAATCCCATATATCCTTGGGATGCAAAAAATTGGAGTATTTCTTGACCAGTCGCAAATCCTGAACCTATTGCTGTTGCTAAATAAGCACCTGCAATACAGATAACATTTTTAATATTTACTTTGTCTGACATATCAACTTACCTCCATTATAAAGTTACCTTCTTTAACAAATATAAATTTACAGCGAATTTAAATGAATATTCTGTCTTTTTGGAATAATATTTAATTCACTTTTTTTATTTTGTATATTTTTTAATTTTTATTTATATATATTTTTTTATATATATAGGTACATCTTTTATAAGGTTCAATGTTATTAAATATGTTTAAAGCGCTTTAATTTTTGTTATTAATTAAAGTATACTTATCCAGACATTTTCAAACAATTATCTATATTGACTTTTTATTTATCAATTTCAATTTTTAATATTCAATTTATAAACTTTGGGTGTCATCCCTTTTTCTATCTTAAAATTCTTATAAAAGTTATTTAGACTGTTATATCCAACTATTTCCGCAATCTCATTTATACTTTTTTTTGTATTTTCAAGCAATTCTATAGATTTTTCTATTCGTATATGATTTAAATATGATATAAAGGTAGTATTCAAATTACTTTTAAAAATCCTAGATATATTGGATGGATTAGTTAAAAATAATTTAGCACAATCATTTAATTTTAAATCCTCACTATAATTTAAATTTATATACTCTAGTATTTCATTTAACAAATCATTGCTAGTATACTGATAACCAATAATCTTTTCTACAGACCTAGTAAACTCCTTCAAGTCTAGTGGTTTAAGAAGTATATCTTTTACATTTAATCTTAAAGCTTTTTGGGCATATTCAAAATAATCAAAGGCAGTTATTACTACAAATTTTATTTTTTTAGATATGTGAGATGTTCTTTCTATTACTTCCAACCCATTATATATCGGCATCTGAATGTCTATAAATACTATATCTGGCTCTAAACTAATTATCTTTTCTACTGCTTCGTCACCAGAAGTTGCTCTCCCAACAATTTCTATTGGCATATCTTTCATCTTTATAAAATGTGTTATTATTTTTAAAACAGCTTCTTCATCATCTATTATTAGTGCTCTTCTCATGAGAATTCCTCCCTTTTAGCTTAATGATGTACAAAAAAGTAAGATGTAAAAAATAATATAGAAACATCTAATATATTTCTTTATACTGATAAAACTTATTAATTTTATCTAAGTTTTATACATATTCTTTATTCATTTTCAAGAGGGATTTTAATAATTATATAAGTACCTTCTTTACTATTTGATTTAATATTCATCTCAAAATCACTTCCATAAGCAGATGTGAACTTTGTATATATTAAAGATAGACCATGACCATTATTACTATGAATACCTGTTTTCACTTTTTCAATAGTACCTTCATCCAAAATAGTTCCATTATTACAGATTTTTATAACAGCATACTGACAATCTACACTTGCAACTATTTTAATTTGCTTTTCTTTATCAATATCTCTAAAACCATGTGTAAAAGCATTCTCTACAATAGGTTGAATAAAATTGAAAGGTACAGAAATCTTATATAACTCTTTGGGAATAACATATTCAACTTTTAATGCATTACCATAACGTAACTTTTGCAAATTTAAATAATTTTTAATATATAATATTTCAGCTTCTAATTCTACAAACCTTAAATCCGACCTCATTGTATATCTAAACATTTTAGACAAATCTATTATTGCACTATATAAATCATAGCAACCATCATCAAGTGCTATACTTGCCATTGAATTTAAAGTATTAAATAAAAAATGATGATTTATTCTCAAATTAGTAACCGTATCCTGTGCTACCTTTAGATTCATTTCAAGTTGTTCTCCATAGTGATATGTTCTTGCAATAGTTTGTTCTTTCTCTTGTAAATCTTTTCTTATATCATTAAATGAACAAAAATTTATTATGTTTTTAGATATTTGCTTTAATAATCTTTTTATGCTTCTAGCAGCACCTTCTGGAATATCATATAAATTACTATGAGTAGTATCTAGATTTAAATCAGATAACAATACATATCCTCCTCGAATAACTCCAATACTATTGTTCTTGTATAATATTGGAATATTATATATAGTTATCCCATACTTACATATGAATTGATTGCTACTTTTTTGATTCATACAATCGCAATTTTTAGGAAACTTCATAGGGTTACACTTTTCAAAACAAAATAATGGAAAATATGGATTTTTTAAAACTATGTTCCAAGAATCATCATATATAATCAGTGGAATTTTAAATGGATCAATAAACTGACCACGAATTGATTCTACTGCTGCATATAAATTTAAAGTACTTTCACTATAATTTATTAAGGTCTTTTTTAAATCGCTATTAGGATTGATTTCTATAACTTCACTTTCTCCTATATTTCCTACATTATTTGAAACAATAAGTTCTTTTATTGGTCCATCTCCTGTATTTATAGACTCATGTGTGCTACCAGATTCTATGTAAAAAATCATACCTTGCGAAAATGGCTTCCAAACTCCATTTATAATATATAACCCTTCTCCTTCTAAAATATATATCATCTGTTCTTGACCATAATGAACATGATTAAAATGTTTTTTACCTGGCATAGTAACTGCGATATATATATTCATAGCTTGTTTTGGGTTATTCTCATCATAAGTATGTTTCCATTCAATATATCCCCACTCAGTATTTTGAATTTTCATAAAAAAACCCTTTCTGTTTATAGATTATTTATATTCATTTACCCTTAAATAAATTATCAAATAAAAATGTGCACATACTCTTTCATATGATAGCTATACTATATCAATATTCATTAGTTTGTACACATTATTATATTAATTATTATTTTTTAATTATTTATAGCTTACTTTATTATTTAAAAATATATATCTTAATTGTTATTTAATAACAGAAACACCCATATATGGTCTTAAAACTTCTGGAACTATTACAGAGCCATCTGCTTGTTGGTAATTTTCCAATATAGCTGCTACACTTCTTCCAATAGCCAGTCCAGAACCATTTAATGTATGTGCATATTCAGCTTTAGAATTTTTGTCTCTTTTAAATCTTATTCCAGCTCTTCTGGCTTGAAAATCTTCACAGTTTGAACAAGATGAAATTTCAACATATCTGTTATAACTTGGCATCCAAACTTCTACATCATATTTAAAAGAAGCCGTAAATCCTAAGTCACCTGTACATATTTTTACTACTCTATATGGTAAATTTAATAATTGTAGCATATTCTCAGCATTATTAGTTAATTTTTCTAATTCATTGTAAGATTCTTCTGGAGCTACTATTTTTACCATTTCTACTTTATTAAATTGATGTTGTCTTACCAAACCTCTTGTATCCCTTCCAGCAGAACCAGCTTCTGACCTAAAACAAGGAGTATATGCTGTATAATTTATTGGTAGTTGCTCAAATTTAAGTATTTCATTAGCATGTATATTAGTTAAAGGAACTTCTGATGTTGGAATTAAAAAGTAATCTAATCCTTCTATTTTGAACATATCCTCTTCAAACTTAGGTAGTTGTCCTGTACCCAAAAAACTATTTCTATTTGCCATAAATGGTGGAATAATTTCTGTGTATCCATTTACTGTTGTATTTGTATCTAGATAAAAATTTAATAATGCCCTTTCTAATCTAGCTCCTAATCCCTTATAAAGAGTGAATCTTGAACCAGTTATTTTACCAGCTGTTTCAAAATCAAGTATACCTAACTCAGTCCCTATTTCCCAATGAGCTTTAGATTCAAAATCAAAATTAGACGTCTTACCCCAAGTTCTCACCTCAACATTATCTTCATCGGTTTCCCCTTGTGGTACTTCTGAATGTGGTACATTTGGAATTCTCATTAACAAGTATTCCATTTTTTCCTCTACATCTTTAAGGTTTTGGTCTATAACTTTAATCTTGTCAGATAACTCTTTTAGCTTAATTTTTTCATTTTCTACATCTTTACCTTCTTTTATAAGATTTGGTATATTTTTAGATGCAGTATTTAATTCGTTTTTCATAACCTCAACTTCTTGAAGAATTTTTCTTCTTTCATCATCTAACTTAACTACTTCATCAAGATTAAAGGCTTTTTCACCTCTTCTTTCCATTGCTTTTTTTATACAATCTAAGTTTTCTCTTATTCTTTTTATATCAAGCATTTTTTCCTCCTCAATACTTTAAGATTGGATGTTATCTCTTAATCTCAGTTAACTTTGATAATAGTATATTTGCTTAAGGTTAAGAAATCTTTTTCTGTCTTATCCGAACCTATTATTTTTATTTAGTTATATTTTACTCACTTTTTTACATATTGTCAAATTATATTTAATTAAATTAATATAATTTAATTTTTCATCATTAATCTTACTTTTACTTTCATTATAATTATGCTAATTTTAGCAATCAATTATCTATTTTGACTTTTTTTTTATCAATCTTATATAATTATCAATTTTCATATAAATTTTTTTACCTTATGATATAATTCTTTATATATTCTTTGTCAGATGTTAGAATAGGAGGATTTTAATGAGTAATTCAAGTATAGGTAAAAAATTGACTTTATGTAGAAAAAAACAGAACATTAGTATAAAAGATTTATCTAAATTAATTAAAGTTACACCTTCTTTAATTAGTCAAATAGAAAAAGGAAGCGTAAATCCATCCATAAATTTTTTAAAATCAATTTCAAATGCTTTAAATGTACCATTAATTACTTTTTTCGTTCCTTCTATTGATGATTCAGAATTAATTGTAAGAAACAATCTTAGAAAAATAGTAATTTTTCCAGAATCAGAAAATATTTTATATGAAATGTTATCCAATAATCCATTTAATAAATTCGAATTTGCCATTATGAATTTGTCCCCTAAGTCTTACTGTAAAGAAAAAAATGGGCATGCTGGAGACGAAGTTGCTTATATACTTAAAGGAAGTGTTGAACTTAGTTTGGAAGATGATATATTTGAATTAAATGAAGGTGATAGTGTAAAAATACCTTTTGGTATGAGACATAAATGGGGAAATCCAAGTGAAGTTGAAAGTAAGGTAATCTACATAGTTGTGTCCTAAAAACACAAATTTTCAAGGTAGAATTAATAAAATTATGGCAATGAACCTTTAGACCTAATAAGCTAGCCCTTCAGTCACATATAATATTATTTAACTCTACCTATTTTATTAGATTTTATTTTTACATAATATTTTTTATACAATACTTTTACATAATATTTAAAAGAATATAATTCATATCTATTTTAATGAATATAATACTTCCCCTTCTACTATTGTTTGTAAAACTTTAATATCTTTTATTTTAAGAGAGTCAACAGTAAGTGGATTTTCATCTAGTATTATTAAATTAGCTAGTTTACCTTCTTTGATTGAACCCTTTTTATCTTCTTCAAAATATTGATATGCTGCATTTATAGTAACACCTTTTAAAGCTTCTAATGGGCTTATTTTTTCATTTTCACCTATCAATACTCCTTTTTTTGTAATTCTATTAACAGCACACCATATTGTTTCAAGCATATTAGGTGCTATTACAGGTGTATCTTGATGTAAAGTATAAATTAAACCTTTTTCTATAGTTGTTTTAATTGGACTAATCTTAAATGCTCTATCTTCCCCAAGGTTTTTAATATGAATATCTCCCCAATAGTATGTGTGAGCTACAAAGTATGAGGGTATCATGTTTATTTTTTCCATTTCATCAATTTGGTCTTCTCTTACAATTTGAGCATGTATCATCACAGGTCTCATATTATCTTTAATATTTTTTCCTGTTATAACTTTTTCAAATAAGTTTATCAACTGGTCTGCCGCTGCATCCCCATTACAATGAGTTAAAAGTTGCATTTTTTCTTCTACTGAAATGTTTATAAATTTCTCTACTTCCTCATCTTTATATATAGAATACCCACGATAACCATCTTCTGAATTTTCATATGGTTTCGTTAACCATGCTGTCTTTCCTTGAGGAGAACCATCTAAAAATATCTTATATCCTCCTATTTTAAATCTATTTACATATTTCTTTACAAAATTTTTATTATCATCTTTTACAGATTTACTATTTTTTAAATCTACATATCCTACAATATCTATTTTTAGTCTATTTTGATTTGACATTAGTTTTAAGAGATTAAATTGATTATCTGCCATTAATCCCTCTTGTGCTGTTGTAATACCATAACTTAAATAAATATCTTGTACTTTTTCAATTAGATTACAAACTTCATCTAATGATGGTTGTTTTATTTTAGATGATACTTTAAAAAAGGCATTTTCCTCCAAGTATCCATTTGGCTCTTTACTCCCTTTGACTCTGCCTATATGCCCTCCTTCTGGGTCTTGTGTTTCATGAGTAACACCTAATTTTTTTAATCCTAAAGTATTTGCAACTCCCATGTGACCAGAAGCATGTGAAATTAGTATTGGATTTTCTAAAGATGCACTATCTAATAAATCTTTATCTGGATGAATATTTTCTTCTAAAAAATTGTTATCATACGAAAAACCAATTATCCATTCACCCTTTTTTATATCATTTGAATCTTTAAAATCTTGTATTTTCTTTACTATATCTTTAAAGCTAGTTGCATCTTCTAAAGGAACTAATCTTAGGGTAGTAGCAAAAGCTGTCAAATGACTGTGTGAATCTATAAAGGAAGGCATCAATGTTTTACCCTGCAAATCTATGACTTCTGTTTCATTATTTTTTAAAGCTAGAATTTCTTCTTTTGTTCCTATTTTTTTTATTATTTTATCTTTTATAAGAATAGCATCTCCACATATTGAATCTTCCATTGTAAGGATATTTCCATTATAATAAATTTTTTCTTTCATAAAGTTCTCCTTAAATTGTCTATTTTGATAAATTTATTTTAGTATTTTATAATTAATTATTCGTATTTCATTAAGCTTATTTTTTTTAATATTAACTAATATTAATATATGAAAATCTCATTTTTAATTATTGTTCGCCAAGAAATAAATACTATTCATTACAAATATTATAATTTAATAGTCATAATATTGATGTGAAAAATTAATATTATATGTTAATAAAAAAAGTACTTAATATGAATTATTTTTTTGTATAATTGTAATTTGCTAAATCATGATGTATCATTTTAAATATACAGTTACATCATTATTTACAAGATAAGATACTTTTTTCTCAAATAAAACCTGATGTAATCTGTTCAAATCAACAAATTCAAATATTTTTTAGGAGGTTTTTATGAACAAAGAAAATAAAAATGTAAGAATTGCTGTTGTTCAGGCATCACCAATTATAATGGACTTAGATAAAACTGTTGAAAAAGCATTAGAATTAATTAAAGAGGCTGGTAGAAAAGGGGCAAATATAGTAGTTTTCCCAGAAGCATTTATACCTGCATATCCAAGAGGACTTTCATTTGGATTTGTTGTTGGAAGTAGAACAATGAAAGGTAGAGAAGATTGGAAAAGATACTATGATAATTCTGTACCAGTACCTAGTGCTACAACAGATTTATTAGGAAAAGCAGCCCAAGAAGCAGGAGTATATCTATCAATGGGAATAACAGAAAGAGATGGAAACGATATAAATTGCACTCTTTATTGTACAAACTTATTTTTCTCACCAGAAGGTAAACTTATTGGTAAACATAGAAAACTTAAACCTACAGGAACAGAAAGATGCATTTGGGGTGAAGGTGATGGAAGTACTCTTACAGTTGTTGATACTCCATATGGGAAAATGGGTTCATTAATTTGCTGGGAAAACTACATGCCACTAGCTAGAACAGCTCTTTATGCTAAAGGTGTAAAACTTTATATAGCCCCTACTGCTGATTCAAGAGAAGAGTGGCAATCAACTATGAAGCATATCGCTTTAGAAGGAAGATGCTTTGTTATTGGATGCAATCAATATGTTGAAAAAAATATGTACCCAACTGACCTTAACTATTATAAAGAACTTGATGCAGAACCAGAGATTATGTGTCCAGGTGGAAGTTGCATAGTTGACCCTTTTGGAAAATATGTAGCAGGCCCTATTTTCAATAAAGAAGAAATATTAATAGCTGATTTAGATTTAGAACAAATAGTTCTTAGTAGACTAGATTTTGATTCAGAGGGTCACTATTCAAGACCTGATGTATTTGAATTAATTGTTCACGAATAGTCTTTTTATCCAAAATCTTTACATAAACTTTTTACATAAAAATCAAAATGAGATACTCTTAAATAAAATAATTTTAAGGTATCTCATTTTTTATTTTATGATTTGATGTTATAGTTTTACATTAAAACTTACTTAACTATATATTAAGAACCAATTATATATTCAGAATCAGTTAACTTAACTATAAACCTAACCTTCACTACAATCCTAAATCAACTACTGTTCTTCCTACATGCTTTCCTTCTATTATTGAATCTATGCTTTTACTCAATTCATTTAATGATACTACAGTTACCATGTCATCTAAATCTTCTAGCTTCCATTCATTTGACAATAAGTCCCATATTTTTAATCTCAAATTCATTGGGCAATCTACAGAATCTATACCATATAAAGTAACACCTTTTAATATAAATGGATATACTGAACTTGTAAAATCAATTCCACCTGCATTACCACATGTTGTAACTGCTCCACAATAATTAGTTGTCTTTATTGCTGTTGATAAAGTATTTCCTCCTACTGTATCTATTACTCCAGCCCATCTTGGTCTAAGTAGAGGTCTCCCTGAATTATCATCTACTTCTGATCTATGTATAACATCTTTAACACCTAGTTTTAATAATGTGTCTTTTTGTTCTTCCAATTTTCCTGTTGAAACTGCAACTGAATATCCCAATTTAACTAATATTTTAGTTGCAATCACAGCAACTCCTCCAGTACCACCAGTAACTAGTACATCTCCCATATCTTTGTCTACAGTATTTACAAATTTATATACAGATAAAGCTGCTGTAAATCCTGCTGTACCATAATCCATTGCTTCTTTTAGAGAAAGATTAGTTGGAAGTTTGACAACCCAATTAGAAGGAACTCTTATATATTCTGAAAATCCTCCAGAGGTGTTCATTCCTAAATCATAACCTGTTACCAAAACTTCATCTCCAACTTTAAAATCATCACAACTACTAAATTCTACTACACCAGATGCATCTATTCCTGGAGTATGAGGATATTTTCTAGTTACACCCTTATTTCCATTTGCTGAAAGTGCATCCTTATAATTTAGTGAAGAATATTTTACTTTTATCAGAACATCTCCTTCTGGTAGTTCATCTATATCTCTTTCGATTATATTTCTCTTAAAACGTCCCTCTTCTTCTGTAATATATAGTGATTTAAAATTTTTACTCATAAATTTCCTCCCAATACATTTAGTTTTATGTTAAACTAATTATAGTTGAAAAATAGTTTTATGTCAAACTACTTTTTATTTCAAAGTACCTCAAATAATTTAAAGATTGGAGATTAATTTATGGAAGATAAATATATTATACATTTTATAAGTAAGACAAAAGCTAATATGCTTAAATTCATTGAAAATAAACTCAATAAAAACGGTTTAAATGAATTGTTGCCTACACATGGAAATATACTCACTGCACTTTATGAAAATAATGGAATACTTACAATGAAAGAAATTGCAACTAAAATAGGAAAAGACAAATCTACTGTTACAGTATTAGTTAATAAACTTATAAGTCTAGGATATATAGAAAGACAAAAGAGTGACAATGACAAACGTATTACATATATAAAACTTACAAAGAAAGCAATGCTAATAGAGGATACATTCAATAGTATTTCATCACAAGTTAAAGAAACAGCCTACTGTAATATCACAGAAAAGGAAAAGCAAGAATTTCTTAGAATTTTAAAAAAAATCAATAATAATTTCAAAAATGCTGACTAAATTGAGCATAATTATATCTAGTTTTGGAATAATAAATAAAAAGAATCAAATATTGTAAAAATTTATTGTTAATAGAGAGGTATAATATGAATTTAAAAGACAGTAAAACTAAAGAAAATTTATTGAGAGCTTTTGCAGGTGAAAGCCAGGCTAGAAATAGATATAATATTTCTGCATCTGTAGCAAAAAAAGAAGGATTATATATAATAGAATCTTTATTTAATTATACTGCTGACCAAGAAAAGTCACATGCAAAACAATTTTTTACTAAATTAAAAGAATTTGCTGGAGAAAATATAAGTATATCAGGAGCATATCCTGTAGATTTATATGATAAAACAGCTCAACATCTTAAAGCTGCACAACATAATGAGCTTCAAGAGTGGGATGATGTATATAAAAACTTTGGAAAAACAGCACGTGAAGAAGGTTTTGAAGCTATAGCTAAATTATTTGAAAATATAGCTGAAATAGAAAAAGTTCATGGTGATAGATTTGGTAGATATGCTACTGATTTAGAAGAAGGTACTTTATTTAGAAGAAATGAAGATATCCAATGGATATGTACAAACTGTGGACATATTCATATTGGTAAAGAAGCTCCAAAAGCTTGCCCTGTTTGTCTTCATCCACAAGGATATTTCTTGGACTTTAAAAATTCATTATTTGAATAAGTAAAAATAATCTACTGTATTTAAGCAATTTATTATATTGATACTATCTAGTTTTATAAATATTAGATTATTCTAATATGAAATTATATTATAAAAATGATATTATCCATTAAATACAGTATTCTAAAAGTATAAAAAAACTTGAGAACTAATTTTACCACTTATTTAATATTTATCAAAGACTTTTATACAATAAAAATAAAGAGAAGCGCAATTATTAAAAATGGCACTTCTCCTTTTGTTGTTTCAATTTGTCATTGAATTTATATCCTACACCACATATTGTAACAATATATTTCGTATTGTTGGGGTATACTTCTATCTTATTTCACAACTTGCTTTTTACATTCTTATCTGTTGTAGTATGAGTAATAGGATTGACCTTAATTAAGGTTTTATTTACAATAGCCATAATGTTTTTTTCTAATCAAAAATAAAAGAGAAATAAATAATCCTAAAAATTCTGCAACAGGGACAGCTATCCAAACTCCTATTTCTCCAAATATATTTGGAAGAATAAGAATAGCACCTAAAATAAAAATAAACGTTCTAGAAAAGGATATAATAGCTGATGTTTTCCCATCAGAAAATGCTGTAAACATTGCAGAAGAAAAAATACCAAATCCCATAATCACAAAAGCTAGAGAATAGAAGGAAAAACCATAAAGTGTAATATTGTAAACATCACTGTTAATTGAAGTAAAAATAGTCAATGACTTTGTTATAGTCAAATGAATTAAAATATTCGATACTATTGAACTAATAATCAAAAATAATATACTGTTCTTAAATATATCTTGTAGTTGCTTTTTATCCCCATGTCCATATTTAAAACTGATAATTGGAGCTATTCCATTGGAATAGCCAAAATAAATAGCTGTAAAGATGTATTGGAAATACAGGATAATTGTTATAGAAGCAACACCATTTTCACCATAATATTGCAAAAAAGTATAGTTAAACATAAATGTTGTTACAGCATTTGCTAAGTTTGTTACCATTTCCGATGACCCATTTGTACAAGAACGAAAAAGCACATTCCAATTTAGTTCTGGTTTTACAAAGTGCAGAGGATTATTTCTTGCAAAAAAGAAATAGGCTAAACCTACAATTGCAGGAATACAATAACCTAATCCAGTTGCAATCGCTGCACCAGCAATACCCATATTCAATGGAACCATAAAGATATAATCCAGCACAATATTCACAACTCCAGCTAACAACGTAACAATCAGACCAAGTGTTGGTTTACCAGAAGTAACCAGAAAAGTCTGAAATGCTGTTTGAAGAAAAAATGCAGGTGCAAAGCTAAAAAGTATTTTAGCATAAGTAATACACAAAGGAGCTTGTATTGAACTTGCACCTAAAAACAAAATAATTTCATCAATAAACAAGTTTCCAATAATAGCAATAAAAATACCAATCAATATTTCTACAATGATTAAGAAACTCAAATTTTTTCTTGCTTCCTCTTGTTTTCCTTCCCCCATCTTTCTAGCAACTATAGCACTTCCACCTGTTGCAACCATGATTGCTACAGCCATTTCAAAACTGATAGCTGGATATACCATATTCGTAGATGATAATGCTATTGTACCAAGCAAACGAGAAATAAACATACCATCAACAATAATGTACATAGATAAACTAATCATCATAATAACATTAGGAATTGCAAAAGATAGTAAAGAAGTAAATGTAAATTTTTTAGCTAATACATTATCCATTTTTAATTTCCTCCTTTAACAATTCATAGTATGCAGTATTACAAGCAATAAGTTGATTCCATTTTTCATCTCCTAATTTTTCAATAGCCTTTTCTTCCATGCTATGAAGTGGTTCTAATATTGAATCAGTAAATTGTTTTCCACTCTTTGTAAAAGAAACCAGACGCTCTCTTTTATTTTCAGAATTAGACGAAATAGTAATATATCCCTTCTTTTCAAATTCCATCAAAATCCCATGTACCGTCTGTTTAGGTAAAGCCCACCACTCACAAATTTGCTTTTGCGTACATACCTTATACTCATCTAAAGTATATAAGATAACTAATGCATTATAATTTAAATCATGTTTTTTAGCCCATACCCTGTATAAATCTAAAGTTCCACTTAAAACAGCATTTACAAGTTTAATTTGTTCACGAATTTCCATAATATCCCTCCCATATAAAAGTCCTAATTAGTACTATTTTAGTATAGTACTAATTAGGACTATAGTCAATAGAATATTTAAACTCTCAAAAAAATGTAGTATTTAAGAAAATTTATAGAAAAATAAAAACGCACACTTTTGCATTAGTGTGCGTTTTCTACATACTTAAATCCTAACTCTTCTCCTACATAATAAGTAATCTACTATGATAACTTAATACTTATATCATTTATTTCTTTCATTAAGTCAATTTCAACAATTTTAACTACATCCTTTTCAAATTTTACTTGTTTATAATCCAAGCATCCTATTACAAATGGAACACCAAACTTCCTAAACAAATAAATTCTTCCATTTTCATTGTATATTGATTTAAAATTTTCTTCTATTATATTTACTATTAATTTTAATTCTTCAAATGTTATTGTGGATTTAACTAAAAATTTCTCTATTATACTCAATATAAGCAATTCCTTTTTGCCTATACTCTGTTCTTTTTTATATAAATTTTGAAATATTTCTTTTGTGTAATTACATATAGCTTCCTTCTCTAAAATAAAGTCAATGTCAAACTCTTTATTGGTATCTTTTTTTGTAAACATGTTTGCAATATCATCAAGAGATGTATCTTCTTTCATAGATAGTATTAACTCTATTCTTTCTAGTATTTTATCTCTTGGAAAAAACGTCTCTTGACCTGTAAAAGCTGATTTTTTTATAAACCATTCTTCTGGTATTATATTTTTTCTTTTCCATCTATATAGCTGCCCATAAGATATATTAGTTTTGCTTAATAAATCTTTCTTAGATATCAATTCTTCCATAATTTTTCTAGCCCACCTTTGTACTGTTTTTTACACTCGAATTATCTGAAACTAACAACTTGTCACTGTATTCAATATTTTCAACATCACAATTGCTTACTAGGGATATGCTTTTTCCTCGTATATCCTTTATTGAAACATCTTCTAATTCAATAGAATCTCCCTCTATCAAATTGCATTTAAATTTGCCTGAAAAAATGTTAATAAATTTAATCCCAAATGTAAAAATATCTTTACTTCTACCTATTTCTATATTAGTTGCTCCTATCTCCTTACAATAAGAACCTCCTCCTGAATAGATATATATGTTTTCTCCATTTAAAAGACCATCACATTTTATTGCTCCATGAACCTTTATATCTTCACATTCTATATTTTCTTTATTTCTCATTTCACCATAAACTTTTATATCCTGTGCATAAATACTTTCACTTACAATTAATTGACCTTTTACTGTAACATTATTACACTTTAAATTTCCATTAATTTTCTGTTGAGCAGTTATAATCAAATCATCTATTTCTGCATCTCCATCTATACTAAGTTGCCCATTAACCCTTACACGTTCAGCTTTAAGACTCCCTTTTATAGTAGCTTTTCCATTTACTACAAAGTTTTTTATACTAATATCTCCATCAAACTTTACATTTCCAAATACATTTACTTCATTACATTTTATATTTCCTTTTGACCTAGCACTTCCCATAATTTTTATACTTTCATATTCTCCACTATTGATAAATCCTTCTCCAAGTATTTTTATAGTTCCATTTTCCATATCATTACCTCATTTTAAATTTTATTTTAAGCCTAAATATTACTTATCTTTATTTAGATTTACTTTTTCATTATTTAGACTTACTTTTCCATTTACATTCTTTATTTCAACAACTATTGAACTTTCATCAATATCTATGTTTTCACTGTACTCCAAACTCTCTATATAACAACCTTTGCCTATGTTAATATTTTTACCTCTTACAATTTTAACTTCACTATTTTCTAAACTGATTTCATCTGCTTCTATAACATTTGCTAATAATCTACTTTCTGTATATTTTTTAACTGACAGTAGACCTAGATTTCTAAGATTAGAAGATGCCTTTTCAAAATCTCCACTCTTTTTTTCAGCTCTATAAAAGCTTTTACAATAATCGCCATGTCCCTTTTTTATATTTACACTACATGCACCAACTTCGTTTAGATTAGAAGTTCCATGCAAACTTATCTTAAGTTCTTCACAATTTAAAAATCCATTACAATCCAAAATTCCACTTAAGTCAACACTTTCGCATTCTATGCTTTTATTGATTTTTAGACATCCTTCTCCGCTAATAATATCTGACTTTAAGTTTCCTCCAACATTGATAATTCCTCCAGACTTAACTTTACTTGAGTTTATGTCTCCAGTACACTTAAGAAGTCCAAATATTGTCACTTGTGATGCCAATATATTTCCTTCAATTTTACTCAATCCTGCTGTAAAAAATTCATTACATTCCGTTGTTCCAATCACTTTTGCTGAACCTGAAGAATCAAATTTATTACATTTTATATTTCCATCTATTTTTCCTGTACCTGCTATATTAACTTCATCAAAAATTCCACCTTTACATTTTCCCATTCCATTAAAATTTAGCGAACGTAATTCTCCATCCATAATGATTTCCTTTCAATAACTTATTTTGTTCTTGAATATAATATAACAAAACATTGTTACGTTGTCAAGTATAATAATCTCGATGAATAAAACAATCCTCCTTTAAAGACAGACAAAAAAATAATAGAGGAAATATTTTATATGAACTATGAATCTTTCTTAGATTTCCAATTCAAATAAAATACCCTCTATTATTTAACTATTTACATATACTTGTCTCTAAACTTTATAACCTATCAATGAACTTATATAATCTACATGTTGATAAATTTCTCGATTACCTCAGCTAATCTATCCATATCTTTTGGATAAACTTCTCCTATACTTCCTATTCTGAATGTATCTACATCAGTCAATTTACCTGGATAAATAACAAATCCATTTTCTTTTAGATAAGTGTAGAATTCCATAAATTCAAATTTTGCATTCTTAGGATATAGGAAAGTTGTTATTACAGGTGACTGAGCATCATCATTCACCAATGTATCAAACCCTAGAGATTTTAATCTCGAAGATATTGTAAATTGATTTTCTTTATATCTAGCATATCTTTTTTCAACAGAACCTTCTTCCTCTAGCTCTAGTAATGCTTGATAAAAAGCTCTTACAACATGTGTAGGAGAAGTAAATCTCCATTTACCATTATTATTTTCCATAGTTTCCCATTGAGCGTATACATCAAGAGATAAAGATTTAGCAATTCCTTTGCATTTAGCTAATTCTTCTCTGTTAGCTATTATAAAACCAAATCCTGGTACTCCTTGTATACATTTATTAGAGCTACTCACTAAAAAATCTATATTAAAGTCTTCAACATCAATTTTAATTCCACCAAAACTACTCATTGCATCAACTATGTAAACTTTATTATATTTTTTTGCAATCTTACCTATATCTTGTATAGGATTTAATCTACCTGTAGTAGTTTCACAATGAACCATTGATATATGTGTAATATCTTTATTTTCTTTCAATAAATTTTCCACTCTGTTTAAGTCAACTGCTTCTACATCACTAAATGTACAGTCAACATATTCTATATTTAAATAACTGCATATGTCCTTCATTCTCTTCCCATATGCTCCATTTGCAATTACAAGAAGTTTACCATTCTTTGGGATAGTGCTTCCTATTGTAGCTTCCACTGAGAAAGTACCACTACCTTGCATTAATACACTTGTGTATTTTTCTGTATTTTTTGTAGCTAAAGATACTAGTCTTCTTCTAACATCTTGTACCAAATCATTATATTCAACATCCCATGTACACCAATCTTTTAACATAGATGCTCTTACTGATTTAGTAGTAGATAATGGTCCTGGTGTAAGTAATATGTAATCATTTTCTGGTACAAAATCTGACTTAATTGTTTCATTTTCTATTTTTACTAAAACATCTTCTAATTCAGCCATAGTTTCTATAACAAAATGCGCTCCTGCTTCTTTAAATTTCTTTGAAACTGCTTCCATCTTAACTTTTAATTCTTCTTTATCCATATTTTCTACTTCTTCTTGTGTAAGTCCTAATTCACTTGAACCTTTTATTACAGCAACACTCCACATTCCAGCATTTACACCTTCTTTTACATCACTTAATGTATCTCCAACTTTTACCATAGCACTCATTGGAGATACTCCCAAAGCTTCAGCGTTTTTATAACACATCCAAGGATATGGTCTTCCTTGAGATACTTCTGATGGAGTTACAAGAAAATCTGGTGAATATCCCTTTTTAGCTGCATTTGGTTCAACTATATTCATCATTTCTCTTGTATAACCTGTTGTAGAACCTATTTTTAATCCATTTTGTCTTAATCTCTCAATAGTTTCAACAACATGAGGAATTGGAGTTGTATACTCTTCTAGAGTTTCAAATAACATAGGTTCAAATTCAGCATAAAGTTTGTTTACATCTTCCTCTGTTGGAAATCCTCCAAAATTCTCTGCCCAAATATTTTTTATTCTATCCATTTCGCACATTTCTCTTATATGATCTATTTTTAATTTTCCCATAGGTTTTCTTGCTTCTTCCATTGTTACATCTATACCTCTTCTTTTAAATATCTCTATAAATACATTAAGAGGTGCAAAACATCCATAATCTACTGTTGTTCCAGCCCAGTCAAATACTACTGCCTTTATTTTTTCTCCATATAACTTTTTCATATTTATAACCTCCATAGATTCTCATTTAGAATTTTCGTGTTTTTAATTGTTTTTACTTTTAAAGTATAACTTTTTCATGTTAATTATACATCATATTTAGGTTAAATGTATATTAAATTTATGTTTTTAATTGTTTTTACTTGTTTTTAGTTTTCAATATAAAAATCACATTAAAACTCTATACAAAAAATTAAAATTTGTAATCTTCTTTTTAGGTTAAATCTATGAATTGGTTAAATTTTATAAATTTATCATTTCTATTTTGCTTCTATCCATGTTATATTTGATTCATTTAATTTATCTCTCCATTCATTTGGAGGTTCTGCATCACAAATAACAAAATCTAATTCATTCAAATCAGCTATCTTGTACATACTTACAATTCCTATCTTAGAACTATCACATAATACAAAACTTTCCTTTGAATTTCTTATATACTCTTTTGACAATAAAGCTTTACTTTGGTCTATGCTACTAATTCCAAAGCTGTCAATTATACCTTCACTAGATATAAATGCTTTATCTACATATAAGTTTTTCATAGCATCTATTGACATCTGACATGCTGTTCTTTGATGTTTTAAATTTACTTTACCACCAATGAATATAACTTCTCCATCAAATACGCCTTGGTTTTCATATGAAATCAACTTTGATAGCACAGGATAAGAACTGGTGATAACCTTTAGATTTTTTATAGAAACTATGTAATCCACAATTTGTAAATTAGTAGTCCCTTCATCTATTACAATTGATTCATTATCATTCACAAATTTAGCTGCATACTTAGCAATACTTTGTTTCTTTTCTAAATTAGTGCTATTTCTTTTTATATGTTCTGGCTCAATTACTCCATAATTTATTTTTACAGCACCACCATAAACCTTTTTTAACTTATTTTCACTTTCTAATTCTTCCAAATACCTTCTTATTGTTTCCGATGATACTTCTAGTTTTTTTACTAATTCTTTAGTATTCACCTTTCCTTTTGCATCTAGCAGTTCTAATATTTCTTTTTTTCTATCTATTGAATTTAAAGACATTAAGTTCTCCTCCTAAATATGTATTCTACTTTTATAAGATTATAATTAACATCTAAGCTCATAAAGTAATTCTAATATATGACAAAAGATATTTCACTCAATTTAATATAGTATATCTTACAATAGATATTACTATTAATTTATATAGCATGCAATCTTTCATTCATACCTTAAACTTTTCACTATTTTATTATTTATACAACTAAGTTATATCTCTTTACAATAAAAAAATCCATCAAATATCAATATTAGATGGACTTTATAATCTTTTATTATGTAAATTAATAATTAAACGTTTAGTTATTAATTTATTTTCTTGTTTCTAAGAATTTTACTAAATTATTTACAGTAGACATGTCTTTTCTTTCTAAATCAGTTGGTTGAAGTTCTATTCCAAGTCTATTTTCAATCTCAAGTAAAACTTCAATTATAGCTAATGAGTCTAAAAGCTCTGTTTCAAATAAGTTAAGGTCTAAATCATCTCTTATCTCATCAGTTCCTAATACATCTTCAAATATTTCTATAACTGTTTCCTGCATAAATTTGCCTCCTTAAAATTAAGCTAAATATCCTGAGAATATCAATAATCCAAAACATACAATATGGAATGTAATGAAAATTTGAACTCTCTCAAACCATTTTTCTTTTTTATGTTTCTTATAAAATTTAGATTTTCTCTGATATATATCAGTTAAGACAAGTGCTAAGCCTTGATACACACCATAAGCAATGTAAAACCAAGTTAGTCCATGCCAAAATCCCATTGTTATCATTGTTATCATCTGAGCTACATGAGCAGCAGTAGTTCTTTTCTTAAATCTTTTCTTTCTCATTGAAGACATAACAAATCTTGAAAAAATATAATCTCCAAACCATCTTGAAAGACTTATATGCCATCTTGTCCAAAACTCTTTCATATCCTTACTTATAAATGGTTTATCAAAGTTTATAGGTACTTTTATTCCAAATATATATCCTGTACCTATAGCAAATAAACTGTATCCTGCAAAATCAAAGAACAGGTATAAACTATATGCATACATATAACTTAAAATGTTTATAAACCTCATATCTTTAGGTATTATTGACACCCAATATGTATTTATCAAAAATGCTATAACAAACTTATAACCTACTCCCATAACAATGTTTTTTATTCCAGGCAATAAGTATTCTTCTAGATACTCTTTTCTAGATATTTTATTCTCTAAATCCTGTTCAAATCGTCTTGACCTGTCAATAGGACCAGAACTCAGTGTTGGAAAAAACAACATAAAATAAAGCATATCTGAAATCTTAACTTCTTTTATAGCACCATCATAAATTTCAATAACCATTTGTATAGCCCTGAAATTTAAGTATGATATTCCAATAAATCCAATCAATCCAAAAGATGTAACTGGAGATATTTTATTAATTATTATCGGAAGCATTGATGCAGACAAAAATCCCCAATAGATATATTTGTTTTTAGTTTTTCTTCTTACATATTCGTATCCTTTGACTATTATTACTTCTAAAATGATAAATATCAACAAGTATTTAAACTGAACATCTATTCCTACAATCAAAAATATCATAAATAAACTTGCCAACATACCATAATACTTTATATTTTTACCCATTAAACCTAAAATCACTGCTGGTATTGATGTTAATAATAATATGTAAAGATAAAAATAATCTCCATACTGTGAAAAAATCATTAAATTTCCTCCATAAGTTTCTTTCTGTCTATTTTACCATTGATATTTGTTGGAAACTCAGAAATTATTGCAATATTTCTTGGAATCATATACGAAGGTATATACTTTCCTAGTTCCTTTTTTATCATCATCCCATTTTTGATATTACCTAAATCATTCTTCTCATTTAACTCAACAATACCTTTTAAATAAGCAATTTTTTCATCCTTATATATTGGTAAAACTACTGCGTTTTTTACATTATGAACTTTTCTCAAATTATTTTCTATATCTTCTATTTCAATCCTAAATCCATTTAACTTAATTTGAAAATCTTTTCTTCCACAATAGTATATAGTTCCATCTAAGAGATATCCCATATCACCAGTTTTATAAGCTCGCCACTTTACACTATCTATTTCATCATAGAAAAATACTTCTTCAGTCTTCTCTTTATTATTAAAGTAACCTTTTGAAACTGATGGTCCAACTATTATAATCTCACCTTTTTCATTTTCTTTCAGTTCATTTCCATTTTCATCAAGTATTTTTATTTTACAATTTTGCATAGGATATCCAACTGGAAGGCTCTTTTCATCATCTATAGCTTCTTGAGTCATATCATTTACACTTACGCCAACAGTAGCTTCAGTTGGTCCATATCCATTGATAACTCTTGTATTTGGAAATCTACTCATAAGTTCTTTAGTAAGATTTTTTGAAAGTGCTTCTCCTATAAATATCATGGATTCAAGTTTAGGAAGCATCTTACTATTAAACTCTTTTTCTGTTACACATACACCTGCAAAAGAAGGTGTTGATACCCATACTGCAATATTAGATTCGCCAAATTGTTTGAATAGCTCTTTATAATCTGCTAGTACATCTTTTGATATTGAAAATAATGTAGCTCCATGAACAAGACCAGGGTATATTGTTGTCACTGAAAGGTCAAAAGAATATGCTGCTTGATTCATTATTACTTTTTCACTTCCATCTATATTTAAATAAGGACTTATCCAATCTACAAAACTATCTAAGTTATTTGAACTTATTTGAACCCCTTTTGGCTTTCCAGTACTACCTGATGTAAATAGTATATATGCATTCTCGTCACCTTTTACCCAGTTTTCTTTATGTAATGACTTTCCTTTATACTCACTTATTATATCATTTAATTTATTCTTATCAATTACATTGATATCTCCAAAGTCTTTTTCATCACTAAAGTTAAATAATACTTTTGGCTTTACTTCCTTAGTAACTTCAAAAACTCTATCTAGTGGAAAACTAATATCAAGAGGAACATATGCTCTACCTGATTTTAAAGCTCCTATCATACATGCCATTATCATATTTTCTTTATTACCATAGATTACTATAGGAGTATCTTCTTCTTTGTATACATTTTTTAGAAAAACTGATATAGCATCTGAATACTCATTTAAATCTTTATAAGAAAGTTTATCTCCATTACATGTCAATGCTATTCTATTTGTATTTGAATATTTTTTTATTCCTTCAATAATTTTCATATAAAAATTCTCCTTTAAAATCCATTATAAATAAATGGCAACTCTTTAAATGGTGTAAATGTTAAAACACCTATTGCCAATATTATAATCATAGTTAAACAAATACTAGTTACTAATTCTTTATTGCTCTTTAAATATTTTAAATAATCTCTCACAGACATCTACCCATCCTTTCGTTCCAAGATGCATTACATCTCTTAAATAATATTTCTCTTTACCTTTATCTTTAAGATTCATAACTTCAAAGCCTTTACTTTCTGCTATATTCTGTGCCTTATCATAAAACTGATTTCTTTCTTTCTCAGAGATACCAGTTAAATCATAAAATTTGCCCATACTTGGAATTAGTACAACAACTGGTTTAATATCTAAGTCCTTGCATACATTTAATAAAAGCTTATAACTTTCAAATTCCTTAGATGTTACTAAGTCTATGCCCTTATCTCTTCCTCTATATTGCTCTAGACCATCTTTAAAATGCTCATTGTAATAATACTTGTCAATGTTTAGAGGATTGTTACCTACTCTCTTCTTAGCATCTTCAATAGCTTTCTTTTTCTCATGTGACCAATTTATAGGTTTTTTTCTTCCTTCTTTTTTGTGTTTATCTAGCCTAATTAATTTCTTATAAAGTATCCCTTTTTCTTTAAGCTCTATACAGTATTTTCTCCCTTGAAAATAAGGCTCTAATAACACCTTCTCAGCTTTCTCATACACTGTCTTAGGTTCATATAGCTTGGCATACAATGCTTCTGCCTTATATTCGTCACTACCCCATAAAAGCTTACTTGATTTTTTTATATATTCAATCTTATTTTGTTTAGATATCTTTGGATTATCTAAAAAACGATAAAATTGTATTGGTGAAAACCTAGACTGGTAATGGTGACTTGTGACTCCATCTTTTTCCATAAACCATTGCATAGAAATTAACAAGACAACCTTCTTATTATCAATATTAGGATTCATACTTCCTAACACTGCAGCATCTTGTAATGTCTGAGTATAAGCTCTACCAATTGCAAATACTTTGTTTTTGCTCCTATCTGTATTAAAATAGTACTTTGGATGTTGTTTTGTTGAATTACTAAGTTCTGATGACCCCAAAATCATAATATCTTTTTCTCTCAAAAAATGATTATTTGCTGTAACACCTTTATCCTTTATATCACTTAAAGTATCATCCATAATTGGAAGTAGATTTTTCTCCCTCAAAAGTTCATCAGTTTTAGAATCAAGAAATTTGTCTAACCCAAATAAAAATACTACGCCTATTATAAATGGTGTAATAAAGTATATCAATTTTCTCATATTTTCTCTCCTCTAAAAATATTCAAATTTATGTTATTATTAATCATATTAGTTTTAATGTATATATTCAACTACAAAATTGTAATAAAATCTCCAAAACTTTTTTTTATTCTGTTACAAATTTGTAAAAAAAAAGAAGAAAATCACTGAAAAAGGAATCTTTTTAGTGATTTTCTTCTTTTTATAATTTGACATTTTAATACTTAATTGTGTATACAATTTAACTTATTTTAAAATTAAATTTACTCAAAAGTATATCTTAATCCCCATTGCTTTCTTATTTCATCCATTAAATTCATGACATCTATAGATGATTCTAGAGTATTGGCTTTTGTTTTATTTAATATACAATTATTGACATATTCAATTTCATATTTTAAAGCTTTTTCTGTATCACCATATTCTAGAGTTTCAATTCTTCCACCATCTGTATAAGTTATTGTAGCTTTTGATGCTCTTGGGAAATTTTCTACAGTTATAAATCCTAATTCACATGCAAGAATACCTCTTTTTGGCATCTTAGCTCTCATAGTTAATGATATTACAGCCATCTCATTCTCAGAATTCTTTAAAATTATTCCAGATTGTTCATCCACACCTGTTTCAAATTTCTTAACAGTTGTTAAAATTTCATTCGGTTGAGATGACATAAAGTACCTAGCAAATGAAAGTGCATATGTACCAATATCAAGCAATGCCCCACCAGCTAAATCTTGACTAAAAAATCTATTATTAACATCATAATCCTTGCAACTTCCAAAGGATACTTGTATCATTTTAATTTTTCCCAAACTTCCAGACTCTACTATCTCCTTTAATTTTTTATATAAAGGCATATAATAAATAGTCATCGCCTCTGCTACTATTAAGTTCTTTTCAATAGCTAAAGTTATAATATCAGTTAGTTGACTTCCATTTACTGTTATAGCTTTTTCACACAACACATGTTTACCATTTTTTAGACTTTTCATTATATATTCATAGTGATTGCAATGTGGAGTAGATATATACACTACATCTATATTCTTATTCTCTAGCATTTTATCATAATCATCATACACATTTTCTATATCAAACTTATTTGCAAAGTTTTTTGCTCTTTCAAGACTTCTTGAAGCAACAGCATACACTTTACAATTCACCTCACTCATAGCTTGTGCAAATTCTGATGCAATAGTTCCAGGACCCAATATAGCCCAATTTATATTCTCCATATTTACCACCTCATATCCTATATATTTTTAAATAAATTACAGACTGTCAGCTGGATAGACAATCTTTCCTTGTCTTCTTATCTCATCCATAATTCCCATTACTATCTTTGAATTTTCATGTGAGTTTATACCAGACTCTATTTTATTATTATTTATAAGAGTTATAAACTCAATAAGTTCATGATATATTCCTTCTATTTCTCTAGGTTTCTCTTCTTCTTTTTCCTTTAAAATAGATATATCTTCTTCAGTTCCATCTTTATATCTAATAACCACCCTTTCAAACAAATTAAGTTTTTCGATTATTATACTTCCCTTTTCTCCTTGTATCTCAGATGGTATGTAAGAATCAGCTATTTTAGAATACTGAACTACTGCATCCATACCATCATATTGGAATATAGCCAAACCTTCTCCATCTACTCCAGTTTGAAGCATATGAGAAAATGATTTTACACATTTTGGAGCACCAAATAGATTTATCATAGGGTGTATGCAGTACACTCCAATATCCATCAATGAACCATTTGACAGTTCTTTTTTAAATGCATTTTCTATAATTCCATTTTTATATTTATCATATCTTGAAGAATACTGACAATAGCTTCCAAAAAATCTTCTTATTTTACCTATCTTATGTAAATTTTCTTTAACTGCTTTAAAATTTGGAACACATGTAATTCTCATAGCTTCCATAAGCAATACATTATTGTCCCTTGCAACCTTTATCATTAATTTTACTTCCTCTAAGTTAGATGCTAATGATTTTTCACACAACACATGTTTTTTGTGTTTTAGACAGGTAATAGCTTGTTTTGAATGCATTGCGTTTGGAGAAGCTATGTATATAGCATCTATAACATCTGATTTAGCCATGGTTTCTAAATCGTCAAAAAACAGACTTGCCCCATGCATCTTTCCAAATTCCTTAGCTTTTTCTAAATCTCTTGAATATACAGCAACTAGTTCAAACTCTTCAATCCTAGATGCAGCTCTTAAAAATAGTTTTGATATATTACTTGTACCAATAATACAAAATCTTATTTTACTCACCATTCAAACACTCCTCATTTTTTATAATTTATTTTAAATAAGTAATACCATATAATAAATAATACTCTATATAAACTTTTGAAACTTATTAGAATGTTAACTTCATCAAATAAAAAAGAAAGCTAACTTTAAATGATTTCACCATTTTAGCATAGCTTTCTTTTAA
This sequence comes from Clostridioides sp. ES-S-0123-01, assembly GCF_020658415.1. Taxonomy (NCBI): domain Bacteria; kingdom Bacillati; phylum Bacillota; class Clostridia; order Peptostreptococcales; family Peptostreptococcaceae; genus Clostridioides; species Clostridioides sp. ES-S-0123-01. The sequence continues at coordinate 220,199 of NZ_JACVWD010000002.1, forward strand.
CTACAATCTAAACTTACCTTATACTTCTAAAGTTATATTATATCTCTATTTCCTCTCAGGAATTTTATAGTAAAAATTTCATCCACAAACAATGCTATCAATAATACAGTTGCTATAATTGGCCAATAAGGTATTATTAAACTATATAAATTATCAACTACATACACTTGAAGATACCTTACTCCAATAAAAGTCAATATAGTCCAGTACATAGAAAATTTTAAACATATTATTCCTCTATTATTGTACTTATAGTCTGAATAATCCCAATATACCTTATTAAAATATACCTTCATAATTATGCCTGTGATGTACTCTACTGTTGTTGGCACTACTAAACATAGTAAAAGCAATGCAAATATATTATTTGGGTCAATAAACCTTGAGACCTCTATTATAATAGACATTGCAATTGCATACATTGGTTTAAACGGACCATTCAAAAATCCATCTTCTTGAAAATGACCTTGAGTAAAATAACTATATAAATTTTCAATTATCCAACCTATAAAACCATACAAGAAAAAATTAAATAAAAAATATAATAGAGAACCTACACTATCCATGAATATTCCTCCTAATTGTTTATAATTATTTTTTCTCATATTCATGGATTTATTCTAAATCAAAGAAATTAAATTTAAATTCTTTGATTTAATATTTCATATTATAGGCTACAACATTCTTTAGATTCTAAACTTTTTAGGTATTCTCTAACTTCCAATAAATTTTCAAGTATCTTATGTGATTGTTCTTTAATTTGTTCATCTGGTTCTTTTAAGTCAGGTACATTTATACATTTTATACCCCCATTATAAGCAGCCTCTACTCCCATAGGGGAATCCTCTATAACAATGCAATTTTCGGGATTAACATTTATCTTTTTGGCTGCCTTTAAGAATATTTCTGGATTTGGCTTAGAGTTTACAACATCATCTCCACAAACTATAGCATCAAAGTATTCTTTTAAATTTGCTTTGGCTAATCTTTTAACTGCTCTTTCTCGTTTTGTAGAAGTTGCAACTGCCATTTTATACCCATTTTTCTTTAAAAAAGATATTAATTCATTAACTCCTAATTTGATAGGAGCTCCTTCTCTATCCATAAATTCAATCATATTTTTAGTTTTCTCATCATACAAATCTAATATCGGCACAGAGCTATCATATATCTTAGTAAGACCTTCTATTATCCCTTTACGATTCCTTCCCATAACAGATGTATATATTTCTTTAGTCATAGTGTATCCATACTTTTCAAATGTCTCTATCCAAAATTCAAGAGAGATTCTCTCTGAATCAAACAAAACTCCATCCATATCAAAAATAATTCCTTCTACTTTTTGCATACAATTCCTCCAATATTTTTTGATATAATTATATTACACTTTTTATGATTAATTTTACAACCCTCAATTTATCCAATTCTAATATAGTAAAATTGTAATTTTCAAAAGTTACACTTTGATTTACTTTAATGTTTGAACCAAGCATATAGGATATCCAACCACCTATACTATCAAATCCATCATGTTCTATATCAAGCCCAAAGTATTTATTGATATCATTGATTGATTCAGTTCCATCAACTAAGTAAGAACTTGTTCCTATTTTCTTAATATGAGTTTCTTCTTTATCAAATTCATCTTGAATTTCTCCTACTATCTCTTCCAGTATATCTTCAATTGTTACTACACCAGATGTACCACCATATTCATCTACCACTATAGCAAGTTGGAGTTTTTCTTTTCTTAATTTCTCAAGAGCCTTATCTATAGTACAATTTTCTGATATATATATAATATCTCTAAGTATTTCTCCTAGTTCAATTTTATTTCTGTTTATTTTTTGATTATACAAATCTCTTATATGTACAAATCCTAATATATCATCTTTATTTTTCTTACATACTGGATACCTAGTAACACCTTCATCTCTCAAAATAGATAATATCTTTTCCTCCGAGTCACTTTCATATATACAAATCATATCAGTTCTAGGTACCATTATCTCTCTAATTTTCTTTTCTTCAAATTCAAAAATATTGTCAACTAATCTTTGCTCTGATTCATCTATAAGCCCACTTTTATAGCTTTCTTCAACTAATAATCTTATTTCATCACCTGTATGTGGCTCATCAACTTCATCTGCTTGTGAATATCCAAATGGCTTAAGAAATAAATCAGTGCTTAGATTAAAAAAGTATATTATTGGGTATGTCAATTTATAAAATCCAATCAACAAAAAAGATGTACTTAGCATTATTCTCTCTGTATTATAAAGTGCTAAGGCTTTAGGAACAAGCTCCCCTATTACAACTTCTACCATTGTTATAATTAAAAAGGAAATAGAAATTGATATTGTATATATAACACTTTCACTAAGATTAAATATACTTATTATTGGCAATATTAACTCTTTAACTGTAGATTCTCCCATCCATCCTAGTGCAAGTGAACAAAGTGTTATCCCAAGTTGACATGCAGAAAGATAGGAATTTAGATTATCTTTTATTATTTTGCACCTTTTAGCATTATTATTACCTTCAGCTATCATAGTATCTATCCTAGAACTACGAAGCTTTACCATAGCAAATTCACAAGCTACAAAAAATGCATTTATTAAAACAAGTACTATTATAAGTGTTACATTTAATAACTCCCGCATAAAATATTGGCCCTTATAATCTTATAACATAAGAAATTTATAAGAACTCAAAGTTCCCCCCCTTATATTTATAAAATTTAATTTATAATATATATTCTATCATATTTATTAATATATCTTATTTTATTACAAATAATTTTAAATACAAAATTACCCCTCTTAATATTTATGATGGGTTGTATCATATATTAAGAGGGGCTAATTAAATTTTACGTATGGGCAATATAAATTTTAGTGGTCTTTTACAGGACTTTTTTCAGTTTCACTTGTTATTCCTAATTCTTCTTTTTCAATATTCCATTTTTCAAGACCATATTTAGATATTTTAACAGCTTCTGCTAGACCTCTCCCAAGTCTTTTTATCGTATTCATGCCTACTTCATCATCTTTTGCACCTTGTTCTTTTGCATCTTTACTCCAAATACTAGCACCAGTGTATCCTCCAATAAGTCCTCCTGTTACCAATACCTCATGCATTAAAAAGAAATTTATTATTGGTAATCTGGCCATTTCTTGTCCACCATATCTAGTTCCACCAGTAGTTATAGCAGCTCCTACTTTATTTTGCAAATTACATCCATGTACTAAATACATATGTCTTAATCTATTTAACACAGCAGTCAATTGAGCAGTTATTCCCATATCATAAACAGGAGAACCTATTATAAATCCATCTGCTTCTAGCAATTTTTTTTCTAGTTCGCCCATATCATCTTGTATAGTACATTTTTCTGCTTTTCTCATACAAGCATCACAATGTATACATGGACCTATATTTTTTCCTCTTACAGTCCAAAAGTCAGTTTCTATTCCTGGTATTTCTTTAGCTTCCTCTAAAGCTTGTAGTATTGCATATTCAGTTGCTCCTTTTCTTGGACTTCCACATATTCCTAGTATCTTAGCCATAACTATACCTCCCACAAATTTTAATTTAAGCCTCTATGTTTATATCATTAGACTTATTCGATTTTATTGATAATATATATTTAATTATCATTGCTACAATAAATACTGATACTATACAAGAATTTCCAACTAAGGTTCTAATAATCTCTGGAAACTTTTCTAAAGTCTGAGGAACTGAAGTTATACCTATACTTAAGGTAATTGAAACTCCTGCTATAAGATTGTTATCTGACGTAAATCCACATTGACTTATCATATCATAACCAGCCATAGCAATTGATGAAAATACGATTAAAGCGACCCCTCCTATTATGCATGAAGGTATAGTAGTTATTATTGCACCCAATAATGGCGAAAATCCAACTAAAATTAATACTACTCCTGTAATTGACAATACAAATCTACTAGTAACTTTATTTATAGCTACGATTGCAGCATTTTGACCAAATACTCCTGTTGGTATTGAACTAAATACAGATGCAATTATAGATGTTAATGCATTTCCCATTGTAGCAGACTCTAATTCTTTATCTGTAACCTCTCTATTCATAGCTCCCATTGTAGCAATTGTTGCTGCTCCCATCATATCAGCTATAGCTACCATAAATAAAATGGCAAACATTAATATCAAATCAAGTCTAAATTCTAGACCAAATACCAATGGCTTTGGAAAAGAAAGTATTGATGTCCCTTGAATTGCAGAAAAATCAACCAATCCAAATGCAAGTGATACTAAATAACCAAATATTATACCTATTAAAATTGCAGCATCTTGAACCAAACCCTTGCCAAATTTCATAAGCAAAATTATGACTACAACAACTATAAGTCCTATTGCGAAATTTATAGGTTCTCCAAATGTGGCTGAGCCTTCTCCCCCAGCTAAATTTTTTACAGCGGTTGGAAATAGACTAATACCCATACAGGCAATCATTGTACCTGCTATAATTGGAGTAAATAAATGTCTTATCTTCTTAATTCCAAAGGCTATAAAAAACACTACTATTGCCCCTCCAATTTGAGCTCCAAAAAGAGCTTTAAGCCCATATTTGCCAGCTACTGAAAGACATGCACCTAAAAACACATAATTTGTTCCCATTATTACAGGAAGCTTTGAACCAAGCCTATGCCCTTTAAATAGTGGTATTGAGTACAATTGTAGTAAAGTTGCTATTCCAGCTACCAACATAGCACCTTGCATAAGCATAGTTGACATCTGTTTATCAAGCCCTACTATATTCGATATAAGCATAGCTGGAACCATATTACCAGCTATCATTGAAACAAAATGCTGTAATCCTAAAGGTAAAGCTTCCTTAAAAGGCGGTTTTCCCTCTAGATGAAATTTTGATGTATCGTGCTCTTTCATAAAATAAATCCTCCCATAAATTTTATTTTTCTTTACGACCATGAATTTATTAACAATTAATTTTGAGCTATACACATCTTAATCTAGTTAATTCTTAACTTAAATGATATTTATTTTAACTAAAATATTATTTATGTATAGTTGTTTAGTGCACTTAATCTTATTATTTATATTCTCTAAGTTTATACTTTTTATTGACATCATGCTCTGCTCTTACAAACTCTAAATTTCCTTCTCCCATTAATTCAGACATTCTTTTCTTTCTATCACTTAGCCAATCTTTATCAATATTTTTATAGTACTTGTAATCTGTCCAATATATTATTGATGTTATTTCTCCTGGATTACTTTCACTAATCCATATCTCAGAACCAGCAAATCCTTCTAATAATTCTAGACCTTTAATCCAAATCTCATAATCTAATTGTAAGTACTTTTCTATTAATTTAGTATCTATCCTAAAAGTTAGCTCTTCAATAAATAAAGGTCTTTCAAATGATTTTAATTTCATATTATATACTTCCCTCTTTAATATTTGACTACTTTTTTATTTAAATGCTTTTTACATTTAAGTACTTTCAACATAATATTCTTGCATATAACCACTCTTTATTTTTACTTCTTGCAAGACTACCTTCTAGCAGGAGGTACATGTATTGCTTTACCTACTATTCCCATAGTAGCTTCTGCAAAAGCTTCTGATAATGTTGGATGTCCATGCATAGTACTTACAACTTCTTCAACTGTCAACATTGCTTTCATTGCAATTACAGCTTCATGAATTAAATCACTAGCATTAGGCCCTATGATATGAACCCCATATATTGTAGTCTTATCTTTTGAAGCAATTACCTTAACCATACCATCTGAATCATTCATTGTAAGAGCTTTTCCATTACCAGAAAACTGAAATTTACCAACGACATAGTCTAAGTTTTTATTTTTGGCTTCTTCTTCAGACAATCCAACTGTAGATACCTCTGGAAAAGTAAAAATGGAATTTGGTACTAAGTCATAATCTACACTTGTTTTTTCCCCTACAATTCGTTCAACAACTACTTTGCCTTCTTCAGATGCAACATGTGCAAGCATTATTCCTCCAATTACATCTCCAATTGCATAAATACCTGGTACAGATGTACAGTAATTTTCATCGACTTTTATTCCCTTTTTATCATATTTGATGCCTAAATTATCTAGATTTAGTCCATCTACATCTAACTCTCTTCCTGTAGATATAAGTACATTATTACAAGCAATCTTTGTTTTTTCTCCATTCTGATTTATATCTACTACTAGTTCTTTATCACTCTTAGATATTTCTTCTACTTTTGATGAAAGTAGTATTTTAATCCCCCTTTTATTAAGTAGTTTAGTTAACCTACTAGATACCTCATTATCAACCATAGGAATTATATTATTCAAGAACTCAACTATAGTTACATCTGAACCAAATTCATTTAAAATTCCTGCAAACTCAATTCCTATAACTCCACCTCCAATTATTACTAATTTCTGAGGCAACTTAGTTATTTCTAAAGCTTCTTTACTTGTTATTACTCCCTCCAAATCAATCCCTTTAATAGGAGGCTTAGAAGATTTTGAACCAGATGCAATTAAAATATTTTTTCCTTTAATTATCTTCTTTGAGCCATCTTCTAATTTTATCTCTACAGAATCCTTACTTATTAACTTTGCTTCTCCCTTTTCTACAGTCACTTTATTTGCTTTTAATAATCCTTTTACACCACTAGTTAAGGTCTTAACTATATGTTTCTTTCTTTTCTGAACTTTTTCCAAGTCTAATTTATATTCATCAACTTTTATCCCATATTCTTCAGCATGATTAAAATAATTTAAAACCTGTGCATCTTTAAATAGTGTCTTTGTAGGAATACAACCTGTATTTAGACAAGTACCTCCAAATTCATTCTTTTCTACAATTATAACTTTTAACCCCAGTTGAGCTCCTCGAATCGCTGCAACATACCCACCTGGACCACCACCAATTACGATTAAATCAGCGTTCATATTTATTTTTCCTCCTTTTAAGTTATAGATATTAATATCTATAATTAAAATTTTAGTATCAATATTTATAGCTTGTTAAATCTACTTGATTTTTAATACCATAGCAAAGTTTCTGACGTGTAAAAATAAAATTATTTCTATGCATTCCTACTATCAATAGTTCCGAATGTGGATGTTCTAAATGGCTATAAGCTGTTGTACAGCCTGGAGTCATTTTTCCACCAACAAATACCATGGAATAATTCATAAAATATTCGTCTAATAATTCATTTTCAATTAGGTGAGTACAGTATGAAGGAGATTCGATACACATTTTTTCTATCCCTAGATTTTTAAGTACATAAAGTAATATCTTAGAGTCTGGAGTACTATCTTTACCAGTAACAATTACAGGACAAACATCAAAATCTTTGTATAATTCTTCAAATTTATAATCATCAACATCCTTAATTGAATTAAAACTCCCTATACATATGTGTTTTAAAGGAGAATTTTCTTTTATATAATCCCAACCATTTGGAGATGTGGCTATAACCATTTTATATTCCTGACTCTTATCAACTCTAAATGTATAATGGTCAAATGGAATATCTCTAGCATCAAAAGAAACTACTACTCCACATGGCTGATATTTTTTATTTAAATAGTCTTTTCTTTGCTGTGTCAAACTTTCATCAAATACATGGCATGTTATCCCAGGTTCATTTTGCAACGTTCTAGCCCCTATAATTACAGCATCTGAATATGCTCTTAGAACATTTAAAACCCAAAAATCTGCCAAGGCTCCATCTGGATCAACAAAATTATTTTTTCCAATTAAAGGGCCTGCTTTATTGTCTTCATATGCCATTTTTCCATCAGATGAAAGCACCATAGATGAAAATATATATGGTCTTTTATCTTTTGATTTTGGAAAAAACAACTCTGTATAATACTCTAAAGCATCTGGTATACAGATATTTTCATTAGATTCTTCTTTTATATTGTCTAATATCTTTTCATTTCTATTTAATACATTTATTTTTAAGTTATGTTTTGGTATATTGAAAAACTCAAGCTTATTCATACTTTGACCACCTTCTCTCAATTATTTTTTATAATCCATAAATTCTTTTTCCCCATTGCATATTTCCTAGACCAACATCCTCTATTAACTTACTTGATATTTTTTGAGTTTTATAGATTACTTTTTCTTCATCTATATTAACTATTTGATTCTTATCCATAACTACTTTTCCATCTATAATAGAAGTTTCTATATTATTTGGAGTAGATGAATATATTAATGAACTAATTGGGTCGTGAACTGGTATAGAAATTGCACTTTTATATGGATTATAAATTATAATATCAGCATTTTTTCCTATCTCTATTGACCCTAAGCAGTCTAATTTATTTATGGATTTTGCTCCTCCAAGTGTTGCCATTTCCAGTACACTTGACGAAGGTAAAAGCTTTGCATCTCTATGAGTAACTTTTTGTAATAATGTAGTCATTTTCATTACTTCTAACATATTTTGAGTATCATTACTCGCTGAGCCATCACAAGCTAAACTTATAGTCAATCCATTTTCAATAAGCTTTGGAATTGGTGCTACTCCTGCTGCTAGAACCATATTAGATACTGGATTATGAGATATTTTAACATCATATTTTTTAAATAACTCTATATCTTCATCTGACATTTGTATGCAGTGGACTGCAATAAAGTCAGGCCCTAAAATTCCTACTTTTTCAAGATATGGCACAGTCTTCATACCTCTATCTTCTAAACAGTATTTATCATCGTCCTTAGTCTCAAGTAAATGCATAGTTATTGGAATATGAAGCTCATTGGCTATATTTCTCATTTCTTTGTATCCTTCTTCTGTGTTATCCCATATAATACCAGGAGCTAATGCTAAACTTATTCTCGAGTGGTCTCTATATTTTTTCTCTAATCTTCTGACATCATCAAAAAACTTTTGTTCTGTATCATGATAGGTACAACCAAATTCTTTTGGGAATTTACTTGTATCTGTAAATCCTCTACCAAGTATTCCTCTTATTCCTAAGTCTTCAAATGCTTGAATTATACTATCATCAAGACCTTCTTTTCCATGACAGTACATATAGTCAAGTATAGTAGTTGTACCTGTTCTAATTGCTTCTATACATCCTGTTAAAGCTGCATAATAGCAACATTCTTCATCTATTTTATGTATAGCTCTTCTAACAGAGCTATCAAGCCAGTCTAACAATAATTTATCTCTTCCTAATCCCTTTAGCAAAGTCTGAAATAGATGAGAATGAGTACTTATAAATCCAGGTAAAACAAATTTACCTCTAGCATCTATAATTTTTTCAGAGATGTATTTTTCTAGTAAATTCTTCTTTCCTATATCAATTATCTTGTTCTTTTCAATTATTATACAAGCATCATTTAGTATTTCCCTCTCATTATTCATTGAAATTAGATAAGCGTTTTTAATTATCAAATCTACTTTTCTCATGTAGTAACCTCCATATAATTTTTTGCTATATCTTAATTTTGACAGATAGTTTGGAGAGAAAAAATCTTTCGAGAAACGCATAACAAACTATCTGTCAGATTACTGGTATACTATAAAATCACTTTAAATCTGGCTGAATTACATCCATCTAAAATCTAAAAGATTTTGTGTGACTTCTTGAAGAAAACGTGCTCCAGGAGCTCCGTCTACTACTCTATGGTCATGAGTTAAACTCATATTCATTGTTGAACCAGCGTAAAATGCACCATCTTTTACAAGAACTTTTTCTATTATACTTCCAATACCTAAAATTGCACTTTCTGGTGTATTTAATACTGGGGTAAAGTATGTTATTCCAAACATCCCTAAGTTAGTTATAGTAATAGTTCCATTACTCATTTCATCAGAATTTAACTTGTTATTTTTAGCTCTATCACTTAAATCACTTAGTTCAATACATATTGTTTTTAAGTCTTTTAAATTTGCATTTTTTATTATAGGTACCACCAAGCCATTTGGAATATCTACAGCTACACCTATATTAATTTCGCTACTTACTTTAAAATGATTTTCATCAACTATTTGTGTTCTAAGTTTAGGATGATTTTCAAGTGCTTCAGCTACAGCCTTTATTATAAGAGCTGTATAACTTAATTTAACTCCTACTTTTTTATACTTTTCTTTCAATCCTTTATATACTTTTGATAAGTTAGTAATTTCTAATTCAGTGGCAATTGTAGTTTGAGCTGTTGTCAATAAACTCTCATGCATTTTTTTTGCTATTACATTTTGCATTGGTGTCATCTTAGTTACCAAATCATTTTCTCCTATGTTTACCTTAATGTTATTAACTTGAGAAATATTGGTAACTTCTTGCCGTACTTCTTTTTCTACTACTTTATTTTGATTGACTTCCATAACTTCTTCTACTGGATTATTGTTCATGAAATTTTTCAAATCATCAATTGTTATTGAACCATGTATTCCTGTACCCTCTATATTTGAATAGTTAATTCCTTTTTCCTCAGCTATTTTTTTAGCTCTCGGAGTTATTTTTTTCTCTATATTTAAATCTTTTTTCTTAGTTGCATTTTCTAAACTTAAAATATCTACCTCTTTTTCATTATCAGTTCTATCTATCAAGTTAAATCCACTAATATCTTCATTGGCTTCTGCAATTATACAAATTAGTTCTCCACAATTAGCAATATCGCCCTCTTCAAAAAATTTTTTTCTCAATACCCCACTTTCTGGTGCTTCAACAGTATTAGTAATCTTGTCAGTTTCAACTTCTAAAATTTCATCACCCTTATTTACTACACTTCCTTCTTCAATCAACCATGTGCCAATTGTTCCTTCCTCCATAGAAAGACCAAACTTCGGCATCTTAACCTCTGTAATCATTGTTTATCCTCCCCTGACTAATATTGCATAACTTCCTTACAAGCCTTAATTAGATTTTCTAATTTTGGTAGAACAAAATCCTCTAAAACTGGTGCATATGCTACTGGAGCATCAATTGATGTAACTCTTTTTATTGGTGCACTTAGATACTCAAATACATCTTCATTTATCATTGCAGATATTTCAGCAGCCCATCCTCCAACTCTTGGACCTTCTTGAGCAATAACCAATCGACTAGTTTTCGCAACTGACTCTACTATAGTTTTTTTATCATAAGGAAATACAGTTCTAAGGTCGATTATCTCTACACTAATCCCTTCTTTTTCAAGTTGACTTGCTGCTTTATGTGCTAACCCTAACATCATTTGAGTAGCTACTATAGTAATATCACTTCCAGTTTTTTCAATCTCAGCTTCATATAGAGGAATTTCATATGGCTCAACTGGCACCTCTCCTTTGACATTGTATAGCATTTTATGTTCTAAAAATAATACAGGATTATCGTTTTTTATAGCTGAAAGCAACATCCCTTTAGCTTCATAAGGTGTTGTTGGTGAAACTACTACAAGCCCAGGTGTATTCATAAACCATGACTCTGCACAAACTGAATGATGATATGCACAGCGTATACCACCTCCCTGTACAGCACGAACAGTAATTGGGCAATGTGCTTTTCCTTGGAACATAAAATTTAATTTTGCTGCATTATTTACAAGTTGGTCAAAACAAACTCCCAAAAAATCTGCAAACATTATCTCTGGAACTGGTCTTAGTCCACAAAGTGCTGCACCATTTGATAATCCCAATATAGCTGATTCTGATAAAGCTGTATCTTTTATTCTATTTGGCCACTTAGCCATTATTCCTTTAGTAATCCCAAAATCTCCACCCATTTTAGCTACATCTTCACCTAGTATAAAAACTCTATCATCATTTTCCATAGCTTGATGAAGTGCTTCATTTATTGCCATTCCATATGAAAGTTTTCTTCCCATTATCTTATCTCCACCTCTCTATCAACATATGTGTGTGTAACTGCATCTTTAATATCTGGTGATGGACTCTCCAATGAGAATCTCAGCATTTCTTGAACATCAGCCTCTATTTCTTCTTCTATTTGCTTAAGTGATTCATCTGACATACCTTCTCTTTCAATAAGTATCTTTCTAGTTAACTTGATTGGGTCTCTATCTTTCCAATACTTAACTTCTTCTTCAGGTCTATATGCTGCTGGGTCTCCTGCAAAATGACCTTGCCAGCGATAAGTGAGAAATTCTATTAAAGTTGGTCCTTCACCTTTTCTTGCCCTATCTGCTGCTATTTCCACTATCTCAATTACTGCTTCTACATCATTTCCATCTACCCTATAACTTGGAATCTCATACCCCTCGCCCCAAGTTTTTAATTCTTTTTGAGGATGTGAATCTGTATAGTGTGTAGATATAGCATATTGATTATTAAGTAGGCAATATATTATAGGAAGTTTCCATGTTGCTGCCATATTAAGACTTTCGTGGCAAGTTCCTTCTCCTAAAGTTCCATCTCCTAGAAATACTGCTGTAACATCATCTGTTTCTTTATACACAGATGCAAAAGCTGTACCAAGACAAGTTACCATAGTTGAACCCTGTATTCCATTAAACCCCATATTTCTACATTCAATATCATTTATATGCATTGAACCGCCTCTACCACCATTTATTCCTGTAGCCCTAGCAAAAATTTCTGCCATTACAAGTTTTGGGTCAGTACCACAAAGTGCTATAGTTCCATGACCTCTATGGTCTGGAAATTTATAATCTGTTTTTCTAAGTGCATCAACTATGCCTGCTTGACAAGCTTCTTGCCCTATACTTAAATGAACAAATCCTGGTATTGTTCCATTGGCAGCATATACTTCTATTACTTCTTCAAATCTGCGAATCATAACCATGTCACGGTATAATTTTTCTAATCTTAACTTACCTAATGCCATCTTATCTCCCCCTGAATCAATAAATTTTTAAGTTGTTTATTTTAAGAAACTTTTTTCAAGTACTGAGTAATTTATTTCTCCTGCCGAAAATGATTTCCCAGTATTTATATTATGTATCTGTATTTTGCCTATTGAGTGTACATCATGGTCTACATAGAAAAAGTCTCTTCCTGCCTTCTCAAATACATCTTCAAACAACTCTCCATAATTTGGAGACGAAGTTTTCCCTGCCAACTGGTGTATAGTTTTTGCAATAGCAGTATCAGTCGAATCCACCCAAAACTCAGTTTCACTACCATAAATCAATGCATCATTTATTCTTCCCATAGTCTTAAGTTCATCTTTTAATACAGGTGCGATTGGTGCTTTTCCTCTAGCAAGTACAATTTGACCTGCATCAAAGTTTTTTTCAAACATCTTATGGCATACTTGCTCAATAATTCTTGCTGACACTTGCATTGATGCTACAATACATGTACTTGGTGAAATTAATATATATGTGTCTTCTGGTTTTACTTTACAAGCATTTGCAACCTCTAAGACCGTTTCATCATTAGGATATTTTATATCTTGGATACATAGGACTGCCTCATGATAAGTGTCTTTATATGGAGTCATTTCAAAATACCAGTCTGATTTAACTCTTGCTAAAGCTCTTGCTGGTCCTGACCCAATAGTTGCAAATTCACCTTCTCCAAGTTTCCATCCAGCAATCTGTGAACCCATACATGCAATCAATGGTTTATCTATAAATACTTCAACTGCTGAGAAAGAATATTCATCATTTAATTTAAAATCTCCTAATGATACTGTTCCTAGGTCGCCTATAGAAGCCCTAGTAAATAAAACGCCTGCTTTCCAGCTTCCACTACAATTTAATCCCATATCAATTATAGTTGCTCCACAATCCATCTTAACAACTTCACACCCTAATGCTTCTGCATCTTCCAGTATCTCTCTTACTACCACCATAGCTTTCTTGTTTAAACTTATCATCTTTATACCTCTCAATATATATTTTATTTATGCCTTCTTCCCACATACATCAATTGCAGCTCCCATTATTGGACTTGCTTCATCAGATGCTAAGAAAGTTACAACTTTTGATACTTCTTCCACTTGCAACATTTCTTCAAGTGGTATCGTAACTGCATCATCATAGTCAAATCTTTTTCTTGTATATTCAGTATTAGTCATACCTAAATATATTGCATTTACATTGATTCCATACTCTTTTACTTCTTCTGATAAAGTTTGAGTAAAACTTACCATCCCACCTTTAGAAGCAGCATATGCCCCAAAACCTGGAAAAAAATGTTTTGCTGCTGTAGAACTAATATTTATTATTTTTCCATACTTTTTATCAATCATTGTTCTAAGAACAGCCTTAGTACAATAAAAAGTTCCACTTAAATTAGTCTTTATCTGAGCATCCCAATCTTCAATTGTAGTATCAACTACTGGAGCTGATTTATGGAGAGCTACATTATTAATCAATACATCTACACACTCAAATTTATCTATTACTTCACTAAAACAAACTTCTACTTCTTCTGGTTTGCTTACATCACAAACTGAAACAAAGGCTTTACCACCAGATTTAATGATTCTTTCTGCAACATTATCCAATTTACTTTTAGTTCTACCAATTAAGACTACTGTTGCTCCTTCAATAGCAAAATCTAAAGCAAATCCTGCCCCTAATCCTTGCCCTCCTCCTGTTATCACAACAACCTTATCTTTAAATCTTAAATTCACAATCCATCACATCCTCTACATTCTTATAATTCAAACTTATATTTAGAAAAATGTCTTACATTTCAATATCTAAAGTATTTTAAATAAATATCTTTTTACTTTGTATAACTAATTTCTTTTGTATAAAACAACATTAAATATTTATATTATCCATTAAAATATTTTTCTTTAATGGCAAACTATAAAAATCACAGTTTAACGCATTTGCTACTGCATTTGCTACTGCTGGTGCTGATGGTACAACAGAACATTCACCTATACTCTTAGCTCCAAATGGACCTCCAGGTTCTCCACATTCTATCATTCCAACTTTTATTTGTGGCATTTCACTAGCCTTTATCATATGATACGAGCGAAATGAATTAGCTTTTATTTTTCCTCTATTATCAAACTCAAGCGCTTCAGTTAACGCATATCCTATTCCCATTTGAATTGCTCCTTCAATCTGACCTTCTACAGACATTTGGTTCAAAGCTTTACCCACATCATGTACTGCAACATATTCTAAAACTCTTACACTTGCCAGTTTAGTATCAACCTCAACTTTAGCAAAATGTACACCATATGAACTTGCTCCAGTTTGAGATGCAAAAGTTTCAGCTCCTATAATCTCTCTTAAACTTACCCTTTGAGCATGTATCATGACATCGCATAAAGTGGCTTGTTTGTTGTTATTTTTGATAGAATAAACTCTATCGTCCTTAAATTCTATATATTCTTCATCCTCTTTTAAGAGTTGGGATGCTTCTTTTAAAAGCTCTTTTTTTACTGAGTTTGCTACTTTTAAAGCTGCATTTCCGGATACAAAAACTCCTCTACTTGCGTAATCTCCTAAATTCCATGGTGATGCTTCTGTATCTGCCTGTATACATTCTATTTTTTCCTGGCTTATTCCAAGTACTTCAGATATAATTTGCACCTGGACACTTACAGATGCATTTCCCATATCATGAGTACCTGTATATAATACAGCTGAACCATCTTCATTCATTTTCAACATTAAGGCTGTTATATCTCTATGTGCCCCAAAGCATCCATTTCCATGTGAACCAACTGCCATACCTACACCAATTAAAAACCTACCATTTGATTCATTTTGCTGTCTTATTTGTTTTTTCCAGTCAAATATTTCAGAACCTTTTTTTATACAGTCTATTGGTCTTGGATTACCATGAGGACTTTTAAATCGTTGGTCTATTCCATCTGGTTCAACTAAGTTCTTAAGCTGTAAATCTAAAATATCCATATTTAGTTTTTTTGCAATTTTATTTAGTTGGGATTGTTGTGCAAAAAAAGCTTGTGGAGAACCATATCCTCTCATTGCTCCTGCAATTGGTGTGTTTGTATACACTGGTATTCCTGTATATCTCATATTTTCAATCTTATATGCTTTAAATACTTTATGACTCATTGCTCCAATTACATTTAAAGCACTTGATGCATATGCTCCTGTATTTGTTAGAACTTTCATATCTTGTGCTACAATTTGACCATCTTTCATAACACCTGTTTTTAGATATACAACTGCACCATGTCTAGTTCTTGTTGAAGCAATAGTTTCTCTCCTGTTAAGTTCTAGTTTGACTGGCCTACCTGATAGTTTTGCTAATAATGCTACAATTGGCTCAATTGTAATCTCTAATTTACCTCCAAAAGCTCCTCCAATAGCTGGACTTACTAGTCTAATTTTATTCATTGGTACTTCAAATAACTTAGATAAGATTATCCTAAAGCCAAAAGTATTTTGATTAGGACTATAAACAGTAAGTTTTCCACTGTAATCATAATCTGCAATAGCCACATGAGTTTCTATTGCACCATGATGTATAGCTGGAAGTGTATACTTATCTTCAAAAATATAATCAGCTTTTTTCATAGCTTCTTCAATATTTCCACACTGTTGTACACTTACTGCAAGCTTGTTTCCACCTTTATGGATTGGATATGCACCCTCTTGTATTGCTTCTTCTGGATTAAATACTGATGGTAATTCTTCGTATTCAACCTCAATAAGCTTCAATGCTTTTTCAGCAGTTTGTAAATCTTCAGCTGCAACAGCTGCAACTTTATCACCAACAAAACGAACAGTATCATCAAATATATGTTCAACCTCTGGCAACTCATGTTCATAAAATCTCATTGCACTATTAAAGGCTTTTTGAGGTGAGTTTTTATAAGTGGCTATGGCTTTTACACCTTCTAATTTTTCAGCTTTTGATGTGTCTATTTTTTTAATTTTTGCATGCGCTATAGGGCTGAATAAAACCTTAGCATAAAGCATATTTGGAATTTTCATATCCGCAGTATATTTAAGTTGGCCAGTAGCTTTAAGTACAGCATCTCTTATTGGGACTCTCTCACCAATAATTTTAAATTTATTACTCACAGGTTATACCCCCCATCCTTTTTGCTGATAAAAGTATAGCCTCAACAATTTTTACATATCCTGTACATCTGCAAAGATTGTTATCTATAGACTTTCTAACATCTTCCTCAGAAGGATTTGGATTTTTGTCTAGTAAGGCTTTTGCCGACATTATCATCCCTGGAGTGCAATATCCACATTGAACAGCTCCACAATCAATAAATGCTTGTTGAATTGGATGTATATTGATTCCATCTGACAACCCTTCAATTGTCAATATCTTTTTCCCAACTGCGTTTCTTGCTAGAATCAGACATGAATTAACTGCTTCTCCATCTAAAATTATTTTACAAGCTCCACAATCACCAGTACTACATCCACACTTACTTCCAGTTAAATTAAACACTTCTCTTAAAACATAAAGTAAAGTCCAGCTTTTTTTTATACTCACCTTTCTCAATCTGCCATTTATATCAAGTTCAATAACATCTATAATCTCCACCTTCTCCCCACATAATTTAAATTTTAATATTTTCTATGAAATTTAATCTTTGATTAATTTATCCAAGTTATTTACTCTCCTTTGACAAGTAAAATCCATAATTACTGTTAAAAAAGGAGGGGCAAGGCGCTCCTCCTGGATATCCTTTCAGATTATACTTTTATTAAAATGAGTATCATATCTTTTGATTATTTAGTTTTTTAAGGTTTTTGGGTAAAAAAAATAGAAGCAAGGCGCTCCTTCTTGGATATCCTTTCAGATTATATTCTGCTCAAATGCAAGCTATTAGGTTTCCTTCAAAGTTCAATTCTATTTTTGGTAAAAAAAATAGAAGCAAGGCGCTCCTTCTTGGATATCCTTTAGAATTACATTCTCTAAGCTTTACAACTTACTTTACTTTCCACTACATCTTCTTTTTCCTTAGGCAATACAATATTTAGTATTAAAGATAATAAAGCTGTTCCAGATATACCAGTCATTAAAGTGACTACAATGCTTGGTAAAAATGCTAATGCAGCTTGATTAAAATAACCACCCATACCAATGCCCAATGAGACTGCTAAAATTGTTATATTACGATTTGTCATCTTTCCCATTCCAATAACCTTAATACCTGATGATGCAATTGTTCCAAACATCATAACTAATGTTCCTCCAATAACTGGGTCTGGTGTTAAAGCTAATATCTGGGCAAACTTTGGGAAAAATGCTAATACGCCTAACATTACTCCTCCAAGTGCTACTATGTACCTACTTGCAACTCCTGTCATACAAATTATTCCTATGTTTGGACTACCTGATATAACTGGAAGCCCATTAAACAAGGCTGCAAAACAACTTCCAACTCCATCTGCTCTCACAGCTCTCATCAATTCTTTTTGTGTAGGTAGACGGTTTTCAACAGAACTGACAACACCTGTCGTATCTCCTATTATTTCCATAACTGTAACAATATGAATTGTACATATGGTTATAATAGCGCCCAAGTTGAACTCCAATCCCCAGTATATAGGTTTTGGCATTGCAAACCAATTTGCTTGTGCCATACTAGAAAAGTCAACCATACCAAATATTATTGCTACTACATACCCTATTACTATTGAAATTATTATGGATGCTACTTTTAGAAAACCTTTTCCAAATTGATTTAAAATGAGTGTTAATAATAATGTGAATATAGCTAAAGAAAAATTAGCAACTACATTAGGTCCATGAGCATCAAAAGATACTGCGTAGTCAAATGAAGAACTCATAAGTGATAACCCTACTGCCAAAACAACACTTCCTGTAACAGTAGGTGTAAAATATTTATGTAAATATTTTACTGCAAGAGGTCCTACTAAAGTTAAAACTAGACTTCCTACAAGTACTGCTCCAAAAGCTCCAGCAATACCAACATCATTATTTGTACTTAAGGCAATTAATGGTGCTACAAAGGTGAAACTTCCACCAGTAACAATTGGCAACCGTGACCCTATTGGTCCAATTCCCATAGATTGCAGTATGGTGCTCACTCCTGCAATCAACATCGAACATTGAATCAAAAATGCAGTCTCACTTAGTGAGAGACCCATGCCCACAGCTACTAAAATAGCACCTGACATAGTACCTGCAAAAGCAGAAAAAACATGTTGCATACTAAGCGGTATTGCTGTTAGAAGCTTTGGCTTGTCATTAAATCCATACTTGTAATTTTCCATATCTTACCCCTTATCGCTCCCGCCATTGCCGCCAAATGTATGGAGCTATGTAATAAATTATTAGTAACCTTAAAAGTTAGAGCCTAATAAATATTGCACAGTTACATTATGAAGTTTTAGTAATACATTTTGAAATTAGAAAAGCTCTAATTTAAGGAGTGGCGGAGGATTAGTTACTAAAAAAATAAAACGTTTGCTTTTAGCATCATTTTTATTTTTTGTAAGCTAGGTAATTAATCCGATTTTTAATTGTATTATACAGTCACGATTTTATACTGTCAAGATTATTCTGACAATTTAATTTTAGTTTTATTTAGAATTATTAAAGTAAAAATAATAATCAATTTGTAGAATAAAATCAGTATTAAAATACTTTAATTTTCAAATTTTTGTTATTTTATTATCGAAATTCAGTTTAATATTTATTTCTATAAAATATATACAACTTCTTATTTTAGCCATATAACACTATTTCAGTAAATATAATAAATAAAGATATATATAATAATCATAAAAATTTTAATTATTGGATAAATATAAATATTTTATTGTTTATTTAATTAAATCAGACATAGTATATATATTTTATAATACAATATTATTTTAATATATATATAAAAAATAATTATTTTTTATTATTTTCTCATTCTCTGATATTTAAATTCTCTTCTTATTAGATATTTTTTTAACATTTTTTTATAAAAAGTTTATCTTTACATACTTACAAAAAATTTATTTTTCAAAATTATAACCATTTATTTTCCCAATTTTTCTACATATTTCAATAAATAAAAATCTTAATTTTTTATTATAAAAGTAAATTATTTTTTGTACATTTCTTATTACTCATGCTTTTTATTATTGCTATAAATTAATATCTATTACTATTACGAAAAAAAACGAAGAGTGATTTTTATTTAAATAATATTCAAACTTCGTTTTTTCTTACTAGCTATTTATTTAATTTCTAAATTTCTATTATTTTTTAATACTTTCTCTTTTTAATAATCTATCTTTTTAATACTTCACCACATGGATTTTTAGTAACTTTACCTTCTTCTAATGCAATTTTTCCATTTACAATTACATATTCAACACCTTTGGCTAATAACTGTAGATTTGAGAAGTCAATCTCTTCAGACCTAGGATAGCCGTAGTTTTCCATATCAATAACCGCTATATCAGCTATTTTACCCTCTTTAAGTATACCTCTATCCTTTATTTTAAACTGGTTAGCTGGTAATGAAGTTACCCTTCTTACTACTTCTTCCAATCTTACACCTGATTTTTTATACATATCAAAGAAAATTGGAAATGCCCCTCTTCTTTGAAGCTCAAACCATGACATATCTCCACCTACACTAAACAAACAATCTGAACCAACCATAACAAATGGATTATTTATTATCTTTTTATCATGTAATTTATCAGGAAAATCTCCCCTGTACATTCCTCCTAGGCAAAATATAAGTTCTTCATCTCCATATAAAAGTAAATCTAGTAATAACTTATTCTCATCTATACCTTTTTGCATAGCTATTTCACGTATTGATTTCTTTTCCATATCAATATCATTGGTATTTAGAAGTATTATACTTCCTCTATCTCCAAGTATAAATGCCTCTTTTAATATCAAAGCTCTTCCTTCTTCATTACTAAGAGCATCCATAACTCCATCCATACCTAATTCAAACAAACTAGATGATATTGCCATAATAAATTGAAGTACTCTTTTTTTCTTCATACAATGACCAGAACTTCTTGGTACTGTATCAACCATTATATCAACACCATTGTATCTAGCTTTTAATATCTCATCAAAGGCTTCTATTTCAACTGGACTTAAATGTGATACTTGGACTCTAGCACCACTTTTTTGACCTACCTCTATAGTCTCTTTTACTGCATTATATCTTCCTATGTAATCTCTAATATGAGATGTATATATACCATCATGTTCCTTAATTAACTTTGCAATATCAACAAGTTCATCAATATCAGCATACTTACTTGGTATATATGCCAATCCAGTAGATATTCCAAAAGCACCACTTTTCATGCCATCATTTATTATATCTGTAATTTCATTTTTTTCTTTTTTTGTAGGAGGTCTATCTTTAGACCCTCCCATAACACTCCATCTTATAGTCCCATGACCCAATAAAAATCCCATATTAATAGCTATTCCACTCTTAGATATAAGGTCACAATATTCTATAAAACTATCCCAATGCTTATTTTTATCTATAAGATACTTTTTTTCTTCTTCAAGTAATAGACCATTTTTATACATATATTCATATATATTTTCAGAAGAATATGGTGTTATAGAGTGACCACAATTACCATTTATAGTTGTTGTAACACCTTGTTTTAGGAATTTTTCAAATTTACCATCTAGTATTGCTACTATTTCTTCATGAACATGAGGGTCAATAAATCCAGGTGTTACAACTTTTTTATGACAATCTATCATTTTATTTGTATCATCATTTATCTCAGAATCTATTCTTACTATTAAATTATTTTTTATAGCTATATCTCCATAAAAACCATTTTCTCCAGTACCATCTACTATAAATCCATTTTTTAAAACTAAATCATATGCCACATTATTCACCTCTTAAAATATAATTTTATTGCAGTAGCCTTTACTATAATTCTTTATATTTTAAACTTTTTACTTCTTTAATTTTACTAGTCTCTTAGTTTATCTTTATGCATAACTCTTGCAATCAATATAGTACCAAATACACATATAAGAACTACTAAAGATTGTGGTATTATACCTTGCTTTGATAATATAATAGTCAATACAGCTATTACAATTGCTACTAATCCTAGTTTTTTATCTTGTAAAAAAACTTGTCCAAACACTGACCCAAATAGAGCTGGTAAGATTAAATTCAATTTTTCTACTACTTCAGGTGGTATTTTAGACAACACACTTCCTCCTAAAATTACTCCAAAAGTCAAAATACTTATATTTACTAGAATAGATACAGCTATTCCTA
Organism: Clostridioides sp. ES-S-0123-01; assembly: GCF_020658415.1. Taxonomy (NCBI): domain Bacteria; kingdom Bacillati; phylum Bacillota; class Clostridia; order Peptostreptococcales; family Peptostreptococcaceae; genus Clostridioides; species Clostridioides sp. ES-S-0123-01. Next base: position 242,381 of record NZ_JACVWD010000002.1, read on the forward strand.
TAGTAGATATTATTGAACCTTCTTCTGTTCCAGATTCAACTTCTGCTGCTTTTTGAGCTGCTATTGAACATGGCAGTCTCATATTAGATATATTTCCAGAAAGAAAACTCATATAAGTTCCTGGTATCCCTAAAATTGGTGAATAAGAAACTGGCTCTATTATGTAGTTTGGTGCGCTCATACTAACTATTGCCATTGTACTTGCTAATAATGCTGATATTGGAGGCATAAGACCAAATCCAAAACTTAAAATTATTCCAGGAACTAATGCTGCTATAATACCTAAAGATAATGTCAATCTACCATACCTTATCATAAAAGGTAAGTACTCTTCATTGTATATAGATTTTACTTTACTCATAAAACTCCCCCCTTATATTATTGAACCTATTATCATCCCACTAAACATTGATATTGTAAGACCCCACTCTCTCAGCCATTTTATATTTTTCTTTTTTTCAATCATACAAAGTATTACCATTATTATCATTCCACTTATACATGCAATTGTTCCATTGTCAAAACGCAACACTCTATCAGCATTTAGGTATGCAAATGAACCTAACATTGCTCCTACAGATATTATTGGTATAAATGATTTCTTACCACTAGAAATAACATTCGTTATTTTATCTAACTTATGCCCAAACAATAATGTAAATATTATCCACCCTAAAGAACCTAATATCATAGTCCAAACTGCATTTGTAAATGCTACTTTTGTCATCTCAGGAGAACCTAAAGTTATCCCTAAAGCATCTGTTCCAAACCCAGCTGACATAGATTCAAAAATTACAGAACCTATAAATGATAATCTCATCCATGCTATAGGTCCACCCATAGTTACTATAAGTGAAACCATCCCAGCAAATATAGTCATTGATGGGCCTATAGCTGAAATAGCACTACTCTTAATAGCTGATTTTATTTGCTTATCAGTTATTCCCATCGTCTTCCCAACTTTACAAGATTTTATAGCAAATACAAGAGATTGTACTACTACTATTGATACAGCTACTGTACTTGCTATCCACAAAAGTGGATGATTGGCTAATTTTAAATAATCCATTGCAAAAAACCTCCCTATAAATCCTCAAATTTTATTAAAACATTTAAGCCTTATTTCCAAACCTTATTCAATACTCTAAGTATGTTTCCACCCAACACCTTTTCTATTTCCTCATCACTATATCCATGTTTTACTAAATATCTGACAATATTTTTTGAAGTTTCAGTTGGATTTTCAAGACCTTTTACATACTCTACTTTAGGATGCTCCTTTGTCCCAGTTATTTTTTTAATATCAAATTTAGCAGCTAACACTGAATGTAATTTAACATGGTCACCGTATACTGTATCTGGTCCAAAAGCCACATGGTCTATCCCTACTAGATTTTTAATATACTCAAAATGTTCCATAAATGACTCTATTGAATGTTCTTTGTTTTTTTCAGTTATTGTAGTATGTGGTGCTGCTTCTACACCTATAACCCCACCCTTTTTCGCACATGCTATTAGTACTTCATCTGGCGTTAATCTCTTTGTGTTCCACAGACTTCTTGCCCCAACATGACTCAATATTATTGGGTCCTTACTGTGTTCTATAACATCAAGTGTCGTTTGAACTCCAACATGAGAGCAATCTATTGCCATTCCAATCTTATTCATTCTTTCAACAGCTTTTCTACCAAAATTCGTAAGTCCACCATCTTTTTCTTCTTTCAATCCTGAACCCAATGCATTAGATTCACTGTATGTTATACCCATTAACCTTATGCCAAATCCATACAAAATATCTATTCTATCAAGTTCATTTTCTATTGGTGCAGCTCCTTCTAAAGTAGGTATCAAGGCCACTTTTCCTTCTTTTTTTGCTCTGTATATATCTTCTACTTTTTCACACTTTATAACAAAATCTTGGTGTGCTAAGTCACATAATCTCATACCTAAATCTATTAATATATCATCCCACTTCCATCCTGAGCTTGATGTTATTGTACATACACCATCCATTAAATTATCAAATATAGCATCGTAATATCCTCTTGATAATGCTTCATAAGCACATCTTTGTTTACCCTCTCTATTGTATTCAAATATATCTCTTTCTAAGTGTTCTGGAAATAAAACTGGATGTTCATGTAGTGATATAAATATTTTGTCATCCACTATATTTTTAACCTTAGCTTCTTGAATATCATCTAACTCGATAAGGTATTCTTTTACTCTCTTATCTCCTTTACACATCTCAATAGATGAGATATCTTTTCCCTTTTCTAAATAACTATAAGCTTCATAGCCTTTATAAGCTGACTTCATAACAATATCCTCCAAATTCTACAATTTTTTATATTTTCACTATGTAGCAATTGATATGCCAAAATATAAATTTTAATTGCATACTAAATCTTTCAAAAATAAAAACAGTAGTAAAGTGATGATTTACTACTGTTTATTAGAAATAATATTTTTTATTTTTAATTTAATATTTTTAAAATTATCTCAATATTTAAAATAATTTTACTTATTTAAGATTATTATAGGGAGTTTTTAGGGGATTTTACATTTATATCCCCCTATATTTCCCCCTTAAATTTTATATATGATATAAAATTCTTTCCTTCATCAGTTATAAAACTCCCTTGTTTTTTTACTCCAGATGACAGCAATCCATGATTTTTTAATTTATCTATTCTTTTTCTAATTTGGTCTACACTTAATGTCATACTTTTTTCTTTTAAGATTTCTTGTAATTTATTTCTTCCTAATGATATATTTTTATTATTCCAAGTTTCTATACTCATCAATATACAAATACTTTCATTAAAGAAATTTGATTGTTTGAAATCCAATATAATTGAATCAAAATTTTCATTAACTAAAGTATTGTTATTTTCAAATTTAAATTGTTCTGGCAAATGCTCATAGTCTACTCTATCTTCCTCCACTATAGTGTCAATATAATAAATCAAATTCTTAAGCTCCCTTACATTACCTGGCCACTCATACAATTTTAATACTTGCATTGATTTTTCTGTAAAACATTTATTACTATTTATTTCATCCAAAAAATACTTACTTATAAGAGGTATATCTTCCTTACGCTCTCTAAGCCTTGGTATTTCTATATGTAATACATTAATCCTATAATACAAATCTTCCCTAAAAGAACCTTCTTTAATTTTTTTCTTTAAATCCTTATTTGTAGCAGCTATAATCCTAACATCTACTGGTATAATTTTACTTCCACCCATTCTCATAACTTCTTTTTCTTGTAAGACTCTCAACAATCTTTGCTGTACCTCTAGAGATATATCACCTATCTCATCTAAAAAAATTGTTCCTGTATGCGCTCTTTCAAATATACCTATTTTTCCGCCTTTTATCGCACCTGTGAAACTTCCTTCTTCATAGCCAAAAAGCTCACTTTCAATAAGTGTATCTGACAAAGAAGATAGATTAACTGCAACAAACGGCTTGTCTTTTCTTAGAGATTCATTATGTATTGCCTGAGCAAATATTTCCTTTCCTGTTCCATTTTCTCCAAGTATCAACACAGAAAAATCTGTAGATGCTATCTTTCTTGCGATATTAATTTTTTCTTTTATTATTTTAGTCTCACCTACAACATTCTCAAATGTGTACTTTGATACAAATCCCTTTGTATGAAATTTATTTTGAATCTTATCCTCAAGCATCTGAATTGCACTTATATCTTTAATGCTTATAATACTTTTTATTCGTTCATTATTTTCATACACATTTACTTTATTAATTATGAGTTTTTTGTTATTTAGGCTTACTACTTCATCACTGACTTCATCCTCTTGAAAAAATATTTTTTTGATAATTTTATCACTAAATAAATCCATAAAATTATTAGATATAATCTGATTTTGGTCTACTCCAACTAGATTAGAAAATACTTTATTGCAATATATAAACTTCCCTAATTTATCAATAGAAGCAATCCCTTCATCGATAATCTCCAAAAAACTCTTCATAGTTTTATTCATAGTTGTATAGTATCTATATCCACTTACTGTGTCTTCATTATATTTTTCTTTGATAATATGTAATTTATCTATAGATATATTAAGTTTTGTAAAGATTTCTATAACTGTATTTATATCTATTATTTTAGCACCTATATCTATTATTTGCTTTAAGTTCTGTGGTACTCTATTTCTACTTCCTGTAATAATTCCAATCTCACATTTAGACTTATCACATCCTGGATAATATGGTATTAAATTAATATGAATTAATCCTAATTTTCTAATTATCTTGGCTGTTTCATCTGCTGACTCTTTATAATCATCTATAACCATAACTTCAGAATCATTTTCTATACTTATTATCTGGTTTATATTTTCAATATTTATTGTACGATGTACTATTACAATAGGTATATTTTTATCGATATTATTGTGTATATGCTCTTTTATCTCATTATCTGAACACACTATAAGTTCATACTTTAATAGTTCAATATTTATGCTATCCATATAGACTAAATTATCTATATTACAAAATTCTCCAAATATATTTTCTAATTGTTTTGAGATATCTATATTTATTTTGTCATCAGTTGATACAAATAAAATATTATGTTTTTTCATACCATCACCTCCTGTTTAGTTAATATAGAAACTAATAATTTGGTCTATTGTAGCACTTTTTAAAAAAATTTTAAATCTTAAAAATCATATTTTATACTATTTGGTAATATTTTCTACTCAAAAATAAAATGGTATAGATTTTAATCTATACCATTTTATATAATATCACCATATTTTTAATTATTAATAAGATATTTCTATTCCTCTAAAAACTGCAAAAATTCTTGATTAAATAGTTTAAGTTCATCATAGAATATTGCATGACCGCTATACTCAAAAGTATATAAAGTTGAATCCTCTATTTTTTCATTCATAAAAACTGCAAATTCATATGGGCATACTTGGTCTAATTTCCCATGAAATATACCAGTAGGCACTCTTACACATTTTAAATCATTAAACAATTTTTCATCTCTTAAAGATACAGCTGTTCCAATAGTTCCAATACCTGATGCACTAAAACCAATGTCGTTAAACCACCTTCTAAAGCTTTCTGATGGATTCGATGCAAATACTTTTTCTCCAAAATTACTTACCATTTCTGGTCTATCAGTACATGCCTGAGCTATCAGTTTATTAACATCCTCACGTGTCATACCATATGGAAACTCTGGAGGTCTTTGTACAAACGATGGTGCAGCAGCAGCAAGTAATGCTAATTTTGATACTCCATAGCCATGAAACAGACTCATATATCTAAGTACAATTGCTCCTCCCATTGAAAAACCAACAAGGGTAAAATCTCTTAATCCAATGGCATGTACCACCTTATAAATATCATCTGCTAATTGACTATAATTATACCCTCCTGATGTTGCAGCAGACTTACCAAACCCTCTTAAATCAATTGAAACGGTTCTATATCCGAGTTTTGGTAATATATTTGTTTGATATTCAAATATCTTATGTCCTAATGGCCAGCCATGTATAAAAAGTACTGTTTTTTTAGCACTCGGATTTAAATCATAAACTGCTATATTTATATCATTTACATATACATAATACATATCAATAGCAACTCCCTTCAAGAAAATGTATGATAGTCATTTTATATATATGAATAAAATGATGAATAAATAAACTTTCGAGTTTATCTGCAATACTTTTCTATTGCTTTTTTAAACAAACCTACATGGACCTTTTCATCTAAAATTATTCTATTTAATATAGCTTTTATATAAGGGTCTTCAATAATACTTATATCCTTGTAATAATTCTCAATAGCCACATACTCTAAATGTAAATCCGATTTTAATCTACTACAAATAGAATCTCCATAAAATACAAAACCACCATTCCAATATGCACCACAAGAACTTGTCGAACCTCTATATATAGGATTTCCACCCAATAATCTTATAGTCTTTGCTAATATCTCCATATGTAACATTTCTGTTATAGATATATTTATCCACATTTCACTCAGCTCTCTATAATTTTCATCTAAATCAAAGTCATGGTATAAGTACTGGGTTACACTTGTAAATTCACTCGCTACACCAGAATAATCATCCATTAATAGCTCTGCATAATACTTATTCGGCCCTAAAACTTTTATTTCTGGATACGGCTCATCACTTGAGTAGCCCTTTCTCTTGTGCATATCGTAATGTGCATCACTCATAATACATTCTCCTTTAAAATTAGCATATGATATTAATTGTATTCATCAAAGCTTTGACATATAACTTTATTAGGATAGTTAGGGTTTAATAAATAACTTAAATTAATAAAAAATCCATGCTAATAAAAATTAACATGGATTTATATTTACCTTTATATTTGTGCAATTATTTTCTGTATCTATTCATCTTTTCCTGCTACTGATAACTCTTTAATAACAACTGAAGGTGAACCTATACTACTCATTGGAAATTCTAAATCGTCTCCTATAACTTCAATATCTTTTAATAAATCGAAGTAATTACCAGCTACTGTAATTTGCTCTACTGGAAATGCTTTTTTACCATCTTTAATATAAAAACCTTTAGCTGCTAAAGAAAAATCTCCTGTTACTGAATTTGCCCCTGAATGAAGACCTGCAAAACTAGTAACCATCAATCCTTCACCTATATCCTTCATAATTTCATCTAGAGATTTATCTCCTTTCTCTATATAAAAATTAGTGGGATATATGCTTATAGGTGATGAATATGAAGATTTTATTCCATTTCCTGTAGTCTTTATATTTGCCTTATTGGCTGTCTTTAAGTTATGAAGTAAAGTTATAAGCTTTCCATTTGAAACAACTTCTTTTTTAAATGTAGCTACTCCCTCATCATCGAAAGGAGTAGATGCCATACCATTTTCTAAAAGTGGGTCATCAACTATTGTAACTATAGGAGATGCTATCATATCTCCCTCTCTATCTTTCAACAAAGATAATCCTTTTTGGGCTGAATCAGCATTAAATATTCCAGAAAATGTACTAAGTAAAGATACCATTGCTTCATTAAACAATATAGTTTTATATTTGCCTGATGGTATACTCTTTCCACCTATTTTAGATAAAGCATTTTCAACTCCAAGCTTTGCTATCTCACAAGGCTTTATTTCTTCAATAGAATTTGCTATATTATATCCCACTCCATCATACTTTTGTCCATTGTCTTCTATGATAGGAACTACAAACCCTATAAGCATATTAGTTTTATTACTTAAATCAAGACCTTTAGTATTATATATACCATTACTTGATACAGAATAAGATATAGTGCATCTAGATAAATTTACTACCTTATCTGAATAAGCTTTAGTCTCTCTTTCCATTTCTAGAGCTAAATCAATCAACTTATCTGCTTCTAAATTTTCTAACTCTTTAGAATAAGTCTTTACATCATTATAGTGCTTATCGCCTTCATATATAAATTGTACATCTTCATTTTCGATAGCTCTTACCCCATCTTTTACATTTTTTATCAACATATCAACAGCTTTATCATCTAAAATTTCTGTATAAGAATAACCTACCTTTCCATTTACCTTACCTCTAAAAGATAAACCAAAAGACTTATCAAGATTGTATTTCTCAACTTCTCCTTCATATATATTTATACTTAAATTTTCCCCTGTGGAATAATACACTTCACATTCTTCAAATCCTTCACTTAGAGCTTTTTTAAATAATATATCCTTAAAACTTTTAAGTTCCACAATTATCCCTCCTATCTTCCACCTACAGTAATTTCTTTTACCCTTATCATAGGTTGACCTACATTAGTTGGTATACTTCCTGATGATGAACCACACATACCCTGAGCCTGTTTTAAGTTATCACCAACCATATCTATATTCATAAGTACATCACTACCTTTTCCAATTAAACTAGCACCTCTAACTGGCTCTTGTATTTCTCCATTTTTTATCAAGTAACCTTCTGAAACTGCAAAATTAAACTCTCCTGTTACAGGATTTACAGACCCACCACCCATTTTTTTAGCATAAAGTCCATCTGGTATTGACTTTATAATATCTTCTGGTTTATCTTCTCCAGCAGCAATATAAGTATTAGTCATTCTCGAAGTAGGAGCAAATTTATAACTCTGTCTACGAGAACTTCCTGTAGGATTCATTCCCATTCGTCTACCATTAAGTTTGTCTATCATATAAGACTTCAAAATCCCATTTTCAATCAGTATATTTTTTTGAGCTGGATTTCCCTCATCATCTATATTCATAGAGCCCCAGTAATTTGGTATTGTACCATCATCTATAGCTGTAATCTTCGTAGATGCAATTTGCTGACCTAATTTATCTGCAAATACGGAGTTTCCCTTTGCAACTGATGTAGCTTCTAAAGAATGTCCACAAGCTTCATGAAATATTACTCCACCAAAGCCATTATCTATTGCTACCATCATATTACCTGCTGGACAATTTTTAGCATGCAACATAGTATGTGCTACTCTAGCTGATTCTTTTGCATAGTATTCTGGGTCTATATCTTCAAATATTTCAAATCCTTTACAACCTCCAGGTCCTTCAAATCCAGTTTGATTTTCATTACCTTTAGATGCAATTGAACTTATTCCCAGTCTGGTTCTTATTCTTCTATCTTCAACATATATACCTTCAGTGTTTGCAATTAATATTTTTTGGTCTTTATCTGAATAGCTAACACTTACTTGAGATATATCACTACTAAATTCTTTTGCACTCTTATATGCAACCTTCATAACATTTACTTTATCTCTATTACCTATTGAATTTGGATAAATTTTTATATTATGTATGTTATTTATTTTAATACTGTCATTTAATATTACACTTTTTCCATCTTCCAATTTACCTAATGCAACAGCAGCTTTATACGCTACATCCAACAAACTATTTAATGAATTGTCACTTGTATAAGCATATATACTCTTTAACCCTTTAAATATTCTTATTCCTATACCATAGGTTCTTCCACCTATTGCATTTTCTACTTTATTATCTATTAAGCCAATAGAATTATTTATAGTGTCTTCTTCAAAAATCTCAGCAAAATCTCCTCCAGTAACTAGACACTTTTCTAATACCTTTGAAGCAATATCTTTTGAAAGCATAAATTTACCTCCTATTTTAAATTTTTATTTAACTTTTATTCAATCTTTTTTACTTGTTAATCATCATTATATACCAAATTGCTTATGAATATATTATACATATGTTTTACACTAAAATGTTATCACATTTTTATTTATACATACCCATTTATATAAGAAATTAAAATGTATAATATTATTTACTATAGAAAATAATACACTCATACATAATAAATTTTAGGAGTGAAATATATGAATCAAGAATATGTAAAAGGTAAACCTATTTTTACCAGTATAAATAAAATTCCAAGACAATTTCCATACCTTACTGATGATATTGATACAGATGTTATAATCGTTGGAGGCGGCGTAACAGGATGTATTTGTGCATACTATTTAGCTAAAAATAATATAAAATCAGTTATCCTTGAAAAAGGAAGGATTGCGCATGGAAGTACTAGTGTAACCACATCACTTTTACAGTATGAATTGGATGACAATTTGATAGATTTGACAGAAGTAATGACTCTAACTGATGCCTTAAAAGCTTATAATCTTTGTATATCAGCACTTGAAGAGTTAGATAAATTTATAGAATTGCATGGAAATAAGTGTGATTATGCAAAAAGAGATACTTTACTTTACACTGCCAATAAACTTGAAATAAAAGCTATAAAAGAAGAATATGATTTAAGAAAAGAAAATGGATTTGATGTTGAGTATATTGATGAATCTACAAATCCTTTTGGTTTTGATTTAAAGTCAGGATTGATAGCAAAAAATGGTGGACGAGAACTAGACCCATATAAATATAGTCAGCATCTCATTGATGTAAGTCTAAAAAAAGGTCTTGAAGTATATGAAAATACAGAAGTAAAAAAAATAGACTTTTCAAATGATAAAGTAACAGCTGAAGTGTCTTATGGTTATAAAGTTTATGGCAAAAAACTAATTGTGGCTACAGGATATAATACAAGTTTATTTACAAATAGAAATTTTGCAACTAAATCTAATACCTTTAATATAGCTACAAAACCACTTAAAGATATTGATTCTTGGAAAGACAATATTCTGATTAGAGACAATTGTGACCCATATAATTATCTAAGAACCACTAAAGATAATAGATTGATTATAGGTGGCGAAGATGTAGACTTTAGTGATATAGAAGATGAGGCTTTAGCAAATAAAAAATATGATATTTTAGAACAAAGGCTAAAGGGCATGTTTAAGGATATAAAAGATATACAAATTGAGTACAAGTATTGTGGTTGCTTTGCTTCTACTTTAGATAACTTAGGTTTTATTGGACCTGATAACAAAAACCATAACTTATGGTACTGTTTAGGCTATGGAGCTAATGGAATACTTTTTGCAATATTAGGAGGTATAATGCTTAGTAAGCTATACCTTGGAGAAGAAGATAAAAATATGAGATTATTTAAGGTAAATAGATTTGACAAATAGATGTTATTATATATTAAAAGACTGTACTAAAAAAACTTTAGAATTCTAAAATCTTATTTTTAGGCAGTCTTTTATAATAATTTATTTAAAAATACTTTATTTAGAATTAAATATAAAGTAAAATATTAAAATATCACTGATAAAATTTAGTTATGATAATAATCTTTAAGTTTATTTGATGAAATATGGAGGAATTATTATGAAAGAAATACTTGTTATTGCTCCTACTAAAGGAACCTATGAAAAATCGATTCACATAGTAAAAAAATATAAGTATACAAACATTGATGTTGTATTTGGTAATTTAAAAGAAGGAATACCACTTGCCGAAAAAAGTATTAACCATGGTACTAGAATTATCATAAGTAGAGGTGGAACTTACAATATGTTAAAAGAAACATATAACATACCTATAGTTGAGATTAAGGTAGATGCTTATGATATTATAGAAAGCTATAAGGAAGTTAAAAATTCAAATGAACCATTTGGGATAATTGGATTTAATAATGTTATATATGGCTTTGATATTATAGAAGAAATATTGAATAAGAAAATAACGATGATTGAAATTGAAAAGGAAGAAGAAATTTATGATGCTATAGAAAAATATAGAAAAAAAGGCATCAATACATATATAGGTGATACTACTGTTGCACATATTGTTGAAAGACTTAATTGTAAGGGAATATTAATTGAATCTAGAGAAGAAAACATACTTAGAGCCATTCAACAAGCTGAACAAATACTCGACGCAACTAAAGATGAGCAAAAAAGAAGATTACAGATAGAAGCTATGACAGATTTTGTACATGATGGAATAATAACAGTTGATAAAAATTTTAAAATCACATTATTTAATAAGAGTGCTGAAAAAATATTTGGTATAAAAAAAGAAAATGCACTTTATCATAATGTTATAGATGTTATTCCAAACACAGTTTTACCTCAAGTAGTTGAAACCATGGAACCACAAATTGGTGAAATACAGAATATAGGAAGTACAAAAATCATTACAAATAGAGTTCCAATTATCGTTGATGGTCAAATTCAAGGAGCAGTTTCTACATTTCAAGACAGTAAGGAAATAAGTTCATTTGAACATACAATAAGAAGAAGTCTATTAAACAAAGGTCTATCTGCTAAATACACATTTGATGATATAATCTATGCAAGTGAAAAAACAAAAGACTGTATAGAAGTTGCAAAAAAATATGCTTGCTATGATACTCCAATGATTATTACAGGGGAATCTGGTGTTGGTAAAGAGTTATTTTGTCAAAGTATTCATAATTATAGCAAACGTAAAAATGCTCCTTTTGTTGCTGTAAACTGTGCTGCAATACCTCCATCTTTAATAGAAAGTGAGTTCTTTGGATATGAGGAGGGCTCATTCACAGGAGCAAGAAAAAAAGGAAAAACAGGTGTATTTGAATTGGCACATGAAGGAACAATCTTTCTCGATGAAATAAGTGAAATTCCAATTGAACTTCAAGGAAGATTATTAAGAGTCTTGCAAGAAAAGCAAGTTATGAGAATTGGTGGTGATAAAGTTATTCCCATAGATGTAAAAATAATTTGTGCTTCAAATAAAGACTTAAAAGATATGATGCGTGACGGTTTATTTAGACGAGACCTTTACTTTAGAATAAATATATTAACATTGTATCTTCCTTCACTCAAGGAGAGAAAAGAAGACATCATAAAATTATCAGAATTTTTCATAAAAAAATATTCAGCTAAATACAATAAGATACCTTTAATTATCACTCCAAATATCAGACAAGCTCTTCTTGAAAAAGAATATGAAGGAAATATAAGAGAATTAGAAGGAATAATCGAGAGAGCTGTTATTATAGAATCATTTGATTCAATTTTATCAGAAAAATACAATAGTGAATATGCAAATACTATAAATGATACAGATAAGGCTGATTTTAAATGTAATAACTTAGACTTAAAAACACTAGAAAAGAAATATATCTATAAAGTCTATAATGAAAATAATAGAAACACTACAAAAACTTGTGAAATACTAAAAATCACTCGCTCCACCCTATGGAGAAAGTTAAAAGAAATTGAAAGTGATGTTTAAAAATAATACATATATAATATATCGAAACGTTTTATGTTTAATTTTAATACATAAAACGTTTCTTTATTTCTATTTAAAATTCTACTACATAATAAATAGATTATTTTTTTCGCTACATTTTTCCATATAATTTTTTTAATCTAAGCAATCTACAGTATTTTATACGAATATTAAAAATACTTATAAAAATAAAAACTATATAACACCTATATTGGCATAGTAATTGCTTTTAAATACTTATATAAAAATTAAAAGGAGTGATACTAGATGCATATCTTAAAATCGGTGAAAAAGATACCAGGAGGACTTATGGTCTGTCCCCTGCTATTGGGAGCACTATTTAATACAGTATGTCCACAGGCTCTTGAAATTGGAGGATTTACAACTTCCTTATTTAAAACTGGTGCAATGAGTATACTTGCTCTATTTTGTCTATGTAATGGCGCTCAAATCAACATAAGACAAGCAGGCAAACCTTTGACTAAGGGCATAGTACTCACGGCAACAAAATTTGTAATTGGTGCAGTACTAGGTATTATTGTTAGTAAATTCATTGGGCCTAAAGGCATAATTGGTATTACACCTCTTGCTATAGTTGCTACTATGACTAATTCAAATGGAGGTCTCTTTGCTGCTCTTGCTGGTGAATATGGAGATTCTACAGATGTTGGTGCGATATCTATCTTATCTCTAAATGATGGTCCATTTTTTACGATGATTGCTTTTGGAGTAACTGGACTTGCAAATGTGCCTATAGTAGCTTTATTTGCAGCACTCATACCAATATTACTTGGATTTATACTTGGTAATCTCGATGAAGATATACGAGAATTTCTTGCACCTGGTACAACATTGTTAATACCTTTCTTTGCTTTTCCTTTAGGAGCTGCATTAAACTTTAACCAAATTATAACTGCTGGATTCCCTGGAGTTATACTAGGTCTTGCTGTAACTCTAATAACAGGTATGGGTGGATATTTTGTAATGAAACTTATACGTGCAGAACATCCAGCAGTAGGTGCAGCTACTGGTACGACAGCAGGTAATGCGGCTGGTACTCCTGAAGCTTTAGCCGCTATTGACCCTACACTTGCTACAATTGCGGCTGTTTCAACAGTACAAGTTGCTGCAGCTATCATTGTTACAGCAATATGCTGTCCAATGCTCGTCTCCTATTTGGATAAAAGAGAAAAAAGAAAAAAAGCTATTTTTAAAACAAATAAAAACATAGAAGTAAACTAATATTTTTAGGAGGTAAAAATATGAATGCAATTATTCATGCAAATGAAAAAGACAATCTAGTTACATGTGTTAGACCTTTAGTTAAAGGTGAAAAAGTTTCAATTGATGGAAAATCTTATATAGTAAATGATAATATTCCTGTTTTTCATAAAATGGCTACAGAAGATGTGAAAAAAGATGATGTTGTTTATAAATATGGAGAGATTATAGGAATTGCAACAGTTGACATAAAAACTGGTGACTATGTTCATGTACATAATATTGAAAGTACGCGTGGTCGCGGAGATAAAAAATAGGAGGTAATAAAAATGAAATTAATGGGTTATTTAAGAGAAAATGGACAATATGGTATTCGTAATCATATTTTAGTTATTCCAACATCTGTCTGTTCAAGTGAGACAGCTACAAGAGTTGCAGCACTTGTTCCTGGAGCAATAGCTATCCCACACCAACATGGATGTTGTCAAATTGGCTCTGATATAGAGCTTACAGAAAAAACATTGATAGGATTTGGTAAAAACCCTAATGTAGCTGCTGTTTTAGTAGTTGGACTTGGATGTGATGGTATTCAAGCAAAAGATTTAGCATCTGAAATATCTACAACAGGAAAAAAAGTCGACTATGTTGTTATACAAGAATGTGGTGGAACACTAAAAGCAATAGCTAAAGGTGCTGAAATAGCAAGTCAGATGGCTCGTGAAATATCAAAAGAAGTAAGAGTTGAATTTGATATGAGCGAAATTACATTGGCACTTGAATGTGGTGGCTCTGACCCAACAAGTGGAATTGCATCAAACCCTTCAATAGGAATTGCATCAAATCTTCTTATAGATGAGGGTGGCAGTAGTATATTAAGTGAGACTACAGAAGTAATTGGTGCAGAACATTTATTGGCTACTCGCTTTGAAGATGAAAACATGAAAGAAAAATTTCTTAAATTTGTAAATGATGTAGAAAAAAGAGCAATTACTATGGGAGAAGATTTACGTAGTGGTCAACCTACTCCAGGTAATAAAGCTGGTGGATTATCAACAATTGAAGAAAAATCACTTGGCTGTATGTATAAAGCAGGGAACAAACCATTCAAGGGTGCTCTTGAATATGCTGAGATTTTACCTTCAGATAAAAAAGGTTTATATTTTATGGATACTCCAGGTCAAGATATAGATTCTATCACTGGTATGGTGGCAGGTGGTGCACAGATTGTAATCTTCTCAACTGGTAGAGGTACTCCAACAGGAAGCCCAATTTCGCCAGTTATTAAAATTACTGGAAACAGTGATACATACAATAAAATGATAGATAATATCGATATAAATGCAGGTAGGATTATAACAGAGGGCGCTAAAATTAAAGATATAGGTAAAGAAATATTCGATGAAATAGTGGAAGTATGTAATGGTAAACAAACTAAAGCTGAAAGCCTTGGCCATAGAGAATTTGGTATTTACAGAATTGCATCTACTTTCTAGTTTGTAATAAATATAAGGTATTGTTTTATAAATTCAATATTTATACATATACTATAAATTAAAAATCCTTTATAAATGTTTTTTCAACCCCAAAAAGGACTGTATCAAAATAGTTAAAATAATTTTGAAAACAGTTCTTTTTTTATTTATAAAATATTCTAATTCATAACAATATTATTTAATTAAATTCCAGTATAAATTATAAGAATAGCTTCTCTACTTTTTAAAATAATTTACATAAGAATAGACGTAAAGATAAAATTTAGTACCTTCACAGATAGAAATATTTGGTATAATATGTCTGAGAGGAGTCTTCTTTGTAAGCCAATAAAGGATGGAGGATGGAACATAAAAAATGTATACTAAAAGCGTACAAAATAAAAAAATAATAATTACCTTATTACTAACACTCCTTATAATTGTGTCCTTAGTTTGTGTTTCTTTTGTTATGACACTGCGTAAAGTAACTCATCGTGAAACAGAGCGGTATCTTACAGAAATCTCAGAGAGTGTCTCCACTACAATTAATGAAAAATGTAAAAGTATATTTAAAATATTATACTCTATAGGAGATACTTACTTTCAGTTTAGTGATAACAATAAAAATGTCACTGAATATTTATCTAAAAAATCAAAATTACTGAAGTTTGATTGGTTAGGTGTTGCTGATTCTAGTGGGAATTTTATAGGCACTGATGAAAGTACAGGTAATGTTAGAGGGCAGTATTTTTATAGAAAAGCTCTTCAAGGTGAAGAGACAATTACTCCAATCAAATCTCAATCTGGTATATATGGAATTTTATATTCTGTACCACTTTATAAAGATGATAAAATAACTGGAGCTATTACTGCTTGGAATACTCTTGATACTATGAGAACGTTACTAAGCGTGGAGAGTTTTGGGGGTGAAGGATTTTCTCAAATCATTGACAAAAATGGAAATTTCATTGTAAGTTCAGACAACAAAAACGCACCAAAAAATGTTGTAAACTTTTTTGACACAATTAAAAAACATGGAAGCTATACTGGTAAAGATACTCTTAGAGAAATGAAGACAAATTTAAAAGAGAACAAAAAAGGTTCTATGTACTTTACATTGGATGATGGTATTTATAAAGCTATGCACTATGTTCCTCTGGAAGAGGAAAACCTATATCTACTTTCAATTGTTCCAGTAAAGGTAGCAAATGCACAGTTTGATTTACTTCTAAAAAAAGCAGTCTTTATCAACATTTTAATTATTATATTATTTTTATTACTTATCATGTTGATTATATTTATAAATCGCAAAAATAGAGAGCAACTTATAAAAATCGCCTATGTAGACCCTGTAACTAAAGGCTATAGTAAGGCACGTTTTGATATGGAAGCTAAAGCAATCATAGAATCAACTTCAGCAGGAACCTATTCATTAGTATCTATAAATATTAATAAATTCAAACTTATTAATGATTCTTTTGGTAGTAATGCTGGAGATAAAACATTAAAATATATACATGATGTAATTGCTAATTATTTGGAACGAGAAGAATTACTTTGTAGAGTTTCTAATGACCAGTTTAATATTCTTATTAAAACTATTTCACAAAAAGAAATTCTTAAGTACATAGAAAATATTACAAATGATATTAACAGTTTTAACAAAGATAAAGAATGTAAATATTTTATAGCTCTTTCTATAGGTGTCTATAAAATTGATGACCCAAATATACCACTAGTATCAATTCAAGACCGTGCAAATGTAGCACGAAAAAACATTAAAGGAAATACTGTAACTCATCCACTTTACACATGTGTATTTTATAGTGATTTAGAACGTTTGAGAATGCTTAAAGAAAAAGAAATGGAAAATAGAATGGAAGAAGCATTAGATAATAATGAATTTGTAGTCTATCTCCAACCTAAAGTAAACCTTAAAAACAATAATATTGTAGGTGCAGAAGCATTAGTGCGATGGCAAGACCCAGATAGAGGTCTTATTCCACCAAATGATTTTATTCCTTTTTTTGAAAAAAATGGCTTCATCATCAAACTTGACCATTATGTGTTTGAAAAATCGTGTGCCATGATACGAAAATGGATAGATAATGGGGAAACTCCAATACCTATTTCAGTTAATTTTTCACGTGCTCATTTAAATAATAAAGATTTTTTAGAAAAATACAAAACAATTCGTGATAAATACGATGTCCCTGCTAAACTTTTGGAAATCGAATTAACTGAGACACTCATCTTTGATAACTTACAAATGTTACTCAATGTAATAGACCAAATCCATGAGGAAGGTTTTCAATGTTCACTAGATGATTTTGGAAGTGGATATTCTTCACTTAACATGCTAAAAGAAATAAAAGTTGATACTCTAAAACTTGACCGAGCATTTTTTAGTTCTCCCAACGCAGATAATGTATCTGAAAATTATGTAATAGAATCTGTAGTTGAGCTAGCAAAAAAATTAAATATGAATAGTGTATCAGAGGGTGTTGAAACAATCTTACAGATGGAATATCTAAAGAAAATTAATTGTGATATGATACAAGGATATGTTTTTTCTAAACCTATACCTCAAGAAATATTTGAAAAAATGACTTTTGGAAAAACACTAGATGAAGTCAATACAAACGATGCTGTAAAATAATATCCTGTCTCTATAAAATGATTTTAATCATTTTGAGACAGGACTTTTTATTTTTCAACATTTTATGCTTGATTCATCTTAAATTCTCGTCTTAAGAACAATAATACAATTATCATAGCAATAAAATCTGCAATTGGCTGTGCTAACCAAACTCCATCTAAATTAAATCGAATTGGAAGTACAATAATTAATGGTATAAATAAGATAAACTGTCTCAAAAGAGTCAAAAACATAGAATGTTTAACTTTACTCACACATTGAAAATACACAGGCCCAACAATAGAAATCCCCATTATAGGTAAGGTGATTAAATTTATATTTATACCTCTTACAGCTATTTCCATTAGATTTGAATCTTTATTGAATATGCCAACAAATACTTCAGGGTATACCTGCACTACTAAAAATCCAAAAGATAATATAACTATAGATACTATGATAGACAATATTAAGGTTTTCTTTGCACGTTCAAATTGCTTTGCTCCATAATTATATGATATTATAGTTTGCATACCTTGATTTAGACCAAATACTGGCATCATAAACATCAATAAAATAGATGTAAGAGCTGTCATAGCTCCAATAGCTAAATCTCCACCATAAGCCTTTAGAGAGTTATTAGTAAATACATGAGTTATACTTATAGCTACTTCCATTGCAAATGGTGTCATACCTATTGCAAATATTTTTTTTGTTATATTTGTATCTAATTTTAAATTGTATTTTTTTAATTTTAAATTAGATTTTCCTCTTATAAAATAATGTGCTACCCAAGTAAACACCACTACTTGACAGAGTACAGTTGCTATAGCTGCTCCTTTTATACCTAAGTTAAACACAAATATGAATATTGGGTCTAATATCAAATTTAGTATACAACCTACTATCATTGTTCTAGCTGCTAACTTAGGATTTCCCTCTGCTCTAATTGCATTATTTAAAGAAAATGCAATTAGATTAAATGGAGTTCCAAGCAATATAACACTCATATAATCTTTTGCATAAGATATTGAATCTTTGCTTGCTCCCAAAAGAAAAAGTATGTCTTCTAAAAAAACTAATCCTAATACAGTTATAATTATAGAAATAATTATAGATAGTGTAAGGGCATTACCCAATATTTTTTCTGCTTCTTTTTTATTTCTTTCTCCTAGTTTTATAGACAAGCTTGTACTAGCACCTACTGATACTAACATTCCAAAAGCTATTATCAGTGTAAACACTGGCATAGTTACACCAAGTCCTGCAATAGCTATAGACCCAACTCCTTCCATAGAACCAATAAAGGCTCTATCTACTACATTGTAAAGCGATGTTACCATCATAGCTATTATTGCAGGTATTGAGTATCTAAATAATAAAATCCATATTTTTTCATGTCTTAATGCTTCTTGATTTTCCATGTTGTCACCATTTATACCATGTCATAAGTTATACAAATTGGTTTATTTGTCCTTGGGTCTGTAGCTATCTCTGCATCGATATTAAACAACTCCTTCAGATTGTCTTTTGTCATAACATCGTATGCATTACCTTGACAAACTATCTTACCTTTCTTAATACCTATCATGTGGTCAGCAAATCGTGCTGCGTTATTAAGTTCATGTATTACCATGACAATAGTTCTTCCTTGTTTTTTGTTTAATTCCTCTAATAATTTTAGTATTTCTAATTGATGAGCTAAATCTAAATATGTTGTAGGCTCATCTAACAAAAGTATATCAGTCTCTTGTGCCAAAGCCATAGCTATCCATGCTCTTTGTCTTTGTCCGCCTGACAAATCTTCCATATTTCTATCCTTAAATTCTGAAATTCCAGTAACTTCTAAGCTCCAATTTACAATATCTCTGTCTTCTCTACTAGAATTTCCAAATCCACTTTTATGAGGGAATCTTCCATATGAAATTAGCTCTGAAACAGTAAGCCCGCTAGGAGCTTGAGGGCTTTGTGGAAGTACAGCCATACTTTTCGCTATCTCCTTAGATTTTTTCTTATATATATCTTCTCCATTTATATATATACTTCCATTTTTAGGACTAATAATTCTCCCTATTGTTTTAAGTATTGTAGACTTTCCACAACCATTAGCCCCTATTATAGTAGTTATTTTTCCTTTTGGTATATTTAAATTTAAATCTTTTATAATATCTGTATTTCCATATGATACATTTAGATTTTTAGTATTTATACAATTCATAGTAACACCCTTTCCTAATCATTTGACAACATTAAATAAATAAAGTATGGTACTCCTATTATGGATACAACTATACCTACTGGTATTTCTATAGGAGCAAGAATATTTCTAGATATAGTATCTGCCACCAAAAGTAATAATGTACCTATCAGTGCTGATACTGGTATTAGTCTTTTATGTCTCGGACCTATTATCTTTCTTCCTATGTGTGGTGCTATTAAACCTAAAAACGAAATACTACCTGCTACTGATGTTGATACACCAGATAAAATTACTGCATATATTATGAGTCTTCTTCTTTGCTTCTCCACATCTACACCAAGACTTGTAGACACTTCATCACCTAAGTTCAAGACATCAATATACTTAGCCTTATACATAGTTATTCCCATAAAAATCACTATAAATGGGAGTACAGCTATTACATATTTCCAACTAGTTCCCCAAATGCTACCTGATGTCCATACCATAACTCTATTAAATTCTTGTGTTGTAAATTTCAATTGAAATATCGTCAAAATTGAAGTAAAAGCTATATTTACACCTATACCAATCAGTAGTAACCTTGATGAATTTATTCCACCTTTCCATGCAAGAGAATATATCAAAAATGCTCCAAACAAAGCTCCTACAAGTGCAACAACTGGCATTGTAAATACAGTGAGATTACTCATACCTTCATAAACATTACCATTCATAAGATATATATAAACTACTACAAATAATGCTGCTCCTGAATTTATACCCAAAATTCCAGAGTCAGCCAAATCATTCTTTGTAACTCCTTGAAGTATTACACCTGCTGTTGATAATGCTGAACCAACCAATAAAGCTATTATTATCCTTGGCAATCTCAGTTTAAATATTGCAATTTCATGATTACGTTGACCTTGTCCTATAAAAGTCTTTATGACATCCATTGGTTCTATAGAAAATGAACCTAAATTTAAACTAACTAGAAAAGCAATAAAAATAAGTACCATTAAAATTGAAATAACAAGTAAAGTTTTAGAATTTGTTTTTATAATATTTTTCATAGCACCTATTTATTCCCCTTTCTAACAAGATATATAAATATTGGAACTCCTATAAGAGCTGTTATAGAGCCCACTGGAGTCTCATATGGAGGATTTATCATTCTACTTAATATATCCGTATATACAAGTAGCACAGCTCCTAGAACCAAAGAACTTGGTATTATATACTTATAATCTGAGCCTACTATTCCTTTAGCTATCTGAGGAACTATAAGACCTATAAAAATAATATTACCTGATACTGAAACAGATGCTCCAGTCATTAATATTACTAAAACTATACATATAAATCTAACAATGTCAGTTTTTTGCCCTAACCCTATTGCCACTTCTTCTCCAAGACTTAGGATAGTTATTCTTGGGGCCATAATCATAGATAGGATAAATCCAATACCTCCAACTATAAATAATAGCTTTATACCTTCCCACGTTACGCCTACAAGTCCTCCTGATATCCAAAAACTTAATTGCTGAGATAGATTAAAGTACATAGATATTGCAGAGGCCAAAGAAATTAACAATGTACCAAGAGCTACCCCTGCAAGAGCTAATTTTACATTATTAACTCTTCCTCTTGATTTTGAACTTACAAAATATATAAATAAACCACTTATACTTGCTCCAATAAATGCAAATATCATTACACTAAAGTTACCATGTATAAGTTTAGGAAATTTTTGTTGAAGTACTAATGATATTGCAATAGCAAATGTAGCTCCCTGTGTAATTCCTATAACAGAAGGTTCAGCTATAGGATTTCTTGTTATTCCTTGCATTATAGCACCTGAAACTGCTAAAAATCCTCCAACAAGTGCTGCTGCTATTGCCCTTGGAAGTCTAACATCCTTCACTATTCTCATATTTATTCCATCTTCCATATTTATTAAACTACTTATAACAGTCGATAGATTCATATCTTTAGCCCCAATAGTTATGGATAATACAATTCCAAATACAAGTGCAACTATACTTATTAATATCAATGAATAAGTCAGATTTTTTTTACTAAGTGTAGTCAATTATCCTACCTCCTCTTCCCTTTTAATTCCAGTGCAGTAATATATTTATTAAGTATTTTATGATTTTAAACTTATTAAAAATAGGTGTGAAAAATGAACATCATTATCTCACACCTAATAAGTTAAGAATTACTTTGTTAATTCATTTTTAACTGATTCTAATAACAACTCTTTTCCAATTGGATTATATGATTGGCTGAAAAATGGAGCTGCATCAAGTATTGTTACATTTCCATCTTTTACTGCTCTCATTTGAGCCCATATAGCACTATTTTCTAAATCTTTTTTATCTGATTCTGTAGCTATCACAATTATATGGTCTGCATCTATATCTGTAAGACCCTCCATACTTACCATTGGCAATGTTATTCCATCTTGCTTTGGCATATTTTTAGGTCTAGCTAATTTCATATCATCATTAATTAAAGTTCCAATTCCTCCATCACTAAACACCATAAATTGTCCCGAACTTGCTAATACTGGTAAATAAGTTTTTTCTCCATTTTTTTCTACAACTTCTTTACCTAGTTTTGTAGCTTTTTCATCATACTTTTGTAACCAATCCTTAGCTTCGTCTTCTTTATCAAATATTTTTGAAACATCAGTTAACTTACTTCTCCAGTCATTTGCATAATCTTTCATCATGACTACAGGAGCTATTTCTTTTAATTGGTCATAGATTTTTTCTTGTCTTTGACTCATTATTATTAAATCTGGATTTGCTTCTAATATAGCTTCCATATCCATAGTATCCATCATAGAGTGACCTACTATCTTTACATCTTTAAGTTCTTCTCTTATGTAACTTGGCAATTTATCAGTTTCATATGAGTCTACATTTGCCGTTGCAATAGGTTTATGACCAGCTATTAACAATTCCTCACTACTTCCTGATATATCAACTATTTTTTTAGGATTTGATGGTATCTTCACCTCTCCCTTAACAGATTGTACAACTCTTGTATCTGATTTTTCTTTATTATCTGTGTTACTATCTGAACATGCCGTAACAAGTACTAACGTAGTTATAATAGATATAAATATTGCTAATGATTTTATTTTTTTCATGATTATTTCTCCTACTTGTTTATTATACTTACATGATATTGATTATCATAAGCACATATTTATTATAGCATTTTTCTAGTTTTAGTCAATATTATTTTGCAAAAGGATAAAAATTCCTAATTAATCTTAATTAAATATACTATAGATAAGGTTTTCTTTCATTGAACAATAAATTTTATATCTGTTCTTTATGTAAATATAATAAATAGAATGACTTTTCAGTTAAACAATGATAAAATGCAAGATACAGAATAGTAATTTAGTAAGGAGGATTTAAAGCGTGGTACATTTAGTATATTGTGATAATGCAGGTAAAAAAGGAGAAAAGGTATTAGATAAAATTTTAGCTGGAACGAAGACAATGGTAATTAGAGGTGCTGCTGGTAGAAAAATACCACATAGCAGAGTATTTCAAGGAGAGTTACTTTATTTTATGGAAAAAGGAACTTCAAGAATTTCTGCAAAAGCTACTGTTAAAAAAGTAGACAACTATATTAAATTAACAGAAGACGAAATTTGTAAAGTTCTAGATGAAAATCAACCAAAACTAAATTTATCTGATAAGCAAAAAGTTCGTTGGCATAAAAAATGCTTATGCTTAGTTGAATTTGAAAATGTTCAAGAAATAACACCTCTTGATTTCGACCATCAAGGAAATATGGATGATTGGCTTATTATTGAAAAAATTGAAGATGTAGTTGTAGGTACTAGTATACCTTACAATTACGAGAAATCTAAATTTTAGAACATTAATAAAAGAATAATAAATTGCTAAGTTATAACTTTTTAACATATTTTAATAAAAAAGAGTGTTTTTAATAATTATAGAAATTATTAAAAACACTCTTTCATAATAGTTAAATTAGACTACTTGCTTTCCAATCTTTCATACAAATCTACAAATTCTTCTGCTAGTTGTTGAAAGTTCATAGATGTCATTAAATGGTCTTGTGCATGAACTAATATAACACTCATTTCAGTTTTATTACCACTAGCTTCATTTTGTATTAACTCTGTTTGGAACTTATGTGCTTTATGAATTGACTCTTTTGACTTTTCAATACACCCTCTAGCTTCATCTATATTTCCGTTCTTTGCTTCTTTTATAGCTTCAAAAGCTAGACCTTTTGCATCGCCTGCAAATCCAATTATTCCAAAAGATATTTCTATCATCTTCTCATCCATCTGTATACCTCCTAAATATCTCTATAGCTTGATATGACTAATCCATTTTCTCTCAAAAACTCTTTGACTTTTTTAGATGTAAGTATTTTATGCTCTTTTGTTCTATCAATTGCATAAGATGTAGAATTTAAAATATAATCGTCTAAAAAAGCTGGGTGAGACATAATATCCACTACATCATACTTCATTATTTCTTCTATATTTTTTGTAAAATACTCTTCACTCACATTTTCTTTATAAAAGCTATCTATTAATGGAACTATTTTTGAATACTCTAAATCGTATTCAAACCCTCCTCTTATTGGAAGATTATACTTATTTACAATTTTCTCTATTACTGGTTTTAAATTTACTAAAGTATGAATATGATGATGACTATCTAAATGAGATATGTCTATTCCAAGTTCTTTTACTCTCTCTATTTGAGCACAAAGTTCTTCATAAATCTCATCATAATCCATTTTTTTAATAATTTCGTCTGTAATTCTTCTAATAAAAAAACCTTCTTTATCAACAATAGTTTTTAAGTTAGACAATAATGGTCTACCACAACTTAAAGTCATATGAACTCCACAATTTAAATCTCTATTTTCTTTAAGTAGCTTTACTCCATGTTCTACACCAGGCATATTTGCCATCATAGATGTGGACTTAACTATTCCATTATTATGAGCTGATATTATACCATAATTCACAGCTTCGCAATATCCAAAGTCATCTGCATTTATTATAATTTTAGTCATACCATAACCTACTTTCTATAAACTATCTATTAAATCTAGGAAGATAATCTTTATGAGCTTCTAACATTTCATCTAATATAGTTTTTGCCAAATCATCCGATGGAATCAATGGATTTATACAAAGTGCCAATAAAGCAGATTCATAATCTCCATATACAGCTGCTTTGGCTGCTAAAACTTCAAATGACTTAATTTGACTTACTAACCCATGTACAGAATCTGGTAAATAGCCTATACTTAATGGTCTTGGTCCATTTTTTGTTATTACACTACTTACTTCTACCGCCTGCTCATCTTTAAAGTCTCTTATAGCCCCATTATTTAATGTATTAACTACTTGGATGTCTTTTTTATCATTGTAGATAGAACTTATTAGATTACAAGCAGCATCACTATAATAAGCTCCTCCTCTTTTTTCAAGTTGAGGTGGTTTTATATCTAGCTTTTCATCTTTATATAGTTCAAATAATTGTTCTTCTAATTCTTTAACCACTTGACCTCTAGCTTTTCCCTCTTTAAACTCTATTAACTCATCTTCAAGCATTTCTTTAGTTTTATAATAATATCTATGATATGGGCAAGGTATAGCACCTAAAGATTTTATAAAATCAGCATTAAAATCAATTGCCTTTATATTTTGCATACTTATATCTGCTTTAACAAATTTATCTATTGCTTCTTTTGTAACATCTTCTCCGTCTAAAGCTACATTAAGACCATAAACCATATGATTAAGACCTGCAAAATCCATACTTATTCTATCACTTTCTACATTGAATAGTTTAGCTACATCATTTTTTAAATGAATTGGTACATTGCATAGACCTATATATTTTTTAAAGTTAGTGTATTTGAATACAGCTTCTGTTATTATTCCTGTTGGATTTGTAAAGTTCACCATCCATGCATTTGGACATAATTCTTCCACATCTTTTATTATATCAAATATAACTGGTATTGTACGAAGAGCTTTAAACAACCCACCTGCACCATTAGTTTCCTGTCCCATAACTCCATGAGATAAAGGAATAGTTTCATCTTTAATTCTTGCATCTAAAAGACCTACTCTGAGTTGTGTTGTTACAAAATCTGCGTCTTTTAAAGCTTCTCTTCTATCTAAAGTAAGATTTATTTTCATATCTATTCCAGCTTTTTTTACCATTCTTTTAGCTAGATTTCCTACTATCTCTAGTTTTTCTTTTCCATCTTCTATATCTACAAGCCATAACTCCTTTACAGGTAGCTCCTTATATCTATTTATAAAACCTTCTACAAGTTCAGGAGTATAACTTGAACCTCCTCCAATTGTAACTATTTTTAGCCCATTTTTCATCTCATTATACCATCCTTACTTATAATTTAGTATATATTACAGAACTTTATCTGTTTATTGTCGAATAAAATTACCTAGTTGTCAATTTTTGTTAATTTTTTAGCTTCCATTTTTTCAGATGCTATAACAAACGGAATATATATTAATATTGACAATATTAAATTAAATAGTGCTAAAGCTCCTCCAGTCCAATCACCTGTAGCCATTGCCCCACCTAATATAGGAGGTGTTACCCAAGGTATTTTAGGTAAAATTACTGGTGCTACTAATCCAAAATCTATTGCTAAATATGATACAGCACTACATACTACTGGTGCAAGTACAAATGGAATCATAAAAATAGGATTTAAAACTATTGGAAGCCCAAATATTAATGGTTCTCCTATGTTAAATATTGCTGGAGGTCCCCCTAACAATATCATCTCTTTACGTCTTCTTCCTGCTATTAATAAAGCTACAATTAATCCTAATACCATTCCTGAACCACCTAAATACACAAATGCATCAAAGAATGAACCTGCAAGTACATGATAGCCTTCAGTTGCACCTGCTTGAGCTAAGGCAGCGTTTTCTCCACCTAATTTCATAAGTATTGTTTCTGTAAAAGGAAGTGCTATATTTGCGCCATGAAGACCAACAGTCCAAAGTATATGAATTATAAATGCAATAAGCATTGTAGAACCTAAACTATCAGCTACATTTGATAGTGGTGCTCCTAAGTAAGTATTCAAAATATCTGTTAAGAAATTTCCATCTGAAAGCATTTTTATAAATATTCCTATTACAGTAAATATCATTATAGTCAACATTCCTGGTATTAACTTTGCAAATGATCTTGAAACTGCTGGTGGAACTCCATCTGGCATTTTTATAGTTAATTTCTTTACTTTAGATAATCTTACAAATATCTCAGCAGACAACAACCCTATTAATATAGAAGAAAATAGTGCTGCTGTTCCTAAGTAAGTCTGTTGTATCATTCCCCATCCTTCAACTGCGCTAGTACCACCTTCTGGAACTATCTTACCAATTTGTGGAGCCATTATAAAAAAGATAGATAGTGCTATAAGACCAGCTTGTAATCCATCACTTTCATAAGACTTTGCTAGGAAATAGGCAACACCTATTACTAAAAATACTGCCATCGTACCTATAGCTCCCCACCAAAGGTCTCCTCCAAACATAGTCCAATTTTCTCCAAATATACTTGCCATCAGATTTTTATATGCTTCTAATGGCAAGTTGTTTATCAATGTTCCCAATGCACCTACCATAGTTATAGGTATCATTGCTATAAATGCATCCCTTACTGCTACTAAGTGCCTTTGAGCTCCTACCTTTGCAGCTACAGGCACTATATATTTATCCATAAATGACATGAATTTTTCCATTTTACATCCTCCAGTACAACTTTATTTTGAATTATTTAATTCCACTGCTCTATCTAAGACAGCTTTCCCATTACATCTTCCATAATCCATCATATTTATAACTTCTACTGGAATATTATATGGTTTTGCCATTTCAGTTGCTTTTCCTAATACATATCTAACTTGAGGTCCTAAAAGTAAGACATCACAATTTTCTATTTCATTTTTTAAGTTCACTTCTGATATAGCCCATATTTTTGCTTCTATACCGTTTTCCTTCGCGGCATTCTCCATTTTTGTAACCAATAAACTAGTTGACATCCCTGCT
Organism: Clostridioides sp. ES-S-0123-01; assembly: GCF_020658415.1. Taxonomy (NCBI): domain Bacteria; kingdom Bacillati; phylum Bacillota; class Clostridia; order Peptostreptococcales; family Peptostreptococcaceae; genus Clostridioides; species Clostridioides sp. ES-S-0123-01. The sequence continues at coordinate 270,720 of NZ_JACVWD010000002.1, forward strand.
GAACAAGCTAACATTATTTTTATCATTTTCTTACCTCCAAATTAGAATTTATTAAGTATCTTTTTAAGTCATAATATCTTTAAACTATACATTTAAAGTGTCCTTATTTATTAATTTTTATTTTAATGTATATATTTTATTTTTAAATGTATATACATTTATTTCTTGATATTATTATATATCAAATGTATATACATTTCAAGAAAACTTTTTCATTTTTTCTTAATTTTTATTCGACAACAGCACTTAAAGTTAAAGTATATCCATGATGATATGTGTGTGAGTATTCAAAAACCTCACTATTTTGTAACTTACAAACTTGATTTATATATAAAAGTGCTTCTGGTTCTTCAATTTCTAAATTAGTCATACATTCCTCATTTGATATTACAGCTTGTACTTCTCTCTCTGACATAGCTATTTTATATCCACATACTTCTTCCACAAAATTATAAAGTGAATTTTCACAATGAATTTTATTTAAATTTGGAAATAACTTAACTGGCATATATGTAATCATATATGAAACCCTCGTTTCATCTGCCAATCTTACTCTTTTTATCTCCCATACATTTTCTCCTAAGCTAATATTCAATTTACTTGATAATTCTTCGTCTGCTTGAACTATTTCAAGAGATACCAATATATTAGATACTTTATAGCCTTTACTTTCCATCTCCTTAGTAAATCCACTTACAGAAGATATATTATCATATATTTTATTTGCGAGTACTATACTTCCTACACCTCTTTGCCTAGTTATATAACCTTCCTTAACTAGATTATTTAATGCTGACCTTACAGTCATTCTAGTCACATTAAATTCTTCACTTAATTGCTTTTCAGATGGGATTAAATCCCCTTCTTTCAAACTATCTGAATTTATTAATTCTCTTACATGATTTTCTATAACTTTATAAATTGGTTCTTTCATTTAATTCACTCCTAATCAATTCGAACTTTTATATGATAAGTTAATTTTATATACAAATAAACAAAATGTCTATACATTTAATATAAATTAAATTTTATTTAGATACCTTATATAATTTCCCAAGTTTAAGCAGATATATAAATAAACTTATCATTAATATTCCCTTTAATATACTTGATATTGTTATACTCCACCAAACACCATTTAATCCTAATATTTCTGGTCTAGATATAAAGTAAGCTAATGGTACTCTTGCACCAGTCAATACAGTAACTATTATAGAAGGTATATAGGTTCTACCTAATCCTTTAAAAGCTCCTGTTGTTATTATTTCTAGACACATAAAAAATTGAGAGTATCCTAATATTTTAAGATACATAGCTCCTTTTTCTATTGCTTCACTTTCATCTATAAAAACAGAAAAAATACTTCCACCTGCAAATATCAATACTAAGGTTGTCATTATTCCAAGTATAGAAGATACAATTATAGCTATTTTACATCCTTTATTTATTCTAGAATACTTTTTGGCTCCATAATTTTGTCCAACAAAGCTTCCTAATGCAACAGCTAATCCTTCAGCAGTCATCCATGATATTGCTTCTATTTGTGACCCTACTTTTTGCACTGCAACTGCAACAGGCCCCCATGAAGCCACTATTACACCAAGCAACATTGAAAATATTGTAAACATTCCACTTTGTATAGCTACAGGAAAACCTAACTTATATAACACTTTATAGTATTTAAGTTCTATTTTTCTGAAGATTTTTATCTTAAAATACTCCTCTTTACTCTTAAGTATTATATATAGAAAACATGTAGTAACTACTATTTGTGCAAATACAGTAGCAATAGCAGCTCCTGCAACTCCAAGTTTTGGAGCAGGTCCCCATCCAAAAATTAGAACAGGGTCAAGTATAATATTAGTTATTAGCCCTATTGTATTGATGCAAAAAGGTGTTCTACTATTCCCAAGTCCATTGAAAATTGCAGTAAATACTGGATTGATAAAATAAAATACCATACCTAAAGCTACTATTATTAAATATTGTCTGGACATAGATATAACTTCTAAATCTCCCAATCTGAAAAAACCTATTAGTTGTTTATTGAGTACTATCAAAACCATAGTATATATTATTGCCAACATAAGGTTTATTTCTACTGCTGATTTTATATATGATTTAGTAGTGCTTATATTATTTTCTCCTATACTTTGTGCTACCTTTACTTCACCACCTACTTTTGAAATCATAATAAATGCCATTGCAAGCCATGGAAAAAATCCCGCTGTCCCAACTGCAGCTACTGCTTTACTTCCAGCTTTACCAACCCATATCATGTCTATCATGTTATATCCCATTTGTATAAATGAAGTCCCCATTATTGGGAGTGATAGTTTAAGTAACTTTTCAGTAATACTTCCTTCTGTTAAATCAAGTCTATTTTTCATTTTCCACCTCTTTTATATTATAATTATAAAATTAAAAAGCCCTTTAATTGTACACTTAAATCAACTACTATGTTTATTTAAGTAAATTTACCATCATAAATAAATTTATTATATTTAAACTCAATAAGTTGAAATAAAGTTACTAATTTAAAATGATTTTTAGCTTCTACTTTTCTAATCTACCATATATTATTTCTCTATAACAGTACATTTAACACCTTGAATATCTATATTATTCTTCCCAGTCATTAATACAAATTCTACTCTGTACAATATACCCCATTTACAAGAATTTACTTATAATATAGTATTTTTAGATTATTTAATATATATTACCTGTCTATGTAGTTTCAAATTGTGTTAACTATAATAAAATATGGTAATGTTTATCATTGATTTTCAGCAATAGATATAATTATATCACTATCTCACCACTATGGTTCTTATTTTAATACCATTAAGTAAATATATCAAAATCACCAACAAACTTGTTATATAGGCCAATATATTCCACTATATTTTCCAAAGATTGACAAGTTTTTTTGGGGTTGATATACTAATACTTAAAATATTTTAAATTCGTATGAGGTGAAGCAATGAACATAAATGAATATATCAAAGACTCTGTTTTAGTTTTTGATGGTGCAATGGGTACATACTATTCCAAACTAAAAAATAGTCCTTTCAATTGTGAAATAGCCAATATAAATGATGCATCTACAATATTGTCTATCCACGAGGAATATATAAAAGCTGGATGTATGGCTATTAAGACAAATACTTTTGCAGCAAATGAAACACTTCTAGAGTGTGATTTTAAAACTGTCAAAGATATTATAAAAAGTGGGTATGAAATTGCATTAGAGGCAACAAGAAATACAGATGTATTTATATTTGCTGATATTGGTCCAATACCTGCTCTAAATGATAGAAATTTGTTACCTGACTATAAGAAAATAGTAGATGTATTTTTAGAAATTGGAGCAACTAATTTTCTATTTGAAACATTTAGTAGTGATGAATATTTACCAGAAATCTCAAGTTATATAAAAGAAAAACAACCAAATGCATTTATCTTAACAGAATTTGCAGTTAATCCAGAGGGCTTTACTAGACTTGGAAAAAGTGGAACTAACATCTTTAAATCTATTTCCAAGGACAAAAATATTGATGCATTAGGATTTAATTGTATCTCTGGCCCACACCATTTATTACATTTTATAAAGACACTTGATATTAATGACAATATAGTTTCTATTATGCCTAATGCAGGCTATCCAACTATTATCAATAATCGTACATTTTTTGAAGATAACTCAGACTATTTTTCAGAACAGATGCTAGAAATATTAAATCAAGGGGTTCATATACTAGGTGGATGCTGTGGTACAACACCTGAATTTATCAAAAAAACTGTTGAAATAATAAATTCTTTATACAAAGGCAATGTTGCCATAAAAAATGATATTTCTCCAAAAGAAAAAATTAAATCTGTGGCAAAAAACGAACTCTTAGAAAAGCTTGATGGAGGTAAAAAAATTATAGCAGTTGAATTAGACCCTCCTATTGATACAGATATTGAATTTTTTATGAATAGTGCTGAAAAACTAAAAAACTACGGAGTTGATGCAATAACAATTGCTGACTGCCCTATAGCAAGAGCAAGAGTTGATAGTAGTTTATTAGCTTGTAAAATAAAGAGAGAGTTAGACATCACTCCTATTCCACATATGACATGTAGAGATAGAAATATTAATGCTACAAAAGCTCTTCTTTTAGGATTAAATATTGAAAACATAAACAACGTGTTAGTAGTAACTGGAGACCCTATACCTTCTGCTGAAAGAGATGAAATAAAGGCCATGTTCAGTTTTAACTCTTCTATACTAGCAAATTACATAAAAACTTTAAATAAAGATACCTTTAATACTCCATTTAATATATTTGGAGCTTTAAATATAAATGCAACAAACTTTGATTCTCAACTTAAGCACGCTAAGATTAAAATAGAAAATGGGGTTACTATGTTTTTAACTCAACCAGTTTTAACAGAGCAAGCTTTATTAAACTTAAAAAAAGCTAAGGAAATACTTCCTGCAAAGATACTAGGTGGAATTATACCTGTAGTAAGTTACAAAAATGCTTGTTTTATGAATAATGAAATTTCAGGAATTACTGTTTCACAAGACATTATAGACATGTACAAAGATGCTTCAAAAGAACAATCTACTAAACTTGCTATCAATATATCAACTCAAATAGCAAAAGAAATTGAACCTTATGTAGATGGTTATTATATTATTACACCATTTAAAAGAATTGACATAGTATGTGATATATTAGCAGGTATTAATAAATAAAATAATTATAATATAAATACTATTAAGATATTATAATGTTTATTTATTAAAGTATAGTGTAATTTTAAAAAGCCTTGTATTTGAATCTTTTAAGCTAAATTATAGATTGTAATTTTTAGATGATTTTGATAATATAGATGTATATTATGGTAATATTTATAGATATACATTAATTATGGGGAGATTTTGTGAAATATTTTTTTACAAAAAATTTGGGATATGGAAATAAATAAAAAATTCAATAGAGTTGATATGCAAGTTTCAATACTTACTGCAATTATTGTAATAATTTCTTCTTCATGTGTTTATTTTTTTAATTATGCACTCACTTATAATGATATGATTTATACTTTAAGTGAGAGGTCAAGACATATATATAAGTATGTAGAAAAAAATCTTGATAAAGATACCTTTATTGAAATTAATTCTGAAAAAGACCACTCAAAAGAGTCTTATAAAAGTGCTAAAGTGCTATTGGAATCTGTAAAGAATACTACTGGAGTTATGTACTTATACACTGCAAAAAAAACAAAAGATGGCTCATTAGTATATGTTGTTGATGGTTTAGATTCATCTAGAAGCGATTTTAGAAATGCTGGTGATTTGATAGAAAAAGAGATTTGGGGTGACCTTAACAAAGCACTAGATAATAATATATTGCTACCTAAAAAAATAAAAAAAACATCTTGGGGACATATATTTATATCGTACTTTCCCATCCATAATGATGTTGGTAAAGTCGTTGGAGTAATGGGAATTGAATTTGAAGCAAAACATCAATACAATACCTTTAGATTTATAAGTATAGTTACTCCTTTTATAGCTTTATTAACCTGTTTAATATCAGCATTAGTAGCAGTAATCCTGTTTAAACGTATATCTAATCCTACATATACTGATTTTGCTAATACTGATTATCTAACAGGATTAAAAAATAGAAACGCTTTTGAAATAGATATGAATAACTTAAACAATTCAAATCTTAAACAACCAATTTCTATAATGTCAATAGATTTAGATGGCCTTAAAAAAATCAATGATAAATTTGGCCATCAAACAGGAGATTTATACATTAAAAATGCAAGTAAAATTATACAAGATGTAATAAATAAAAAACATATAGTTTATCGCGTTGGTGGAGATGAGTATATAATTATTTTAAAAGATTCTTATCATGAAGAAATAGATAGTATTGTCAATAAGATTAATTTAAAAATAATTGAAGAAAACGCTACTAATGAATTAAATTTATCCATGTCTATTGGATATGCAGTTTTCGATGAAAACTTAGACAACTCTTTATTTGATACATACCATCGTGCAGATTCTGAAATGTATTGTAACAAAAGAAAAATTAATAAAAACGATTAATATTTATTTTAAATTTATATAAAAAAGTCTATTCTATAAACAATAAATTATAAGAATAGACTTCTTTAATATGTGTATTTTTATACAATAACTTCTTTAGTTAAAATTTGCTCTTTTTTCCAAACGATTTTTTATAAATTCATGTATTACCTTAACTAGTACATTTGTAATTAATATCAATACAGCTAGTGCTGCTGCTTGTGCTGTACTTCCCTTATCATCTAACTGTACAATTGATATAGCTGCTACCTTTGAACTTGCTGTATATATAAATACTAGTGCTGATATTGTTACCATAGAATTTAAGAAAAAATACATAAAGTTTTCTAAAACTGCTGGCAAACAAAGTGGTATTGTTACATTCTTAAGAATTGATGCACTATTTATTCCCATTGATTTTGCCACCATGTCTAATTCTTTGTCCACTTTCTTAATAGCTGTAGTTGCAGTTATAAAAGCTACTGAGAAAAAATGTACCAAATTGCATATAACCATAATAAATAATGTTCCATACAATCCATTAAACAAGTTCTTAATGTATATTGTATCCATTAGATTAAACTCTAATTTATTAAAGAATAGTACATAAGCTATACCTAACACTAACCCTGGTAATGCCATAGGCAATGTACTTAAAAAATACCCAAATGATTTTAAATATGGAGCTTTTTCTGTTTTTTCGTTTAGATATGCAAATAAGAAAACAAAACTTGTCCCAAGAATAGCTGTCAGTAATGACATTTCTATTGAATTTATAAATGGCTTAATTCCATCAATACTACTTTTCATAGAAAAGTGTTCAAGTGTGAGTCTTAAATCATATGGCCAAACAGATATTAGTGAAGATAAGATTACAGTCAACATTACAGCTATTATTCCAAATGCAATAATTCCTACAATGACTCCAAATATACTGTCTCTTAACTTATTAAATTTAACCTTATATGGGATTGATTTTGAATTTATATATGAATTTTGATTTTTTTCGATTTTTTTAGTTACTATAAAAGATATTATTGCAGGTATCAAAAGTAATATTGATACAGTTGCTCCCATAGGCATATTTTGCTGCCCTATAATTTGCTTGTATACATCTATTGATAGTACATTGAAATCTCCTCCAATAACTTTTGGAGCTCCAAAGTCTGTAAAGCACAATGTGAATGATACAAATGCTGAACTTATTAAAGAGTACTTAATGCTAGGTATCGTTATACTTAAAAACTCTCTTATCTTGCTTATTCCCATAGCATTGCTAGCTTCATATAATCTATAATCAGTTGAATTTAGTGATATATAAAGTATCTGAAATGATTGAGGAAATACATATATAATTTGTGCTAATACTATTCCAATTGAACCATATATCGGAATATTTATTCCAAATAAATTAGTCACTACCCCTTGATTTCCAAATAAATATACCAAACCTATAGCATGCATCATTGTAGGGGCAAACATAGGAAACATCGCTATAGATTTAAGAAGTCCTTTAAACTTAATCTTTGTTCTTGTTAGTGCATATGCATACACTAGTGCGAGAGTTAAAGATATTACAGTTGATATAACAGATACAAATATTGTATTTTTCAGAGAATTTAACAGTGCTTCAGAAGCTAAATACTCTTTAAAATTTTGTAATCCAACAAAAACTCCATCTTTATCTAAAAATGCTTGTACAAACAGATAGATTATGGGTGCCAATAAAAATATTACCAAAGACATAACTAATACTGTAAGCATACATTTTTTTATATCTAAATTTATTTTAGATTTAATATTTAAACTTTTAGAACTTATAGCATTATTATTCATATATTTATGCTCCTTTAACTTTTGGATACTTTAAATAGTATTTTTCATCTATACTTACACTTACAAAGTCACCCTCTACTAAATTTAAATTAACCCATTCTTTTATAGAAACATCACTTATTATAAAATTTTCATTTAATTTATCTTTTATTTCCACTCTCAATAGATTCCCTCTAAATTCTATATTAGATATTGTTCCATGACAATTTTCTTTTGTTGACTTTTCTATTTGAACATATTCTGGTCTTACAGTTAATATAGAATCTCCTCTATCAAAACAGTTTGTATCTCCTATAAATTGAGCTGTAAATAGGTTTTGAGGATTTTGATATATTTCTTCTGGAGTCCCTATTTGCATTATGTCACCACCATTTAAGATTGCAATTTTGTCTGCCATAGTTATAGCTTCTTCCTGGTCATGTGTTACCATTATTGTTGTTATATTTAATTCTTTCTGTAGTTTTTTAATATCCATTCTAAGTTTGTGTCTAACTTTTGCATCAAGTGCAGACATTGGCTCATCTAAAAGTAAAAACTTTGGCTCAAGTGCTAATGCTCTTGCTATTGCAATTCTCTGTTGTTGACCTCCTGACAATGCTTTAGGATACTTATGAGCTTCATTACTCAATCCAACTGTTTCAAGCACTTCTCTAACCTTCTTATCTATCTTTTCTTTTGGTACCTTTCTTTCTTTAAGCGGAAAAGCTATATTATTATATGCTGTCATATTTGGAAATAATGCATATGATTGAAATACTATCCCAAAACCTCTCTTTGATGGCTCTAACTCTGTTATATCTTTATCTTGAAGAATTATAGCTCCACTATTTACATCTTCAAGCCCTGCTATTATTCTAAGTAATGTAGTTTTTCCACATCCACTAGGTCCAAGTAAACATAGAAACTCACCTTCTTCAATATCTAAACTAATATTGTTTAACACTCTTTTTTGGTCATAACTCTTGAACACATTATTTATTTTTAAGTAACTCATATCTAATCTCCCCTTATACAATTATATTTGTTTTTTTAATTTTATATTTTAATTTTTCTTATAAATTTCTTTTCTCTATTTCTATTAAAAAATCCATTTAACTTTTACTTACTTTCAGATTTTGAACCATACTTTGATTCCCAAGTTTTTAACACTGCACTTCTATTTTTTGATGCAGAGTTTAAATCAACTTCTTTAATCAGCTGTTCTAATGGACGTTTAGAGTAACCTTTTGGTACAGGATTATCTGTCTTTATAGAAGTCACTGCTACTTCATGTGCATATCTGTCCATAGCTGAATCACTTATTGCCCAATCTAAAAACAATTTTGCTTCTTTTTTTATATTATCTTTCTTAACCAAAGCATTTGCTTCTAAATCCCAACCTGAACCTTCTTTTGGAAATACTACTTCTATAGGTTCTCCACTAGACAATTGCTGTGTAGCTCTATATCCAAGTGTAATGCCTATTGGGTATTCTCCTGAACCAGCTAGTTTTGCAGGTTTCGAACCTGAATGTGTATATGTAGCTATATTCTTATGTAGTTTATCCATGTAATTATAAGCTTCTTTTTCACCCATCATTTGAATAAGTCCTGATACTGTAAGATAACCTGTACCAGATGATGCTGGATTTGGCATTGTTATAAGACCTTTGTACTCTGGTTTTATTAAATCATTATATCCTTTTGGAACATCTAGGCCTAATTTTTCAAGTTCTTTGTAATTAACTACTATTGCTGTCTCTGGTACACTCATACCTACCCATGATACATCTTTTCCAGTATCCTTAAATCTCTTATCTACCTTGTCATAATTTTTAGGCTTATATGCTTCAAGTGCCCCATCTTCTTTTAGTTCTATCATATTCATTGCTGATAATCCCCATATAACATCTGCTTGTGGATTATCCTTTTCTGCTAATAATTTTGAAGCTATTACACCATGAGAATCCATAACTATTTCTACATCAATATTAGGATACTCTTCTCTAAATCCTTCCATATAGTAAGCTATTTGCTCTTCTTCTAATGCTGCATATATTGTAAGTTTATTATTTCCTTTTCCTTGAGTAGTTTGTGGTGTTGTTGATATGCAACTTGTCATAAATGCAATTACTACAATACACAGACAAGTAAATATAAATTCTTTCATATCTTCCCCCTTTTTGTGTTTTTGTCTTTTTTTAATTGTTTTTTATTGTTTTTGCTTATGTTTATATAATACACCTAATTTGTTAATACGAAGTTAAGTGTAAATTAACAGTTCGTTAATTTTTAGAAATTTTTGTTAAATTTATTATTTTTTTACAAAGTTCTAGGCATATAGACCATTATATCTTCATAAAAATTCTTATAAAAAACACCCTTTTACCCATATGAGTATGATTTTATTTGAGCTTTTTTATATACAAGGTAGAATATACATAACTTTTACATCTGGAGTATTGAAATGAATATTGAGAGATTAATAGGTAATTAATTGATACCGCCAATTCCGAATATGTGCTTACTTGCACTAAAAAGCCTAACTCCTATAAACTAGGATGTTAGGCTTATTTTTATAAGTATTTAATTATCCAACCAAATCATTTTTCTTTTTTTCTTCAAGTGCTTTTTTAAGCACCATATCCTTAACCTTCATAAGTCTAGTAGTACTTGCTCTCTCATTTTCTTCAAGCTTCATAGCAATATACTTAATAGTTTCAATGTAATTTGGTATCATTACATTTTCAAGAGCATTAACACGTCTACGTGTCTTTTCTATCTCTTGTGCAAGAAGCTGTGCACTTTTTTCACTTTCTGCAAGTCTTAAAAGTGGTTCCATTGCATCTGAAAATGCTTCCATAGCAGAATCTAATTCACCTGATGTAAAAGCAAGACCATAAGGATAAATATCACTTTGATTGTTTTCAGTTTTAAAGTCAAACACAGGAACATCAACACTCATTATGTTTCTTGTAGAAACACCTACAGAAACAGATTGTTTTGGCATCATAAGTGCTGAACCTAGATACTCCTGACTCATAACTGCCCTTGCAATTATAAAATTTTTATAAGCAGCATCGAGAGCATTTTCTGCTTCTTCACGTAATCGCTTATTTTCTCTTACAATTTCAAGAAATTGTTTCATAAGTTCATCAAGCTTATCTTTAAGAAGCTTATGACCTCTTGTAGCAGTTTTAAGGAGTTTCTTAAGTCTAGTCATTTCCATACGTGTTGGATTTATATTTAATCTAGCCACAGATATCACTCCTTAGGCATATATTTTTCAAAATATTCATCACGAATACGTTTAAGTTCACTTTTTGGTAACATACTAAGAAGCTTCCATCCAATTTCTAATGTTTGCTCAATAGTTCTGTCAGTTCTAAATCCTTGTGAAACGTATTCTTTCTCAAATTCATCTGCAAATTTTGCATACATTAAATCAATTTCAGAAAGTGCAGATTCACCCAATATTGCCATAAGTTCTTTTGCATCTTTACCTCTTGAATATGCTGCAAAAAGCTGGTTCATTGTATCTGCGTGGTCCTCACGAGTCTTACCTTTACCAATTCCCTTATCTTTAAGACGAGAAAGTGATGGTAAAACATCTATAGGAGGCTGTATATCTTTTTTATAAAGTTCACGGTTAAGTATAATTTGTCCTTCTGTAATGTATCCTGTAAGGTCAGGAATTGGATGTGTTTTATCATCCTCAGGCATTGTAAGTATTGGAATCATTGTTATAGACCCTTCATGTCCTTTCATTTTTCCTGCTCTTTCATACATTGTAGCAAGGTCAGTATAAAGATAACCTGGATATCCACGACGTCCTGGAACTTCTTTTTTGGCTGCGGAAACTTCACGTAATGCTTCTGCATAGTTTGTAATATCTGTTATTATAACAAGTACATGCATATCTTGCTCAAAAGCAAGATATTCTGCTGCTGTAAGTGCCATTCTAGGTGTAGATACACGCTCTACTGCTGGGTCATTTGCAAGGTTTACAAATACCACAGAACGGTCAATTGCTCCTGTTGCTTTAAAATCACTTATGAAGAAATCTGCATCTTCAAAAGTTATACCAACAGCTGCAAATACAACGGCAAACTTAGAGTCAGTTCCACGAACTTTTGCCTGTCTTGCAATTTGAACTGCAAGATTAGCATGTGGCAAACCAGAACCTGAGAATATAGGAAGTTTTTGCCCTCTAACCAAGGTATTAAGCCCGTCTATAGCAGAAACACCAGTCTGTATAAACTCAGCTGGATAATCACGTGCTGCTGGATTTATAGGTGCACCATTTATATCAAGTCTTTTATCTGGTATAATTTCTGGTCCACCATCAATAGGTTTACCCATCCCACTAAAAACACGACCTAATATGTCTGGTGAAACTCCAAAATCAAGACTCTTTCCTAAAAAACGTACTTTACTTTCAGCAAGGTTTATACCTGTTGAACTTTCAAAAAGTTGAACAAGTGCAGTATCTTCATTTACTTCTAGAACTTTACAACGACGAATTTCTCCACTTGAAAGCTCAATTTCTCCAAGTTCATCAAATTTTACACCTTCTACGCCGTTTATTAACATAAGAGGACCAGCTACCTCTTGTATTGACTTATATTCCTTTATCATAGTTCTTCAGCCCCCCTCTTCTTAATAAGGTCAGCAAGCTCGTTGTCTATTTCATCTTCAATTGCATCGTAAGCAGCATCTAGTTTATCTTCTTCTACATACTTAGCACGACCAATCTTTTCAAGAACTGAAAGCTTGATAATATCATTTATAGTAACATTTTGCTTAATAGCATCTTGTGCTGACTTATAGAATTTTAGAATAAGCCCCATCATTCTATACTGTTTGTGAAGTGATGTATAAGTATCAACTTCATGGAAAGAGTTTTGATGAAGGAAGTCCTCTCTTATAGAACGAGTGACTTCTAGTATCAATCTATCTCCATCTGAAAGTGAGTCAACACCAACCAATTGAACTATCTCTTGAAGCTCAGATTCAACTTGCAAAAGTTTCATAGCTTGAGCTCTTTGAGCTGAGAAATTATCATTTACATTTTTATCTGCCCATACATCAACTTTCTCCTGATAAAGTGAATAACTTGTTAACCAGTTAATTGCTGGGAAGTGACGTTTATATGCTAATGAAGCATCAAGTCCCCAGAATACTTTTACTATACGAAGTGTTGCTTGGCTAACAGGTTCTGATGTATCACCACCAGGAGGAGAAACAGCACCAATTGCTGTAAGAGTTCCTTCTCTATCATCCATACCTAGACAGTTTACTTTTCCTGCTCTCTCATAGAATTGAGCAAGACGCGAACCTAAATACGCTGGGTAACCTTCTTCACCTGGCATCTCTTCCAAACGCCCACTCATCTCTCTAAGAGCCTCTGCCCATCTTGATGTAGAATCTGCCATAAGTGCAACACTGTATCCCATATCTCTAAAATATTCAGCTATTGTAATACCAGTGTATATAGAGGCCTCACGTGCAGCAACTGGCATATCTGATGTATTAGCTATAAGTACTGTTCTTTGCATAAGTGACTCACCTGTTCTTGGGTCTTTTAGTTCAGGGAATTCAAGAAGAACATCTGTCATTTCATTTCCACGTTCTCCACATCCTATATATACAACTATATCTGCATCTGCCCATTTAGCAAGCTGATGCTGTGTAACAGTTTTTCCACTTCCAAAAGGTCCTGGAATAGCTGCTACCCCACCTTTTGTAATTGGGAAAAATGTATCTATAACTCTTTGACCTGTAACAAGAAGTGAATCTGGTGTTTTCTTTTCCCTATATGGTCTTTCTTTTCTAACTGGCCATTTTTGCATCATAGTTACAGCTATATCATTACCTTTTTCGTCTGTGATAACACAAACTGTATCCTCAACAGTAAATTCTCCAGAATATATTTCTTTTATAGTACCTTTTACGCCATAAGGAACCATAATCTTACATTCCACTACAGCAGTTTCTTGAACTACCCCAATTATATCTCCTGCTACGACTTTATCACCAGCAGATTTTTTAGGTTTGAATTCCCATTTAATTGTTCTATCAAGTGAAGATACTTCAACACCTTTAGTTATATTAGTACCTGAAATTTCATACATTTTTTCAAGTGGACGTTGAATACCATCATAAATAGTTGAAATAAGACCTGGCCCAAGTTCAACACTCATAGGCATTCCAAGAGAAACCACTTCTTCTCCTGGTCCTAGACCAGAAGTTTCCTCATAAACCTGTATAGAAGCCTTATCTCCATGCATTTCAATAATCTCGCCTATAAGATGTTTATCAGAAACTCTTACGACGTCAAACATATTCGCATCTCTCATGCCCTCCGCTACAACAAGCGGTCCTGACACCTTTACAATTGTGCCTGTTTTCATATTCTCTCACCTGCAATCATATACTTTATCAAAATTTAAATATTCCCTCCTATATTTTATCAATACATTTTTTAGCATTAACAAAATTTGAGATTGTCTCTTATTCAATTTGCATCTATTCTTTAAATAATATATCTGCACCTATAGCACGTTTACTAGATTCTCTTACTTCATTCATACCTAATCCCATACTTCCTCCAATACCTGGAATAACTATAATAGCAGGAAGTTGATAGTCTTTGTATTTTGCTATTGATTCTTTTGCAAGCAATGACGCCTGTTCTGTAATATAAATTATCGCATATTCATCTTCAACCAACTTATGTATACTTTTTTTAATTTCGTCACTATCATAGGCTGGGAAGATATCTATTCCAAGAGCTAAAAATCCCATGATGCTATCTTTATCTCCAACTACTCCTACCTTATACATAAGCATCCCTTAGCCTTTCTTTTATAGTATCTGCGTCTATATTATTAAGCTTACTAGTCATAATAATCCTAATTGTTTTTATTTCTGATTCTTTAGCATATAAATATGCAATTAGCGGTTCTAGTGTAAGAGGTTTAAATTTTGCATCTCTAACATATTCCATAAGATAATCATCACAAAGTTTTTCAAAGACAGTAAATCCACTATCCATGCCATTTTTACAGACATCAGAGTAAGAAGTAGATTTAAAACATGATGCTGGAGTGTCTGAAGAAAAAGCTTCTAAGAATTTTTCTTTATCAAGTGAGCCACCTGAAACAAACACATTCATAAACATATCAAAATCTTTCTTCATGTTTTTAACTCTTATAAAACTCTTTAGATTTGTTAAATCACAAACTTTCATAACATAATCTATTACAAATTTATTTTGACTTTCTGTAGCTGTCTCTTTCATACTTGAAAAAGTTGCTTTATCTAAAACAATATCAACCATCTGACCATTTTGTGTTTTACTATAAATATCAAATGCATCTATTATTGCTCCTGCCATTATCTTAGGTAAATCACTAAAACTACGATTTGCTAAAGATTCTTTAAGCTTCACAAGTGAAATTGTACCTCCATCAATTAAGTACTTTTCACCATCTACACCAGAAATTTCTTCTTTAATCAAAACTTTTAAGTTATGATAATCATTTTTATAAAGGAATACATCAACAAATTTTTCTTCAGGGGCTAGACCTTTAAGAATTTCATATGTTTTAGATAATTCTTGAGTCAAAACATTCTCAAAATTGTGAACATTATTATTTGACGAATCCGTATAACCCGCTTCTGCTATAATTCTTAAAGAGTCTTCAGGGCTTTTAGCTTCTGCCATTTGAATAAACATTTGTCTGTTAAGAAGCTGTTTTTCAAGCACTCTTATTCGTGCCACGGCATAGGGATAAGTTTTTTCTTCTGCCATCTTTTAACCCCCCTCCTTAATTAAACAAAATTTCTGCTGCAATTTGCTCAATATCTTCATGCTCTACTGCAATTATAGCTTCAAACGAATAATTATACTCAATGTCACCTTTTTTAACTATGAAACCTCCAGTAATATCTCTAGTTTCATCAGATACTTTAATGCCTTTTTTAGATAATACATCTTTTAATGTTTTTCTATCTTTTTTAGATAATACTATCTCAGATCCATCTGTACAATTCGCTTTTTCAATCATATTTAATATAATTTGTTCATATTCACTATCTTTAAGATTTAGAAGTTTATTTTTAGCTTCTAAAATTACTGCTTCTAAAATCTGTTGTTTCTTTGATAATATTTGTTTCTTAGCCTCCATATAAGCTCCTGATATTTCCTTAGAAGCTGCTTTCTCTGCTTCTGCCTCTGCAAGCTTTGTATAGGAAGCCATTTCCTTTTCAGCTTTTTCATTAGCTGAACTTATCTTTAAATCTGCTTCACTTTTAGCTTTATCCAATATTTCTTGTGCCTCTTGTTTGGCATCAGCTATAATTCTGTCAATCATTTTTTGTTCATTACCCATAGGAGTGCTTCCTCCTTTTCATTTTTTTTACTTATGAATTATATTCTATAATTAACCAACTGCAATTCCATTGTAAGCTAAGAAAGAAACAAGTAGTCCTAAAAGAGCATATGTTTCAACTATCGCTGCAAATGTTATAGCTTTACCAAGTTCTTCAGGTCTTTTAGCAACTATTCCAACCCCTGCTGCTGCTGCCTTACCTTGTGCAATACCTGATACTAAGCCAACTAGACCAATTGGAAGTCCTGCCATAAGAAGTTGTAAACCTTGAGCTGATGTTGGTATCGCATCTCCACCAATAATTCCTGCTTTTGATAAAATAAGGAAAGCTATGATAAATCCATATAGACCTTGTGTACCAGGAAGAAGTTGCAAAACTAGAAGTTGACCGAATTTACTAGGGTCTTCTGTTACAACACCTGCTGCGGCTTGACCTGCTATTGAAGTACCTTTAGCAGAACCCATACCTGCAAATAACGCTGCTATAGCAGCTCCTGATATTGCCAAAAATTGACCATTTCCTAACGCGTTTAAAAATTCCATATTTACATCTCCTTTTTATTAATGCTTGTATATTTTGTTTTATACTTAAACGGAACAAAAGGAACTCCTCCGCCTTCATAAAACTTATTGAAAAATTCTACATACTGTAACCTACTTGTATGAACATATGCACCTAGTGCATTTATAAGAAGGTTTATTGTGTGTCCTACAACACCAATTACAACTGCAAATATTGGACCAGCTATAGCCCCTAAAAGATTGATAACCTGCCCTATAACTCCTGTTGTTAGACAAAGAGCCATAATTCTTGTATAAGATAATATATCAGCAAAATAACTTGTTATACCATAAAGACTTGAAAATCCTTTAAAAAGCTTAACAGGAACACCTTTAAAGCTTCTTCCTTGAGTAAGGATAAGACCTATAGCACCTATAATTGCTAAATATTTTCCTACTTCAGAAAATACGCCAATATCTCCTGCAACAAAAGGTATTATAAGTAGACATACCCCTGTTATACATAAATACCAAAACCCTATATCAAAAATTGCATCTATTACCTTTCCATCTCTTATTAATGTATATGCTTTAATTCCCAAACCTACATATATATGGATAATACCGAACAGTAATGACATCCCCATAAGTACCATAACATCCTCTAAAGGATTAATTAAAGCTTTTATAGGAACTAAATCCCCCAAAATACCCCCGAATATAAGACCCCATATAGTAGTTGAAACTCCACAAATACCAATAAGTTTAATTAAATTTCCTTCACCCTTTTTCATTTTTGATTTGTATACAATAAATCCACAAGCTAGGGCAATTATTATCCCATATGCAGCATCACTTAGCATCATTCCAAAGAATACAACATAGAAAAAAGTCATAATCGTATTTGGGTCAATATCTTTTGTGCTTGGACAACTGTACATGTTTGTTACACTTTCAAAAGGTGTTACAAGTTTATTGTTTTCAAGTAGAATCGGGAAACCTTCTTCTTTGTTTCCTTCCTCTGTTTGAACACAACAATCAAACTTTTCTGTGATTTCACTAATTAGGTCGCTTGCACTTTTACTTGGTAACCAACCATTAAGACAGAATGTTGTTTTTGTTTTTACAAGTCTCTCTATAATCTTTTTCTGGTCTCTTTCTATAGTGTAAAAGTCATATAGATTTTCAAGCATGTGTATATTATTTCCATGATTTTTGATTTCTTCTGTCTTATCTTTAGAAACGTTTTCCTGTCTAATTATCATTTCATTGTATTTCTTGATAGCTTGTGATGGTGTACCTTCCTCACTTGGTAATGTAACTATTGTAAAATTAAATTCTTTAAGAACTTCTGTAGCATTATCAAAAGTTTCTTTTAAAGTAATTAAATAAACATAGTTCATTAACTTGTCAGAATCAATAATTCCAAGAACACTTTCTGGCACTTCATCCTCTAGTCTAACTCTTAAAGCATCAATATTTGCATTTGTGGGTATAGTTCCTAGAATAGTTTTTGTATACTTAGTTTCCATCTTTTCAAAAGGAACATCAAAGTTTACCCATGGCTCTAACATACTTTTATTATTATTTAATAAATTTATGTTACTCCTTATTGTACCTATCTCTTTATTTAGATTATTTAACTCCAAAACTTCAGCATAAATTTCATCTTCTTTTTCACTGTCAATTTTGTTAAATTCTCTTTTTGGTGCAAACATAGCTTTCTTTTGTTTCACTAGTGAAGAAACAATGTCAATCGCTTGATTCACATGTGCCATCTTCTGTTCTAGCATTATAACCTCTGACTCCTCACCATCTTTTGTAAGATGATTTTTTAACTCATCCATTTCAGTAAGAAAGGCACTATCATCAATCTGAACAAATCCACGGTTCATAAGTAGCTTTAAAATTTGGCTTTTTTGAGCTTCTAAGCCAACAATAGATATCTTGTTCATATTAACTATTGCCATATTATCTCACTACCTTTCCAATAACCGCTTCGATTGCCTTACTTCGTCTTTCTGTCGCAGTTTTTTCAATTTTCAGACATTCACTTTTAGCATCTGCCAAGATTTTATCAACCTCTGCTTTACTGTCGGTGACTGCCTTCTCAACAAGAGTTTCTTCCATAAGCTTTGCTTGCTTTTTTACATCAGTCAAGATGCTTTCACATTCGTTTACAGCATCAGCTCTGATAGACTCTGCATCAGTAACAGCTTTTACTTTAATACTGTCTGCTGTCTGCTCTGCCTCAACAATGCTTTTTATTATTTCAAAAGCCATCCAAATCACCTCTCTTACCTTTTTACTATGTATATAACTAATTAGAGTTTTTTATTCTAATTAGATTACTACCTCATTGTTAAAGTATAAACAGCATTTTTATATAATAATTAATTTTTTTCAACATTTATTTTTTAATAAAACATATTTTAGAGTAGTACTTGCTTAGACTTACATTCTTTTTTGACTTACTTTTAGACTATGACATGAGTATGATTTTTAAATATCATTATTTTCAATAATTATAATTTAAAGCAATATGGTTTGTCAATAGCGTTATTTTGTTTTGAAATTAACGGTTTATCGACATTTTCAATTTTTATTTCAATTTTTTTTTACATATAACTTTATTTATTCCATATAAATTATTTTTATCTTTTTTTTCAACACATAGAATGATAAAACTTATTGTTTTTTTTGAATTTTTAGAAATATCTTATATTTTTTCATCTAACTTTTATAAATCATCAGCTCATATCGATTTTTGTCAGCTTATTTTAGTTTAATTTTTTCTAAATTTATTAGATATAAGTTAATCCTTTTTTAAGATTGATAAAATTTACACTTATTTTTAAATACTTTAGTCCCTCAATCATTATCTTAACTTTAAATAAGTAATACCACTAATTAGTTTATATATTATATATTCGCCAACATGATGAAAAAATCCTCGAACCAATCACTCCAATCTTCAATAGGATATGCAGCTCCTCCATTTACGCTTTTTAAAAGATTGGATGTATATTCTTCTCCTATAGAAAAAAGTTCACCTATCGTTATATCATATCCTCTAGATGTAACTACTTTACAAAATGAATCCATAACATCACGTTGTTTTCTTGTTTCCATAATCTCTTTCTTAAACTCTGAATCGTTCTTTGCTTCATCTAAAATTTTAATTAATTTTTCATTCATTATATACATTCCTTTCTATATAAAAAAGAAGCCATCTAAAAAAACTAAGATGACTTCACTTAATCGTTATAAACAATATTTTTACTAGTATAAAATAATTGGTGTACCTGGTTCTATATTTTCATAGATTTTCTTTGCCTTAGAAAAAGGTGTGTTTACACATCCATGTGAACCTGAAGATCTATATATACCTCCACCAAAAGAACCTCTCCAAGTAGCATCATGAATTCCTATATTTCCATTAAATGGAAGCCAATAACTTACAGGTGAACTATAGCCTTGACCAGTTAAAGAAACATTTCTAGCTTTATAGTTAAGAGGATATATCCCTGATGGGGTAGCAAATCCTCTACCTAAATCGCCTGTTACAACATCTGTTGATACAAGCATTTCTCCATTCTTAAAGAACCACATGTGTTGGTCAGAAAGACTAATCTCAACATATGTATTACCAATATCATCTTTATTACGAGATACAGCTTTTTGTATGTAGATAGGTTCTCTTGTAACATTTTTTCCAGCTTTTACAACATCAACTAAAGCTTCTGCTTCTTTCTTTTTATCTATCAACCATCCATAAATTCCACCTGAAATAGTAATCTCTTTGCCAGTTGCAGTTTTAAATGGTCTTGAATCTCCAAAAGTACTATATTTTTTGCTTAATCCTCTTGTATACTCTACCATCACATCATTATCGAAAGTTATGTCATAATTTTTTTCTGAGTCTACCTTTAACCACTTATTAATCTCAGAACCATCTAAAGTTTCCTTACGGTCACTAAAATCATATGTAACAACTACACTGACATATTTATCTAATGTCTTAATAGCCTCTTTTAACTTTTCTGAATCCTTTGTATTGTTTGGAACTTCATATAATTTACTCTCCTCTAAAGAAACAGAAGTAACACCAGAATTAATTGATTTTTTTACTAATTTATAAAAATCATCTTTTTTTACTTTGTTTCCAAGTACTTCTGGTACTATAACATAAGCATTTTTACTGCTATCATACTTAGGGTATGCACTCTTAGGCTCTACAACATTTTTACTATCAAAACAAGATAAAGCATTAAACCCTTTTTCTAGTAAATCTTTATCATATGAAAGAGTTACCATATTATTATACTCTTTAGATTTAAATATTCCACCAATCCATCCAAACGCACTTTGGCTATCTTTTATTTTTTGAACCTTATCATCTGGTGTAAACTTTAAATCTATATCTTTTGCTTTTATTTGTTCTTTTTTATTGTTTCTTTCCTCTAGACTTAAAGTATAAGAATTAGTACTTGATGTTAATAAATCATTTACTTGTTCAACTGTCTTTCCTGAAGCTTTCACACCATTAATAGTTGTACCAAAGTAAAAATGATTTCTAAAAAAGATTGCCATCCCTATATAAGCTACAATCAAAACACCTACTACTATAGCTATCTTAACTTTTAGATTTTTTTGCCCACTTTCTTGTTTTGCCTCTTTTCCTTCAATCATAACTAAATCCTTTCTTCATTATAATTACCTATGTACTTTACTAGTTTTAAAAAACCTTATTTCTTCTATATACCCAAACTATTATATTATTAATTTATATTTTTAAAGATAGAGTTATTTACATGATATCAATTTATATTTCAGATAAAATGATTATTGTCAATTCCCCCTTTCAAAATCCCTTAAATATAACCTCTGCTATAATAATATATTACCATACTTTTAAGCATCAGTGTGGCTATCTGTCTATTTTTGTTACATTAAACTACTATTTCCAAAAAAAGAAACTAATATCTTGTTAGTTTCCTTTTTTGATTCATTCTTATATATTAGTCTCCAACTTAACATAACGTTGTTATATACATTTTATATAATTATTATTTAATTATTTTAGTTTCTATATCCTTTCCATCTGCATACTCTTTAAGTAAATCCTTAGCGTATCCAAAGTACTCTTCAATATCTGATTCCGAACTAAATGAAAATATACAAATTAGTATTTCAATTGCATCTGTTGTTATCATAGCTCTCTCGGAATCACTAGTTGGGCTTCCAAATTTACCTAATGAATCAGATAATATAGGTAGATTTTCTATATTTATCAACTCTTTTCCAATACCTTTATACTGCTCGCCTTCATCACCTACAGTAAAACATATTGGTGGATGTAGTTTACTTACATTATATGTACCAACTGGATATAATGATTTTATAGATATTAGATTATTTATTTCAACTATATTATTTATTGTATATAGACCCTTACCTTGAACAATTCTTCTAACTAATGCTTCTGAAGACGTTCTATATCTACTTGGATTTTTACCAAGTTCTTTATATGCATCTCTTGCATCTTTAATCTTATCCAATTTCGTAATATCTTCAATTTCTAGCTTTTGATTCAAAATATCACAAAACTCATTTATCCCATTTATTAACTTTTCTGAGCTTTTATTTACTACTACTTTTGCTTGGATACATCCTAATTTTGCATCAGGCCATTTGTCCTTAAGTTTTTTATCAATGCTTATATCTATCATACTCAAACAACTCCTATCATTAAATTTTTATTTAAGTTTTTTATCATCTATACATTATAGTACTATTCTTTTGTTAATAACATATTTATATCCAAAATAATTTATTTTTAACAGATTTTTATAAAAGATAATTACTTTCCTCATATCTGAATCTTACAAAATAAAAACACTAATTATCTAGCAAGCATTTATTAAATCCAAGCATATATAATAGTGTTTTATATGAAAAAATAAATTTTATTTTTAAAGTAATTTCATAAAATTTTGAACTGGCATTGGTCTTGCAAAATAAAACCCCTGAACTAAATCACATCCAAATTGCTTCATTAACTCAGCCTGTTTCTTACTCTCAACGCCTTCTATAATTACAATTAAATCTAATGATTTTGCTAGAGATACTATAGACTTTGCTATATTACGACTTTTCTCATCATTTTCAATACCATTAAGAAAAGACTTATCTAATTTTAATACATCAATTGGCATGTCCCTTAGACAACTAATAGAAGAATAACCTGTTCCAAAATCATCCATAGAAATTGAAAATCCATGCTTCCTTAATTCATTTAAAACACTTTTTAGTATATTTAATTCATTAATAACTACAGTTTCTGTTATCTCTAATTCAATTAAATTTGAATGTATGTTATATGTTTGGATAGTACTATTGATAAATTTTACAATATCTGGTTGATATAACTCAACTCTAGATAGGTTTACTGAAACTGGTACTAATTTTTTCCCTTGTTTTTCCCATTTAGATAAATCGCTACAAACTCTTTCAAATACAAATCTACCTATTTTTAAAATCAATTGACTTTTTTCTGCTATTGGAATAAATATAGCTGGACTTATAAACCCATGTTCAGGATGATTCCATCTTATCAGTGCTTCACTTCCTATCATCTCACCATTTACAAGTGAAAACTTAGGTTGATAATAAACTTCAAATTGATTCTTTACTAATGCTGTCTTTATATCATCTAAAATTATAGATTCCTCACTAAGCTTATTTCTAACATCTTCATTATAAATAGCATAGTTTATATTTTTACCTTTGGCAACAGACCTTGCCATATTAGCTTTATTTACAGCCTTTTGAGCATCTACTTCTCCTTCTTCTACGAAGTAAATACCCACACAAAGAGAAATTTCAAATACTGTATTTAGATTATTTTCAATATTACTTCGTATACTATCAATTTTTTTTATAATTTTATTTCTTCCATTTTTATATTCACAAAAAATAGCAAAATAGTCACTTGAAAGCCGTGCATATATTTCACCTTCTGTTAGTTCCTCTTTTAAAGCACTTGCTATAGTAATTAATAGATTATCACCAAATTCATATCCAAAAGTATCATTAATCATTTTAAAATTATCAATATCAAAATATACTATAATATAATTTAAAGATGGTTTATTTAAAAGATACTTACTACATTCTCTATAAAATTTATTTTGATTTCCTATATGTGTAACTCTATCTTCATATGCTAAACTTAATATTTCTTTTTCATTAGATTTTTTTATGTACATTATATAGAAAATAATTGCAATAAACACAAATATAATCAATAATACTGCATATACAGCTCTCTTAATAATTTGCTCAGAATTACGGAATATAACATTTTCTGGAATTGAAAAAATCAAGTTCCAATCCTTTATATAATTATCTTTTTTCTTTCCATTATCCATAGTAGCATATCCTAGGTATCGTCTTTCTCCTGACATATTTAAGATTGCAGCACCTGTTTTATTTTCTTCTAATTGTTTTTTTAATTGATTTACATCTTTAATATCATTATCCTGCTTTAACAATTCATAAATATTTCTTGATAATCTATCTTGTTGAGGATGAAGTATAACTGTCCCATTATTTTTTACAACATAAGATATACTATTATTTTCATAAAAAGATACATTTATAAGTTTCATTAGAGTATTGACATCATAAGTACAATACAAAACTCCAACTACTTTATCATTATTTAATATTGGTACTGAGATAGTAATCTTTTTTACAGACTTATTTACTTCATCAATATATGGGCTTGAAACATACTTTTTACCATTAATTGAATTTTTGAAGAATTCTCTATCCTTAACAGAAAACTTATTACCCTTAGTATTTTCTGCATTCCCATTTATATCAACAATTGCCATAGTATAAAATTTTTGGTTTTCCATTTCATCTAAAAGCTTTTTTATTTTTTCTTCATTAGACATGTTAGGATTTGAAGTATAATAACTTGAAAAAATATTTAAAATATCTAAATCTTTTTCAATTTGTCTTTGTGCTAACTGAGAACCTTGTATCGCAACTTCTTTTATATGTACTTCTGCCTCTGATATAAGAAGTTTTCTTGTATCTTCTATATATAGATATCCTAATATCAGAAATAATGATGCCATTAAAAGAATTATAATTAATGTAACACTTTTATTTCTTTTAGTCATCTTACCCCTCCCTTAATTAGTCAACACTTTATATCCCTATTTATATCTTTATTAATACAAATTTATTACTTATCTTACATACAAATATACCCAAATATTACATATAGATTCATTCTAATTATTATAATAACATTATTTAATTGAATTTTGAATTAAAGTTTCAAAACTATTTATGTTTTTTTAAATGAAAAATCCCATATACAATGATATTATATATCTAATGTATACAGGATTTTAGTTTATTTATTTTATAGTAAGTTTTATAGTAAATTTATTTTCCATAATATGAATTTAAATACATTTCTTTTATTTCATTCATAAGAGGATATCTTGGATTCGCACCTGTACATTGGTCATCAAAGGCTTGAATCACCATTTCATCTAGTGAATCTATAAATTTAGATTCCTCAACACCAAATTCTTTTATAGTTTTAGGAATACCAACTTTACTCTTTAAATCTTCAATAGCTATCAATAAACTTTGGAATTTTTCTTCATCAGAATTTCCTTTTAATCCCAAGAATGAAGCTATTTCAGCGTATCTCTTTAATGCCTCTGGATACTTATATTGAGAGAAAGCTCCCATTTTCTTTGGTGCATTAGAAGAATTAAATTTCATAACACCTGTTATTAAAAGAGCATTTGCAACACCATGTGGTACATGATGGAAAGCACCTAACTTGTGAGCCATAGAGTGACAAACACCTAAAAATGCATTTGCAAAAGCCATTCCTGCCATTGTAGAAGCATTTGCCATTTTTTCTCTTGCTTCTGAGTCTTTTGCTCCATTATCGTATGCACGTGGAAGATATTCAAATATGCTCTTAATAGCTTGTAAAGCTAGACCATTTGTATAGTCAGTTGCAAGCATAGATACATATGCTTCTAATGCATGAGTCAAAGCATCAATACCAGAAGCAGAAGTTAATCCTTTTGGCATATTCATCATCATATCCGCATCAACTATAGCCATATTTGGCATCAACTCATAATCAGCTAATGGATATTTAACACCTGTATCTTGGTCAGTTATAACTGCAAATGGAGTTACTTCTGAACCAGTCCCTGCTGATGTTGGTATAGCTACAAAACTAGCTTTTTCACCCATTTTAGGGAACGCATACACTCTTTTTCTTATATCCATAAATCTCATTGCTAGGTCTTGGAAATCTACTTCTGGATGCTCATATAATGTCCACATTATCTTACCTGCATCCATTGCACTTCCTCCACCTATAGATATTATTACATCTGGATTAAACTCTCTCATAGCTTTAGCACCTATCTTAGCACATTCTAAAGTTGGGTCTGGTTCAACTTCAAAGAAAGTAGTATGCTTGATGTTCATTTCATCTAATAGGTCAGTAACTGTCTTAGTATATCCATTATTGTAAAGGAATGTATCTGTTACAATAAAAGCTCTCTTTTTATTCATTACATCTTTAAGTTCTTTTAACGCCACTCCTAAACAACCTTTTTTAAAATAAACTTTTTCTGGTGCTCTAAACCAAAGCATATTTTCTCTCCTCTCAGCTACTGTCTTAATATTAAGTAAGTGCTTAACTCCTACATTTTCAGATACTGAATTTCCTCCCCAAGAACCACATCCTAAAGTAAGAGAAGGAGCTAGTTTAAAATTATATAAATCACCTATACCACCTTGAGAAGAAGGAGTATTAATTAAAATTCTACAAGTTTTCATAGCTTTAGTAAATTTATCAAGCTTTTCTCTCTGATTTACATCATCAATATATAATGAAGATGTATGACCAAACCCTCCATCTTCTACCAATTTTTCTGCTTTACTAACTGCATCATCAAAGTTGTTTGCTTTATACATTGCAAGTACTGGTGAAAGTTTTTCATGAGCAAAAGCTTCTTCTATTTCAACTGATTCAACCTCACCGATTAAAACTTTAGCATCAACTGGAACTTCAAAACCTGCTAATGTTGCTATTGTGCAAGCTGTTTGACCAACGATTTTAGAGTTTAATCCCCCATTTACTAAAATTACATTTCTTAATTTTTCTGTTTCTTCTTTATTTAATAAGTAAGCACCACGCTCTTTAAATTCTTTTTTAACTTCATTATATATATTTTCCAATACTATAACTGATTGTTCAGAAGCACATATCATACCATTATCGAATGTCTTAGATACAAGAATTGAATTTACAGCAGTTTTTATATCTGCGCTGTCATCAATTATTGCTGGTGTATTACCTGCACCGACTCCAATAGCTGGTTTTCCAGATGAATATGCTGATTTAACCATTCCAGGGCCTCCTGTAGCAAGAGTTAAGTCAACTTCCTTCATAACAGTCGTAGTTAATTCCAAAGATGGCTCATCAATCCATCCGATTATACCTTCAGGAGCTCCAGCCAGAACAGCAGCTTCAAGAACTACCTTTGCTGCCTCTATAGTAGAATTTTTTGCTCTTGGATGTGGAGAAAATATTATTCCATTTCTAGTTTTTAGAGCTAAAAGTGATTTAAATATAGCAGTAGAAGTTGGATTAGTTGTAGGTATAACTGCTGCAACAACTCCTATTGGCTCAGCTATTTTAGTCATACCAAAGGCTTCATCTCTCTCTATAACACCACAAGTTTTAGTTTCTTTATATGCATTGTATATATATTCTGATGCATAGTGATTCTTTATAACTTTATCCTCAGCAATTCCCATACCAGTTTCTTTTTGTGCCATTATAGCTAGAGGAACTCTTTGCTTATTAGCTGCTAAAGATGCTGCTAAAAAAATCTTATCTACTTGCTCTTGAGTGTATGTAGCAAAGATTCTTTGAGCTTCTCTAATTTTTGCTAATTTTTTAACTAAATTTTCAACATTATTTACAACGCATGCATTATCTGCCATAGCTTCTTCTCCCCTTTTATTTTCTATTATAATCTGTTCTTTATTAGCCATTTCAATGCCCTCCTAGAATAGTATAATCTTCTTTTTCTGTTAATTTATTAACAGTATAGCATGTTATCTTCGCATTTTCAAGTTATTTTTTTAACATTTTATTTTTTGTTTAGTATTATATTATTTATATTAATAATAATATGCTTTACAAATATCTAGATTAACTATATATTACTTTATTTTTTATATAAATTGTGAATAAATTCATCTCAATACTTAAGGATAACGTTATTATTTTAACACTTATATTTTCATTTTTTTAATGAAAAAATTAAAAGATTTTTTTCAAGTATAGTATTGTATAAAAGTTATAAAAAAAAAATACATTAAAAAGAAAATAAAGACTTAAAGAGTAAATTAAATACTCTGAGATATACAAACAGTTATAATATGTATTATAATTAGAGATATATACACCGATAATTTTTATATACTGTGAAATAAAATATATTTAATATGTTACAAGTTAAAGTCCAGCAAATAAGATTGCTGGACTTTGTTAATATTACTAAATATACATGTATATCATATTACAATCATTAATCTATTGATGTGGACTTTTTATAACAGGTTGTAACTGTTTATTATCAAGAGCAAGCTCTATTGTTGGAATTATTAACTCTGTATGTGCAATCATAGAATTAGGCTTTGCATTACAATTATCTTGACCAAAAGGTACAAAATATATGTTTTTAGAGTTAAGAAGAGTTCCAATGTTTTTGAAATTAAAACTTAGAGCATCATTAGTTGATATTGATACTACAAGTGGTTTATCATTGCGAAGATGACCTTTTGCTGCCATCAATACTGGAGAGTCTGTAATACCATTTGCTAACTTAGCAGCAGTATTTCCAGTACAAGGGGCTATTATTATAATATCAGCAATTCCTTTAGGTCCAAATGGTTCTGCTTCTTCAATTGTAACAATAGGTTTATTTCCTGTCAGTTCATATGCTTTTTTCATAAATTCCTCAGAATTTCCAAATCTACAATCTATATTTTGTGATACATCTGAAAATATAGTGTGTACATTTGCTCCTGCTTTTACCAAATTCTCTAACTCTATAAATATTTTATCATAAGTACAAAACGAACCAGTAAATCCTACTCCAATTGTAAGTCCTTCAAGTCTCATCTCTAATCCCTTCTTTCATTTATAATATTTTCTATAGCGTTAACAAGAATTTCACCAGATGTCTTTGGTGAGTATTTACCAGGAAGCCCAAGACAAAGATTTGCATTAATACCTAAATTTTGTGTAACAGAATAATCTAATCCACCAGGAGAAGAAGCTATATCTATAATAGTTACTTCTCTTGATACTTTTTCTAATTTTTCTTTTGTTAAAATACATTCTGGTATGGTATTAAAAATATAATCAAACTTTAAAAGATTTTCATCAAGTTGATTTAAAGAAATACTAGAATACCCAAATGCATTAGCCGTACTCCTTGCATCATTATTTCTTGCTCCAACACATACATTTGCATCTAAAGCATATAATTTTTTAGCAAGTATTTGTGCACACCTTCCAAAGCCTAGTACTAGACAGTTACTTTGGTGCATATTGATTAGACTTCTTTTAATCGCTTCTGCTATAGCTCCTTCAGCTGTAGCAACTGCATTTAAAATAGCAACATCATTCATCTTCATAAAATCATAAACCTGAATAGAGTGTTGCTCACAAAATTTGTAAACTTTAGTTGGTATGTTTCCTCCAAATAGTATTTGATTAGGAGATAAGTTAATTAACAAGTTATCAATAGTAGCATCGAGACAACCATCAGTATTTTCAATACTAAATTGATTTTTTGTAAATGGAATTGGACATAAAATAATGGAACTTTTGGATAGTGCTTCAGCTAGTGAAGTTGCTTTTCCAGCGATTCCATTTATAATTTCATTTGCTATTCCATATATAACTACAGAATATCCTTTATTAATTAGTTTTTTTACCATGTACACTTGTCGCAGGTCTCCGCCTATAACAGTTATATCGTATTGATTTGACATATTGTAAGCCTCCTTTACTATATACAATATGTTTTTATCAATATATTGGTTCACTAAAATTATTAAATATTATACTTCTAACATTTCTAATAGTGCCAATCTATCTATCTTTTCAGAAGATGTATATGGTAATGAATCTAAAAAAATAATTTTTCTTGGAATTTCATTTCTAATTAAATAATTTCTAATCATAATCAATAAATCCTTTTTTGTAATCTTACCTATGGTTGTTACAAATAATGCAATTTGACTTCCCCTTATAGTATCTAAATAAGGTAATGCAACTGCATCTTCAACTTGAGGAATTCTTTTTACTATATTTTCAAGTTTGATAGAACTGACTTTAAATCCACCAATGTTTACAACATCATCACTTCTTCCTTCAAATATCAAATATCCATCATCATCAAAATATCCAATGTCATTGACAGAATAAGGCTCTGATGCATTATATACTGCATATTTGGTATTTACAAAAATTATTCCATCCTTAATATATACATCTATTTTTGGAAATGGTTTACCTACACTTAGTGGTTTCTCAATCAATTCATCATAACACAAATATGTAATGTAGTTTAATTCACTTGCTCCATAATATAAAATGATTTCAGAATCTGGCATATATTTTTTTATTTTTATTGCTGTATCCTCAAACAACAATTGAGAACCTGTAAAAACACTTCTAACTTTAACTATTATCTCACTTAAATATTTAACCAGTAACTGAAGCTTTGTAGGTATAAGATATATATTAGTTATATTATATTGTTTTATTACATTTATCCATGTTTTACAATTTAAACCTGAATTTATTACAACACTACCACCTTCATATAGTACTGACATTATAGAATTTAGATTTCCTGTAAAACTAAGTGTTCCATTGATAAATAAAATAGAGTCCTCAGAAATATGGAAAATTTCATTTTGTATAGGAAAAAATCCAGCCCAGCTTTCATATGTTCTATATAATACTTTTGGTACATTTGTAGAGCCTGAAGATAAAGCTCCCATACAAATCTCTTTATCTAAATAGTTTAAAATATTATTATATTGATATACATTTATACTATAATGTTCTGTAGAAGAATTAGCTACCTTTAATATTCTATTGCAACTACCATTAGATAAATCATTTATATCTATATTCTCATCGGATATAACAATTGAAATATTATTCTTTATTAAAATATCACTTAATACTATTTTAGAAAGATTATAATGACAAATGATAGGAACATTATTTGAATAGTTAACACCTAAAAAACTTACTAATTGGAACTTTATATTTTTAGAATAAATTAAAACAGGAATATTTTCACCTATAGAAATCTGTCTCCCAATCTCCTCACTATCTCTTAATATATTGTCATAAGTATACTTTTCTCCATCTATAATCAAAAAATCTTTATCTTTATAGTTGTTTCTTTTTACTTTTAAAAGTTCATAGTAATTCATAATCTACACCCTTTCAATCAATAAAGCAGAACCCAATCCTCCAGCAGCTGCTATAGAGCAAATTCCATACTTCCCATTAGTCTTTTCAAGTGCTTTTAAAAGATGTAACGCAATAATTGCACCAGAAGCACCATATGGATGACCATATGCTAAAGCCCCTCCAAATATATTATATCTATCAATTAATTCTGGATATTTTCTTTGAAATAAAACATCTATAACTGCAAATGCTTCATTAAATTCAATAGCAGATATGTCCATATAGTTAAGCTTTTCTATATCCAAAAGCCTCTCCATAGCTTTTATAGCAGATGTTGGACTTAATTGTGGCTCTGTTCCTATTGTACAAGAATTGATAACTTTAGCCTTTGGATTCTTTTTTGTATTCTCTAAATATTTTTTAGAACACAGAATAAGAAATGAAGCCCCATCATTAATAAGACATGCATTTGCTGCATTTGTAATACTTCCCTTTCCTAAAATTGAAGGTATCCTATCTAATAATCTTTGGCTCATTTTATCACGTATACCTTCATCATATGTATTGCTATCTATAGGAAATATAATATCTTCAAGAAATTTTTCTTCTCTTGTGTTTTTTGCTCTTCTATGACTTTCTTTCACCCAATAATCTAATTCTGCTTTCTCAATTTTATATAGCTTTGCCACTCTTTCTGCACCTTCAAGCATACTATTCTCACTATTATTATCTGGAGAAAATTGAGCAACTGCATAGCTTGGATTATTAATATTATACCTCCTATCATTTTTATGAT
Organism: Clostridioides sp. ES-S-0123-01; assembly: GCF_020658415.1. Lineage (NCBI taxonomy): Bacteria > Bacillati > Bacillota > Clostridia > Peptostreptococcales > Peptostreptococcaceae > Clostridioides > Clostridioides sp. ES-S-0123-01. The sequence continues at coordinate 302,902 of NZ_JACVWD010000002.1, forward strand.
ATGTACGCATTGGTTGTAGAGAACTACTCTCAAAACCTCCTGCAATAATTAAATCGCATTGCCCAGATTTAATCTTTGAAAATGCTATATCTAAGCTCATCATAGCAGAAGCACATTGCATATCTACAGTAAAAGCAGGAACTTCACTTTCTATTCCCGCTGTTAAAGTCATTAATCTTGTGATATTTCCTCCTGTACCAACTGCATTTCCACATATAATCTCATCAATCTTATCAATCTCATACTTTTCAATTAGGTGTTTTAAAACCTTTGCTCCTAGTAATTCTGGTTGAACACATTGAAAAATTCCATTTTTTAGACCAATATGACTTCTTAATCCTCCTAGTATAAAAACATCTTCCATACATTATATCCTCTCTTCATCATAGAGTTCTTTTTAGTACGTTATTTAATTTAACACCTAAAAAAGATGCAATAATTGCTTTTATTGTATCTCCAATTAAAAATGGTACAACAGCTGCAAAAAGTGCTGCTTCTACCGTCATTTGATTAAAGTAACACATAAATACTGTTCCCATAAAATATATAATAGGCATACCAACAAAAATTGTTATTGGTATATATCTCTTAATATCATTATTTTTACCTTTTAATAAGCTAATAATTAGTGCTGCAAATAAAAATCCAAAATAAAAACCACCTGTTGGACTTAGTAATTTACCAATTCCAGATGCTCCTCCTCCAAATACAGGTATTCCAATTAAACCTATCATTATGTATACACCAACTGTACTAAATGCTTGTCTTGGTGTTAATATTAAAGCTATTAGATTTATCATTATTGTTTGTGCTGTTACTCCTGCTGGTGTAAATGGTAATGGTATATATATGTATGATGATATACATAATAATGCTACACATATTGACATTTTAGTTAAATCTTGAATATTTACTCTATTATTTTTCATTTTCATAATTCCCTTCATATGTCTTATTCAATTTAGTTTATATGTACATATACAAATCTTCTATTAAAGCTTTGTTTTAGTATAAAAGAAAGCTGTTTTTTTGTCAACCTAAAATATTGTATAGGTTTACATTCAACTTATAAGTAAACTTGCTTCTAATCCTTTATGTTTTAATGGTTATTTATAAAATTTTACTTATAAACAAATCTATTTGCCCTATACTTGTAAATTATAATATGATATATTTTATATGAGATTTTATTTCATATAATAAATTAACAAGGAAGTGACAATATGAAAACTAATGAAAATCAATTAAACAACATAGATAAAGAACTAGATGAACTTAGTAAAAAAGTTTATCTAGAATCCCCAGATTTTTGGATAAGTATTTCTGATAAGATAGTAGATAAAGTTTTTGATGAAATGTTATTATTTTTTGCAGTAAAATATGATTATTACAATATACTATCTTTTGCAATTGAAAACAATTATATAGATTTAAATATGCCATCAAAAAATAAAGACTATCCAGATATAATGAGTCATTTTTTATACACAGCAAAACAAAATAAAGATAAAAAGATTTACAATTACCTTTTAAACTTAAATAAAAAATATACCATAGGTGAAAACTCCTCTTTAGATGATTCAAATCGCAATACTGAAAAGGACACTTTTGAAAAAAAAGATGTATATATTCCAAAATATATGTGTCCAAATTGTAATACAAATATTTTTGATACAGGCTATAGAGTGTCAAATGATATAACATATAAATTTTCTTTTCAAGATGCTGAACCGATTGAAGTATCTAATGAGATTTCTTCTATTAAATGTTGTAATTGTGATAAATTAATAGAGAATGTAACTACTGACAAATTGTATAGTATTTGTAAAATTCAAAACTGTGATAATTGTGGCTCTAGCTTAACTAAAGTAGGAATTATTGCAAAGAAAAAAATGGAGTTTAATGAGAATACTGAAGAATTTGGGTATGTTTCAACGTCTTATTGTTGTAGCAATTGTGGTTCTGAAATAGATTCTTCTCAACGAGAATATTTTAAGCTTTAATATTTTATATTTTAAAAATAATTTCAAATAAGAATACTATGTTATTAAATATTATTATAGAAATTTTTGTGGACATATTTGGAGATATAATTTAAATGCTTTTTGCATAGACACTTTAATAGTAATTAAAATTGCTATGAAATTAGATATTATTAAACTAATTTCATAGCAATTTTTAGTAATATAATTTTTATTAATTTTGGACAAATTTTATTTTCTATCTCTTTAATGTACCGACCATAACTCTTAAATCAATTGTTATATTAGATATCCCTGACTCTATCAACCTTAAAATCTCTTCTTCATCTGATGTTGATGTTAAAGGAGTCATTTTAACTAAGTTCATTAAATTTAATATATTGATATCAGTTTTATAATTGATTCTATTTTCATAAATTACATCAAGGTGTTTTTTAAATCCAGCTACAATGTTTTTATTATTATAATCATTATTCTTTATATTTCCCTGTATACTTTTCCTTATTTCTTTTAAATAATTTGATTATTGGACAATCTTTACTATTATTCCATCATCATTTAAAGCCCTTGTAAATTCCTTATAATTTGCAGGAGAAATTATATTTAATATTTTTATCTTCATATAATTTATTTAAGAAATATCCTTCTCCACATCCAGCATCTAAAATGTGGTTATGCATTACATACTTTGTTTCTTCTATTAAATTATCATATACTTTAGAATTATATATTTCATGTCTTGATTCAAATAATTCTTTATCATAAATAGTTTTAGTATTACTATTCAATTTAAACAGCACGAAATTATGGCTACTTATATAAGGTATATTTCTCTATCTTATATAAAATCATGTTATAAGTTTTTGTGAAATAGCCACAATTTGTGTGCTATCCTCTTATTCTAAAATAATGCATAAATGCTCTTTTATTCATTATTTTATCCTCCCATAGTTATATATTTTGTAATATTGATTAAATTACAAGCATATATAATTCATGATTTTAAAGTTTACTATTATAAAAATACATCTATTTGAGTAATAAATTCTTTTGTTACTATTCTAATGTGAATATACTAAAGTTATTTACTATATTCCATTATATATTCTTTAAATTCTGAATCTTCATTTATTTGTTCTTTTACTATATTAAAACCTTTTTTGATATAAAATACAACTGCCTTTTTATTATCTTTATATACTGCTAAGCTTAGATTTTTATATTCTTTAAGTGTATAGTCTAAAAGTTTACTTCCTATTCCTAAGTTTTGATAATTTGTACTTATAAACAATGCTCCTATAAATTCATTGTCTATAATACTTATAAATCCTTTTATTTCTTCTTCGTCATCATATACAAAAGTTTCAGATATAGGCATATATTCGTTTTTAACAGTATTGTAGTTATCTTTCCAATAATCTTTATTTATAAAATCATGTGCTTTGATTGTACTTTCTTCCCAGATTTCCATTATTTTTTCTATATCTTTGTTATTTGATTTTCTTATCATAAATTTTATTTCACCTCATTTTTTTATTGCTTTCTTATTATTATTTATAGAATATGTATGTTTTATTTAGATATTATTCAGTTAATATAAAACCTAATAGCTTTGAAACTTCTTCTACTTTCCAATCCACTTTGCATACCACTTAGTTAATATAAAACATTCAAAGAAGTATAATAGCTTACTTCCCATGTTACCTTTACATACCACTTAGTTAATATAAAACTACAAAAGAAGCATTAGACAACTTATTTACAGAGTTGACTTTACATACCACTTAGTTAATATAAAACGATACAATTCTTACTTTATTATTTTTTAAAGTCTCTACTTTACATACCACTTAGTTAATATAAAACACTAGCTAAGTCTTACGATAAAAGAAAGAAAGCTTTACATACCACTTAGTTAATATAAAACACCAGAAAAGGAAGGTGGTGATATTCTTATAACAAACTTTACATACCACTTAGTTAATATAAAACTTTTATAAAAATCCTGATTGGTAGAAATTTTAAAAATCTTTACATACCACTTAGTTAATATAAAACGAGTCATCTGGAACAACCAAATCACCCTCACCTTCTTTCTTTACATACCACTTAGTTAATATAAAACTAAAACAAGTGTTACTAAGAATAAGAATCAAAATAACTTTACATACCACTTAGTTAATATAAAACATGAAAAAAGACTTGCATACGCTGATGTTACTAATTACTTTACATACCACTTAGTTAATATAAAACTATATAAAATTTCGTTCTCAATTTCTTTGCTTTTTTAGCTTTACATACCACTTAGTTAATATAAAACCCCAAAATAGGTCTAATTGAATACATTGAAAATACTATACTCAAGCAATTACAATTAAATAAAAATATCAAATTTTGCAGTGAGCGAACAGTAGTGCAATTGAGAATAATTATTACACACTCTCAATGCCTTATATTCCAACTGTTAAACCCTATTTTAGCATAAATTTCGCTCACTGCAAACCTATATAAACATTTCATCAGAATACTTATCAATACCATAACATTTCTTTTTAATTGAATTAGGATTTTTTATCTCATAAACATAAATAGAATCTTCACTATTATCAATAACCTTTTCTATTTCAGAAATACATTTATGTAACTTTCCATCAGTAATATCTCCTTCAAAAACAGAATTCTGTGTCCAAGTCAAATATTTTCTGAGTATTTTTCTAATCCTGTTTAGTGATTTAGGTTCAACAACATCATAAGTAACAATAACAAACATTCTCTACCACCATGCCTTTAAAACTTTATACTTTTCATCATTGATAAAATGTTTAATCAATTTATAACATTCTAACCTTATAAACATTCTATACGAAGCTTTTCTATTAAGATTTCTATGTTTTATAGTTGTTTGCATCTTATTTTCAAATTCTTGTAAAAATTTCTTCTTTCCTTTTTCACTTAAATAACAAATTTTGTCCTGATATTCAAAATCACTCTTATTAATTCTTTTGTTATTAATCAAGCTAAAAATTATTGTATCAATTATAATAGGCTTGAAAATTTCTGCAATGTCTAAGCTTAAAGAAAATCTCTTTGTTGATGGTTCGTGTAAAAAGCTTATTGTAGGGTCAAGTTGTGTCTTATATATCTCACTTAAAACATTCGCATACATTATGCTATTTCCAAAAGACATAAGAGCATTTACTGGGTCTTTAGGAGGTCTTTTTTCTCTTTTATAAAACTCAAAATCATCTTTCAATATTTGATTAAATGATTTATAGTATGTTTTTCTTATTCTACCTTCTTTACCCATAAGTTCTGATATTTCTTTGACATCATCCAAACTATTTAGTTCATCTTTTATAGTATCAATTAAGCTTTCATCAACTTTGTAATACCTCATATTTCTTAAAATATGGTATGACGCACTTTCCACAAAGGATTTTGCTAAATATAGTCTTTCATTTTTATCTAAATAACAGGCTGATTGACATACTAAACTGAATCCTGATACATTTTTCTTCCTTGGGTAATATGTACCTGAATAATATCCATAGTAATTATAGAAATGAAGCATAACCCCATATTGACTTATATAATTTATCAGTTTTGTGTTTAAATCAACTTCGCCATATATATGAATATCATCAACTTGTTCTACTGGTAATATTTTTTTCTCACCTTCCAAATTATAATAGTAAATTATATTTTCTTTTCTTTTTATATTACCATTACTTATAATATAATAATCTCTATACATTGTTACTCCTCCTTTACAAAACAAAATTCATAATAAGCACATTTTGTACAATAGGGTTTCTTTTCAATTTTTGGAGGAGATAACTTCATATTTATTTCATTTATATTTATAAGTGTGTTTTCAATAATTCTTTCTTTTTCCTCTGTCAATATCAATTCTTCTTGCTTCTTTTCCTTAACGTAATTTATAGTTCCTTTTTTCTCTATACCCATACTATTCTTTAAATAGTATAAGTAATAGTATAACTGCATTTCATCTGCTTCTTTCATCTTTGAACTTATTTTCACTTCTTTTACATACTCATCCTTTAATATATCTAGTTTTAAAATATCATCAATCAACACTTCTTTATTTTTCATTCTTTTATATGAATCTTCATGTACTATCTTTCCAGATAATACCCTATTACTATTTTGTTCCATAGTTATTCCTTTAGAGAATAACCATAGTTTTCTTTTACATACATAATAATAATTTATCTTTACACCTTGAACTTTTAATACGTCTAAATCTATTGGCACAAACTCACCTTCTTTAGTAAATTTTAGCCACATTGTTAATATAAAAATCAAATAATTTGGTCTATTTCCTTATCTATAAGCACACCTTTACCAAATATCTGTTTTGTATGTTCATTTTCATGTATATCATATTTATATAAAAGTATCTTTAAATCTTCCAGACCTTTTACATCTATGTCCACTATATTTTGCTTAGCTTTATATTTTGGTATATTTACACTTTTTTTAACTATTTCTCTTCTAATTTTTTTTCTCTTAAATTTTATTTCATGTATTAATTGTCTGTCTTCATTACTATATGCCTCTGTAAGTTCTTGACCCAAATTTTTATAATTTTTTATTAAAGTTTCTTCAATTTTATTATATATATCTTCTGGTATTACTGTATATCCTTCAATATTTCTAAGTATATTTTGTGCATCTTTAGAACCCAAACTATATGGTGTTATAGTATCTAAAATATTTAAAGCACTGGTAAATTTCTTTTTAAAATCTGTACCTTCTAGGCTTTCTTTAGAGTATAATACCTTAACCATTTCGACTTTAGATTTTTCTTCCATCTTTAAATATTCTTTACCATTTATAGAAGCTTTCAATAGCTCAAGTCCATTTTTTACAATTTTTTCATCATAAATACTTCCTATTCCTGTAGCCTTTTCTGTATATATAAATATATTTGGACTATTTTCTTCATACTCACGACTTCTATAACATCTACCAAATCGTTGAAATAAACTGTCAAGTATTGAGTTTTCTGTATGAAGTTCATCAAAATCAATGTCAAGAGATGCTTCTACTAATTGTGTGGTAACCCAAACTCCATTACTATCACTATCTGCAAATTCTTTTATATATTTTTCTAGCTTTGCTCTATCCTCTTGTATATACATAGAATGTAGGAGATTTACATTAGTATCTATTCCTTTTGAACTAATAATACCTTCTATTAGCTCATATTTTTCTACAGCACTTTTAACTGTATTTACTATTACTAAAACTTTTTTACTCATTCCACTTTGTATTATTTCGTCTAAATTTTCATTTATTGAATTTTCTACAATAGATACACAATGTCTTATTTTTTCTGTATTACATGTCAATTCAGCTAAGTTACTATCCATTACACCTCTTTTTTCTAGTTCGTCTATATATATAGTTGGCATGGTAGCTGTCATTATCATAAATTTGCCACCTATTTTATGTATCATCTCTATACCTTTTACCAATACAGCTGCTATTTCTGGTGAATATGCTTGTATCTCATCTATTACTACTTTTGAATATGCTAATGTTGAGTACACTTTTTCATACCCTCTGTACAAAAAAGGAAATTTAAATATTTGGTCTATTGTAGAAAATGTTAGTTTGCAAGATAATAACTTTGCTAAATCTACAATCTCATTTGAATTTTCCTGATTACTTTCTTCCAGATAATCTATTGCTGTTGAATGTAACAATCCTAAGAATGTATCATTTGAGTCTTCTACTCCAGCTATATTTTTTGCCCTATCAAATAACGCATTTATACTTATCCTTAGTGGTAGAGTGAAAAATGCCTTATCTTTATCTATCCAAATTAAAGCAGTTTCTGTTTTCCCAATACCTGTAGAGGCTATCAATATTATATTTTTATCTCTATTAGATTTAGCAAATGATTGGGCTTCTCTTAAACTACCAAATTCTTTCATTAAATAATTCTCTGTCTGTTCTCCTATATTCATAACACTATTGCATTCCACAACTTCATGAGCAGAAGCACTGTGGTCTAGTCTATGAAGAATACCTTTTAACATAATATATAAATGATAGTGTTTGTGATTTTTATCTATTCTTTTTATTACACTCTGTAGATACGCTTTACTTAATTGTTCTGTTCTTATTGGATATCTAGCTTTAAATTCATGTTGTAACTCATAAACTTTATTTATTAAATCTTCATCTAATATTTTTTGTATTAAATTTCTAAAATCTTTATCTATAAATGTATCTCTTTCATGATGATATACAATAACTTGATTTAATACTGCTCTCAATTCTCTATCTTTTGACCTGTCTATACAACTATAATCAATAAATGCAGGAGAAAGATAATTATGACCTATATTATTTTCTAAATGAGTTACTATTTTAAATTCATTTGTTTCAATATCCATTCTACTTCTTATTAGTTTTTGAAATGGAGAAAATGCTTTTCCAATATCATGAAATTCTATAACAAAATCAAGTAATTGCCAAAACTTATCTTTCTTTAGAAAATTTATACTATTTATATTTGTTCCATAGTATTCTCTTAACATGTTCATTTGTTTTAAAAGCTCATCAGTGTGTTCTCTCAGCGTTTCTACTGGATTAGATTTAGCATATAACATACTCTTCCTCCCAATTTATATTATTAAAATATAACAAATCTCCTTCATTATCTAATAATATATCTCCAATTGATATAGGAATTCCATCATCAACATAATAACTATCTACCTTATTCCAAACTCTTTTTTTATCTTCTTTAGCATTATTATCATAGTAATTATTAAGCCTGTAACTTATGCCCTCTATATATTCATCTTGTAAACTTGACTTTGGTATATATATAGGCATTCTTATATTATATTTTGATAACCTATAATTTTCATAATCATCTAACTGTATGTCCTCATCTACTTCAAATTTATTAACTTCTACAAATCTAATATCATTAATTCTTACTAAATCCTCTTTTCTACCTAATGATAAATGTTCACCACAATTTAATAAACTATCATATAAATTTTTTAATAATTCAAAATCTCCACCTATATGAATTATCAAATTTACATTCAATAACATATGACTGTTCATTGGCATAGACGTAACACTATCCTTTTTATAAAAATATGTTGTCTGATAATTATTAAATATACTTTCATATGTTCCTTGTACACTTATATTAAATGGTATATACTCTGTAGCATTTAATATTTTGTGAATTAATCCATTTACTGTAGAATATGGTGGCAGTGGATAAGTCTCTGTAATCTTCATAGCAAATGGTTTTTTATAGCATGCAGTTTCTTGAAATAAATCTAATTTCAAAACCTTCATATTAATTCACCTCATAATAGTCCTTTACTTCTTTAACTAGTTGCCCAAAAAATTTATCTACACTAAAAAAATTATCTTCAAATAACTCTTTAAACTCTTCTTTATTTGTAAATGCTCCATCTACCATACCCACATAGGTAAACTCTTTTAGACCCTTTCCTAAAAAAGTACCTCGAACTACTTCTTCTATAGATTTCTTATTTACTTTAAATCCATTTTTATCTCCTTTTAATTTAATTCTACCTAAGAAAAATGGATTTGCTATTTCATATACTCCTCCTACTACAAATAGAGGAGATAAATTTTCTTGTCTACCTCTAATATTTCTATTCAATATTTTTATTATTTCTAAAAATTCTACTACTCTCTTACATTTCTCTTTATTATCAAGTTCTATATCTCCATCCTTACCTATTTTAGATAAATCTATAGTCACTGTATATGTATAATAACTCAAATGTTGTTCTATGTTGGCAAGATTAGGGTGTTCTCCTATTCTATCTGCCAACCCTTTATTATTTAAAAAGTCCATATCGCTTCTATATGGCTCAAGAGAAATTGCATTACTCAATCTTATAGTAGCTTCTCTAGTCACTGAACCTCCTTTTTTATCTTTTTCATCTTTTTTATTTGTTTTCATATATCCAAATAGGTCCATTTCTTCTGATTCTCTTATACTTATATTATCTCTAAACTGAATTGTACCTTTTCCTTTATCAACAACTTGTAAATTCCAATTAAATAACTCCGAAGCTAATCTTACTATGTCATATCTTAAACACTGACGAGATGCAAATGTATAGATGTTTCCGTCAGCCCTACTTAGCTTTTTTAATTCTGATATATTACCTATACCTTCACCATAGTTTAAACTTTGAGCCTGTGCTATTACAGTAAATGTTAGTCCTCTTTTCATCTTATTTTTCCTCCTTTTCGTTTGGTAGTTTATCTTTTCCTTCATATTTTCCAGAAATTAATCCAGATATAAAAGCATGACCTATAGATTCAAAGTCTAAATCTTTTTCAATTTCTATATCTAAAAGAAACACTGGAATCTGTTTTTCAGCTGACATAAAAATTCTTATAACTGTATCCATAAAATCACTTTTATTTCCAACTTTAACTGAATTTAAAAGTTTATAGCTTACTCCATCTATTTTATTTTTAGAATTTTTATTGACATAATGGTCATGTATATCACAACCCAAGTAATAAATTACTCTCAGTTTTTCATCATTCTTTTCCAAATTTTTACTATCCATTTTATATACCCCCTTCTTATAGCTATTTATTAATGCTCTTAATTGGACTACTCTAAAACAATCTATTCCTGATATATTTGATTTGTTATTGCTTTCCATATCATTCTTAACTTTATTTCTTAAAGTATTATTAGTTAAATGCTTTAAGTCCCTATTTTTCAAAAGTAAATCTAATATATTTGATTTAAGCTTATAATCATATATATTTTGTATTTTTTTATTTTCATCTGCAAATATTTTTGCTAAATAAGTAGGGATATTAAAATAATTTATCTTACATTTTTTAGAGTCTATACTTGCTTTAAATTCTACAAAAAGTATGTTATGAAGATGCCATTCACTTTTTAATTTATTTTCTTCTACTATACTTTTTATAAGTTGAGTAAAAGGACTTTCATCTTTGGAATCCGATATCTCACTTTTCTGTAATTTTAACTCATTATTTCTCTCAAAAAGCTCATTTATTGAAGTATCCATGTTAACAAATAAATAAAACTCATTATCTTCATTGGATAAATAATTTTTTCTTGTATAAGTAGACCCTGCTGGAGTACAAAACAATATAAGTTTACAAACATCACATATTGATGATGTATACTCCTGATTCCAAAACATATTCCTAGCATTATTGGTACTTACTCCAAGTGGAGCAAAATTACTTTCTGAATACTCATCTAATATGCCTTTGTAGGAACCACACATTTCACATACTTCTAAACTATCCATATACTGTTTTATATCTTCTATACTTTTATTTTTCTTTATAAAGTTTTTATTTATTTCCTTCATAATTTTTTCTATAGTATTTATACTAGACTTACTAACTTTTTTTTCACTTACATCTTTAGCTATACTATCTAATCTAGCATTTAAATAGTTTTTTAACTTATCATAGTCATTCTCTTCTAATAAATCCTCTAACTCCCCAAAATATATAATTTGTCTTAAATAATCATTAAACATTACCTGTTTTAATCCATATAAATCTAACTTAGCCTTAGCAACATTAAAAAAACTAACTTGTCCAAAATAATTATCTTGAACTACATATTTATAAAGATTAGCTGTAAGTCTATCATTTATTGATTTCATTTTAAATATATCCATAATCTCATCAATTAAAGTATTTAATAAATCAAATTCATCATAACTTTTTATCTTAGACATAATATCTAGCTTTTCTTTTATCAAGTTAGAATTATCTTCATCAAATTTTTTAACCTTATCATTTTGTTGCTTTATATTATCTTTAATTTTCTTAATTCCATCTTTGATTTTATCAGGCTTAGATTTAATAAAATTTATACTGTAATCGACACTCTTCCTAATCCTTTTTGATACATCATATTCATCCATGAAGTAATTAAAATAATACTCATGAAAGTTTTCAAGAAACGAACTATCAAATTCGATATAATCTTCCTTAATAAATATTTGTTTTTCAGTACCTGATTTTTTTAGTACATTTAGAAATCCAACTATTCCCATATTAAAGAACCAGTCACCCCTATAAACTCTTAGCTTCATTTATATCACCTCCATTCTAAAATATCTACATCCCCAAATCCTTGAGCTCGCCTAAATCCCACTCCTAAATTGTAGATAAGATTTAAATCGTCAATATCACCTTTCAATATAAACTTACCTTTGTAGCCATTAACATATTGATATTCCTTACCTGTTATTTTTTTAAACTCTCTTAAACTCTCTTTAACTACTACCTTTTTAAGAGCTATATTTTCAAACTCTAACTTTCTTTTTAATCCTTCTCCCCTATAGTTTTTTACAACTTCATTAGTTATATAGTTTAACTCTTCTATATATCTATCATCACTTATATCCAAAAATTTTCCTTCTTTAGATTTTATGCAGATTGGAGATAGAGCATTGAATAATACCATATCTTCTGTTATCTTCTTTTCTCTTGATAAATCTATTCTAATCCTTGTAAGTTCATAGTCTTTATATAAACATTTTTTAGAAGTTATTAATCCATTATATATATGGAAACCTAGTTCTAAATCTGGAGTACTTACATTCAGTATTACTTTATCTTTGATAATAAAATGCTCACCTTCAATACTATATTTTTTTATATAAACTGAAAATGTGAAATTCTTAGTTTTTTTATTATGCTTTTCGTTATAATAGTACATGTCTTTATAATAATATTCACTAGACTTCCTTATTGCCTCTTTTATAATACTCATGAAGAGTGAATTATAAGATATTGGTATACAATCTGTACTAAATTCAATTTTCATTTTCATAATATCACCTCTCTCAACTACTATATTAACACTAGACAGTGAACTATATCTGTCTTAATATAAAACTAATAAAAAAAATTAGTAAAGTTTTCTCAATTTTTCAATTTCAGATAAGATATCATTCTTCAGTCTCTCAGGTTCTATGACTTCAACATAAGCTCCCATACTTAAAATCCAGCTTTTTATTTCCTCATAACCTCTCATTTTAGCTTTAAACAATATAGATTCTTCATCAACATCACTAATTTGTTGATTATTAACCCATACCTTTTCCCTTATAATTGTTGCAAATGGTTGCTTAATTTTTATAGCTATATTAATTTCTTCTCCTTTGTAAATACCTATACTATTCTTACTATATTCGTTCCAATTGAAATTTCTATCTACAATATATTTTTCGTCTAAAACAATATAATCTTTAATTCTACATAATTTAAAATCTATAAACTTAAGTCTTTTTTCACAAAAAGCTACCATATAAGTATCTGATTTATAGTTAAACAAACCATATGGATGTACAACTCTTTCACTATTTCCAGAATTCAAAGAATAATATTTTATCTTAATTTTACGTTTTGTTGTATATGCTCTAGTTATTTCATTGCATTTCTTTTTTTCAAATCCATAATCACAATTACATTTTGCTTGTATTGTGAAATAATCCATATATGTATCGCTTTTTTCCCCTGTATTTAATACTGCTTTTATTTTGTCTACAATATTATTAAATTCATTTTTATAAATATCATTATTATACTTTAGTTGTGAATTTATCATATCTAGAATTGAAACTTCATTATCTAATAATCTAATGTATGAAAGGCTATTACATTTATCTATTTCATAACCACCATAAATTCCAGGTGTTGAGTTTACAAATATGCCTGCTTGTTCCAAATATTCTTTGTAACTTTTTATTTGCCTCTCACTTACTTCCAACTCTTCTGCTAACTCTTTGCATTTCATTTTGCCTCTACTTTGAATTAATATCATCATTCTCAATGCATTAGCTAATTTACTAATAAATAACACCCCCTAATAACATTAATTAATATTTTATATTATTTATTTCTACAGATATGTGCATATAACCTCTTTATACTTTATATAAGTAGAATATTTTTATAATTTTGACATTTATTATGTCATATTAGTATAGAATCTTAATAATTAATACAATAAAAAATATTACTGAAAAAATAAACATTTATAATTTCAGTAATATTAATTAATTTTAAACCTTTTTGTTATTAGTTAATTATATCCATTAAAAATTGACTAAATTTAATCTTATCTCTTTTAAATAACTATTTCTTACAAGTAAGAAATACACTATTTGAACTATAAACAAGCTTCCCATTACTAAAATCGCAGATGACGCAACCTCTATATCAAATGAATTTTTCAGTGCAGTAAGTGCAAATATCGAATGTATAACAGCTACTACATAAGGTAACAAAAACACAATCCCAATCTCAATGGTTGAAGCTCTCTTAATCTCCTTATATGTCATCCCCAATTTATTTAACTGTTCATACTTTTTCTTGTCAACTTGACAATCCATATAAAACTTATTATATAAGAAACTGCTTGTAGTAACAAAGAAAATTAAACCTATAAATATTGCTAAAAACATAAATGTAGAATATGTTAGTTTACCAGTTTCTATCATTAATTCTTTGGAGAAAAACAAATATGGTTGCATTCCAGACTCATTATCAAATTTATCTTCGAATTGTTTACATACATCTATAGTTTCACTTGAACCTTTTACCTCAAATGCTGAGAATCTATCTACTATAAATTTTGATTTTATACTATCATAAAAATTATCCTTTACCACATACATATTTTTATAATATGCTGGCATAACACATTCTTCTACCTGTTTTGCCACTCTTAAGCTTATATTCCCTATAATGACATTTTCTTTTACCTTTTTATTACCAGGTAGTCCTGATGAAAATAATGATATACATTCATTATCTTCAAAATTTATAGGCTTAACCCCTATACTCTTCGTAATTTCTAAGTACTTGGATTCTTTAATTATTCTTACATTAAAATCACTTTTCTTAGGAAATACAGTTTTAAACTCACCATTAACTCTTTCATAATCTATACCTTCTTTTTTTAACTTACTTTCTATAAAACTCATTCTTTCCTTATCTTTCTTTTTACTATCAGGTTTATTAGTGTCATTATGCAGAGTCATTGTTGAATAATATATTGTGTTAGGGTATATTAAATTAATTTGACGTTTTACATCTTTCCAAAATGAGTAAACTGTACCTATAGCAGTGAATGCCACTGCAGAAGTTATAGTTATCAAAAAGAATATCCTAGCATTATCCTTTACCTTATAAATTAAATTTGAAATCCAAAGCATATTTGTATTTCTTCTATAAAAACTTTTCTTCATCTTCAATTTTTTTATAAAGTACACACTAAATTGAGAAAAGAATAAATAAGTTGCTACTATAGTAAGAGATGTAACTGGAACTAATCGTAAATAAGTTGTATACTGGTCAGTTGATGTAACAGCACTATAATATGCTATTACAAACAGGCAAATACTTAATATAGCAAGTATTAGTGATGTTTTAGGCTCTGGTTTTGGAGTTTTTGTACCTTTAAGTAACCTCAATACTTGATTTTCTTTAATTATAAAAGAAGTAAATATAGATGTTAATATAGCTAAAACCATAAAATAAATTAAAGTGGAAAACATTGCATTTAATGGTATATAAAAGTTTAGAGGTGATAATTCTAAAAAGGTAGACATAACTACTAAAAATACCTTTGAAAAAATTAAACCTACTATTATTCCAATTAAAGAAGATACTATATTTATTACTATATTTTCTATAAGAACCAATTTCATTACTTGTCGTTTTGATATACCTGTAATATAGAGTATTCCAAACTCTTTATATCTACTTTTAAGAAAAACACTCACTGAATAAAATACAAAGAAGAATAAAAACAAATATGCAATTATTTTACTCATCTTAAGCCCTTCTTTTAAATAGTCAGGAAATTGAGATATATCTAAATCTGGATGACCTGTAAACATAATAAAAGAAAAAAGTAGTGACGAGGATATAACAATACTTGTTAAATATCCTAGATATGCTTTAATATTTCTTGAAATATTATTAATGGCAAATTGTTTTATGTTCATTAATTATCTCCTCCCAATAATGTAAGCACATCCATTACTTCTTGATAAAATTGTTCTCTACTATTTTCCTTATATATTTCATTGTATATAGCTCCATCCTTTATAAATAAAATACGATTACAATAGCTTGCTGCTAATGGGTCATGAGTTACCATCATAGTAGTGACTTTATTGTCTTTATTTATCTTTTGAAATAGTTCCATTACAGTCTTTGATGACTTTGAATCTAAATTACCTGTTGGCTCATCTGCCAAAAGTATTGATGGTTTATTGATTAAGGCCCTAGCAATAGCAGTTCTCTGAGCTTGACCGCCAGACACTTCAAAAGTTCTTTTATTTAATAAGTCTTCTATACCTAAAATTTTAGATACTTCATTTAGCTTTTCATCTTGCTCTTTTACACTTACCTTATCCAATGTCAATGGCAATACTATATTTTCGCCAATAGTTAAAGTATCCAATAGATTAAAATCTTGAAATACAAACCCCAACTCTCTTCGTCTAAATAATGCAAGTTCTTCACCTTTTAGTGATAATGGATTTTTACCTTTTAATTCTATTTTTCCTGTAGTTGGCTTATCTATAGTAGAAATCATATTTAAAAGAGTGGTCTTTCCACTTCCAGATGGTCCCATAATTCCTACAAATTCTCCATCATCTATACTAAAACTTATATTGTTTAATGCATTAAAAATCATTTTTTTACCATATACCTTGCTCAAATTACTCACAATTAAAGTTTTCATTATTTATAGCTCCTTTATAAGTTATAAAATGACATGCAGTATATATTAAATACTACTCATATTAATTAAAGAAATTTTATATAAATACTGAATTTATTTTAGTTTATATACTAATTATGTTAGTAAAAGCTAATACAGCAAGTACTATACCTGCCACTATTCTATATACAGCAAATACTCTCATTGGTTTTTTCTTTAAAAAATTTACGAACTTTTCCATAACTACTATAGACACAAGAAAAGCTACTATAAACCCAACAATTAAAGCAATCCATAAAGTTGGTGTCATTATTGAATAATCAAATTCAAATAAATCTAGTCCTGAAGAAGCTACCATTGCTGGTATAGCTAAGAAAAAAGAAAATTCCGCTGCTGTAGGAGAATTAAGCCCTGCTATCCATCCACCCATAATAGTGGATGCACTTCTTGACATTCCCGGCCACGCAGATAAAACTTGTAATACACCAATCTTCAAAGCTTGTACTGGAGTAATTTTATCTATATTATCTGTTGAGTGCTTCTTTTTTCTGAATAGAGTTTCTACAACTAATAATAAAATTCCTCCAACTATAAACCCTACAATTACAGATTGTAAATTAAACAATGCTTTTATGTTATCATAAAATATAACTCCCACAATTCCAAATGGTATGCAACCTACAATAACATTTATTCCAAACTTAAATCCAATTTTTCCTTCCTTTCCTCCAGTAAATATAAATTTAAAAAACTCTATAACACTATTCTTTATTTTTTTCCAATAAAGTACTACTACTGCTAGGATAGCTCCAAGTTGTATTACAACTTCAAACATTTCAGCAAATTGACCTTTAAAATCTATCAAACTTCCCACCAAAATCATATGACCTGTAGATGATACTGGAATAAATTCTGTAAGTCCCTCCACTATAGCTATTATTATTGATTTTAATATAAAAATGATATCCAAACTCATTGATAAACACCCTTTCCCTACTATATAATCTTCTTAAAATTTCTTTTCTTATGTCATTTCTTATACTAATTTTAATTGACATTAGAAAGTTTCACTATCTACAAACATTACACAAACATTACATCTATGTAATGTTTGCAAAAAATAAACTATTTTAAAATTAGATTGTATAATTATAAATCTCATTAAAATATATGGACATATTAATTTTAACAAGATATTTAAATTATAAATACAATATTAATCCATCTTAAAATAGCCTCTTATTAGTTTATATTATCTTTACTGAATATTATTGAAACTTCAGTTCCTTTCCCAACTTCTGATTTTATATTGACCCTATGACCTAAGTTGTCACATACTTTTTTTACTAAATAGAGCCCCATACCTGTGGATTCTCCAAATTTACGTCCATTTTCTCCTGTAAAAAATGGGTCAAATACTCTTTTTATATCTTTAGATACAATTCCAACACCTTTGTCTATTATACTTAAAATTATAGACTTATTATTTTCTTCAGATTTTATAATTAAATCTTTACTGTAATCTTTGGAATATTTAACTCCATTTGTAATTAACTGATTTATTATAAATTTCATCCATTTTATATCTGTATAAATATAAATAGATTTATCTATATGTATTTTAGGAATTATACCATTCTTTATGAATAATCTCTTTTCCTCATTTATAGTATCTACTATGATATCATTCAAATTAGCTTTTTCAACCACAAAATCTTTCTGAAATTCATCCACTCTTGCGAAATACATGGCCATGTTTAAGCCTTTATTAAGTCTATCTATCTCTTTTTTTATATTTTCAGTAACTTCTTCACCTTCATATTCCTGAAGTTGAAGACTTATAACTGATATTGGAGTTTTCATTTGATGAATCCATTGGTTGATAAAAGTTAAGTGTTCACTATGTATTTTTTTATGTTCTTGAATCATTGATTGATATAATCTATGTTGTTGTTTTAAAATAACTGATATGTTTTCTCCGAAAAAAGAGTTCCCTAAATATAAAAAGGATTCATCTAAGGAGTTTATACCTTTTGTAAATATAGTATATACTTCTCTGTTTTTATAATATTTATATACCAAAAAACATAATAATATAAAAGTACTAAACAATAAGATATACAAAGCTTCTTCTACACTAATAAATTTCATAAGACTACAATAAATAATTGTCATAGATATTCCTAAATAATATATAAAAATATAGCCTTTACAATCTTTAAATAATAATTTCATATTTTCTCCTTACCAATTTTTATTTAATTTATATCCTACTCCTCGTACAGTTTGAACAGCATCATTTATACCTAACTCCTCAAATCTTTTTCTTATTCTGCTAACATTTACATTTAGAGTATTTTCCTCTACAAACTCAATATCATCCCATATCTTTTCTAATAGATAATCTCTACTTACTACTTTAGGGTATTTTTTTATAAGACACTCAAGTAATATTCCTTCTTTTTTGGTGATAACCAAAGTCTTATCCTCTAACTCTATCTCTAATCTTTCTGGATAAAATTTTAGTCCATCTAGTTCTAATATTCTCTCATCTATTTTAGGCGAATATTCACCATATACCCTTCTTATCTGACTTTTTATCTTTGCCATTACTACATCATAATAAAAAGGCTTTGTTATATAGTCATCTGCTCCACTTTCTAAAGCTCTAATCTGGTCTAAATTACTATCTCTAGCTGATACAAAAATTATAGGAATGTTTGACTGTTGTCTAATACATCTACACCAATAGAATCCATCAAATTTTGGTAAATTTACATCTAAAAGCACTAAGTCTGGCTTGAAATTTGCAAATGTAGTAATTATATTATCAAAGTTTTCTTCAACCATTACTTCAAATCCATATTTCTCTATATAATCTTTAAGTAATGTACTTATTGATATATCATCTTCTACAATATATATTTTATGACTCATATAATTCCTCCATATTTTAGTTTTCTTATTTACCATATATTCATATAACTTTCACATATGGCTTTATGTATAGTATAGATACCTACTCAGATATCTATCAATTTATTAAATTTCAAAATACAGTATATTAATATTTATTAACAATTATTGGTAATATTTATACTTATAATTTTCTAATTTTTTGTTTGATATACACTTATTTACATAATATTATATATTATATTTATACCTGTATACTATCTATATTAAGCATGATATCTTTGTATCTATATATAATAAAATATTATTGTTAACTTTATCAATATAATTGTATTATAAAATACCTTATATAAAATACTATAAAAATATCTTCTTCTATCTGTAAATAAATATATTATATATTTAAAAACACTCTAATAATTTAAAATTAAAACATATCTCTTCGCTATATAAACATACCATTAGCATATATTTTTATCAATAGAATAGAAAAAGTTACCTTAAATAAGGTAACTTAAACTTTTAACACTATTATCACTACTACTTAGCATTATATATTAATTCTTTTATGTTTACTTTTTTCTCTTGTAATCCATTTTTTATTAAGAAGTCTTGTGTCTCCTCAAGAGAAGATATATCTTTGTCTGTTATATCTAAACTAAAATCATACCAAGCATATAATTCTTTAGTTTCTTCAACGCTTAAATCAACTTCTTTTGCTACCTTTTCCATAGCTTCATCAAAGTTATTATCTACATATTCTAAAGTTTCTTTTTCAACTTTCATAAATCTTTCAACTACCTCTGGATGTTTTTCAGCAAAATCCGTACTAACAGCAGTTACTATTATGCCATCTACTAAACCTTCACCATTTGCTACAAGTTTACTTCCAGACTTCATGGCTTTAAGAGCTGCTGGTCCAGCAATCAATGCAGCATCAACACTACCATCAGAAAGAGCTGCTGATGCTTCTGGAATACCCATGTTAACAAACTCTACACCATCCATACTTAATCCTTCTTTATCAAGTGCTGCAATTAATACTTGATGTAATATAGTCCCTTTTGGTCCTGCTACTTTCTTACCTTCTAAATCTGCTGCTGATTTTATTGAATCATTATTTGTTAAAATCATAAATCCTTTTGGTGACCTACTATAAGTGTTTAGTATCTTTAATTCCACTCCATTAGATGCAGCTATCAAAGCTGATGTACCACCTAATGCATGTAAAAAGTCTATTTCTCCAGCAGCTAAAGCCTGTGTTTGCTCTGGTCCTGTAGTAATTTCATGAAAATTAACTTTTATATTATCCTTTTTAAATTCTTTCCCAAATAAATCATCCTGTTTTTGAATTATAGAAGGTACATTTAGTGGTGATTTTACATAAGTTAAATTTATTTCTGAAAGATTTTCACTATCATTCTTTTTTGCACATCCAGCTAAAGATGCTGCCGCAAGTGTCAATATTGTTATACCTATCAATAGTTTTTTTAATTTCATATTTTTACTCCTTAAAATATTATTAATTTCTTTAAATGCCTTTATTTGATTTCATTGTCATTAAAATATCTTTTTTTAATTTAATATAGTAATTTGAAGTTAAATCTCTATTATAATCATCCTCTATATTAAATTCTTCTATTTTTCTTTCATTTGTAAAAACAACTATTTTCTTGCCTATCTTTAATGCTTCATCAATATCATGAGTTACAAATATTACACCTTTATTGGTTGACTTATGTATTCTTACAACTTCATTTTGCATATCAATCCTTGTAAAATAATCTAGTGCTGAAAAAGGCTCGTCCATAAACAACATATCTGGATTAAAAGAAAGTGCTCTAGCTATACTTACTCTCTGTGCCATACCTCCTGAAAGCTCATTTGGATAAGAATTTTTAAACTTCTGTAAGTTCATCATTTTAAGATATTTTTCTATATCAATACTGTCTTGCTTATTTGATTCACTTACTTTGTTCTTCTCATTTAAATAAATATTATTATCACGCCTATCTTTATTAATGGTACTTTTTGAGTGATTTAATTTATTGAATATTTTATTTAAAAGATTACTTTTTTGTTGATTGTGAAAAGCTATGTTTTCGCTCACATTTAGCCAAGGCATCAGTCTACTTTCTTGAAATACAAAACCAACATTAGGTTTATACTCTTTATTATCTTTTACAAACCTAATCTCGCCACTATTTATATCTTCAAGTGATGCAATTGCCCTAAGTAAAGTAGTCTTCCCACATCCACTTTCACCTAAAATTACAGTTATATGACTTCTGTCTATATCTAAAGAAATATCACTAAGCACTACATGTTCTTCATTATCAACTTTATAACTTTTAGATAGATTTCTGATTATATACCCAGAATTACATACTGTATTACTCATATGCTTCCACCATCTTTCCCTTACTTACCTTTTTTACAATAATTGAAAATATATAGTCTGTAATTATTCCTAGAAGTCCAATTACAATTATTCCTACAATAACAACATCTGTCCTAGACATTTCTTTTCCATCAGATATTAAGTATCCAAGACCAGATGAAGCAGCTACAAGCTCAGCTCCTATAATTGCTCTAAAACTATATCCAAGTGCTAACTTTAGACCAATAGCAATATCGAGAATTGCATTAGGAATAATTATTCTAAATATTATCTGAAGCTTTGACAATTCAAATACTCTACCTACTTCAATTAACTTTGAATCACAATTTCTAATCCCCTTTAATGTACTTGTAAAGATTGGGAAAAAAGATGCCAAAATTATAATTATTATTTTTGATTCTTCACCTATACCAAACCACAATATAAGCATTGGTATTAAAGCAAGTGGTGGTGTATTTCTCAAAAAATTTATTAATGATTTAAAGTACTCATAAACTTTACCATAAATTCCAAAGAATATACCTAAAGGAACACCTATAATTGTACTTATTACAAACCCTATCAAAACTCTTTTCATACTTGCATATACATTAACAAATATTGAACCATCATTTATCATATTTAAAAATGTACTATACACTTTTTCAGGTGGTGGTAATATATATTCACTCCAAATACCAAGATAATTTGTAATTTTCCACAATACAAGAATTATAAAAAATATCAAAACACTTTTTATTAACCTTAAAAGTTTATCATTAATTTTATTGCCCATTTACAAACCATCTCCATTATTACATCCATCTTTACAATAAAACATTTCTACTATATCATACTTATCCTCAGAGCCATTTTTAATTTCTTGTATTTTACTTAATATTTCATCTTCGCTTGACACTTCAAGAACTTTTTCAAAAGAATCCTTAAAATACCCTAATGGAATTGGAGATTCATCTATTTTTCCAAGTGATTTTATACCTTCTTTTTCAGCAAATTCCTTCCATGTATAAAATAGAGCATTATCTTTATACTTAAATTTTTCACTAGCAAAATCTCTTAATTGTGTACATGGACAGGTTACTATTAACATATCCTCTTTACTCTTAATATATTTTTCGTATAAAACTCTACAAGTCCTTACTAATATTGGTTCTATCATAGGAACTTCAAAACCATCTATCAAATTATTTCTTTTTAAAAGATTTATGCTTTCTGGACATCTACAATCTAATATCGTGTTTTCAGTCTTTTTTGCATATTCTTTGTACTGATTCTTTACATATTCTAATTGTGCCTCACATTCAACCATTATGTACCCTTTTTTTATCAAAGTTTCTTTAATAGTATTAAACTTTTCCTCATACATTTTTTCTGCTACTGGATTTATTAGAAGATATTTATTCATAGCTCCTCCTATTATTTAATATTGAATATTATTCTCAACTATTAGTTTAAATGAGTACTTTATTTTTGTCAATATATTAATTTTTTCTTTAAAAAATAATGTTTATTTACAATTTTTCACTTTTTTACTTACAATATTAAAATAATACATTCAATTTATTTTAACAATAAGATATACATTTTACTATTAATCTACTTATAATGACAAATATATAATTAGTTTCGATAATTTGATGTCAATGTTACACATGTAAAAATATACATATTATACAAAAATCAAACTGGGTTTTACCAGTAAACTAAAAAAGTGAAGTCTAATTAATACTTCACTTTTTACAATAATTATAAATATTTTATTTTAATATC
Source organism: Clostridioides sp. ES-S-0123-01 (assembly GCF_020658415.1). NCBI lineage: Bacteria > Bacillati > Bacillota > Clostridia > Peptostreptococcales > Peptostreptococcaceae > Clostridioides > Clostridioides sp. ES-S-0123-01. Next base: position 326,771 of record NZ_JACVWD010000002.1, read on the forward strand.
ATCAACAATCTGTAAAATCTTATCTCTAACATCTATGGGTTCTAATACTTCAATGTGATTTCCAAAAGAGAGCACATATCCATAAATCCAATCATTTTGAGGATACTGTACATTTACAATAAAATTTCCATCGTTATCGTATAATATATTATCAATATCAAATTCATCATAAACTCTATATGCTATATCTTTAGAAATTTTCAATTTTAAAATAATATTTTTATTCTTATCTTCTTTTATCTCTCCCACTTCAATTGGTATGCTTCGTATAAATGTCTGCTCACAAATACAGATATTCTTCATCCTTACGACCTTAAAAATTCTATAATCATTTTTTTGACGACAATAAGCTTTAATATACCATGACTTTTCTTTAAACCAAAGCATAAGTGGCTCTACACAACGTTTAGTTATCTTTCCATAAGTATTTATATACTCAAAAGTTATAATATTACAATCTAATATAGCTGATTTTATCTTTATAAATTTATCTTTTTCTACATCATTACTACACCAATGAGAAAAATCAACAGTTATCCAATTTAAATCTGATTTACAAAACAAGGCTCTAAGTTTTGCTAATGTAGAATTCATATCTGGATATTTAAGCATATTTAAACCCTCTAGTGATGCTAGAATTTCTTTCTGCTCTTGCTCAGATAAAATAGATTTATCAAAAGTAAAATTATCTAAAATACCTATACCACCATTTCTACCTTTATCAGTATAAATTGGAATACCAGAAGATGACAATATTTCAATATCTCTACAAATAGTTCGCCTAGATACTTCAAAGTGTTCAGCTAACTCCTTTGCAGTTACTCTTTTCTTATCTAACAGGATATAAATAATTTCAAATAATCTATTACTTTTCATATAATCACCTCATTACTTTATTATAGTATAAAAATAAAGCAATCTAATATCATAATATAATGCTTACATTTCCCTTTCTACTTCAAAACGCAAAACAGTTTTCAATGACTCAGGAGATACTTTTCTAGCATCACTTATATAAATTTCACGATGTATATAAGATTTTCTTAGAAGCTTATTTTTTTTACAAAATTCACTCATAATGTCAAAGCTTTCTGGTTCATCATCATATGAGCCTATATGAAGCATTTGAACACATAGACCTTCATTAATAGACCCAAATCTAACTTTTTCAAGAAGATTATGTGGTTTCTTCTTTTTTAATATATCAATAGCTTTATTTAACAGGTCTTGTGTAACAAAATCTGGCTGACGTATCATTATAGTATAAATCAAATCTTCTTTAATAAGTATATCTGAACATTTGCTTTTTTCTCCCTTATTCCATATACCTTCTAAAGGAAAAACAGTATAATCAAAATACCCTTCTGGTACAATTCCCTTTTGAGGCATAGTTTTTATTGCATATGCCAAAGAGTAAAGTACTCCTATTGCTTCAGTAAATTCTTTAGTATTTGGGTCTCCACTGCCTTTTAACATGATAAATTTCTGCTCTGGTACTTCAACTATCACAGGATTCTTCTTAGGTAAATATAACTCTTTATCTTTTTTTCTCCATTCATATTTCATAAAAAATACCTCCGTATATACATTTTATACATTGATATTATCATGCTAAAGGTGACATCAGCGTGTCACATTTTATAAAATAAATTATATTATAAAATCTTCATCTTCTAACTCTTCATAGACCCCTTTTTGATATCCATTACCTTTAGTTGAAAAGAAATCATGTGTTTTAGTTTCAGTACTAAGTCCATTTAACACAATTGGATTGATAGCATTTACATTATAGAGTCTTTCAAATCCTAAATTTTCTAAAGCTCTATTTGCATTGTATTTCAAAAAATCTACAACCTCTTCTTCAAGTCCACTATCTTTATATATTACATTTGTATACTCTATCTCATTTTCCATAAGACTAGCAAGTATAGAATACATCTTATCTTCTAATTTTTTCTTATCAGTATTATTAAATGAATTGTATATCTCTTGTGCAAGAAGCCCTATGTATTTACCATGTAAAGATTCATCTCTAAGAATAAGTGATATTATTTCTCCACTAGCCACCATTTTTCCTTGACCAGACAGATACAATGGATAAAAGAATCCTGAATAAAACAAGAAACTCTCCAAAAACACGCTTGTAACCATTGATAAATATAAATTCTTTTGGTTTGTAGTATTTTCATATTGAGCTAGAACTAAATCAGCCTTTCGTTGTAATGTTGGCTCTGTTTCTATCCATTCAAATAAATCATCTATCTCGGAGTTAGAAAGCAAAGTCATAAATATGGAAGAATAACTTTTTGCATGTATTTCTTCCATAGTACCCATAAAAGATAAAACTGCTTTTCTTTGAAGATTATCTGTTAAACCCATCATTGATGGAATTCCATTATTCCCTTGCTTTGTATCCAATAAGGTCAGTCCACCTAACACTTTTTTATATAAGTCTTTTTCATTATCATCTAATTCATTCCATACCTTAATATCTTTAGAGACAGATATTTCTTCAGGAAGCCAAAATTGTTTTACATTTTGTTCCCAAAAAGCCTGTGTGAATCCATCTTCTTCTTTATTCCAATTAACTGCATCATGTGTTTTATGTAATTTAAATGTCATATATTTCTCTCCCTATACTGAACATACTAGACACTCATGAGTATCTCTTGTCATCTTTGTTCTTGTGTAATATAAACTTTTAAGACCTTTTTTATATGCATATATGTAATGTCTAGCTATATCTCTAGTTGTCTTTTCATCTGTAACAAACAATGTTGTTGATATTCCTTGGTCAACATGTTGTTGAACTGTTGATACTAAATCTATAACTTTCCTCATATCCATTCTATATGCTGATTGATAATACAACATATTTTCATTAGTTAAAAATGGCATTGGATATATTGTGGTTGAATCTCCATATGTTCTTACTTCTACTGGCTCAGTAATTGGCATTATACTTGATGTTGCATTTTGGACATAACTAATGCTTTGAGTTGGGGCTACTGCCATTAAATATGCATTATATATACCTTTTTCTTTGACCTCATCTAATAATTTTGTCCAATCTTCTTTTGTTGGTATATAAATACCTTCAAATAATGCTTTTACCTTTTCTAGCTTAGGTAGATAAGATTGTTCATAGTATTTTGATAATACCTTGCTTTTTCTTCCCTTAGCATATTCTGATTTTTCAAACCCTTCAAAAGTTTGATTTTTTTCTATAGCTATTTTCATAGATGCTTTAATTGAATAATATCTAATCATTGCAAAAAATACATCAGAAAACTCTACAGCATCCTCTGAAGTATATAAAATATTTTCTCTTACTAAGTATCCATGCAAATTCATAGCTCCCAATCCTATAGAATGAGATTTGCTATTACTATTATTTACAGTTGGTACTGGCTTTATGTCTGTTTTATCTGCTACAAATGTCAATGCTCTTATTGATGTCTCAACTGTGCTTTCTATAGTTTTATTGTCCATAACATTTGCTATATTTAAAGAACCAAGATTACAACTTATATCTTGACCCCATTTATTTTCTCCACCATAGCCTTCTATTTCTGAAGATGTTTGATACTGGAAGATTTCACAACACAAGTTAGACATTTTTACCATACCAACCTCTTTCAATGTATGTTCCCTATTGGCTGTATCTATATACACTACATATGGATATCCACTTTCTTGTTGCATTTGTGCTATTTTAGTCAACATTTGTCTAGGATTTATTTCTTTTTTTCTTATATCTTCATCATTAACTAATCTATCATACCACTCACTCATTTCTATCTCATCAAGGTAAACTCCATACTTTTTATACACAGTATGAGGATAAAATGCATAAGCTACTTCATTTTTTTCTGCTAACTCCATAAATTTATCAGGTATAATAGCTCCCAGCGATAATGTAGCAAGTCTTATTTTTTCATCAGCATTTATCTTTTTAGTATCCATCAATAATTCAAAATCAGGATGAAATACTGTGAGATAAACTGCACCAGAACCTTGTCTAGCTCCCATCTGATTAAAATAGCTGAATGATTGTTCCAACATTTTAGCTACTCCAACAACACCTCCAGCTGCACCTTCTATATCTTTAATAGATTCACCTGATGCTCTAAGCTTAGATAAGTTTAACGCAACTCCTCCACCTATTTTTGATAAATGATTTGATGAAGATATCGCATATGAAATACCTTCTGTGCTATCTTCTACAGATAGTAAAAAACATGATACCATTTCTCCTGCTCTCTTTCTTCCAGCATTTAAAAATGTAGGTGTAGCTGGTTGAAATTCTTGTTTTACTATTTTGTCTGCCAAGTTTAAAGCTAGACTCTCATCACCATTTCCTAATGTTAAAGCTACAATTAATACTTTTTCATTATATGTTTCTAATATCTCTTTTCCATCATTACTTTTTAATGCATAATTTTGATAAAATTTATTTGCACTCATATATGATTGAAACTTAAATTTATGTTCCTCAATAAGTTTGTATATCTTTTTAATAAAATCCATGCTATATTTATGTATTACTTCTTCTAAATAATAACCTTCATCCATTAGATACTTCAATCTTTCTTCTAGATTATTAAATTTCTTTAACTTTGGATTTATAAATTCTTCTATGTAACTACTTAGGGCTTCCTTATCCTTTTCCAGTTGATATTTCCCTTGTTCATTTTTAATTATCACTTGATTGTTAAGCTCTATCCAATTCATTATTTACCGTCCTTTTAACATAATCTTGTGCTATAATTTCATTTAATTTACTTATTATTTCTTTTAATATTTATCAGCGTAAATTCCAAAAACAACCTATAATTATAGGGCATAATAAGTATTTTTCAAAAACAAAAGCACTACATATAGTTAGTGCTTTATCTATTATATACTACATATAGTATATACACAAATTTTTTTATATCTAAACTTTTATTATTGTATTACTGATATTATTTTATTCTTTAAATAAAACCATAAAAATGTTTACCCAGTGTTTATATGTTACTAGAGATAATAAATCTTCAATAATATATTTAATATTTTATATATTATTTAGAAGTTTTTTATTCATTGTTATATAATTAAATATATGACTATTTTGCTACTAAATATATAAAAATAAATTTGTGAAGGTGATTTTAATGAAAACTATTTCTAAACAAGAATTAGAAAAAACACTTGAGAAACATTATTTATGGCTTAAAAATAATAACGATGGAGAAAGAGCTGATTTAAAAGAAGTAAGATTAGAAAATATGGATTTAAGAGGATATTATTTAAGTAATATTGACTTTTCCTGGTCTGACCTTATCAATTTAAATTTAGAAAATGCAGATTTAGAAAACTCTAGCTTTAAGAATTCTTATTTTTCAGATTGTTCATTAAAAAATTCTATATTAAAAAATACAGACTTAAGTGGTGCAAATTTTAGATTTTGTAATTTATCTAACTCAGATATTAGAGGTACTAATCTAGAAAATTCTAATTTAGAATATGCTACATTGGATGGAGTAATATCAGATGAAAGTACTCGTTTTTTTAAATTATACTGTCCTGAAACAGGAGCGTTTATAGGCTATAAAAAATGTTTTAATTTTAGAATGGTACAATTATTAATACCAAGTGACGCAAAAAGAGTATCTGCTACATCAAATGCTTGTAGATGTGATAAAGCAAAAGTACTGTCGATTACAAGTATAGATGGCAAAGAATCTTTTAAAACTGCTCGTGCATATGCTGATGAAAATTTTATATATAGAGTAGGAGAAATGGTGGTAGCTGAAAATTTTCATGAAAATAGATGGAAAGAATCAACTACAGGAATTCACTTTTTTTTAACTAGAGAAGAAGCTGTTGGTTATCTGTAAAGTATTATTTTTTTATTGAAGTGTGTAATTGAAAATACACAATAAAAAAATGTATTACTAAATAAATATTTTCTAAAAAAGAGTATCTAGAGATTTAAAAAATGCACTTTAAAAATCTCCTTATGATACTCTTTTATATATTTTATCATTTCTAAATATGCCATAAGTTACAATTTACAGTAAATTATTTATATCAATACTATCCACCATTTTAGAAACTTTATCTACATATTCTATATTATTACTCAGACTCTTATAATACTTATTACTCTCACTTTTATTTCTAAATGAATAAACTTTTTTATTTATTTTTAAAGCCTCTTTTATAATATCTATATTTCTTTTATTAGTTTCTCCTACGCTAAATCCTGTGTCTATTATAATCTTAGAATTATTTAAATTTCTAATAGCCAAATCGAAACTTTCATCACTTATTGACTCAAATGGCTTTTCTGTAAACAACTTTATGCCCATAGTCCTACCAATTTCATAATCAATATCATTTTCATGTATTATGCCAGAATATATACCTATGCCTCTTTTAGTAAAAGCTCTGTAGATTGGTGTTGCTTTACCACCTCCACCAATTATAAAAACTTCATTTTTTGATTTATTGCTAATTTCTACTGCACCTAATAAACTATTAAAATTTTTATCCTCTAATTCATAGAGTGAATTTATCATATTTTCGTCTACCATATCTTCTGGCTGACCATAAGCTATAACTTTGTTATTTTTTACAAGAGCAACCTTATCACAACTTTTTAGTGCTATATCTATTTCATGTAATGAAAGTATTACTGATATTGATTTTTCCTTACTTAATTTTTTTAGTATGTTCATAAGTTCCAATCTATGCTTTATATCTAAATGGGTTGTAGGTTCATCTAATATGATTATTTCTGGCTCTTGAACTAATGCTCTTGCAACCAAGACTTTTTGTTTTTCACCATCACTAAGTTCATCAAAATATCTTTTTTTTAAATGAAGGGCATTTACAGATTTTAATGAATCATCCACCATCATTAAATCTTTTTTAGAGAGATTTCCAAAAAATCCTGTATAAGGATATCTCCCCATATTAACTACATCTTGTACAGTCATTAAATCTCCTAATAATCTATTTGTAAGTACTAAAGCCATCATTTTAGACAATGTCTTTCTGGATATATGCCTTACATCCATATCGTTTAAATATATTTCACCTTTTATCGGTGTTATAAGTTTAGATAGAGACCTTAATATAGTAGTTTTCCCAGCTCCATTGCTTCCCAAAAGACATAATATTTCTCCTTTTTTCACCTCTATGTTTATATCACTTACAACCACTTTTTTATCATATCCAACACTTAAATTGTTAGTTTTCAACATGTCTAAGCCCTATCCTTCCTTTTCATCAATAACATTATTACAATTGGAGCACCTAATAATGAAGTTATTGCACTTATTGGTAATTCTATTGGTGACAAAATTACTCTGGATACTAAATCACAAAGAGCTGTAACTATACTTCCTAAAAGAATTACTACTGGTATCAATACTCTATTGTCTGATGTTTTAAATATCAATTTTGAGATTTGTGGTACTGCAAGACCAATAAATCCTATAGGACCTGCAAATGCTGATACTATTGCCGCTAGTATACTAGATATAAATACTACCAAAAATCTAAAAAATTTTATATTTACACCAATACTCTTTGCATATTCTTCTCCTAGTAAAAAAGCATTTAAAGGTTTTATTATGAATATAGTCATCAAAAGACCTAATATCCCAACTATCATAAGTATTTCTACTTTTTCCCATGTAAATCCAGAAAAACTACCCATAGACCACATAGTAAATTCCTTCAATTTTTCATTATTTGCAAATGATTGTAATATATTTGTAATTCCACTACATACATAGCCAGTCATAATTCCTATCACCAAAAGTGTTGTTATATTTTTTACTTTGCTGGCAAATAGAATAACTATAGACATTACAATTAAAGCTCCTACAAATGCTGCTATAAATATACTCATTGAATTTATACTTTCAAATCCTAATGTATATCCTCCTAAAATCATAAGTGCTACTGATAAAGTCGCTCCTGAAGACACCCCTAATATATATGGTTCAACTATTGGGTTTTTAAAAAATATCTGTAGTAAAATACCAGATACTGCTAAACATGCACCTCCCACCATAGTTGCAAGGACTCTAGGAATCCTTATATTATAAATTATTTTATAGTGTTCTGTACTATCCATTCCTCTTAATACAACATCTATTATTTCTTTAAATTCGATTTTTACAGAACCAAATGCTACACATATCAAAAAAGTAAGTATTATACCTACAATTAAGGTTATAAATATAGTAGTATTTTTAATTCTGTTTTTATTGGTAAGGTCCATCTATATACTCCTCTTAATAAAACTAGATTAACTCAAATTTATAAAGTTTTCTTGTTAATTTAATCTTATTTATTATTTATCATAATTTATATAATGCTTAATCTTTTCACCTGTAGTACCTGGGTGAAATATTTCAACTAAATCCACTATTAATTCATCTGTCTTATCCACTGATTGATAATAATCCGGAGCAAACACCCATAAATTTCCATTTTTGACAACATCTAAATCAGATAACACTGGTGCACTAGATTTTATAGACTCTAAATTTGGTGCATAATCTGAACTTGATGAATATACAAATATATCTGCATCTTTTGCCACTTCATGTAATTGCTCAATACTTACTCGCCCTTCATTTGAATCGATTGAAGCACAAGCATTTATTCCACCTGCCATGTTTATCATATTATCTACATATGAATTTTTAGGTGCTATATAAGCATTACCTTCATATACAGATGCCCATACAACTTTAGGTTTACTTTTGTTTTTTATTTTTTTACTAACCTCTTCTATTTTTTGTACTGTTTTATCTAATTCACTAGTAGCTATATCCTCTTTATCATAAAATGCAGCTATCAAGCTTGTCCACTCCATTCTTCCAAATGGATTTTGTTCCTTATATTCATTATCTACAACATAGTTAAGTCCTAATTCTTCTAATTTATCTATAAGTTTTGTATCCGCTTCTGATAAACCACTACTCACTATAGTCAAGTCAGGATTTAAGTCTACTATTTTTTCATAATCTGGTGCTAAATTTGAACCAACATAATGTATCTTCCCATCCTTCATTAAATTTTTAATTTCTTTGATAGTCCAATATTGTTCTTCTGTTGTTACTGCTTTTATACTATCTAACTCACCTATTGTCCTTAAAGAACAAGCTTGTGTTGTAGATGCTATCAATACATTATCCACAGGTGTTCTAACTATATTTGCATTCTTGTATTTTTCAGGTATTTTTATCTTTTTAGGAATCAAAATTAGTTCTCTATTATCTCCATCAACAACCTTTTTAATTCCATCTTCTAAATTCTCAACACTAAATCCACTTGCATATTTTAATTCTAATTTTTTCCCATTACTAACTTGTTCATTAGTTTTGTCTTTTTTGCTACAACCTACAATACCTCCTGCCAAAAAAATTACCATTACAACTAAAAAAAACTGCTTTAAAACATTTGACTTGAATTTCATCACTTTCACTCCATTATTTTATTTTTTATGAGTGGCTACACATATTTTAAAAAAATATTTTACTAAAATTAATTTTATAAATATAGCTTTTTAGCAAAATAAAAAACCTCTCCTAAACTAGCAAGGAGAAGCTTCTATATCAATTTTATAAAAAATGAATTGATATCTCATTTTATTATAAACTACAATCTCCACCCTAAATTGTATTTATGTAATACTGGGCAGGTCTCCTGACTCACGGCCTGTCCTCCATCAACCTTCCCAAAATTACTATGAATCTCAGTGGATTTGATTTCGTATCCGTATACAGTAGCGGGGGCTGTAGTGAATTTACATCACTTTCCCTATTAAACTAAAATAGTACCCTAGTATTATTTACATTTAATTTTTCATTAAGATAATTGTAGTTTATTGTTAATTACTTTGCAAGGTTGATTTAATATATCCACTCAAAAAGAGGGCTTAAAATGACTATAAAAATCAATCTAAAACCCTCTTTATCTTCTTAGTTTATATTTAATTCATCCATCAAAGTTTTAATTTTACATACTTGATTTTCATCTGGTTTTATAAATGGAGCAGTTACGTAGTCACTTATTTCTAATCCTCTAATATTCATAGCTTTCTTCATTGCTGGTATAAATGGATTTGTTATTAAATAAAAATCCATTGCTTTATTAATATATTTTTGAATTTCGATAACTTTATCCATATCCTTATTATTATAAGCTTCAGCCCATTTAGAACATACTTCTGGAATTAGATTTGATAATCCTCCTATACATCCTGCTCCTCCAGACATTAAGTTGTGTATAAAATTTTCATCATATCCACTGTATATCTTAAAGTTTGGGAACTCTGTTTTCATAGTATTTATTAAATCTCTAGTATGTCCCATTAAAGTTACTGTATCTTTATATCCAACTATGTTTTCATGCTTTCTTGCAAGCTTTAATGTAAGTTCTGGACTTAAATCATAACCAGTTCTATCTGGATAATTATATAGGTATATTTCAGCATCTGTGTTCTCAGCTATCTTACTATAAAAAAGTTCAATACTATCATCATCAAGCGAGAAATAATAAGGACTTATTATCATAACTCCATCTGCTCCACTATTATGTGCATAATTTGAAAGTTCTATAGACTCATCTGCACACATACGACTTGTACCTATAAACACTTTAACCCTCTTATCGACATGATTAACCACTAAATCTATAAGTTCTTTTTGCATATCCATAGACATATTAAAGAACTCTCCAGTACTTCCCATTATAACTAGACCATCTACTCCCCCATCTATAAGGTAATCATATACTTTTTTGTTTCCTTCTCTATCTAAATTTCCGTCTTCATCAAATATTGTAACAACTGGTGTCAAAAATTCTGCTTTCATAATTTAAACTCCTAAAATTTATTTTGATATGTTCATTTAATATGCTTATAGCCTATGTTTTAAGATTATATATAATAAAACATTTACTTAACATAATTTTTCAATATTCCAATACTTTCAATCTCACATTCAATTACATCTCCACTATTCATATATAGAGGAGGAGAAAAGCCCATCCCTACTCCAGAGGGTGTTCCAGTTGCTATAATATCCCCTGCCTCTAAAGTCATCCCTTTTGAAAGTTCTGAAATTATATCTGAGATATCTGATATGAATAACTCTGTATTAGAATTTTGTCTTTCTTCATCATTTACTCTACTATATACATTAAGTTTTACTGGAAAAGAAACTGCACTTTTATGTAAGATACATGGCCCTAAAGATGTAAATGTATCTAATCCCTTTCCCCTAAACCATTGAACATGTTCTTTTTGCAACTTTCTAGCAGAAATATCATTTATCACAGTGTAACCAAAGATATAATCTTCTACATCTTCTTTTTCTATATTAACACCTGTTTTACCTATTACTACTCCAAGTTCAACCTCATAATCCAACTGATTATTTATATCAAAGTGAGCATCTATCTCATCTTCTGGACCTATCGCCTTTGTCACACGTTTTGTAAAATAGACTGTTTTCTCAGGTTCTTCAAAGCTACTATCAAAATGAGTTTGAGTTTCTTCAAGATGTTCTTTATAGTTTACTCCTACACATAAAATATCGTGTATTGGCTTTTCTATAGGAACATGTATAGTGCACTCCTCTTTTTTAAAAACATTATAGTCATTAAATGATTCTTCACTTATAATATTTTTTAACTTAATAATATCATCCTGAGATATACCTTGAATTAAATCATTTACATCTATAAAAAATTTGCTAAGACTTATGGAATTGACATCAATAACAAACAATTCATCCTTTGAGAGAATTCCTACCTTTTTAGATGTATCTTCTATACTACTAAAACTAACAAACTTCATACTATCACCCTTTAGTAAAATTCTAAGTGCATACTTTTTTAAGTCTTATATTTTATACATAATTACATACTCTAGCTATTGCCATTTCAGTATATCCAAGTGATTCTGCTTTTGATTGCTTACCATTTGCTACATCTACAACTAGATTTAATAAATCATCTGTCAATTCTTCCATTGTCTGTGGTCCATATATAACTGGACTAGCATCAAAATCCATATTATCTTCCATATTTGCAAAAGTTATTTTATTTCCAGTTATTTTTATTACTGGAGCTATTGGATTTCCTGATGGAGTCCCTCTCCCTGTACTAAATACTACTACTTGAGCTCCTCCTGCAACCATACCCGCAACAGATGAGGCATCATTTCCTGGTGTATCCATTATTACAAGACCCTTCTTATCAATTTGCTTTGCATAATCATATACTTCACTTATTACTCTGTGCCCACCTTTGTGTATACAGCCTAGTGATTTTTCTTCCAAACTTGTAAGTCCACCAGCTATATTTCCAGGAGATGGATTTCCTTCTCTAACTTCTTCTCCAACTAATTTTAATGAATTTTCATATCTATGTACTATATGTAGTATTTTTTCTTTTACTTCTTCATTTACTGCTCTTCTAGCTAATATATGTTCTGCTCCTATAAATTCAGTAGTTTCACTTAAAATTGAAGTAGACCCTAAATCAACAAGTCTATCACTTAATTCTCCTATTAGCGGATTAGCAGCTAGCCCACTTGTTGGGTCAGACCCCCCACATTCAGTCCCTAATATAAGTTCAGATATTGGGAATTCTTCTTTTCTAAGTATAGAAGCTTCTTGTGCCATTTCTCTAGCATAACGAACAGCTTTTTCTATAGTTTTTAAAGTTCCATGCTCTTCTTGTATTACAAGAGTCTTTATTGGTTTATTTGTTCTCTCTTTTATTGCATCAACTACCAAGTCATTTTGACAATTTTCACAACCTAAAGACACAACTATCACACCATATACATTAGGATTTGCTGCATATCCAGCCATAACATCCATAGTTAATTGTTGGTCTGAACTTACTTGAGAACAGCCATTTTGATTATTAAAAGTAACAGCTCCTTGAACTTGTGAGGCTATAATTCTCGTTGTATCTGATGCACACACACTTGTAGGTAATATTAATATGTGATTTCTTATGCCAACTCTTCCATCTGGTCTTTTATATCCATAAAATTTCATATTGATTTCCTCCTAAAATAGTCTATTTATCATACTTTATTTGATTTTCTTGTACTATAAATTTTATTCTTATTGCTAATTAGATAACTATAATCCTACTTGTTTAATCATTTAATACTAAATATGACTTTTATTGAATTATAAATGTTACTTTATATGTTCGATACAATTTGTTTATCTAAATCTTCTCTAACACTTTTAACATTGTGAGTATGTACATGTTGACCAATTTTTATTTCTTGATTAGCTTCTCCTATGTGTTCTCCATATTTAGTAACTTTATCTCCCTCAGACATATCCTTTATAGCCAATTTATGATAAATAGTTATATCATCTAAAGCTGTTATTGTCTTTATCGTTTTATCTTTTAATTTAAAATTAATTTCACTATTCTTAGATATTGCCTCAATAGCCACTGCAACATTATCTTTTTCATCAATTATCACTGCATTTATCATTATCTTTATTCTCCTTTATAAATAATATAATTTTATTAATATACAAAATCATCTTAGTAATTATATATCTGTATTCATCAGGCTACTATTGTCCCATCATCTTTTTGTTTTGGGAATTTAGGACATCCATATTTCTTCGCCCACCAGCTAGTTATAAGAGGAACTAATATTGCAGTAACAACTACTGCAGCTGCTACTTGAGTTGTAGCTGTTGCAACATATGGTTGCCATGTTGGGTCAACTAATGCAACAGCAGCAGGAACAGCAATTGCATTCCCTGCAGTTGTAGCTACAGCCCATCCTGCATACCCTGGACGTTTACCTATAAATCTATCACAGAATACTATAAATATACCTCCTACAAACACAGATATTAATCCAAGTAATACTCCAGATAGTCCTCCTTTTAATATACTTGCAAGATTTATGCTACTTCCAAGTGCAAAACCTACAAAGGGTACTAATAAATTACATCCTGGTTCTAAAAATTCTTTCATCTTTTTGTCAAAATTACCTATTATCATACCAACAAGTATTGGTACGATTGCAGCTAATAATGACATTAATGGAACATTTGCAAGTCCTGAAGTCCCAAGAGCTATCAATGTAAAAAATGGACCATCATTCAAAGTAAGTAAACTCATAGTTGCACAATCTGTTTCATCTCCATATGAAGTCATTAATGAAAGATATATACTACCATTACTATTTGTAACTGCACTTATAACTGCCAAAGTTGTAAGACCTAATACTCCATCCATTCCAAATAATTTTCCTATAAGTATGCCTATTAAAGCACCTATAGCAAATTTAGAACCAAGAAGTATTCCTCCTCTTTTTAATACTTTTGGCATTTCTTTAAATTGAAGCTGAGTTCCAAGACATACTAGTTGAACCCCTATTATAGTTGCAGAGCCAACACTTGAGAATACTGCTGTTGTAAATGAACCTATTTGTACAATATCTGGGCAAAATGTATTAATGAAAGCTGCTATAAACATTGGAACTATCATCATACCTGCAGGAATTTTTTTAATAAAATCCATTATCATAAAGTTACTCCTCCTAAAACATGATATTTAATTACTTGTATTAAATTTTTTAGCTTTAATTTTAACGGCCGTTTCGGTTCGTATTTAAGAACTAAGTTTTTATTTACGAATCTTTGAATTAATGATAGCATTTTCCCAATTATGAGTCAATAAAAAAAATAAATTTTTGTCAAAATTTTTTCAAATTATCTGATAATATAGCAATAGTTAGCAATTATCTTCATTATATGCAAAATATAAAAAGTAATTTTTCTCATTTCACATCTATATATCCCAATTTATATAATCTAAATTCACAATATTTCGATATTTTTATATAAAATACGATTATTATTGTCTTATCTTAAATTATATAGCTAAATACAGTTCACTTTCTCAGGTATATTTTGGAAATTATTTCAAGTTTTTAGTATGAATTTTCATCAAAAAAATCATCTATAAATATTTATAATTAAAGCTTATTTGCACATACTGTCATATATTTTATTTCTACATTGTAAATTATCACACAGTATGCTAAAATCAACATATTCTAACACTTTAAATTAACAAAGATAGGGGGAAATTTATGACTTCAGATAATCATCGCCCAACAGCTAGGATATTAGATATTTTAGAAGCATTAGCTGAATCTGAGAATGGATATACTCTTACAGAAATAGCAGATGCTATCAATGCTCCAAAAAGTAGTATCTTTCCTATAGTTCATACACTTAATGCTAGAAAATACATTACTATTGATAAAAATACGTCTAAATATTCCATAGGTATACGTTCTTACACATTGGGGTCTTCGTTTTTTGAGAAAAGAACTATTTTTAACTACATAATTGATGAAATGACTAATATAGTTAATTCTTGTTCTGAAACTTGTCAACTTGGTATACTCGACAATAACGAAGTTCTTTATATTGGAAAAGTTGACTCTCCAGAGCCAATTAGACTTATTTCTTATGTTGGTAAAAAGATACCTGCTAATTGTACAGGTCTTGGTAAAGCACTTTTATGTGATTTTGATAAGGAAAAACTAATAAATTTATATCCAGACGGATTAAAAGGATTTACAAAAAAATCAATTACTGACTTTGATATTTTATATGACCAGCTTCTTGAAGTTCGTGAAACTCAAATAGCTTCAGAATGTGAAGAATCAATGGAATACCTAAAATGCCTTGCTGTACCAATAAGAAAAAACGGATGTATAAGGGCCGCTGTTAGCGTAACACTTCCACTTTTTAGGTCTAGTGAAGAAAAAATAGAACTGATAAAAAAATTACTTCTAAATGCACAAAAAAATATTCAATCTATGATGGAAGAACGTAATGAAGATATTATAATAAATTAGATTGATAAAAACAAAGTTGCTGACTTAATTACAGCAACTTTGTTTTTTTATGCTCTTTTTTATTTTTAATATTTTTATTGACATGATAAAAATACTATGTTAAATTCTAATCATAATCGTAATTACGAACTTAGTTCTTATATAAAAACTCACGATATATATTTTAACCTCAAAAACCAATATCTAATATGTGAATTAGTATAAGACTATTGTAGGTATGTATATTGTACATAAAAATTAATTCAAAAAAGGAGATTTTAACTATGAGTATCTATTATGTACCACCAATAAACTTACTTGGAAAAGGGTGTCTTATTGAATCTAAAGACTCAATTAAATCCTTAGGCACTAAAAAAGCATTTATCGTTAGCGATAAATTTCTAACTTCAAATGGTACTGTAAAAAAAGTAACAGATATGTTGTCTCAAATAGGTGTGAACTTTGCTATTTATGATGAAGTTAAACCAAACCCAACTGTGACTAATGTCAATAATGGACTTGAAATACTAAAATCAGAAAATTGCGACTTCGTTATAACTATAGGTGGTGGTTCTCCACAAGATTGTGGTAAAGCTATTTCTATATTAGCTACCAATGGCGGTGACATTAGAGATTATGAAGGTGTAAATAAAACTTCTAAAAAATGTCTTCCTATAGTTGCTATAACTACTACTGCTGGTACATCAGCTGAAGTTACAATAAATTATGTTATAACGGATGAAGATAGGCATGTAAAAATGATAATGGTTGATACAAATGCACTAGCTACAATGACAGTTAATGACCCAGAATTAATGATTAGTAAGCCAGCTAATTTGACAGCAGCTACTGGTATGGATGCACTGACTCATGCTATAGAAGCTGTAGTGGCTAATGGAGCTTATGATGTTACAGATTCAACTGCGCTATATTCTATAAAGCAGATATTTGAATATCTTCCTAGAGCTGTTAAAGATGGTAATGATATAGATGCTAGAGAACAAATGTGTTATGCTTGTTTTCTAAATGGAATTGCTTTTAGTAATGCAGGTCTTGGAAATGTACATGCTATGGCTCATCAATTAGGAGGTTTATATGATTTACCTCATGGAGTATGTAATGCTATGTTGCTACCAATAGTTGAAGAAGAAAATGCTAAATCTGCACCTTCTAAATTCCGTCCAATAGCTGAGATCATTGGAATGAATATACATGGCAAATCAGATAAGGAATGTGTTGATTTTGTAATAGATAAAATAAAAGCTCTTTCAGAAGAGGTAGGAATTCCAAAATCTTTAAAAGATGTTGGTGTTGATAATCCTAATTTTGAGTTGCTTGCTGAAAATTCTATGAAAGATGCTTGTGCTGGAGCCAATCCTGTTTTCTTTGATAAAGACAAAATTATAGAATTATTTAAGAAAATCTCTTAATATAATCACACTTATAAATTAATTATGTATATTTATAAGGGAGTGTCTCAAAATATTTTTATTTGATTATAGACACTCTCTTATTATCTAAACTAAATCCATATTTTTAATTTAATTTCAAACTCTTTAAAATTAATAAATAGTATTTTTAATGAATTATAACTGTTGTTGTGTCTGGTATATTGTCATATATCCACTTAGCATTTTCTGTACTTAGTCTTATACATCCATGGCTAAGAGCTTCACCAAGCCTAGCATCTATTATATAACTTCCTGTTGAATTATATAACACAGAATGATAATAATACCCACCTTTAATTCTAGTAGCGTACTTAACTGAATACTCATCTGTTCCAAAAGAAGGTTTTCTCCCACTTATATAAAAAATACCTGTTATAGTTGGAGTTTCAGGTTTACCTATAGTACATTCCCATTTATATAATTGACCCCAACCTCCATTATCTTTCTTAAAAATATAAGTGTATTTATTTTTAAGGTCTGTGGTAATTAGATAGTCACTAGTACTTTTAATGTTATTTTCATTAACAAATTTAGTCATATCAGTGTAAAAATACTTATAATCTAATTCATTAGGTTTATTTCCATCACTTGACAAGAAATAATTAAAAACATAACCTGTTTTATCATCATATATAACTTTACTCCAGTCCCCTTCTACCTGTAGAACTTCGACTCTAGACTTTTCAGGAATTACTGTAATTATAGTAGAAGTTGTAGACTTATCTTCTCTTAAATTTAAATTACTCCAAGCATATTCGCTTACTGATATTAAATCTCTGTATACATACCCTTCTTGAAAATTGTAGATTACTTTAATCCAATCATCTTCTTCATCTAGAACCTCTAATTTAGAACCTTTAGGTATTACAGTTATAATACTTGAACTTGTAGATTTCGCAGACCTCAAATTTACATTTACTAAAGCATATTTATATATAGGTGCTCTGTATTTTTTAATGTTTATTTTAAATAGCTTCACACATACCCATCCTCTCATATGTCTTTTTACAATACTTTATGAAATTCGATATATATTCGTTCTTCTATTTTTAAACTTACTCTGTATAATTAAAGGTTATTATCCATTTAAATTTACAATATTACAATCTTTAATATATTCTTCAATTATACTTCTAGCTACATTAAAATAACTTATACATTTATCAACTATAACAGCATCACTGCTAACTACTCTATCAAGTTTTTCTAATATAACATCTGCATTTTTTACTAGCTCTACTTCTGTTTCAATTTTCCATACCCTGGCATGTTCTAATATCTTATATCTTAGATTTCCAGAATTAGAAACTGGTGCATCTAAGTAAAATTTAATTTTTGTAGCCTTATATTTATTAAAAAACTTTCCTATTAGATTTAAAGCTTCTTCTGTTTTATCTATAATTTTATATGTTCCTCTAAGACCTGCTAAATCTCTTATATTTCCATCTCTACCTATGACTAGAGTTCCTCCAGATAATGCTACTTCTAGAGCTATTATCAAATTAAAACCATCTATGTATATAATTCCTTCATTTATTTTATCTAAGGAAAGTATCTTTGATTGTCTTATTTTATTTTTTTCATCAGTACATACTGCTCTCTTTAGTGCATCTCTTTGTCTTATTGAAAACTGATATCTATCTCCCACAAAAGTTACAACTGGGTCTATTTTATAATCTCTATTTATTAACCATTCTATTTCTTCTTGAGCCTTTACAAGTCTTACAAGTTCTTTACTTGAAAACCATCGTTTATCACTCTCATCAAAGCCTCTTTTAGATATTTTATTCATAGAGTATTTCACCGCCTTAATATGAAGTTTGCTAATATTATCTTATCCATTTATATTATTCAATATTTAGATTATACCTTTTAATACTCTCTTAAATACAAAATAATTACTTTTTTACTATATTTATACTTTATAATGTAAAGAAAGGATACTATTAGTAAATTCTCATAGTATCCTTTCTTTAAAATTTATTTATAATGATAATTTTAGGCTTTATTTATATATTACACTTATTCTATACTTCCTTTATCATATTAGGAGATAAAACATCATTAAGAGCCTCTGTCATAGTTGGATGTGCATAAACACGGTCTCTTAAATATGTATATTCTACTTCTAAATCTACGGCTAACTGAATTAAATGTATAATCTCACTAGAATCTTCACATATCATGCTAGCACCAAGTATCTTATTGGAATTTTTATCTATTACGATTTTTATAAATCCATCTGTCTTTCCAATTTGTTTAGCCCTTGGAATTGCCTCAACTGGCATCTTTGCTACTAATACATCATATCCTTTTTCCTTTGCTTGTTTAACATTAAGACCAACTCTTGAAAATGCTGGACTTATGAATATAGCATTTGGTATATTTTTTCTATTACTAGTCGTTCTAGTCTTATTTCCAAATAATTGATTGATTATTATACGATAGTCATCTAGTGATATATAAGTAAATTGAGGACCTCCATTTATATCTCCTATAGCCCATATGTGTTTTTTATTAGTCTTAAGGTTATCTGATACTTTAATAAATCCTCTTTCATTTAACTCTATGCCTGCATTTTCAAGTCCTAAACCTTCAGTATTTGCTTTTCTACCTGTAGCAACAAGTATTATATCACTTGTTATTTCCTTTAATTCACTATTTATATCATATTCTACTGTAGCTAAATTAGAAACTTCCTTAATCTCTTTTACCTTTGCATTATTTATAATTTTTACATTTCTCTTTTCAAGTAATTTTATTATTTCTTCTGAATCTTCAATATCTTCATTTGGTAAAATCCCATTATTTGAATTTAATATTGTAACTTCTGTTCCAAAGGAACTATAGATGCCTGCAAATTCTAAACCTATAAACCCAGCACCTATAATTGTCATTTTTTTAGGTAAGGTTCTTAAATTCATAAGAGATTCACTATTATATACTATCTTATTGTTTTCAATACCTTCTATATTAGGTATAAATGATTTTGAGCCAGTATTGATAAATATCTTCTCTGATACTAATTCATAAACTTCATTTTCAGTTTTTACTTCTACTGTATTTTCATCAATAAAAGTCGCCATTCCTGTAAATATAGTTACATTATCATTTGAATTTAATTTATTATAGTTAGCTTCTCTAAGCTTTGTAACCAAAGTTTCTTTTTTTTCTATAGCTTTTGCATATTCGATTTGTGCATCATTCCAAGAGTTTATATTTTTTACATTATTTGCTGAATTTTCTAAGCTTTTAGTTGGGATACATGCTACATTTATACATGTTCCTCCATACATTTTATTTGACTTTTCTACTAAAGCTACCTTTAATCCTCTATTAGCTAAATCTCCTGCTAATGTCTTTCCACCTTTTCCAAATCCTATTATTATTGCATCAAATGTTTTTTTCATATAAATTTCAACCCTTTCCTTCGTTATTTATACTCTTACTATAACAAGATTTTCTAGGTGGTACAATTAGATACTTTTTTGTAACCTTCTATATTAATACTTTTTATTTTTTTGATTTTCAATGAAAGACATCATAGTCTCTTTATTCATTGCTCCTGGAATGTACTGTGTTACATATCCTTCTTTATCAATTATAAATGTAGTTGGAAAAGCATTAATTCCATATTGATATGCTAATTCTCCATCTTCATCAAGTGCAACGGGAAAAGTATAGCCTTCATCTTTTAAAAAGTTAATTACATGTTCTCTTGAACCTTCTCTACCTAAATTAGGTGATGCTACACCTAAAATTACTACATCTTCATTATTTTTCTTATAATCCTTGTACAACTGCTCTATATGAGGCATTTCCTCTTTACATGGAGGACACCATGTAGCCCAGAAATTTAAAAACACAACCTTACCTTCATAATCACTTAATTTATGTGTTTTACCATATTGGTCAGTTAAAGTAAAATCAATAGATTTTATTCTCTCTTCATCATTAGAGCCGTTATCACTATTTTCATTATTAGATTCTTTTTTATTATCTCTGTTACCAGACTCTTCTTGTGTATTGCCATTAGAATTTCCTTGTTTATTATCTTCTTGATTCACACTTTGATTATTTTCAACTTTATTTTTTTGTGGAACATTAAAATGCTTGCTCACACTTTCAAACCCATTTATCATCATTAATATTCCTGATATTATAAGTATAGCTCCACCTATCTTTTTAATAATTTCCATATTAGATTTTATTTTATCTATAGTCTTAAACAACTTACTATAGAACATAGCTGTAATTATAAATGGCAAAATAAATCCAATGGTATATACTACTATTAAAAGATTTGCATTCAAATGATTAGTTGAACTAGAAACCATTACTAATACAGATGCTAATATTGGCCCAATACAAGGTGTCCACCCAAAACTAAATGTAAATCCAAGTAAATATGCTGTTATTGCTCTCATTTCTTTAAACTTTACATTTAATCTTTTTTCTCTATTTAGTATTGAAGACTTAATTATTCCCATATAAAACAATCCCATGATAATAATTATAATCCCACCTATAAACATTATTAAGTCTTTATTCTCATTAAAAAACATACTCAATACTCTTACTGATGAACCTAATATAAAAAAGGTTGTTGAAATTCCTAGAGTAAATAAGATAGTATTTTTAAATAGAGAACTTTTTATAAAATTCGTTTTTCCTTCTTTTAAATTTTCCACACTACTATTTGACAGTATACTTAGATAAATAGGTAGTATTGGTAATATACATGGCGAAAAAAACGATAATATCCCTTCTATAAATACCACAAATAAATTTATATTTTGCAAATTAAAGCTCCTCCTCATTCTATTTACATTATTACAATAAAAAATTGTGTCCTTTTATTGCTTTTACTTTTATTCTCACGATAGCCTAATTAAGTCACTGTAAATTCAAAAGTAATTTAAAAACTTACTTATCGCAATTTAAATTATTATTGCTCCACATAATCATCTTTTCCATAACAGGAAGTAATAGTACCCCTGACTCACTTAAAAAATATGTTGATTCTACAATATTATTAATTGATTTTTTATTGTTGATTATAATTCCTTGCTCAATTAAAAAATCTAATTGTTGAGTCAACATTTTCTTACTACATTCTGGAATGGCTCTTTGTAATTCTCCAAATCTTTTTTTATCTTTTTGTAACTCCCATATTATTATAGCTACCCATTTTTTACCTAATATGCTTGATAATGCCTCTACTGGACAGTCATATATCATATCATCTATATTGTACATTTTATCTCCTCTTTCTTTTTATTAATTATTAAGACATGCTTTTATTTAATTTATAAATGTTACAAATGTGTTGAGATTTACTAGTTTAAGGTTGTTAATATATATTTTAGTTTTAAAATATTTCTGAGGTTTCATATAATTACTATATCAGTTTTATAAATGCATCACAATTGGGTACTTTTTTGTAACTA
The DNA here is from genome assembly GCF_020658415.1 of Clostridioides sp. ES-S-0123-01. NCBI lineage: Bacteria > Bacillati > Bacillota > Clostridia > Peptostreptococcales > Peptostreptococcaceae > Clostridioides > Clostridioides sp. ES-S-0123-01. The sequence continues at coordinate 349,591 of NZ_JACVWD010000002.1, forward strand.
CATATTTATAACTACATAAAATATTTATAACTACATAAAATTAAAGTTAACTATATTAAATAAATTTAGCTCTTATATAATAATTCTTTATCTAAGTTCTTTATCCTGTTTTAATAATTTCTATATACAACATCAAACCCATACCTTGATATCTACCCAAAATTATACAAATTAAAAAATCTGACAGATATTTATCTGCCAGATTATTAAATGATAAACTTGCTTTTACACTTATAAATCTAATAATATTGAAATAACTTCAAAAGGTGCTATTTCATATATTTGTTGTTCCTCTAATTCTTCTATTGCATTTATAACTTTCCCGTTTCTATCTTTAAATATTTGCTCATCTAATATCAACTTCTCACTTGTTGGATTTTCTAACCTTATTACAAACTTCTCTTTATCATAGTAAGAAAGATAACATGCTGATACAAGATAATTTTCTGGTAAAGATATTATCTCTAACTCTCTGTTCACAGATTTTTCAACAATTGACCTTTGAATCTTATTATCTATACGATATAAAAAGAAGTTATAATCCTGTAATTGATAATTTATAGATTCTTGCAAATAGTTATGAGTTAAACTTGCAACTTCTGATTCATCAAAAGATTTAGAACTCATATATATTGCAAATGAAAACTCTACTTCTCTAAGTATTTGTGCCTTTTCAGTTTTAATTCTGATATGTCCCTTTTTAGTGGTGTCTCCAGAAGCACGTCCTGGTCTATATAATAAATCAGGTTTTCCTAATTCATCTGTAGTAGCAAGTAAAGTCAACGCTATTTCATCATTGACATGTTGATACTCCTTTATTCCTCTAGTAAAGACAGTACAACTTCTCTTATCATTAGTAAGTGTAATATTACTTTCCAAAGGTTCCAAATCTATAGGCATTTCACTATAAGTATTTTCCCAATTACTTAAAACCCCATTTTCTCTTGTTATATATCCAAATGGTAATGATGCTATATTTTTATTATCATTTATATCCGTTTTTACATGAACACGTAATCTATGATTACATATTGTATTGTTGACATGAAGTTTTACCTCTATCAATGGATTATCTTTTGATAAAATAATGCTAGCTCTTACATTTAATTTTCCATTGAGATTTTTATCTTTTCTATCTTCCAATGTAAGTGGTAGTAAAGTTGTACCTTCAACTACTATCTTTTCATATCCTAATGTTCTTTTTGTCGAAACACTATTAAACAAAAGTTCTATCTCGTCATCATCTTGTAATGGTGAGAAATCATAAGTATCTCCTGCATTTCCGCTATCTTTTAAAGTTAAAAAGTTTGATATATAAGTTCCATCTTTAAGTTGTAAATCCAAGCTTCCATCTTTATATATTACCTTGTATTTATCGTTAGATATAAAGGTATTATTAGACTCACTAAGTGACAACATCTCTTTATTACTTGTTTCAAAACTAATAACTTTATAACCAAGTGCAGGAAGTTGTATATTTATTCTTACTTTTAGTATATAATAACCTGGTTCTTCAATAAATATATTACCAGCAGGTGTCTCTTCCAATACATTTTCTCTTGGTTGTATGTAAGTTTCTTCAATTATAGTAGCATCTAAATTTTCTTTAAAACAAATATTTTTACTATTACTCACTACTTGTATTTCTTTATATCCATTAAATCTTTTAGCTTCTGAATTAAACACTAATACATCATTTTGAGATAACTTAAGCCCTTCTGAAATTTTCTTTACAATAGTATTTTCAATACTATCACAGATTTCATTAGCTTCTCTTATACGGTGAAGAATATCATCTGTTACAGTATCAGTTACACAACCAGCCAAACTGTCATGAGCTTGCCCCTCTAAAAGCTTTTTCCATGTGTTTATTAATAATTGATTGCTTATTTCTATTCCACTCTTTTTAGCAATTACTAGTAATGGCTCTATTCTCTTAATTAATTTATTTTCAAGTTTATCACATGCTAATTTTATATCCATTCTACTAGAACCAATTGATTTATGTATTCTTGCAAGCACTGGTTCTCTAAATTCACCTCTGTAGCTTTCTAATGATTCTATAGATTTTACATATTTCAAAAAGTCTTGATATGAACTTGTTATATAAGAATACTTTCCAATATTATTAATCTCTTCAACTTTATTTTTAAAATCACCTATTATATTTAATTGGTCATTTCCTGAAGGTATTAATACCTCTTCTACATCACTATATGATTTAATAAAATCAATAGCGGGGTCTAATCGTCCATTGACATACTTTGGTGAAGGTTCTAAAAGCATACCAGTTCCATATCCATGTGGCATATTTACAGCATATATATACTTTTCTCCATTTAAACTTTTCCATTTAAAATACGGTGATTGAACTTGCTTTCCTAAGTGGATACCCCTCCAAAAGAAAATATTATCAATCCCTACATGTCTTAATAAAATAGGCATCTGTGCATTAAAACCAAAGGTATCTGGTAAATACCCGATTTTCATGTACTCACCATACTTTTTACTTTCAAATATTCCAATCATTAAATTTCTTAAAATAGATTCCCCTCTAGCGAAGAATGCATCTGTTTGTGTAAACCATGGTCCGATATATAATCTTTTTTCTTCTATTAATTTTTTAATACTTTCTATTTTTTCTTTATGTACTTGTGTATAATCATCCAAAATAGAAAGTTGTCCATCAAGTACAAAACTTACATCTGGATTACGCTCTAACTCATCAATTATATCTGTAAATAATTGCTCACTAAGTACTAATGCATCTCCAGAAGTAAAATACCACTCTCTGTCCCAGTGTGTATGATTAACAATATGTGCTTTTATCATTTATGCTCCTCTATTTCTTCATTTTAATATTTTTAGGCTGTAATCAAGACTCAACAATACTCAAAACTTATACTAACTATAAAATTTATATTAAACCTAAATTATTACTTTTCTTAAATTTTTATTGAATTTTAAGATTCCCATTCTGCTTCATCAAATTCATCATCTTCAAATTCATCATCTTCGATAACTGGATTTCCACGTAATATTATAACTAAACCTGCTACAATTACTGTTCCTACTGCAATTGATAATACATACATTGGCCAGTTTTCTACTGTAAACCATCCATAAAATCCACTAATTGGAGTTGCATTCACTGAACCTAATCCAACTGCCATAGCTGAGGCAATTGCTGTACCAATTACACATGATGGTATTACTTTTAATGGAGATTCTACTGCAAAAGGAATTGCTCCTTCACTAACTCCAATCAACCCCATTATAAGAGATGATTTACCAGCTTCACGCAGCTGCTTATTATATTTTTGTTTTGCTAATATAGTAGCAAGACCTAAGCCTAGTGGTGGTATAACAATTCCTACCATTGCTGCTGTATTAGGTGCGTAAATCCCACTTGTTAATAATGCAAGTGATGTTGTCAAAGCTGCTTTATTAACTGGCCCACCTAGGTCAACTGCCATCATTGCTCCAATAATAGCTGCCATCAATATTTGATTTGTACCTGATAATCCATTTAACCAATTTTCTAAGCCAGTATTTAATGTTGCAAAAGGAATGCCTATGACATAATTAATTAATATAACAGTTATTAATGTTCCAAATACTGGTACTATAAATATTGGTACTATTGAAGCTGCTGACTTTGGTAATTTAACATTATTTTTAATAAATAAACATGTATATCCTGCGATTAAACCAACTGCTAAAGCTCCTAAAAAACCTGCTCCAATATCCTTAGCAATCATACCTCCAACAAGTCCTGGTACTATAGCTAATTTATCAGCTATAGAAAATCCTATAAAGGCTGCAATTACAGGAAACATTAATCCTAAAGCAGTGCCTCCAAAACCATCTAAATCATGTAATAATCTAACAATACTACTAGCACTTTCTGCATATTTAACGTCCCATATATCTGGTATATTATATAAAGAACCCCCTACACGAGATATTGCCATTATCATAGCACCTGCAATTACTAATGGAATCATATATGAGATTCCTGTTAAAACATGCTTTTTTAACTCAGAGACTATCTTTTTTAACATTATATTTCCCTCCATTTATTTAGTGTCAATTAACTTTAGTGCATCATTGATTACCTTTTCTGCATCTTTTATAGGTGCATTAACTGGTACTTCTAATATTTCTTTGCCTTCAAAACGTTCAGCATTTCTAACTTTAGTATCTACAGCAAATATTACTACTTCTGCAATTTGCGCATCTTTTTCAGTTAATTCATTGTCAATTCCAGTTGCTCCTTGTGTTTCAACTTTTATAAGATGACCCATTTTTTTTGAAGCCTTCTTTAATGCTTGTGCTGCCATATATGTATGTGCAACCCCTGTTGCACATGCTGTTACTGCTATAATTTTTCTTTTCATCTCTACATTTCTCCCTCATTAAATATTTTAATTACTTCTTGTGCTGAATCAGCTAATTTTAATGCATCCACATTGTCATCATCCATTAACTTAGTTGCCAATTTAGACAATAAGACAAGGTGGTTACTGTCTTTATCAATGTTACTTATAGCCAACAAGAAAATGTTATCTACTGGTTTTTCATCTAAGGCTTCCCATTCAATTTTATTTTTAGATTTTGCAAATATTATAGAAGATTTCTTAACAGCATCACTTTTCCCATGAGGAATAGCAATACCATTCCCAATACCTGTAGTTGCATGTTCTTCTCTTTCTAAAACAGACTTAACATATTCTTCTTCATTATCCACAATCCCATTTTCAACAAATATACTACTTAATTTTTTTATTGTTTCTTCCTTGGTAGTTGCATCAAGATTAAAAACAATCTGCTCTTCCTTCAATACATCTGATATTTTCACTATATATTCTCCTCCATTAGCAAATCGTACACTTCTTTTGGTGAAGTTGCACTTAATATGTTATTTATATTTTTTTTATTGTCAATGAAGTCATAAAAAACTTCATATATTTCATCAAGCTCCAAATTTTTGTCATTTTCTAATGAAATAAAGAAAACAACTTCTACATTTTCATTTCCCCATATAATAGGATTTTTTAAAGTTGCAACAGATATATTAGATTTTTTAATATAACTAGGATTAGCATGAGGTGTAGCTATATATTGAAAAGATGTGTAAGATAAATTTTCTCTTTCAATCGCACTTTCAGCTATACCTTCTTTCGCATAACCTCTTTTTATTAAGTTATCTGTTATACATCTAATTACATCTTCATAATCTGATGCCTCAATATTTAACAAAATATTTTCCTCAAATATTAACTTTTTAAAAGATTTAGATTTTCCAGAAGTAGTTCTTGGAACATTTTGTATGTTTTTCTCTAAAGTTCTTATATCATTTTCATTTAAAATAGGGCTAACTACTATAGTTGGAATAGTTTCTAATTCTAAATAAATAGTACTGATTACTAAATCTGCATCAATTTTACTAGATACTAATTCTTGGACAGAAAGTATCTTTTCAATCTTTACCATAGGGAAGTATTTTTTTAACCTTGCAGATAATAACCTAGAAGAACCCAACCCTGTACTACATACTAGAATTACCCTAATGCTTTGTGGTAGTTCTTTCATTCTTTCTCTAAAAGCTTCAAAATGTAGTGCTATATAAGCACATTCGTCATCATTTATTCGAATATCATATATAAATTCAATTACTTTTTTCAAGTTTAAAGCTTGTTCAAATGATAGAGAAAAGTTTTGCTTAATTGTGTTTACATATGGGTTTTTGATACTAAGACCATATGTCAATCTATTTATCGACGAATGTATATGTGTAGTTAATCCATCAATTAAATCTTTATCATAGGCTGTCTTATACAATGTATTTTTGATAATTTCTCGAAGATTTGAGATATTGTTTGTATTCGCTTCATAAGGTTTACTTGAATTACTTTTTAGTTCAGTAGTGTTTCTATGCTGGTCAGCAGCTACTAAGTGCAGATTTATATATCCAATTTCAGAATTTGGCAATAATATTGAAAATTTTTCTTCTAGTTGCTTTGCTAGATAATTTGTATTTGGCATTTGATTATTTTCTATCTTATTAGTATATAAATTTTCTTCTATATATTCACCTTTTCTAATTCTTTCTACTGCTATAGCTAAATGAATAACCAGTGATTGAAATTCATAATCAGAAAACTCAAATTTTCTTTCCTCACTAAAAGTTCTAAGAATCTCAATAATGATAGATAAATCATCCTCAAAAAAGATACCATTCACATCTGCTTGTATCTTCTCAAAAGCTTGATAAAAACTTTCTTGTTCTTGCTTAATATACCAATTTCTACTCCAAAATTTATGTATAAACTTAGCAGTAAGCTGTCTTTTGTCTCTTTCACTTATATTCAATTTAATTCCTTTACTAGGTTTCTTATATATAGAAACTCCTTCACTTTTTAGTAATTTTTCAACCTCAGCTAAATCTCTTTCAATTGTTCCTCGACTTATATATAATTCTTCAGAAAGTTGTTGTATAGTAATATAATCATTACTTTTTAACAAAATTGAGTATATATATATAACTCTCTCCTCTCTTGTTGTAGGAATTTGACTTCCTTTATTATCTAGGTAAGGAAGTATTTTTCTTAAATCTCCTTCAATATAAACACCTATTTTAGGTTTTCTCACTAAAGAAAGACCTATCTTTTTAAGTACTATTTCTACTTCTTTGAGAGATTTTGAAACTGTTTTTTCTGAAACATCTAAATCATCTGCTATTGCTTTAACAGTTGTATGACCTTCTTTTAATAAAAACTTTATTATTCTAATTTCACGATTTTGAATCATATCAGTTAACATTTTCAAACTTACTCCTTCCCTTTGTTTTTATTTTAATGGAAAATGTTTTTCTACAAAACTACTAATATTTCCTGATTAAATACGGTAATTTTTATGTATTGAATACTTTAATTTTAGATGATAAATTAAAAACTGTCTAAATTTAATATGAAAGGAAATAATTTAATGCTGACAATAATTATTGCATTACTTCCTGTAATAGGGTGGGGATTAATGCCCATAGCTGCAAACCTCAAAAAAAGTTCTCCCTACGAACAACTTTTAGGTACCTCTATAAGTGCGTTTATATTTTCCACTATAATAACTTTAGTTATGCATCCTGAGATTACATTTTTTTCATTTTGCGTGAGTATGATTTCTGGGATATTTTGGAGTTTAGGTCAGTTAATGCAGTTTAAAGCAATTCAAATTGCTAGTGTATCTAAAGTAATGCCAATTTCAAATGGTTCACAATTAACTTTTACAACTTTACTAGCTGTAATCTTATTTAATGAATGGACTAGTTCTAAAATGTTTTTGATTGGCACCTTATCAATCTTATGTATAATAATAGGTATACTTCTCACAAATTATCAAACAAAAAAATCTACTAATAGCAATATGTTGAAATGTATTGGAGTTACATTATTATCATCCTTGTTTTTAGCATTATATGTTGTAGCTAATCAAATATTTTCAATTGAAGGATATAGAATTATATTGCCTCAATCTGTTGGAATGTTAATAACTGCATCAATTATTGTTAAGTATTTTTCTAGAGAGACTTTACATAAGGAAAATGTTTTATTTAATCTAATTACTGGAGTATTGTGGTCAATAGCAAATTTAGGTATGTTTATTACAACCAATACTTTGGGAGTTACGATAAGTTTTTCTATTTCTCAGAGTTGTGTTATAGTAGCTACTTTAGGAGGAATTATCTTCTTTAAAGAAAAGAAAAATAAAAGAGAGTGGCTTGCTATTTTTCTTGGAATAATATTAATCATGTTTGGTGTTTTTATGTTAAGCACAATAAAATAGATATTTATTTATATAAATTAAAATGAAAAATTGATTATCCTCTAAAATACTGTGTTTATCACTGATTTAGCTATAATTAAGAGTCTATATTGCCACTAATTTATCACTTATGAATGAATCTTAATAAGACCATAAATAGTAATAAATATTAAAAGAGAGAAGCTAAACAGTACAATTACTGAATTGCTTCTCTCTAGAGCATTGTCATAACCCCATACATTTTATAGTAATTATTATCTTATAGAAAACATCTATTTATACTTGTTCTATTATTACAATTTTATATTTTTTTAACACATTAAAATAGTGTTTATTTTACATTTACTTTTTTATATATTTTTTCAACATATTAAAATAGTAACCATTTTATATTTACTTTTAATCAAATATACTAATCTGATTATTATTGTTTTTATCTATTTTAATAGTCTTCATATTTCTAACAGTTATTTTTGCATCTTCTCTTATAGCACCTACAAGTACTCTATTTTCTTCATTATATAGTCTACAATTTTCTTCTACTCGTGTATAATTAAAATTAGCATAACAATATAAACAATAATGTCTACAAGTATTGTACTGCCCTATATCAATACTCTTAACACATCCACAAATATCCCTTTGTGTATCATCCTTTTTGACTTTCACTTCACTACCTATAATCTTTGATATTAACTTATCATCAATACATTTACTTTTTCCAATGCCAAACTTACTTAAATTATATTCATCACAACATATTTCAAGTGTTATATTATACTTATTAGATATTCTAAAAAGTTCCTTCGACAATATTTCTATTTCTTTAATTTGTATAGGTTTTATATGTAATGACTTTGTATTAACTTTTGTTTTCTTGTATAAATCTATAAAACTTATTATACATTTTTCTGTAAATCCATTAAGTTGACTACATAATCTCTCAAATGCTTTTATATGATAATCTAAGTTATACTTTTCATTTAGAAAAATTGGGTCATATCTCAAAATTACTCTTTCTTTTCCTATGCTTCTAGACAATTCTTTAAATGACTCTATTATCTTCTTTTTATCTAAAATTCGTGTTTCTACATCTTTACCATATGGAGTTATAGTATAGTGAAAATAATATTTGTAGTCTTTTAATTTGTTCAAATCACATATCATTGGAGTTGCATCTTTTGTCCAAAATATAAAGCAATCAACAGTATGTGGATTTAACTCTATCTTACTGACTTGTTTTGGATTCATCGGATTAACAACATACACAAAACCCTCTTTAAGTCTGTTAAAAAACCACTTACTATAAAAAGCAGGTATATCAGTTCTTCTACTTACACTTACTATCATAATTTAACCTCCATCTAAAAGTATAGCTGATATCACTCTTAGAATTGTCCAGACCACATTCTACACACACATTATTTACTAGTTTTCATTCACACAGAAAACATCTTTTTTATAGCTTATTATCCCTAGACAATATATGATGTATTTTCTTTGCAAAGTTTTTCCATTTTATCATACACAACACTACTGTCTCTCTCATCTGTCATGGTAACAATTATATCACTTGCCTTAAGAATTGTTTTTCCTTTTGGAATAATTTCTTCTCCTCCTCTTTGAATGGCTACCAAAAGACAATTTTCTGGCCATTGAATATCCTGAATTGCTTTGTTAGCAACAGGAGAACCAAACATAATGGAAAACTGATCTAGTATTTTCTCTCCCCTCTCTCTATGAACAGGTTCTCCATTTTTCTCAAGTAATCTCTCCAGAAGACTTTCATAAATCGGCTTAGATTTCAGAAGTGTAGCCACAATATACGCCACAATTGAAATAACGGATAGGGAAAGCATCTGGCTGACAGAACCTGTCATTTCAAAAATCAATATAATTCCAGTCAAAGGCGCACGTACAATGGCAGTAAAATACCCTGCCATAGCCAGAAGTATAAAATTATTGACATAGTCTAAGTTCATTCCAAAAAACTGTACACCTACCATTCCGAACATTCCCCCAATAAAGGCTCCTAAAACAAGTAGCGGGAAGAAGATTCCTCCTGGCGCACCAGACCCAAAACTAACAGCCGAAAATACAAAACGGATGACAAAAATCAAAACTACCATTCCCAACAAATATTCATGGCTTGTTAGTGCTTCCACCAGATTATGCCCACTTCCAAGCACCTCAGGCATCAAAAGACCCAAAATACCAGCCATAAAAAATGGAATCAATATTTTTCCAAATGTACCTATTTGGGGAATCTTTTTATATAAAGACTGAACAAATAAGGTAAACCAATTATAAAATGCCCCCATAACGCCAAGCACAACACCTAAAATCAGTATCAACCAATAATAACTCTGTGGTAACACATTTCCAATATCAAACTGGAACACTGATTCCATTCCTAGAAAATTAGCTGATATATAGTCCGCTGTTAGAGATGCTGTCATCACAGAAATCAAAACAGACACTGAAAAGTTTTTATGTATTTCTTCCAGTGAAAACATGACGCCTGCCAGTGGTGCATGAAAGGCTGCTGATAATCCTGCACTTGCCCCACAAGTAAGCAAGAACTTTTCCTCTGTCTTTCCTCTATCAAGAGCTCTGGAAATACCCTTTCCTGCCATAGCACCAAGCTGTATAGAAGGTCCTTCTCTTCCCAAGGCAAGACCACCCATAAGCGATAAGAATCCTCCAACAAATTTGGCTGGCAACACACGCCACCATACTTGCTTGATTTTCCCTGTCATCTCTCCTTCTAGCTGAGGAATACCACTACCTGAAATCATTGGCTCCCAATTTACTAGCCTTGATACAATCCACGCAAGCAGTGCAAGCACTGCAAACCAAACTGCTGTTTTCACAGTTGAACCTTTTGCAAAATTTAATATTTGGTTAAGCCAGATACCAGCCTGCCCCAAAAGTATCCTATATAAAAGTACAATCAAACCAGCTATAGCGCCTACAAGAAGCCCTTCTCCAATCAAAATGACCTGAAATCGCTCGGCCCGCTTAATTACATGAGATGTATCTTTTTTCATAATCTTTCTCCTCCACTCCATAATTCGGTGTAATATGAATAAATATATTTTTTAGTTCATTTCACACAAAATCATATGTTACTTTTCTTCTATGTTTGATACACATAACCAACTTATAATGTAATGTAAATACTGAATAATTATTGTTATCCAACTTAATTTCATCGTATTTACCACTGAATCAATAATACAATACATTTTTAGAAAAATAAAGAAGGACATATTATTTTATTTTTACTTTATTCTTGACTTTGATAAAAAACATGATAATATTAATTCTAATTCAGACTATCATTAACATCAGTCTAAATTATTATATTTAATAATATTAAAAAGGGTGCAATTATCAAGCACCCTATAAGCTTATTTTTTTAAGAAAGCTAAAATACAATAAAAATATCTATCTCATATCTAGATTATAGTTTTTGATTTGCATATTTCAATGACCATTGGCAATTTACCATACATTTTAAAACACAAAAACATTTAGAAATATCGATTATAGACTCTCTTCCCCCTTGAAAAGTCCAAGCATTTCCATGTATAGCTTTTGCAGGGCATTTTTCTACACAAACACTGCAATCACCACATTTTGAAGCAATCAAAGGATGCTTTTCAACAGAAATTGGTGCATCCGTAAGTACTGTACACATGCTAAAAGCACATCCAAATTCCTCAGTGATAAATAAATTATTTTTCCCCATGAATCCAATACCACTAATATTCGCTATTGTCTTATGTGGTAAAGGGCTAATACCTGATTGCATCTTAGGGTCAATATATCCTCTTTCAATGTATCTGTGTTCTATATTATTTTTTTCTGATTGAGCATAAGCACTATAACCTTTTTTTTGAAGATATTCAGAAATCCAATCAGCTAGTTTTTCCACCTTTTCCTCTTTTTCCAAAAACTCATCTCTGTCTGTAGGTAAATTATTATATATATCTTTAATAAACTTCTTTGATAATCCTATACAAAATAAAATCGCCTTAGAAAAGCCTAGTGTTTGATTCATTGGAAATTCAGATATATCAACAAAACGAATAATGTCTACACCTTCATTGTACAAAATAGATTTCAACTCATCATTCATTTTTAACTCCTTTCACAGCTAATCAAGCAAGAAATAGCTTTATATACTGATAGGTTCTGGCTTTTTATTATGTTAACCAATACTTTGTACATTCTTTATTTCTACTCATAAAACCATATTCAATTAAATATCTTCTAATCGTTGCAAAATCATAATATATAGACTCTAAAATTTGATTAACTTCTTTTTCTGAATATTGCTTTCCTTGGTCAAATTGTTCTAAAATTTTAGATAAAATAACAACTTTTTTCTTTTCTTTTGATGAAAAAGCTTTTAATTTTAGAGGGTTCATACTTTCAAATGATGTTTCTAAAATGTGTTTTCTTTCTTCTTCAGTTACTACATATCTCTCATCTACCATTTTGGCATGTTCGTGGATTGGTATTATAATACTATCTCTATTAGATTTATCTTCAAATACAGATTCATATAAAGCCAAGTATAGCTTAGCTTGTTTTGCTTTTTCTCTAAACATAAATTTTTGATGACGTATTGTAGAAGTAGATACACCAAGCTCTTTTGCAATTTCTTTATCTGATAAATCACTAATAAATAATTTAAATAATTGTTTTTGATTATCTGTTAATGTATTGTACTTTGAATCATTATTGACCAATTGTTCCAAATAGTTACCATGTTTTAATTCTGTATGCAATTCAATAGCTCTTGATGCTTCAAAAAATCTATCACCAACTCTGTATATTTCTCCTACTTCATACGTTTTTCCACAAATAATGCAACTATAACAATTTAAATCTGCATTGAATACATAACCTTTTTTGATATCTTTAATAGAAAGATTTTCAATCTTCATATTATTCACCTCCAGTATATGGTTTATTATTTCAATAAACATATATTACTAAAGTTTATTATTATTGTCAACATTTCTATTTTAAGTTTATGAAGTTCATATATTATACAACGTTTAAATTATAATGTATCTCAAAACAATATATTTAAATCTCTATTTGAACAATTATTATTTATAATTAGCTATTCTTATATACAAAGAGAAGAGTATAAAACTAATTACATAAAAAAGTGTAAAACTAATTACATAAAATAAAAGGAACTACTCAATTTAAAATCAAGTAAGTCCCTTTTTATCTAACATATTTATATTAAATTTACATTGTACAACATAAGTTTATAGACAGTAATCTTTTATTTTATACTTTTTATTTAAACTCAATTACAGTATCTTTTCCACCCTCTACATTATTACCTACATTATATGTATTCATATTGTACTCCGAATGATTAGTTATTGTAACTGGAGTAATAAGTGAGATACCATTTGATTCAATTAATGAACGGTCAATTTTTAACATTGGTGTCCCCTCTTTTACTTGGTCTCCTACACTTACTAATGCTTCAAATCCTTCACCTTTTAAGTTTACAGTATCTAAACCAACATGAATAAGAAGTTCCATTCCATTTTCTAATTCTATAACAAGTGCATGTTTAGTTTCTGCTAAAACTGCCACCTTACCATTATATGGAGCATAAACAATATCACCTGTAGAATCTATAGCTACACCTTCGCCCATAAGTTTTTGAGAAAATACAGCATCTGGTATTTTAGATAACTCTATTACCTTTCCTGATATTGGTGATTTTATTGATTTTTTCTTAAACATTTTAAACATAAAATATACTCTCCTTTTTACTTTTAACCATTATTAGCTGCCTTTAGTTTTTCACCTAAACTTCCTCCTGGATGATATTTATAAAAATCAGCTGAGTCAAAATTACTGTTTTTAGATAATGCACATGCAATAGAATCTCCTAAAACCAAAGTAATCGTAGATGATGTTGTTGGTGCTAAATTTAAGTGGTCAGCTTCACCCTTTGCAGGATATATTAAAGCATAATCGCACTCCTTTGCCAATACTGAATTTCTATTTGAGGTAAAAGCAATTGTTTTAGAACCTATTGCCTTAACATATTTTATACAATTTACAACTTCCATAGAATTACCACTATTTGAGATTAAAATTGTAATATCTCGACTTTCAATCATTCCTAAATCTCCATGTACTGCCTCTGTTGCATGTACAAAAAAACTTGGTGTACCAGTACTTGCAAATGTAGCTGCCAATTTTTTACCTATATGTGCAGATTTACCTACACCCATAAAAATCACTTTACCTTTACAATTTGCAATTTCATTAACTATATTTTCATATTCAATACCTGCTTCATCTATTAAACACTTTATAGCATTCATTTCAGTAGTCATAACATCAACCATTGTTTTTAAATAGTTCATAATCATCTCCCCTTCTATATTAAATATTTTTTGCAATATAATCTATAGTTTTTTTAATTCTATTTAAACCATCTTCAAGTTTTTCTCTTGAACATGCCACATTTAACCTCAAATAAAACTCACTTTCTTCTCCATATACCTTGCCTCCCATAATAGCAACTTCACCAATATCTATTAATAGATTTTGGAATTTTTCACTACTTATTTTAAGTTCCGAGAAATCAATCCAAGCAAAGTAACACCCTTCTGGCATAACCAATTTTAATGGCTTTAAATTATCTTCTATATAGTTAATTGTATATTGAAGATTCTCTTTAATGTATTTCAGTAACTCATCTAGCCAATATTCACAGTCATTATAACAAGTCATTGTTCCCAAAATAGCTAGTATAGCTGGTGAATTTACAAAATCACGATATCTAGTTATATTTTCAAACTTAGTTCTTATCTCTTCATTAGGTATAATTACATATGACCCAGTCAATGCTGGTATATTAAAAGACTTAGATGCTGATGTACAAATAAATATAGACTCCAAATAATTGTCTGCCACATTTAAAACAGGTGTCATTTTACTATCATATACAATATCCATATGTATATCATCTGATATTATTTTTACATTATTTTCCTTACAAATCCTTACCATCTTAATAAGCTCTAATTCACTCCACACCCTACCTGTTGGGTTATGAGGATTGCATAAAATAAATATCTTAGAATCTTTACATTTTTTCTCAAAATCATCAAAATCAATAGAGTAAAATCCATTCTTATTTGTAAGAGGAGATTTTATAATATTGCGATTGTTATTTCCTATTACTTCATAAAAAGCATTGTATGCAGGAGTGTTTAGTAATACTCCATCTCCTTCATCACTAAAAATTTCAATGAGTTTACTAATTGAATACATTACACTTGGACTGTAATATATCCAATTGCTATCAATACTGCAATTAAATCTCTTAGAGTACCAATTTCTGATAGAATCTTTAAAATCATCATGCTTCCATCTGCTATATCCTAATACTCTATGATTTAATCTTTCTTTCAATACTTCTGTTATCTCATTTGGAAATTCCAAATCCATATCTGATATTGTAAAAGGAAGTAATCCTTTTTTTCCAAATCTATCTTCTACATAATCCCATTGGGTACAATATGTACCCAATCGGTTTACTTTTTTATCAAAGTTAATCATTACATTCCTCCAAATGACCTTCCATCGCCTTATCCATTTGCTTTCTTAAAGAATACACTTGAGTACCTATAATTACTTGAATTGTGTGTTCATCTAATTTAACAACTGCTATACCACCAGCTTCTTTAATTGCATCTTCATTTATTAGTGATACATCTTGTAATTTTAAACGTAATCTAGTTACACAATTATCTAATGATAGTATGTTAGATTTCCCTCCTAGCGCTGCTATCATTTGCTGACCTTTGTATGTAGATAGATTTTTAAAATCTGAACCATTTCCTTCAGAAACTTTTATTTCTTTATCTTCACGTCCTGGAGTTTTTATATTAAATTTAAGAATTGCCCATTTAAATACAAAGTAATATATTGCAAAGTATAAAGCTGCTACTAATACTGCTATTGGCCATCCTGTAGCTGTTCCTCTCAAGACTCCAAAACTTATAAATGCTATTAAATCTCCTGTGAATCCCATCAATACACCTAAGTATGGAAGTACCATGTTTGCTAAACCATTCATAAATGTATGGAAAGCAAATAATGCTGGTGAGATAAATAAGAATAAAAACTCTATTGGTTCACTTATTCCACCTATAATAACTGTCAACACTCCTGATATTAAAAGCCCTTTAAGTGCTTTTCTATTTTCTGGTTTTGCTGTACGATATATAGCTAATGCAGCTCCAGCTAAACCATATTGAATCATTAATTTACCTTGCTCCATTTTACCAGCTAAATCAAGAGGTATAATCTGATTATTCTCCACATATGCCATAAACATATTCAATGTTCCAAAGTATGTTTCTCCATCAATAACAGCAGTTCCACCTATTGGTGTAAAACGGAATACAGATGTTACAAGGTGATTTAATCCAAATGGTATTGTAACCCTTTCAGCTACTGCATATGAAAAATATCCTAATGGCCCTGCTGAAGAAATCCATCTTCCTAAACTTTGGAACGCATTGAAAAATGGTGGCCAAACAATAGGTATTAATAATCCCACAATACTCATAACTATTAAACTAACAATTGGAACTAATCTTGGTCCACTATAGAATCCTAGTGATTCTGGTATTTTCAAATTACTAACTTTATCATACATTGCATAAACAATTAAACCTGCTATAATACCACCTAAAACACTTGTGTTATATGTTTGTATACCCATAATCATGGCTTGACCATTAGTTGACATTTGGTCTGCTGCTACTAATAAATCAGCTCTTGTTAAATAAAAATTTGTACCTATATGCATTGCTATAAATCCTACTAAACCTGAAAATGCACCAAACTCTTTTTCTTTTTTTAATAATCCTAATGGAATTGCCATTGCAAATAATGCTCCCAAGTTATTAAATGCAAATAATCCTATTGTTAACATGAAATTTAAAATCATATTAACATATTCATTTCCTAGAAATGGAACCATTGCAATCATCTTAGGATCTGTAAAACCAGCCCCAAGACCTAGCATCATACCAGAAACACTAAGTAATGCTATTGGGAACATAAACGTTTTTCCTAACATTTGGAAGAAATTCCATAGACCTAACTTATTTTTTTTCATATTTTCACCCTCCTATTTTTATATAAAAAACATAATCTAATTTATAGAAAAACCTAAATCAAAAAACTTAATCCAATAACTAAGTTCAATGATTTAGGTTTTGCCTGCTCAACCAGTTACAACCCTAAAAGTCACTGTTTGTATTTAATAAAAAAGCCTAAATCAAAAAACTTAATCTAATAACTAAGTTCAATGATTTAGGTTTTGCCTGCTCAATCAGTTACAATCCTAAAAGCCATTGTGTTTATTTAATAAAAAAACCTAAATCAAAAAACTTAATCTAATAATTAAGTTCAATGATTTAGGTTTTGCCTGCTTAACCAGTTACAATCCTAAAAGTCACTGTCTGTATTCAATAAAAAAGCCTAAATCAAAAAACTTAACTAAAATTAAGTTCAATGACTTAGGTTTTGCCTGCTTTATCAGTTACAATCCTAACAACCACTGTTTGTTATTTTATTTATATGAATCATTAGATATAATTCTTCTTCTTTACTAATTTTATATTCAAATCTGTCTAATACCAATGCTGCAATTTCTTCAGTACATACTTTAGGTTTATTATAGTTTTTATTTACTAGTTTATACATATCTTCAACATCACTATCTTTGTAAGTTTCTTCTCTTAAAATTCTTTGAACGAAAAACTTTAAGTGAGTTATAAGCCTAGAGTAATTCAGTGAGTTTACATCTAATTTAAATCCATGTACTTCTTCTATTATCTGAACAACTTGTTTTGAAAACTCTAGTATATTAATACCTTCATCTTTTTGAGAATTTTCTAATCCATTGATTATATGAATAGCAATATACCCTGCTTCATCTTCAGGCAACTTTATACCTATCTTTTTTTCAATTTCATCAATTGCCCATAATCCAAATTCAAATTCTTCTCTATAAAGTTGTTTTGTTTCATTAAGTATCAGGTTTGGTAATTTTATACCCTGTTTTTCTCTTTGGACAGCGAATTCTATGTGACTAGTTAAAGCCAATATTATTGAATCATTTACTTGAGTATTTAAAACTTCATTAGCTCTTTCTATAATTTCTTCTGAAATTTTAAAATATTCAATTGAGGTTTTATTAAGTATTTGATTGTATTTGTCTTTTTGATTATCTTGAACAAAATATTTCTTAGAAATCAAACTTTCATCTATCAAATCTCCTACTTTTTTCTTGAATCCAACTCCAGCACCAGTTACAATTATTTCTGTGCCATCTTCTAGGGAGCTTACTACTACATTGTTATTAAATACTTTTTTTATATTCACTATAAATCCCCTCTGAAAAAAATGTTTCATCACACTTACATAGTATATTATATTTAATTTAATGTCAATATTTAAAATTTCACTTTCGCATATATTTTGCATTTTCCCCTATAATACTACAATTGCAAAATATTTTAATTGCACACTATATAATTGTCGTTTTTTGTATTTTTTTATTTAAATATATTTAAATATTTATTATATATATTCAATTCTTTAAAGTTATTCAAGATTTTTTATTACACCATATATTTTCCAGTATTTTCAAGTATCTAAATGCGCATTTATTAAGTATTTATTGAAATTTAAATTATATTGTATTATAAGTTTTTTTTTAATAGATATACCTAAAATGAGATTAATATAAAATATTCTTTATATGAAATTTTTATCAAATATTTTTTAAATTATATTTTTATTTTGTATTTATGAATAGATTTCGTATTTTTTCCTAAATTGCTGTAAATACATTAATATTTTAATACCTTATATAATATTTTCCAATTATTTATAATACATTTTTTCATTAATTTTCTCTAATTATAACTTTATCACTTCTAATAATATCTAAGCAATTATAACATTTAACATTTTATGTAAAATTTATAAAAAAATGTATATAATCTAAAATAAGTGACTATACTAAAAATATGATACGGATAACCAATAAGTTCAACCTATCTCCCCCAAAATAGAATGAGCTACAGTTCCCCCCAACTGTAGCTCATTTTCGTGTAATTTAAATATTTTTCATATAATTTCAATCTAAACTGAAACAACTTCTTTAAAGTTTAATCCATATTCTTTTCTTTACTTTTTATAAACATTAATTTTCCATTATTTATTCCCCATATCTCATCCGCAAATAAAGCAACTTCCTCTGAACTTGTTGCTATTATCACACATTTATTATCTTTATGTGCCAAATTGTAAAACACATTTATTAGACTTTCTTCACTTTTATCATCCGTGCTTTCTATAATATCATCACATACTATTAAGTCAGGATTATTAGATAATGACTTAGCAATACACACTTTTTGTTTATCATAATAAGATAAGTTTTCTACTCTATCCAGTACTTTTTCTCTATCAATTCCTACCTTTTGTAGAATTTTACATGCTATTTCCCTCTTATTCTTTTTCTTATTTTCACTAATTCTCATTGGTAAAAACATATTCTCCAAAATAGTTTCATTATTTAATAAGTTATAATCTTTAAATATGACTCCTATATCTTTATTTCTATACATATCCTTATTTATATTTCTTAAATCCTTACCCTTATAAATAATACTTCCATCAGTGTAATCATCAAGACCTGATATTATAGATAACAAAGTACTCTTTCCTGCCTGATGCTTTCCTATAACAACATACATTTTTCCAGTTTCAAATTTGGCACTTACATCTTTTAATACATATTTATTACTTCCCTCATACTTGTAATTAACATCTATCAGTTCTAGTATTACCAATCTACATCACCTAATTTCTATCATAAATTATCTGTATTGGTTTATATACAATTGTACTATATATGGCCACTATGCTAGTTAATAATATCAATATTATCGCTACAATAATTATCTTAAATATCAGATTTGGAATCAATTTATCTCTTAAACTTTTTATTTCTTGTTTGATATCATCACTATTTATATCTATATTTTTATATTCTCTATTATTCAGTAAATCAACATTATGTATTACATTATATTGATTTTGATATTCAAAAACATAATTTGATAGTTTTGAAGCTGATATACTTACAATTCCTCCTCCAAGTATAAGGCATACTAAAGTTATCATAATACTTTCACATATGAAACTCTGAACTATCTTAAATTTAGGCATTCCAGTTAATATTAACACACTAATGTAATACTTTATTTTTTTTATTGATATTATAGAATTTATCATCAATAATATCGAACCTAATATTAATATTCCAAGCGTAACTGTAAAAGCTATATTAGACAAATGTTGCATTGGAGTTATTAATTTACTGTACGCAAACTCATCTATAGTAACTTTATAAATGTCACTTAGACCTTTATCTCTTACCTCTTTCTCAAAATCTTTTCTACTATTAGAGTCTATCAATAAAAACCTAGCATTTGTATAAATTATTGAATTTTCTGATTCAATCTTCTTTTCAAATTCTACTAAAGTATTATACGTAGTTAATATATTATCATATATACTTTCATCTTGAGCTATTTCTATATCGTTAACATTCTTATTATCTTTTTTCTTATATGTTCCTACTATTTTTAAATTCAGTTTTGTATTAGTACTATAATCACTTAATAGAGATATCGTGTCTCCAATTTTCAACTTATTAATATCAATAAATTCTTCGCTTACCATACATTCATTATCTTTTTGAAATAATCGCCCTTTTACCTTTTCCAGATTATAGTGCTTAAGACTTTCATTCTTTTCTGTATATCCCATAATCCCGCAATTTTCAGCCCTCATATCATCATATAATATTTGTCTGTCATCATTAGAATTATATTTTTTATTATCATCAAAGTATGCTGTGATATTTCCAATAAAAGATACTTCTTTTACATATTTTGACTTTGCAAAGTTTAAATAATCATTTACACTCAAGTTACTATATTTTATTAGAGATTCTCCTGAATCACTTTGAACAATCTTTTTAGCATCAAGCTTAATTTGAACTTCTGATTCAAATTTTTTCTCATAATTCGCCTTTATCACATTAACGTTTGAATTTATTATTGAGGAAATTAATATTGCTAAGACCATCAATAATATAACAACTGTACTAAATGAATTACGCAATTTATTTCTAAGTAAGTTTTTGATTGCATTATTTAAAATATACACTTCACATCTCCTCTTACCAATTCAATAGTGTCTTAGAGTTATTATATCTATCTTAATTTATTCTTTATATTCTTTAAATACTAAATAAAAAATTGACCCTTTACCTTCTTCACTTTCTACCCATATAAATCCATTACATAAGTTACATACATGTTTTACTAAACTAAGACCTATACCATATCCATCTTTATTTAATTCATTTATTCTATATCTATCGTAAAATATTTTTTTCATACTCTGTTTGCTCATTCCAATGCCATTATCTCTTACTGATACAATAACACTACCTTTTTGATTTTTCACATTTACACATATATCTTTACCTTCACCATATTTTATTGCATTGTCTAAAAGATTGGATACACCTCTATAAATCCACTTTTCTTTCCCATAGATACTCATATTTTCATCTTCATCAAAATCAAAACTTAAATTAGCATATACTTTAGAATAGTGGTCACATACTTGTGCACATATTAAAGCTATGTCAACTTCATACATATCTTCATTATTTTTTGTATCACTTATTGCAAGTACATCTTCTACATTATTTGCAACTTTATTGAGAGTATTCAATAGTTCTTCATTTCCGCTTAATTCTAAGCTTGTTCTAAGTATTGCTATGGCATTTTTTTGTTCATGAGATAAATATGAATTTAATCTTTTATAATCTTCAATATGAGAATCAAATTTATCTTTTAAATCTTTATATACTTTAGACATAATAGGGTCTATACTCAACACTTCGTCTTCATCTTCTATATTATTTATATTATTTAATATCTCCATTCTTTCTTTAAACTCTAGTCTATTCAATATTGATAAAAGGATAAAGTTAGAGGTTACTGTAAAGGCAAAAAATAACATTATAATTATATTAAAGTTACTATTAAGTACAATATTATAATCAAAACTTAATCTTTTATCTAAAGTCTTATCTTCCATAGTGTTATAAGTATTATCTATATTCGTTCCATAATATGAATTTGAATCATTAGCTATTAATTCTTTACTTGTATTAGATATATTTATAATATATTTCAAACCTACTGTAAAAATTATAAAGACTATAACAGAATATAAAATTAAAACTATAGTTTTTTTATCTTTTAATCCTTGCATATAGAATATCCTATCCCTCTAGTAGTTATTATTATCTCTTTTCCTGCAACTTCTCTTAATTTCTTTTTTAATCTAGCTATATGCACCCTTAATACAGATGATAATGGGTCAAAGTATTCATCATAAACATGTTCTGATATATCTATACTTGATACAATATCTGGATATCTACTTGCAATATATTCTGCTATATCAAATTCTTTAGTTCCTAAGTTTACTTCTTTGTTATACACATACACTTTTCTAGATGATGGACTTATTGTAAGAGGACCTGCCTCTATATTTGAATTTGTCCTACCATAAAATCTTCTTATAACTGCTTGTATCCTAGCTCTCAATTCTATAATTTGAAATGGCTTTACTATATAATCATCAGCTCCCAAATCAAGACCTTTTGCCAATTCATTTACTCCATCTCTTGCTGTTACAATTATTATAGGAGTATTTAGATTATTACTTCTAAAAAATTCTAATATCTCTATTCCATCTCTATCTGGTAAATTTAAATCTAATAATATAGCATCATAGTCATTTATAAATGCTTTCTCTTCTCCATCTAATCCGCAATTTGCTATATCTACTACTAATCCTTCATTTTCCAGCCCTATCTTCATATTATAAGAAAGCTCTTTATTATCTTCTATTATTAATACTCTCATATAATCATCTCCTAAATAAAATATCAACTTAATCATTATATATAATTAATGTTTATTGAATGTTAATTATATTATAATTATTTAATTCTTATATAAAATCTAACCTTATTATTATTCAAATATTCATACTTGTCAAATTTATGCTTAATTAATATTCTATTTAATATCTCTACCAATATAACTATTAACTTGTTCATCATATTTAATAATTCCAAAATATAGATTAATAAGAATTAATTAACAAAATTCTTTACAAGAACATAACCTATATTAAACAAGCTCATAACTAAAACTTAAGTTTATTAAATTTAAAAATACGAAAGAGAATTATTTATATGCTATTAAAAATTTGGCTTTTAAATAAAATTTTTTTATTCCTTTTTAGTAATAGATAAGTAATAGCTAAAAAGACAATTTTATTGCACACTTAAAAAGGGGATGTCTTACAATATTCTTAAATTATAAATGAGATACCCTTTTTTATTTACATATAGACTATTCAACACTTTACAAAAAAAGTGGACTCATCTGATAAAGTCCACTTTTTTCTGTAGTCAAATCTTTATTTTGAAATAACTTCTTTTGGTGTTAGGAGTGTATTAAATAAATAATATCTGTAATTTCTATTTTATTAACTTTAAATACTTCTTTTAATATTGTATAAAACAACAATAAATACTTATAATAATTTCAAATATATGTAAAAATTTATTAACTATATTATAAATATAAACTTATAGTTATAACCACTAGTACTACTATTTACTTTTACTTAATAAGTATCAACAAGTACAGATTTTTTTATTTTCTGTTTATCTAAATGTGAAATTGCACTAGATACAGCAGTTTGACCTTGTCCTGCTGGTCCGCTTCCTATTATTGCAATGTCATATCTCATAATCTCACCTATTTTCTAGTAACCTTTCTTTTTTCTTTTATATAAATATAATATCAATAGCCAATATCACTGACAATTAGGCACTTATTTGTAACTACATAAATAAATCTTATAAATAATTGAAATTAGTTATATATATGATTCAATTTTATTTTTCAAATTATCTTTAGGTATAAACCCTATTAATCTATCTATAGGTTTACCATCTTTGAATATTATTACAGTTGGTACTGTAGAAACTTCAAACTTTTGGGCTAATTCCATACTTTGGTCTATATCTACTTTTAAGAAATTTGCTTTTTCAGACATTTCGTTTCCTAAAGCCTCGTATACTGGTGATAACATTTTACAAGGTCCACACCATGTAGCAAAGAAATCCACCACTACTAATCCTTCTTTGTTATTTACTTCATTTATAAATTCATTGTTATTTATTATTTTTGCCATAATATATATCTCCTTTATTATTTTATTGTTTTCTTGATATTAATATACTACGACTTATGTACTAGTTCAATTAGTCACTTTTTTGTAACCATCTATTTTTAACACTCTTAAGATTATCATCATAATCAAACATTAATTAAACTTATTTATGCAAATTCAATAGTTACTTATGTAGTAATTATAGAAATCTGTAAACTTTATATATATGTTAACTAAATTTGAGCTTCATTTCAAAAATACACTAAAAAACTTTTCTAATTTATAACTTAATTTTTTGCTTTGTATGATTGACAATTATATATATACATTATAAAATAATATTAGTACCTACTAAGGTAGTTATTATACTTTTGTTAAAGGAGTTTATATATGGATACTATAGTTAACGAACTACAAAACATAGGATTTACCAAATATGAATCACAAATCTACATATCATTACTAAAGGAAAACCCTCTAACTGGTTATGAAATAAGTAAATTATCAGGTGTACCACAATCAAAAGTCTACGAAAATATAACAAAATTACTTAACAATAATATAATTATCAATATTGAAACTGATCCTATAAAATATGTACCTATAAACCCTAATGAATTACTAAAAAGTAAAAAAGAAGAATTCAATAATTCTATGGACAAACTAGAAAACAACTTACAGGTATTAAATAAAGGAAAAAGTATAGAATATGTTTTAAACATAAAAAGCTCTAAAAATATATTAAAAAAAGCAATCGAAATGATAAATAACGCCAAACAAGAAATTATAATTTCTTGTTCTCATGAAGAAATTCTTGACCTAAAAGATGAGCTTTTAACTGCTTCTAAAAAAAATGTTAATGTTGAAATACTACTTTTGGAAGATAAAAAGATAGAAGGTCTAAGCAATATTCATATCCATGGAGGTAATGAAACTACACTTAAAAACAAAAAACTTTATAAAGGTATTCTTTTAATTGTAGATGATTCTGAAATATTAACAGGAAATTTATCTGAAGGTAATGAAGCTATTTCAATTTGGACAAAAAATTCTAATATTTTATATATTGGAAATCAATACATACAACATGAAATTTATATTTCACAAAAAATAAAAGGGGGTCTTAAAGATGAATAAAGTTAAAATCAAACAAGTTGATGCATTTACAACAATACCTTTTGGAGGAAATCCTGCTGGTGTAGTCACAGATGCGTCCAATATTTCTGATGAAATCAAACAGAATATAGCAAAGGAAATGAATTTATCAGAAACTGCATTTGTTTCAGAATCTGATGTAGCAGATTTCAAGGTTCAATTTTTCACACCTGACTTAGAAGTTGACTTGTGTGGTCATGCTACAATAGGAACATTCCATGCTCTTTTAGAAGAAAGAAAACTTAATACTAATAAGAATATCTTTTATCAAGAGACAAAAGCTGGTGTACTATCTGTAGAACTTAAGAAAATAGATAATGAAAACATATTTATGATGGAACAAAATCCTCCTAAATTCGAAAATCTAAATAGCTATAAAAAAGAGATTGCACAAATGATAGGTGTAAAAGAAGATAGACTTCTTGAATATCCAATTATGAAAGTAAATACAGGAATTTGGTGGCTTGTTTTTGGATTAAAGTCTCTAGATGATTTAGAAAATATTTCTCCAGACTTAAATAAAATAAAAGAATTTAGTGCTGATAATAATCTAATTGGAATAACTCCATTTTGTATAGAAACTATAGATAAAAATTGTGACTATCATTTAAGATCTATAGCTCCATATGTTGGAGTCACAGAAGACCCTGTATGTGGAACTGGCAATGCTTGTGTATCATCTTATATAGTACAACACAATATTTTAGATAAAACTGACTTTATTGGTGAAGAAGGAAACTTTATAAATAGACCTGGAAAGGTATATGTAAATATATCTAAAGAAAACAATGATATCACTTCTGTAAAAATTGGAGGAAGTGCCTATACTATTTTAAGTGGAGAAATTGTGTATTAATTTTTTATCTGATTTAACAATAAATAAAAATACTAGTCTTAATTGACTAGTATTTTTATTTATATATTTTATTTAATAAACTTATTTCACCATATATCGTGTTAAAAAGTAACACTTTATGATTATTACCAATTAGCTTTATATCAATCTAATACAATATAACCATACTAAATTAATCTCATTAGTATAATAGTTATTTATTGATTAGTTATCTTCCTCAACAAGTTTACTTAATGTCTTGTCAAATAAGAATAATAATATAGCTGCAACAAATAGTATCACTGGAATTATAGTATATACTTTAATCATATCAAATTTAAGAGTAAATGCATATATATATCCATATCCTTGACCAGCTATAAAAGTAGCAAATGTCCAAACTCCCATAAGAACACCTAGAAGTTTTTTAGGAGCATACTTACTTACGAAAGAGTTCCCAAGTGGTGAGAATAACATTTCTCCAAAACTTAGAAGTATACCAAACATAATTATCCATATTATACTAGCTTTAACAGTTTCAGGAGCTCCAACACCTCTTGTAAGCTCTGCTCCAACAAGCATTAAGAATGCAAGACCTAAGAATATTAATCCAAGACCTGTCTTCTTAAATAAACTTATATCACCTTGTGGTCTACTGGCAAGTTTAAACCATAATGCTCCAAGAACTGGTCCTAGTACAATACATACAAGTGCATTTAATGAGTCAAACCAAGCTAAAGGAATGTCAAATCCTCCAATAGTCATGTTTACAAACGCTGCACCATAATCATAAACTGCAAGATAAGTTAGGTACCAGAATAACCAGAAAATTACAGAGAAGAATGAAATAAGTATAATAGCCCAAATTCTCTTCTTATCCATACTTGTAAGAGGAGCATTATCTTTTTCTTCAACTTTCTCAGCTACCACACCTTCTTTAAAAGGTCTTTTTCCTGCATTTCCAAGGAATCTCCATCCATATGTGAACCATATTGCACCAATTACACAAAGAACAGCTGCTATGAAGAAACATTGAGAGAAACCATATACTCCATTTTTCATAAATGTATTGGCATAAAGTATACCTACTGCTGTTGTTCCGATGAAAGAACCTATATTAACAAAAGAATATTGTACTGAGAATGCTGTATCAAGTTCTTCTTGATTATCAAAAAGTTGTCCATTTACTGCTGATACATTTCCTTTAAAGAATGCAGTACCAATTGAAACTAGAATTATCATTGCATTTACCATAGAAGCTGTAGTTGCAATAGAACCAAGATAGTATCCTATCCCCATGATAAGCATACCTATAGGTATAGTATACCTAGCTCCTATCCATCTATCTGATATATATCCTCCAATTATTGGCGCAAGATATGTGAATGCAACAAGGTTAGCTTGCATTATAGCTGCTTGTCCTTTATCTATTCCAAGACCACCTTTAACAATTGCTGTTGTAAGGAATATATAAATTAAAAACTTTGCAGAATAATATGCTGCTCTTTCAAACGAGAAAGTTGTTGCACAGATATAAAATCCTATAGGGAATTTACCCTTTTTATTTACTGTTGTGCTCATAAGTTTAAATCCTTTCTTAATTGTATTTTTATATTTTCTACGTTTTATCCAGACTCTTTCTTTCAATGAAAGATATGGTGATATTGTTTTGTAAAACAATTCGTAATAATTATTAAGATAATTGCGTTTTTATTTGTAGAATCTAGATGTTTTCATGGAATAAAGATTAACATCTTTATTGTCAATAAATTCAAAATAATATAGCTATAAATTTAAATTATATAAATTCATTATTTTCAGGTATATTTATAACCTGTTATCTTTATAAATTGACACCACAAAAAACCAAACTATAAATTATTAGTTCATTAATTATTATTTAGCTTAAATACAATATTGCCATAACACAATGGATAATTTTATATCTAACTTCTAAATTCATCACTCTAGTAATTTTTTCTAATTTAACTACTACTAATTAAATGTGAAACTCTTTACTATATGCAATTCTTATTTTTTTACTTGATAGTATTTTACAAACTAAATTCCTCCTTTTATGGCAAACGGTGTAATCACCTTACTATTGCCTTTTTAAAGGAGTTTTGAATAAAGCAACATGTATTTATACAAATAAATACTGTCTTTATTTTTTTGAAAAATTTCTAAATACTTCATTCAATTACTTGTCAACTTAAATAAATAAACTACTATCTCTTCACAGATTAAATTTATTTCTTGTTAAACATACACATGAATTCTGTGAACCTAAATATAAAAACTGTTGTTTTAAAGTGATTACCTAGATATTCGCTTTGACATTATTAATTGAGGTGATACTATTATAATTTATTAGCCATAAAATACCTCAATTTGAAAACTTTTTCACGAATATTTATTTTTCACCTCCCTTTATTTATTTCACCATGTAAATCGTACCATAAACACATACTTATATGCAACAAAAAAATAAGAAAAAAATCGAATAATCGACAGTAAATAATTAGAATAAATCAAATTATACTTGTCAAGTATATTATATAATTTTTTTGTCTGGAAATATAAGTTAAACTAAGTCTCAAAATAGTTTTTTAGATATGAAATTTTGTTGTTCTATGTATTCATATTATTTATTGGATAAGTTTTTGATATGCAACTTATATTATTTAGACTATACTCCACCAAATAACATTTATTATTTAAGAAATATTATCAATGATAAAATTAAAAAAAAGGATATTCTAATCAATTTTAATTAACTATTTTTAACTTTTAAATGATTGTTATTTTTTTGATTAATTTAATAAATTTCATTAATTTTTAGAATAGTAGAGATACTTCACCTTTAAGATATAACTTTATTTCTTAAACTTATAAATTCTAAATTTACACCTAATCATAATTATTCTAAATACACAATCAATGAAATTGTTAAATAAATACAACAAAAGTAGTAAATACTTTTTTAATAAATTTAAATTCCTTAAAATCCATCATTTTTTATCTGTTAACTTAATATTTACTTAATTAAAATAAAAAAGTTTGATTAAAAACAAACTATAGTAATTATTATATATTACTATTTTAGAAATACTCTAAATTTTGTATATCTATAATTTTTCAAGTTACACTATAAATATACAGCAAATATATCAATTCAAATTATAAAGATATATTTAGTCTTATTTTGTCGATTATATTTATAATGTACTCTTCTAAGCTAGAAGCATTTATCTAATCTATGTTTTCATTTATAAAAAATAATTATTTCTTAAATAAATAGCTAAATTGTAGTATTTATAATAAATATAGCTTATGTTTATATTAGTATAATTCCAAATAATTTAATGTTAATATTTAAAAACATCTTCGTAATATACTTAATTCTAGCAATAATATAAAAATAATAATCTGGATAAATTTAAGTTAAAAGTTTGTTTATATGAAGCTAAAAATAAGATTTTTTACATAGAAATTAAAACTATGTGTAACTTAAATGAGCCTATTTTACTTTAATAAAATATAAATTTTTACGATGTAGGTAAAATTAAATAAGATGACTTCTATTTAATATAGTAGTCACCTTATCAATTAACACTAGAATATATTTTATATTGTCATATATTTTAAATGATAATACTCTTATAATATTATTAATTTTACTTCAGATTTTCAACATGCTTATTAAACTTACCATTCAATCATCCCCTTGATTAAAAAGTATTTTCAATAATAATTTAATTTTTTAAGAATTGTATATTATAAACATCATTTTAACAATTCCTATAATATTATATATTCAATTTTTAGTAAAACAATGCGAATAAATAATATTCTGAAATAATTAAAAATAGCAATAAAATATTCATAAATACTTATTGTAAAATTATATTTAAATATTATTTTCTTTTTCTTTATAGTTTTAACTATGCTATACTTTTTAAGTAGGAGATAATATAAAAAATACTTTATTGCGGTATATGACTTGATATATATGAAGTAACTTCATCAGGAGAAATATTCAAAACAGTTGCAAACTCTTCGTTTAATAATCTTTCTGCTTCTTTCATCATATTATCGTCTGCTTGATGTGATTTTTTACCAAGAGATTTTATATGTTCTTTATTACAGTATATACTTCTTATTAATTTAAGTAACTCTTCACACTTACCACTTCTAAGCATCACTTTAAATTGCTCACTTCTCATTTTTTCATTATCTATCCATGATGTATCCATATTAGGTATATCATTTATTAGCGAAGCCACAGTAACTTCAGAAAGTATCTTTCTCATTGGAACTTTCTTATTATCAACAGGTATTTTTATTATTGTATTATTAGAATAAAGGGGACTTAATACATAATATTCTTTTTGTACACCATTTGTAATTTTTTCGTTTGTTATGTCCAAAACTTTACAAACACCTGTCATTCCGTACATTATATAATCATCAATCTTAAACACAAAACCTCACCATCCTTAACAAAAAATAGTTTTGACAACTGAATTTACATCATCAAAACTATCTACTATATACTAATTGTACCATATTTTGAGAGTTTAAGCTAAGTAAAACTTTTATTGTTTAAATAATAAAAAATACATTGACTATTAATCAATGTATTTTTCATTAATTTGGATAGTAAGTAAACCATAACAATCGAACAAATCATAACAATCATACCCATTATAATATTTATAAAATTGGTGCTTGACTATTCATTGAGTATCCATCATTTCTAATATCGTTTATCTCTAATATATCATCTTTTGTTTCAACTTTACTAAGTTTTTTAACTGCTCCATAATGCTCTCTCAGTGAAAGTTTATCTCCATTTCCAGAGATAACCCATAAAACTTTATAACCTCTAGGTATTACTTGTAGCTTATTTTCACCCTTACCATCAGTAAAGTAAACTAATAAGTTAATCTTTTTATTATTAGCATATTCGAAAACTGGAGTAAATTTTGTGCCTCCACCTATTTTAACTCTATCTTTTATATCTTTTATAGTTTTTGCTTTATATACACGTCTAATTTCACTGTCACACTCTATAATAGTAATTTCATGATTATAATTTTTAACTATATTAAGAACTTCTTTAATTGCTTGTTTAAATTCTTCATCACTAATACTTCCACTTATATCAATAGCAACGGCTATTTCTGCTTTATGACTTCTAAGTTCTCCTCTTAAATCTAATCGATTAGGCTGTCTTCTATTTCTCCTTGTTATAGTCTTCTTTTTATTGTTTTCAACAGTTCCCATTAACCTACTAAGATATAAATTCCATGGTAATTCGCCTTTACTATTTTTAAGGGCTGCTATCATGTTTTCTAAGTGTGTTGGAATTTTACCTTTTTGAGAACTATCAATAAATTTCTCTGTAAATTCTCTAAGAGCTCTTTCATCTATATCATCGGATTCTTCCCATATATCATGAGTTTTTTCTGGTCTATAATCAGTTTCTATAGTTCCATACTTGTCGCTATCATCTTCTTCACCATCTTCATCTTCTTCTAACAAATCTAATTCAGTTTGAATCTTTTCTACATAATACTCAAAAGGTTCATATGGCTCTAGCTTTAGAGAGTATTTTAGATTTACCCATTCTAAAGTAGTAGCATATGGTGGTAAATTATTCAAATATTTATTTACTACTACATCCATTGCCATATTAATGGCTAATGTACTATACTTTCCTTTTAATTCTTTTGCTCTTACCAAATGCATAGATACTATATGATAGATTTCATGCTTTATTGTACTTTCCATCTGTTCTATACTGAGAGTTAAAAAAATTATTGGATTAAAGTATATGACATATTTAGCTCTTTTAAAATTCACACCTGTAGGACTACTTATATCAAATCTTATCTCTCTTGACATCTGAAACAAAAAATAGCCATAAAAATTATCTTTTTCTTCCATAAGGCTTAAGCTAACTTTATCTACAAGACTAAAAAATTCATCTTTAAAATCTTTTGGTATATCTACCTCAAATTTC
This sequence comes from Clostridioides sp. ES-S-0123-01, assembly GCF_020658415.1. Taxonomy (NCBI): domain Bacteria; kingdom Bacillati; phylum Bacillota; class Clostridia; order Peptostreptococcales; family Peptostreptococcaceae; genus Clostridioides; species Clostridioides sp. ES-S-0123-01. The sequence goes on from NZ_JACVWD010000002.1 coordinate 381,861, forward strand.
TCATTAGCACGATTTGCCTTTAACATAGAATGAGTATTTATAATTTCACTAGCTTTAATATAGAGTTCTTTTGCCTGCTTATCAAAATAATTTTCCATATATTATCCCCTTATTAAACGATATGACTCAAAGTAAGATTTTACAAACTCTTCATTTTCTATAGCTTTTTTATACACTTCAATATAGCTATTTCTAATATCCTTCATAATTCCTATCATTAAATCTATAGGATATATTTTTAAGAACTCAATAAATCTATCAATATAATATTTTGATTCATACTCATCATTTTTAATATTTAATTCTAAGTTTTTTAGAATATTTATCGCTGATAAATAAAGTCTTGTATGACTTTCATTTTTTACTCTTTCTACAAGATGTTCATCAATAGTATCACCTAAAAAAACATCTTCATAAGATATCAATGGACTAGAATCTGATTCAATAAAACTTATAAACTCTTCTGCTATAACCCTACCTACATTCCCCTTTATAACATTTAGAAATACTGTTCTAGGAATTTCTTTCTTTTTGTCCTTATAAACTTTATAAATTTTAGAAACTCTCTCATAACTTCTCGGAGTTGCTCTTACATCATCTTCATTTGTTTTATGCAGATATTCTGGGAAAGTTGAAATAAACTCTATAATCTTTTTTTCAATTCCTTCATCTATTGCCCATTTCAACCATTGTGTATGGTCACTCTCCATATTTAACCAAACAAATCTATTTTCCTGAGCTGAATCCATATCTACAACTTGATAATCGAAATCTGAACCATATTTACTTGATGGATTCATTGCTGCTAAAATCTTTACATCATCATGTAACTTATATCCATTAATCTCTCTATTTAAAATTAGATTCATAAGTTCTTGTTGTACAGTATGCTCACAACGATTTATCTCATCTATAAATAAAAGAACTGTTTTTCCTTTAGATATTTCTTCATCAATTTCTCTTAATTTATTATGAACAGCATATACTGTAGTTTTCTTTTCTGTCTTATATCCATTAGAATTAATTCCTACATAAGATTCTATAGTTGGAAGACCTCCTATTTCACCCTCTTTAAGTAGATTTCCATCAATTACAATCAAACTCCAATTATTTTCTTTAGCAAGTTTTTTTGCTAGAGCTGTTTTTCCTATCCCACTTTCACCAACTATTAGAGGTACTTCTCCAGTGGATAATATTAAGTCAACGCTTTTTAATGTATCTATAAAATTCATTTTTTCTCTCTCCTACATAATTTTCAACTTTTCGTCTACAGCTATTTTTTTTGCTGTTTTACTCCCATATTTGTAAATAAACATCATCTTGTCTATTGCTATATAGTCACTGTTTCTATCTATAATATTACAATTTAAAAAATCTCTAATATACTTTTCTTCAACATCTTCTTTTGATAGTACTTCTTTTAATACTCCTTCTAATTCCTCTTTAGATATTTTCTTTACAATATACTTAATCACTAAAATATTTACTTTTAGGAATTCTAATATTTTATTCTTATCTAAATTAGTTATAAAGTTAATAGCTGCCTCATTATTCTTAATAGCTATAAGTTCTGTATTATAACTAGGAAAATCTATATATCTTAATGCATCATAACTTATTTTTACTGCTTCTTCTTGTACACTTTCATAAGGTTGTTTTATAAACTTTATCGAATCATAATTTTTTCTTACTGCTAATAATTGTAACTCTTCACTTGGATTTTTAGAATATTTAATAGCCCACCCTGCTTGATTTATAGCTAATTTAATCACTTTATCAGTTGGATTTTTTATATAGTCTAATATACTCCATCCATCATTTACTGCTTTTATCATCATATCTTCTGTTGGGTCATTTATAAATTTAATTGCTCTAATATTGTTATCAATTGCTAATTCTTGCATCTCTCTAGTTGGATTATTTATATATTCTAGTACAAGTCCATTTTCTTTGATAGCTAATAGTTTCATCTCATCAGTTGGATTATTTATAGTTGCTATAATATTAGGATTATTTTTTATCATTTCAATAACTTTTGACTTTTCCATAATATGCCTTTCCTTCTATAGTTATTTTTATTTATATATTAATATAATAATCTATTCCTATTTATATAATTGTTTCTTATTATAATAAATATACTTTTTAAGCAAGTTTAAACAGAATAATTATACCAATTTTAAAAAAAATTTCTAAAATCTCATAAAACTAAGTGTTTTTAAATTCTATTATTATATGTTAATTATAGTAGTTTTTTAATAATTTGTATGATTTATTGAGGTTTTAAGACTTTTTTTCTCTTTAAATACTTTTAAACTTTTTACAATTGTTCATATTATTCTTATTCAAAATTTATCACATATAAAAAATACTCTAATTTATAATAAAATAATAAAAAAAGAGATTAAACAATCAGTTTAATCTCTTTTATAAATTTATATAAGCTTAATCATTTTCATTTAACCATTTAGTTAGAACTTCTATATATTTATCATTTTCTTCAACAAATGGCATATGTCTTGAATATTCAAATAGTTCCCATTTACTATTAGGTATCCTATCATACATAGTCTTTGCAATATATGGTGAACACAAATCTATCGCTCCACTAGTTACTAAACAAGGTTCCTTTATTTCATGTAATCTATCTGTAAACTCATATCCAGAAAGAGTACCTGTAGGAGAAAATTCATTATATCCCCATCCTACAATATATGCTTCAGAACCAGACTTTTTAGGTCTTCTTAAACATTCAGGAGAATCTTCAGTTACTTCCCCAGCACAATACATCTCCATAAACTTTTCTAATGCATCATTATATTCTTTACTAGAGTAATCTCCAGTATTTACTGCATCAAGTAACGCTTTTTGGTCAGCTTCACTCATATATGATATTCTTCTTTTTTGTTCTTTTTCCCAAAGTTTTGCAGAAGAAAGAGTAGATGAAAGAATGTACGACTTGATACCCTTTGGTTTATATTCAATAGCGTACCAAATAGCCTGCATACCTCCCCAAGACTGACCTAATAGATGTATTTCATCAAGCCCTAGATGTTTTCTTAGTTCTATAAGTTCTTTTATCCAAGTGTCTGCATTAAATAACTCAGGATGCCCTTCTACAAATGAATTACCACAACCAATTTGGTCATACATTATAACTTGTCTTCCACTTTCAGCTATCTTGTCCAATACTTCAAAATAGTTATGTGTAGAACCTGGACCTCCGTGAAGTAGTACTAATGGTTTCTTTCCTTCTGTAGCTTCTCCCACTATACGGTAATAGGTTTTAAAACCTTCAAAAGGCATGTATCCTTCAGTGATTTTCATGTTTATCTCCTCCAATTTGTCATTATGAACAATAATTAAGTTCATTAATAAGGCTATTTAAAACTTCTTATACATATTTAATTATGTATTTTTATCTTTATACTTACTTTTATAAATAGTATAACATAAAAGTTAAAAATCACCATACCAAACCAATTATAAAATCATATTAATTATATAATTTTATTTTTTATTAATAATAGTATATACATTTTTGACTATTTTCATTTGCTACAACTATTTTTATTTGTTATTATGATATGAAATAAAAAAAATATCATCATGATGTATACCAGTTTTCTTGCATTTCTAATATTCTTATGAACATACTATACTTATAATCAACATAATAATATTTTAAAGTCAGTTGTACTTGTCAGTATGAGCTTTATAGCGCTATTTATTGGTATTATTAGCAAATCATCAAAAGCAACAATTATTACATCATTTTTGTTAATATTTTTAACTCAAGCAAATGTAGGAGATTTTACACTGGCAAATAATATATACAAAAACTTTCATAAAATAAAAATATACTGATTGTATTTAGCTAAATAGGGCAATAAAATAATTAAGTATAATTAATTACATTTCAAACCCTATTAGTTTTATGTTAAAATTATCTTTATTATAGTTGTTTACAGGAGGTTTATATTTGAATAATATTAATTCACTTAAAGTAATAAAATTATCTCTTGGATGCTCTCTTGCTATATCTATTGCTTGGCTGTTAAAATTAGAATACTCTATGGTAGCTGGAGTTATAGTACTACTTACAGTAAAAGACACTAAAAAAGAAACGCTTAAGGGTTCTATTGGAAAGGTTTATGGTTTTCTTTTATGTACTATTTTTTCCTATTTATGTTTTAATATTTTAGGATATAATTTGACTTCATTTTCAATATTTATATTCATAATTATACCACTTTGTTTTTTATTAAAAATTCAAGATGTTATTGCCATGTGTGTAGTAATTGCATCCCATTACTTCCTACAAGGAGAAACATCTATTAAATGGATTTTAAATGAAGCTGGAATATTTGCAATAGGTACTGGAATAGGTGTCATAATAAATATGTATATTCCAACAAATATACATAAAATCTATGAAGTCCAAAAAAAGTTACAAGAAGAAGTGAGTATTGTGCTTATAGATATTGCCAATATTATTGTAAATCCTAAAAAAGAAAATAGGTTCAGTAGAGATTTATATACCTTAAATTCACTTATTGATAGTAGTATTTCTGAAACTTATGATAATATTAATAATACTTTATTAAGTGATACTAAATTTTTCTTAGAACATATGGATATTATAAAAAGCCAACGGGATATCTTAGAAGACTTGTATAGTTATATATCTCAACTAGACTCTACTCCACCACAAGCTCATATTCTATCTGCTTTCATACATAAGATAGGTTATACTGAATTTGAAGCCGAAACAGGAAATCTTCTTCTTGAAGAATTGGGCAGGTTAATGCTTAGTATGCAAAATCAACCTCTACCTGTTGATAGAACAGAATTTGAAAATAGAGCTATTTTATTTTTCTGCTTAACTAAATTAAAACAGTTTTTAATTAACCGTATACGTGCTCAAGTTCTCAGAGATAATAATTTTTATAAATAGTATTACGAATCAAAAAGCAGGTAGATAATCTCCCTGCTTTTTGATTCGTAATACTATTTCAAATTATATTCTACAGTAAAAATACTACTATATTTTTTAGATTTAAAGTGGATACATTCAATCTATTAATTTAATTATTTAGATTTAAATAATCAGATATATTATAAAAATGAATATTAAAAATTGTATAAACACCATTTTCTGAGTATACATCAATCTTATGACCTAAGTTATCTATCATCTTTTTTGCAAAGTATAATCCCATTCCAGTAGATTTATACAATCTATTTCTTCCATTTGTTCCTGTAAATCCTCTATTAAAAACTCTACATATATCCTCTTCATTTATACCTATACCATAATCCTTTATAGATAACAATACTCCGTTTTCTAATGGCTTTGCATTAAATTCAATTTTACCAACTTCTTTTGAGTATTTTATAGCATTATTAATAATTTGGTCTAAAATATAGGCTATACATTTAGAATCAGTGTAAACAGTATAATTTAAGTTGTTTAAACTAACTTCAATATTGTTTTTTATGAGTAAAAACGAGTTATTCTTTATAGAGGATTTTATTAATTTTTCTAAATTAACTTTATTCATAAATATGTCCTCAAACATACTATTACTTCTACTACTATATAAAATAGAATTTACTAAAAAGTTTATTTTTGCAATTTGATTCTTAATATCTATACTATCTTCTATATTATTTAATCTATCTGTAATTATACTCAAAGATGATATTGGAATCTTTATTTCATGAACCCATTTAGCTATGTATTCATCTAATTCTTTTAGAGATTGTTTGTAATTTTTTGTATCATCATTATTCTTTGATTTCAAATTTCCAATAATATCTCTCATGATATTTGCTTCAAAGGATTGTCCACTAATCAAGTAGTTGTCTATATCATCATTATTTTCTAGACACTTACATAAATCTTTATAGCTATTTTTAAAGTTTATATAATCTACAATAAAAAATACTATTATTATGAGTAAAGCTAGAAAATCTAAGTATATTAACTCTGCATATTGATTCTCAAATATATTTATAGCAAATAAGTAAATATTTATTATACTAATGATAATAAAAAAAAGCACAATATACTTGAATCTGTCTTTTAAATATTTTACTATCATTATATTATATATCCTATTCCCTTTTTAGTTTTTATAAAATCATCAACACCTAACTCTTTAACCTTACTTCTCAATCTATTTATATTTACAGTAAGAGCATTATCTGTAACAAATTCATCATTATCCCATAAAGTCATCATAAGACTTTCTCTTGATACAACTTTATTTTTATTTTTTAATAATAAGTTTAAAATTTTTATTTCGTTTTTAGTCAATTCTATATCTTTTTCCTTGTACTTGTGTTTTATAATTCCTTTTCCTACATCAAACATTAAATCTTTGTAGTATAAAATACTATTAGAGTCGCTATAATTATAAGCTCTTCTTATTATCCCATTTATTTTGGTAACTAAGATATCTATAGAAAATGGTTTTGTAATATAATCATCTCCTCCATTATTTATTCCCATTATTAAATCCATATCAGAATCTCTTGATGAAAGGAATATGATTGGAACATTTGAAACACCCCTTATTTTCTCGCACCAGTAAAATCCATTATACAGTGGTAAATTAACATCCAAAAGTACTACATCTGGTTTTTTATCTATAAATTCTTCTAAAATCAGTTCAAAATTATCAATTACTTCTACTTTAAATCCCCATCGTTCTAACGCCAAAGCAATTTCTTTTGATAAATCAATATCATCTTCTATTAATAAAATTTTATACATTTATGCAATCTCCATTATTTTAATATTTTATTATAATATAAATTATCTCTATCATATTATATTTTGTATACATTTATTAGTCAAACGGCTTAAACCTAATTAATAAGAGACTCTTATTGTAAGAGTCTCTTTGTTTTAATAAATTTGTTGATTAATTTTCGTATATTACCTTCTTAAACTTATTAATAGATACTGCTCCATATATTATGAAGATTATTAAGCATATTACTAAGCTTAATATATATATACTAAATAAATCAGCCATTAGTAAACTGCCTGCTAGTCTTAATGCAAAGTAACTTGATATTGTTGCACTTAACATTGGTAAAGTGTAAAATATAGCTACTTCTTTAAAGACAGCTTTATTTATTTCTTTTTCTGTAGTTCCTATCTTCAATAAAGTTTTATATTTATCTCTATCTTCATAAGCATCACTATATATTTTCATGTATATTATGCTTCCAGCCACAAGCGTAAATACTAAAAATAAAAATACAAGCACTACATATGCAAATTTCATCCATTGACTTTCGTTTTGAGCTTTATATCCATTTCTCATATAGCCACTTTTCATACTTAAATTTTTTTCAATATTATCGAACATCTTTTGGCTATTTTCTTCCTCAGATACTTTCGCTCCATAAAAATATATTTGTTCTCCTTTGTCTTTTAACTTAGAGTAGATGTTATCATTTACTACTATAATACTGTCATTAATCCCTGTTCCCAATACTGGTACTTTTATTTCCCCTTTTGTAATATTATATACTTGTCCATCAATGTTCACACTAGTTTCTTTTTTAGCTAATGTTAATATCGTTTGAGGACTTTTTAACTGCATTACATTATTTCCTTCAACTAATTTTTCGCCATACTCTTTTAATTCCTTCTCATTTCCATTTACTTTGAGAATATTGTAAAAATCACTGTATTTCATTATTATATTTAATTTATCATAATCATCTTTGCTATCTGGATTTTCTAAAGCTATTAGTTCTGGATTTACTGAATATCTTATACTATTAGTATCTTTTATTATATCTTCTATTTGTGTTCTATCTACTTCATTTTTATCTGTTGAAACTATACTAACAGTATATACATTCCTCTGTTCTTGAGCATTTTGTTGTATATGTTTTATGGCAACTGATGCACCAAGGGTTGATATTGTAGTCGTTATAATTATAGCTATTATAGAGTAAGTTTTATAGTTTTTATTTAATCTATAATTTATATTGTTTATAGCAATTATATTATTTCCATTGAATAATACCTTTTTATTTTTCATTATCATATGAAATACAACAGGCATAACTGATTTAAATAAACCATAAGTACCTATTATTATTATCACTATAACTGGTATTACACTAGCTATGTTTCCAGAGCGTATATCCATAGAAAGATAATAACCATATCCTAATACTAAAATTGATATTATGGCTAATATGTATAATCCTATTCCTACTTTTGGTATTTTGTCTTGCTTCTTAGATGTGTTAATTAGGTTTATTACACTACTTCTACATATTGTTACAAAACCTTTTATAGTCATTATCATAAATATAGAAATAAATATCAAACTGGCATACATTATAGCTTTGATACTAAACCCATTGAATACATTTATATCAAATCCTGATAATTTTATTATTACTACCTGGAAAAATCTAGATGTTATTATCCCTATAAGTATTCCTGTGATACAAGAGCTTATTCCTATAAGCATATTTTCTACAAAATATATTTTTCCTATAGTATATAAATCCAATCCCATAAAAGATAGTATACCTATTTCTTTTGACCTATTTTTAAAGAATATATTTGTCGCATACCATATAAAGAAAAATAAAAATACTGACAATATTATTATTACAGATATTAACACTGATAATGTGAATTTCTGATTTTCCCCTTGCAATACATTTATGGCATCACCATATCTTAGTAATTCAAAATTAGTCAGTACAACTACTGAAAAGACCATAGATATAAAAAATGCCAGATAAGTTCTTATATTACTTTTAAAATTATTATAAGCAATTCCAAGTACACTCACTTACATTTCACCTCCCATAGAGGCCAACATATCCATAATTTTTCCATAAAATTCTTTTCTACTACTTCCTTTGTTTAATTTACACTTTATAGTTCCATCATTTATCATATATACTTCATTTGAATAACTTGCTGTTAGAGGGTCATGTGTAATCATTATAATAGTAGCATTATTCTCTTTATTTATTCTTTCTAATGAGTTTAAAAGTTCATAAGCTGATTTAGAATCTAAAGCACCTGTTGGCTCATCAGCAAATACTACTGCTGGATTTGTAATTAGTGACCTCGCTGCTGCACCTCTTTGTTTTTGACCTCCTGATAATTGATATGGATATTTATCTAAATGATTTTCTAATCCAAATTTTTTGGCTATCGAAAATACCTTACCTTCAATTTCTTTACTTTTCTTTTTTCCTAATGCCAGAGGAAGTGCTATATTATTCATGAGTGTCATATTATCTAATAAGTTATAGTCTTGAAATATAAATCCTATCTTCTCTCTTCTTAATTTTGATAGTTCATTATTTTTTACTTTAGATATGTTAATTCCATCGAGTATTATTTCTCCTGAGGTTTGTTTGTCAAGTGTAGACATTAGATTAAGTAATGTTGTTTTTCCTGCACCTGATGGACCCATTATTGCTATAAAATCACCTTCGTTAACTGTGAGAGATATACTTTTTAATACATTTGTTTTAAATCCTTTTATTCCATAGTCTTTTGATATATTCTTTATTTTTAATATTTCTTTCATAATTAATAACCTCCATTTGTTCATTTCTTAGTATATATTCATTTTAAAGGTTTTGTACGGTTAAATCCTTATGTAAATATTACATTTTATCTACCAGTATTACACTTTTGTAACATAGAAAGGTTATTAATAAATATGTTTCTTAAGTTTGTATTTATATTAATTTCTTAATTCTGAAAATATCATTTACTTATTAAATAATCATCATATATATGTATTTTATTTTTATATTCAATACTTCTAAATGCCTTACTTATATTATTTATTTTATTAATCTCCGTCATTTTAGATTTAAAATATAATTTTTAGCATCCTCAAAATTATCAAATAGTCTAAAATTATTTGATTTATTTAACTCTAACATTAGTTCTGAAAATCTTTTATTTATCCTATTTTTATCATCAACAATTGCAGCAGCTTGTATCCTATAATTTATAAATTTTTGTATTGTAATACCTGCCAAACCTGTCTTTAAATTAAAAAAATCATCTGTAAGTGAATTCTTACTAAACATCAAATAATCTGTACCATGTTCCATACACAGTGATATAATATCCATGATTTCTTCTTCATTACTAAATTTGCTATCTACAAAAATATATTTTTTATCCTTTTGTTCTCTTATATCGTAATTCATTTTAGTTCCTCATTTCTACTTTAAATATTTTCTATTAATAAAGATATAGAGCTTAACATTTCCTCAATAAACTTTATATCTCCCCATAACATAACCCTAAGCCTATTTTCATTTTCGGCATACTTCAAATTAATGGTAGAACCACTTGATATTGAAGTTGGATTATTTGTAAGTGCCAAAAGCAAATTTGATAAACGTGAATATTCATTATTAGATATATTATTTATCTCAACTACTATAGATACATTAACTTTTGGGATGCTCGCTAAGTTTTCAGATGCATTTAACCTAAATTCTATACCCTTATCTTCATTTTCACTCTTTACATCCATAAAACTATTTAAATCCTCTTGTGATACTCTCCACTGCTTACCGACTTTATTAGCTTTTAATTTCCCATCTTTTATAAACTTTCTTATTGTTTTATGATGCATTTCTAAAATATTCGCAACTTGGTCTATTGTATAAAACTTTTCCTCCATAACTACACTTACCTTTCATTTGATAATAATAATATATTAGTTTAAGAATATAAAAAAGTCAAATTTATTTTGTATTTTATTGCTATTTATTATATTTTATTGCTTTTTAATACTCTATTGAAATTATTATAATCTTTGTATAGAGGTTCCAATCAAATTCTAAAAAGACAAATAAATCTTATAAAAAACTTCAAAACTTACATAAAAAAGTAACTCAAAATCATTTAAAATCATTTTGAGTTACTTTTTTACAATTTTTCTATAATTTTTAATGCTAAAGATAAATCTCTAAAATAATATCCAGCAACATTTAATTGTTATTTAATAATTGATATTTTCAAGCTTTAATACCTTTTTTATACTGTTATCATCTTTAAAATTTGTTGTTCTTTTACAGTCTTTTACTTTAAACTCAGGAATAGTTTTAAATTCTTCATCGCATATTCCGTCTTTGTTTAAATACATACAACTTGACATTCTAACTATTAAACCACTATTTTTTAACTCAAACAACACAGGGTCTATTCCTCCACCATCACCTCCAGTAGTTTCTCCTACTAAAGTTGCAAACTTAGTCTCTTTACAAAACATAGAAAACGACTCTGATGATGAATATACTTTTTCATCTACAAGTAAGTATATATTACCTTTAAATTCCAAATCATTATTAGTATTTATGGTATAAGAAGTTTTTTCAAAATCACTAAAATTTTTTAAAGTTTCCTTTGGTGCATTTTTCTTTACACCTACTGGTAGGTTTTCTATAGGCTCTAACTTTATATTTCTTGCATTGGTGTATTTTTTAACTATTTTATTATTATTTCTATAGAGTCTATAACCCTCTATTTTTATATCATTTTTTATAAGTTTAGATACAATTCCTTTCCAATACCTATCACTTCCGCCTGAATTTCCTCTTATATCAATAATTAGAGTTTGATATTTTTCTAAAGTATTAACATAATCTCCTATCATTTTTAAATCCTTATCCATTGACCCATTTTGTGGTGACATTGATGGTAAATACATGTATCCAACCTTACCTTTAATTATATCTTCTAAAATCAGTTCTTTTTTTACAAAAATATCATTTGGTATTTTTATTTTAGTATTTATAGAATTATATCTATCTACAACTTTTTTGTCATTAATAAAGTCATACCAATTATTATTAGAGTATGATTTTTTAAAAAGTTCATATCTGTTTTTGTTATCTATTAATTCAGTATGTTTATTGTTTAATTCTGATAATATAGAGGATACTTCTTCTATAAACTCTTCATCACTTTCAGTCTTTTTAATTCTTTTTATATATTTGTCCTTATTTTCTAACCAGTCAATATGATTAAGTCTCTTATTTACATCCAAGTAAGGATACCCTGTTTTTATAACATTATATACATATTTAAAGTCATCTATCTTTTCTTCCTCAGATAGTTGCTTCTTTTGGGAATAAGTATAATTACTTAGTAAAATTATAGATATACAAATAATTCCTAAAAACAATATTTTCTTTTTCATACAATTTTCATCAACTCTCCAAGTTTATATTTTAATAGCCTATATTATTATAACTATTCTACACTAATACTTATATCTTATTATAATTTATATTTACACAAATATACTTAAAATTCGTCTTCTTATGATTCTATAAAAAGCCTCTAAATATATAAATATACTTGAATATGGCTACTCTAAAGTAAAATTACTATTTAAATAATTTTCTTTTATATCTAAGTGCATATATTATTTTACAAAACTATCATAAATATTATAATTAATTTTTAACTGCAACCATACATACTGTAATCTTATTTGATATAGAATTTTCTATATTTTCTTTTAACAAGTCAATTATTTTTTATACAACCATTACTATTTTTAAGTTTAATTTATTACTAATGATAATATTAAGTTTTTATATCCTATTTTTTATATAATCCTTTTTTATTTTCTACTATTAATATTACATAGTTTTATATTTCATTATAGATAATAGTATTTGTAAAAATATATGAATTATTTCAAATTTAACCCTTATTAAAAATAAATTATTTTACTGTTTTAGGGCATACTTACTATTAATAAAATTAGCATAAAACTTTAGGATAGGAGAAACACATATGATATTTTTCATCGTAGGATTTATTGCATCTATTGTAGGAGCAATTTCTGGACTTGGTGGAGGAGTTATTATAAAACCAGTGTTAGATGCAGTAACTACACTAGATGCTTCAGTTATAAGTTTTTTATCAACTTGTGCCGTATTTACTATGTCTTGTTCAGCTGTTATTAAACATATTAGATATAAAACTAAATTTGAAAAACCAACAACTATATTGCTTGGAAGTGGAGCAATTTTAGGAGGTTTAATTGGTACTGAAATATTTGAATTTATAGTTGAATTTATTAACAAAGATAAACTTGTAAAAATAATTCAGAATGGACTTCTTTTTACTTTATTAATATCTATATTAATATACATAAATCTACCTAATAAAAAACAATTCCATATAAAGAATCGTATATTTATAATTTTACTTGGATATACTTTAGGAATGATTTCATCTTTTTTAGGAATAGGTGGTGGTCCTATAAACATAACAGCTCTGACGTTGTTTTTCTCGATGGATTTAAAGAACGCATCTGTTAACTCAATAATACTGATACTATTCTCTCAAGCTTCAAAAATAATAACTCTATTAATTTCAAACTCTATACCTTTAGGTCTTGATATATCAATGTTATTATGCATAATGCTTGCTGCAGTTTTAGGTGGGTTGTTAGGTACTGCTATTAATAAAAAAATAAGTAAGGCAAAATTAATCATTGCTTATAATGCTGTTATTTTGTTTGTAATAATAACATGTTCATGGAACATAGTAAGGTTATTTTAAAGGAGGAATTCTCAATGAATAAGAATGATTTACTTAAAATAGTTAAAAATACTTATATATATGGATATCCAATAGTAGGTATGTATGAATTGCTATATACACAGATTATGAATCCCCAAACTAAATTAACAAATTTTAATGAATTTGCTCATACTGCCACTGTAGCATCACCACAAACATCGTTTATACCAGCACCAAACAATGATACTACATACTCAACAGCTTGGCTTGACTTACGTAAAGAACCTGTAATAATAGAAGTACCTAACACTTGATAGATGCTATTTGTGGTAAATGGTTACCTCCTGTTGTTACTAGAGTAAACTAATAAAATTTTTAATATTTAAAAGGAGTTATGTCTATGAGTAATTTCGCTTATACTGAAAAATCGAAGTTTGTTAATCCTAGATTGACAGAACATTCTAAAACAATGGAACAAAAAATTTATAAAACAGGTGAAAATGTATATAGTGCTGTTGGATTTGGATTATCTTATCCAGTTATGATTGAAGGAACTGATGGCATTATAATCATAGACCCAGCTGAAACTATAGAAATGATGGAAGAAATAATGAAGGGCTTTCGTAAAATCACTGATAAACCAGTCAAAGCAGTCATAGTTTCTCATAATCATGGTGACCATTGGGGCGGTATGAGTGTCTGTGTAAGTCAAGAACAAAGCCAAAATAAAGAAGTTTTAGTTATTGTCGATGAAACATTTATAAAACATTTCTCTCAAGCTAGTGGGGAACTACTAGATATTAGAATGGGAAGAGCTGTTTGGATGTATGGTTCTATACTTCCCAAAGGAGAACATGGCTATGTTAACTTAGGTTGTGGACCTGTTTTATCTAAAGGTTCTAATAAATTTATTACACCAAACACATTTGTATCTGTTGAAAATGGATTGAAAATTACTATATCAGGTGTTGATTTAGAGTTATTTCACTGTGAGGCTGAAACTGAAGATGCTGTATGTGTATTTTTACCTAAAGAAAAGATAATGTTTGTTGGAGATGCTGTTCAAGGCGAAATATTTCCTAACATATATACTGTTAGAGGTACTGTTCGTGATGCTAAGAAATGGTATGCAGGAATTGATAAAATTCGTAATTATCAACCACATTATTTAGTTGGAACTCATATGAGACCACTACATGGTAAAGATGAATGTACTTCTCTTCTAACAGACTATAGAGATGCTATACAGTATACTCATGACCAAACAGTTAGACTTATAAATATGGGATATACTCCTGATTATGCAATAAATGAATTAGGACAACTTCCCCCGCATCTATTTCAAAGAGAACGTTTAGGTGAATTTTATGGAACTTTTAAACAAGGCATTAAAGGTGTTTATGACCAATATATAGGCTGGTTTAATGGTGAAGCAAGTAAATTAAATCCTATTTATCCTAAAGATGCAGCTAAAAAATATATAAAAATTATGGGTGGTCGTGAAGTAATATTAACTGAAGCTAAAAAGGCTATCGATGACAAAGATTATGAATGGGCTGCAGAAATATTAAACTATCCTATCCGTATAAATAGTAACGATATGGAAGCTAGAAGCCTTAAGGCATCTGCTGTTCGTATGCTTGGATATCAAACAGAGAATGCCACTTGGCGTAATTGGTATCTAACTAGTGCAATGGCATTAGATGGAACTTTTGAACAGATAGTAAAACAAGGTGGAGCCAATGCAGGATTCCCTCCTTTTTCAAATTCATTTATAGGTCTAACATCCAAAGCTATGTTTGAATCTTTCAAAGTTAAGCTAAATGGTCCTAAAAGTTCTGCTGTTCATATGACACTACTAGCATGTGTAACTGATACTAATGAAGTGTTTAATTTAGAGTTACGTAGAGGAATTATTGAAATACATGGTCAAGATAGTGATATAGAAGCTGATGTTTCAATTGATGCGTCCAAAGAAATATGGGCAAAGCTAATAACAAAAGAAGTTAATATTATTGAAGCTATTGAAAATGGTCTAGCAAAATGTAATGAACCACAAAAATCCCAAGATTATTTGGACTTATTTGATGAATTTACTCCATTTGTAGATATGCCATTCTGGTTACAATAATTTTAAAGTGCCTATTTTGGATTTATTATTCAAATATAGGCACTTTGTTGTAATTTAAATTAATTTTTTAGTATCTTTACTCTCTTACTTTGCATCTTTAGTCTTCCACTTTAAAATAAAAGCTAGAGAATACTCCCTAGTTTTTATTTAATCAGTTAAGATTCATAACTATACAACTACTTGTTGCAAATTGTATCAACTTCATATATATACCTATTAAGTATGTTTTCTAACATTTCTTGTCTCCCAGACTTATTCTTTATAGTTGACATTTGTAGTGCATAAGTTTCTAATTCCTTAAATCCAACCTTACCTTCTACTATGTCTTTACCTATACCTTCACTAAAGCTTACATATCTACCTTTAGTAAAGTTTTCAAATACTTCATCCTCTAATAATTTATGAGCTATTAATAATCCTTTTGCAAATGTATCCATTCCTGCAATATAAGCTAAAAATAAATCTTCTACTTCAAAAGATGCTCTTCTTACTTTAGAGTCAAAGTTAAATCCACCTGGTGCTATTCCACCTTGCTTTAACACTTCATACATTGCAAGTGTTGCATCATATATATTTGTTGGGAATTGGTCTGTATCCCATCCTAATAATAAATCTCCTTGATTTGCATCAACACTTCCTAAAACATTGTTTATTCTAGCTATATTTAACTCATGTTGGAAAGTATGACCTGCAAGTGTTGCATGGTTTGCTTCTATATTCATTTTGAAGTATTTATCTAAATTGTACTTTCTTAAGAATCCTAAAACTGTAGCAGTATCAAAGTCATATTGATGTTTAGTAGGCTCCTTTGGCTTAGGTTCTATTAAGAATTGTCCAGTAAATCCAATTTCTTTAGCATAATCTACAGCCATTTTTAGAAATCTTGCAAAGTTATCCATTTCAAGTTCTGTATTAGTATTAAGTAAAGTTTCATAACCTTCTCTTCCACCCCAGAATACAAAGTTTTCTCCACCTAAATGCTTAGTAACTTCCATAGCCTTTTTCACTTGAGCCGCTGCATAAGCGTAAACATCAGCATTACAAGTTGTAGATGCCCCATGAACAAATCTTGGATTACCAAACATATTAGCAGTTCCCCATAACAATTTTATACCTGTCTCTTTCATTTTAAGTTTTATGTACTCAACTATTTCATCTAATATTTTATTTGTTTCAGCTAAATCTTTTCCTTCTGGAGCTATATCTCTATCATGGAAACAGAAATACTCAATTCCCATCTTAGTCATAAATTCAAATCCTGCATCAACTTTAAACTTTGCTATTTCCATTGGATTTGTCATGTTATTCCAAGGTCTATCTACTGTACCTACTCCAAATGGGTCATTACTTTCTCCACATAAAGTATGCCAGTAACTCATTGCAAACCTTAAGTGCTCTTTCATAGTCTTATCTCCTACTACTTGTTCAGGATTGTAGTATCTAAATGCTAACTCATTTTCAGAATTTATTCCTTCAAATTTTACTTGTCCTATTCCTTTAAATATTTCACTCATTTTATATCCTCCCAATGTTTTACACATATGATGTATGTAATATTTTTTATTAGTTTAAACCTGTTTTAATTATTTATCTTTAAAATTAACTGCTTCATCTAACATCTTAAAATCATCTTTTAAAGACTTGTATAATTTTTTATACAATTTGTGATATCTCTTGTACATGTCCACATTTTCATTTATTGGTTCTAACTTAGTTGAAGTTTTTATTATGACATTGCAAGCTTGTTGTATATTTTCATATATTCCTGACCCTACTAGTGCAAGAATTGCAACTCCCAATGCTGGACCTTCACTTGAGTTTATAGTATATACATCTTGATTAAACATATCTGCCTGCATCTGTCTCCAGACTTTACTTTTACCTCCTCCTCCAGAGGCTCTTACTTCATTAATGTCTATATTAAGGCTTTGTATTATATCCATACAATCTTTTAAACTGTATGAAACACCCTCCATAATTGCTCTTGCCATTTCTTTTTTAGAGTGCATTGGAGATAATCCAAAGAACACTCCTCTAGCATAAGGGTCAAGATGAGGAGTCCTCTCTCCCATCATATATGGTAAGTAAAGTAATCCATTACATCCTGATGATACCTGACTTACTTGCCCATTTATAATTTCATATACATCTTTCTCTAAAGATTTTGAAATTTCTATTTCTCTTTGACAGAAATTATCCTTAAACCATTTTAATGATAATCCTGCCCCTTGAGTAACACCCATAACATGCCATGTATTTGGTACTGCGTGACAGAAAGTATGAACTCTACCTTCTTTATCAACTTTAGGTTCTTTTGTATATGCAAATACCACCCCTGATGTGCCAATAGTAGATGAAACTACCCCTTCTTCAACTATTCCATTTCCTATAGCTCCTGCTGCTTGGTCTCCAGCTCCTCCTACAACTATTGTTCCTTCTTTAAGCCCTGTTAAGTCTGCTACCTCTTTAGTCACATATCCTGTTATTTCTTGAGATTCATAAACTTTACCTAAAAGGTTTTTATCGATATTTAACTTTTCAAGTACTTCATCACTCCAATTTCTTTTACTTATATCAAGTAACTGCATACCACTTGCATCTGATACTTCTGTAGCATACTTTCCTGTCAACTTGTATCTTATATAGTCTTTTGGAAGAAGTATTTTATTAGTATTTTTGTAAATATCAGGTTCGTTATTTCTAACCCATAATATTTTTGATGCTGTAAAGCCTGTAAGTGCTGGATTAGCAGTTATTTCAATTAATCTTTCTTTTCCCACTAAGTCAGTTATCTCTTCACATTCTTTTATTGTACGTTGGTCACACCATATTATAGAGTTTCTTAATGTATTACCTTCTTTATCTAGCATAACTAGACCATGCATCTGTCCTGATAATCCAATTCCTTTTATATATTCACTACTTATATTTGAACTTTGAATTACATGTCTTATAGATTCTACTACAGCTTTCCACCAGTCATTAGCATCCTGTTCTGCCCAACCTGATTTCTCTTGTATAAGAGGATATTCATATGTACAGCTTTCTATAGTATTTCCTAGTTTATCAAATAAGACAGTTTTCGTACCTGATGTACCAATATCTACACCTAATACATACTCCAATTTAATCCCTCCTTGAGATAGTACTTATAATTATCGTTTTCCTATTCCAATTTTTTTATGTTTAGATATATTTTACTTGCTTTATTTTTGTTAGTATATTAAACTAACTTATGAACTAATAATAAAATATTTAATTATCTTTGTCAATGCAAAATAACCTTTTATTTTTAACTAAAAAGTATTACAATATTATTTTAAGGAGGAATATCAAATTGGTTACTGATAAATACACTATTCGAGAAATGAATGAAAGATTGGTACTTGAACAAATTATAAAAAATGGTCCTATTTCTAGAGCGAGTATCGCCTCTACCATAGGATTAAACAAAGCAACTATATCTGCTATTACCAAAAAACTTATTGATGAATCTCTAGTCCATGAAATAGGAATTGGAAATAGCACTCATAGCGGTGGAAGAAAACCCATACTTTTAGTATTTAATAAATGTGCAGGGATTTCTTTAAGTATGGATATTGGATATGACTATATATTCTCTTCTCTATCTTATTTAGATGGAACTATTATAAAGTCAAAGAATTTGACAGATATACAGATAAATAAAGATAATGTCATACAACTAATAGATGAAGTGATAAATAGTTATAATATATCCAAAATAGATACTCCTTATAATGTAATAGGATTCACTCTGGCTATACATGGAATTACTTGTGAAAATAAAATACTGTTTACTCCATATTATAATCTTAATGAGATTGATTTATATAGTATCCTTGGTGAAAAATACGACTTCCCTATTCATATAGAAAATGAGGCAAATTTAACAGCTTTAGCCGAGAGTACTTTCTCAACGATACATAGTTCACTACTTAGTCTTAGTATTCACAGTGGATTTGGTTCAGGCATTATAATAAACAATAAATTATATAATGGTAGAAATGGTATGAGCGGCGAAATTGGCCATACTATTATCATGCCTAATGGTAAACCCTGTCCTTGTGGAAACCTTGGATGTTTAGAACAATATTGTTCAGAGAAAAAAGTATTTGAGCAACTTTCTTCTTTAGAAAATATCCCTAAGATGGATTCTAATATGGTAAAACAGCTATACTATGCAAATAATCAAAATGCTAAAAAAGTTATTAAGGATTTTTGCAGTTACTTATCAATAGCTATAAATAATGCTATTGCAACCTATGCTCCTGAGATAATCTATTTAAATAGCCAAATAATTAGAGATATACCTGAGATATTACAGATTACAAAAGATATGTTAGTTAGTTCTTTTAACAAAGGTATAAATATAGAAATTTCATCATTAGGGTCTGAGGCATCTCTATATGGTGGTTCTGCTGTAAATATCAAGAGCTTTTTAAATATACAAAATTTAACTTTGATGAACGAAATAAATGATAAAATAACTACACTATAATGAGTAATCTAAAAACTAGCTTAAAAAGCTAGTTACATTTTTTAATACCTAAACGAATTCAAACCCATTACTTATACTATAATTGTAATGGAACACTGAAAAAGGTAACTACATCTAAATCGACATTTACAACAGATGAATCACTTCATAAATCACTTTATTTAATAACTTCCAGTATTATAATAAGTGAATTCAAAGTTTTAGAACCTGACCTAAAGTATTAAATCGATTAAATATTCATCTTAATGAAATATTAGTTACAGTCATTATTAAAGTCAAAAAAATTAAGAATAGCTTTATATAGATGCTATTTTTATAAAGATGGTAATAATCTTAAATAAGGGTTATGACTACACAGCCATAACCCCTTTAAAGTATAAATTCTAAAATTAAATTTATTCTGGAGTTTACACAAGATTATTTATATTCTCTTTCTCAGAAGTTGTACATTAATTAGATATTAATATAAAGTTTCTATTCATCATCAGATAATAAACTCATTGTAGGTTCAACTATAGAAATATTGTCTTTACCTATCTTCTCTAACTTTACTGCTAATTCTTTTTCATCTGAAAAAGCTGATTCAATAACCATACCTAAATTTAACCCTGAAATGATTTTAATTCTACTATCAATACTGGCCTCTAATAAAGCAGCATTACATGGCGTTCCACCAATTAAATCCACCATTATAGTTATTTCTGAACTTTCTTTATATACTTCTAAAGCTTTTTTTAGTTTTTTTATTGTTCCTTCAATTCCATCATCCTGTTTCATATTTACAGTAGGATAATTTATAGTATCCCCTATTATCATTTTTGCAGAATTCAAAACTTCTTCAGCCATATTTCCATGACTCATCAAAATAATACTATTCACTTTAATACACCTCTCTAATTTTATAAAATATCTACAAGATAAGTTTTTTTGTCATCAGGTGTCATTATAGTTGTAATTTCAATTCCTTCATCTAGGAGTTTTCTAAATGCTTCCTTCTCTTCTTCTGTAACACTGATATTAGGTTTTAATACTGTTGTATCTTTTCTACTTGACATATTTCCTACATTTATATTATGTATTTTTAATCCTGCCTCCACAAATGGAATAAGGTCAACAGGAGACTTGACAATTAATAATACATTTTGTCCTTCATACTTCCCAGCAGTAATATTTTTTATGGCAGTTTCTTCTGTAATTATAGATGATGCTATTCCCGCAGGTGTAGCCATTCTTAGAACTTGTTTTTGAACAGAATTATTAGCTACTGCATCATTTACTACCATTAATCTTGTAACACCTAATTTATTACTCCACATAGTTGCAACTTGACCATGGATTAAACGGTCATCTATACGAATATTTTTAATGCCTTTCATTTCCATATCTAAATATCACCCTTTCCTTATTTTAAAATACCTAATGCATATAAAATTATTGAAACAACCATTACACCTAAAATTAAGTATATAGGCTTTATGTTCTTTTTAAGAGCCCAATACACAACTAAAACTAAAATTGCAGGAACTAATCCAGGCATAATTTGGTCTAATATTTCTTGACCTTTCATTGTAAAGTCGCCTTGTTGAAAGTTCAAAGCAACATTAGCTTTTACTACAGATGGTATCAATGCACCTACCACCATTAAACCTAAAATAGATGTACTTTCAGTTAAAATCTTCAAACTTTTTTCAATTGAAGATATTAGCTTAGTACCTGATGTATACCCAGCATTAAATAGTGGTATACTTAATAATTTTAACGCTACACTCACTGCAATCCATAGCAGGATTCCAAATGGACTTCCATCTATCGCCATATTAGCTGCTATTGCTCCAAAAATTGTCCATGGAATAACAACAAATAAACTATCTCCTAAACCTGCTACTGGTCCCATCAAACCTGTTTTAATTGAGGTAACAGCCTCTTCAGTGTCTTCACTTGATAATTCCTCCATAGCTACATTAATACCCAAAATATAAGGTGCAACCCATGGGTTAGTATTAAAAAATTGTAAATGATTTAATACAGCATTTTTAAGTTTTTCTGGATTATCTTTGTATACTACTTTTAGAAATGGTAGTACTGCATAACAATATGCTAAAGCTTGCATCTTCTCATAATTTGAAGAGACAGAACTAGTGAAAAACCAACGCCATAGAACACTTTTTTTAACTTTTTCATTTGATTTATTTACTGATACGTTATCACTCATCTTCATCCATACCTCCTGCCACAGTATAATGTTGTGCTTGATTTTCTACATTCTTTTTGTAAATTATAAGTGCAATCGCTCCTCCAATTAAAGCTACACCTAACAATGGTACTTTCATATATACTGCTAAAACAAAACCAATTACTAAATAACTAAAATACTCCTTAGCAGGAAGGTATCTAAGTAATAATCCTATTCCTACCGCTGGAAGTAATCCTCCAGCTACTGTTAAACCACCTGTTAACCATTCAGGTGTATATTTTAAAATTGTGTTAATTAAAGAAGGTCCAAATATTACAGATAGAGCTACTGGAATACCTGTTGTAGCTGCTGTTAATAATACGCCTAACATTTGCATATATGTTATATTTTTATAATTTCCTTTTCTAGCTCCATCTTCTGCTTTATGAACTAGCCATATACCAATAGTATTTCTAAGAACATCTAACTGTACCATCAATAAAGCAACTGGGATACCTATAGAAATTCCTACAGATGCTTCTTGCTTAGTTGTAATAGTTATAAATGTAGCTACTATACTTGCTGTTTGATAATCAGGTATTGATGCTCCACCAAAGTTACTAATACCTAATGATAATAGTTGTAGTGTACCTCCAATATATAAACCTGTGTTTATATCACCTAGGATAAGACCAGTAATAAAACCTGCTGTTACTGGTTGATATGTACCAAACATTGTTGAATTTTTTTCATAGTTTATAAAAAATCCATACAGTACGATTAATAATAATTGCCATAATTGTGGCTCCATTATGATTTCACCTCTCTCAAAATATTTTTTAGTTCTTCAAAATTATGCTTAGAATTTTGCTTTAAGAAAATAGGAATTTCTTCAAGTGGGCATTCAATTTCATAAGTTTTTCCACCTTCATAACTAACCCCACTAAAGATATTCTCCCATGTATATCCTTTTGGCAAATATACTTTTCTACTTCTATCTTTATAATTCATTATTGGAGCAACCAAAATTTCATCTCCAAGCATATATGTATTATCAATCTCCCAAGTTTTATCATCTTCAGGAAATTCATAAAATAAAGTTCTCATAATTGGTGTTCCTTCTTCATGAGCTTCTTTCATCAATTTTGATAAATAAGTTTTTATACTTTCTCTAATTTTGATGAACTTTGTAAGAATTACTTCAACGTCTTCACCATAAGACCATATCTCATTAGGAGCTCCAGTTACCATTGAACCTCCACCTTTATTTGATAATGGTTTGCTATGAGGCAATCTATCTCCATGCATTCTTAAAATTGGTGAAAAAGTAGCATATTGGAACCATCTCACCATAAGTTCTCTAAATTCTGGGTCGTTAGGATTTCCTCCATGGAAACCTCCAATATCTGTCGTCCACCATGGTATACCTGCTAGTCCCATATTTAACCCTGTATTTACTTGATTATTAAAAGCCTCAAAACTAGAATCAATATCACCAGACCATACTAAAGCTCCATACTTTTGAGCTCCTGCCCAAGCTCCTCTTACAAGAGTTACAACTGACTCTGTATCATCATGTAAACCATGATAAATCATTTTTAAATAATCAATAGGATAAATGTTACCACAGCTTAAAACATTTCCTTTTTTGTATCTATAATTATCAAAATCATAAACAGAATATCCAGGTTCAGCTACATCTAACCAATAATAATCAATTCCCAGTTGCTTATAATTTTTATCTATTCTATCCCAAACATAGTCCCTTGCATCTCTATTTGTCATGTCTACAAATACTGTATTTCCTTGAATTTGCATTGTCATTCTGACACCACGATTAACATTGACTAAATATCCATTTTCTAAATAATCATTGTAGTTTTCTGCATCACTTTGAACTGTAGGCCATACAGATACTATTGGTTCTACTGAATACTCTTCTTTCAGTTTTTCAATTAACTCCTTAGGATTCTTCCAATAATCTAAGTCAAATTTATATTCACCTTGCTTAGGCCAATGAAAATAGTCGATTGCAATTGACGAAAGTTTAATGCCTCTTTTTGAGTATTCTTTCACAACATCCAAAACTTCCTCTGAAGTTCTATATCTTAATTTACTTTGCCATAGCCCTAATAGGTTTTCAGGCATCATAGGTACAGTTCCTGTAACTTGAGAGTAATTTTTACTTAACTCTTTTGGGCTTTCTCCACAAGTAATCCAATAATCTATAAAGTTTGTAGAAAACATCTTCCACTCTGTTATGTTCTTTGCAAAAGATACTCTTCCAATCCCTGGATTATTCCATAAAAATCCATAACCTAAGCTAGAAATATAATAAGGAACTGATATTTGAGAATTTCTTTGGGCTAACTCCAAAATGGTATTCTTTAAATCTAGAAATTCATGTTGGTATTGTCCCATCCCAAAAACCTTTTCACAAGGTTTAGACTCAAATCTAGTAGTTACTTCAAATTCTCCATTACAACTTGGTCTATATTCTCTTGATTTCAATTTAAGTGTGGAGTTAAAGTCTTTGGTAATTTCAATGGTTCCTACGTCTTCTCCACCATCATCGTGTTTTACAGCTCTTAATCTAATAAATTCCTTTAACAATATTTCGTTTTTATCATTATAAAAAGTAATTCTATCTCTATGGTCTAAGATAGCCTTTACTTTTCCATTTTTAATACTTACACTACCATCTTCACTCTTGTCGATTTTAATATCTTCTTTATTCAACTTAGGTTTTTCATTAAGAGCATAATTTTCATCAATAAAATTTTGGTCGACAAATGACCTAATACGTAAAGAATTTTTTCCCCATGCTTCTATTCGCAGTAGTTCATTGTCAAATCTTTTTTCAATATAATCTTCAAATATTCTTACCACAGCCATCCTCCTAAATCGATAATTTAATCTTCCATTTTGATGTACTTTAAAATTAAATAACTCAGTCTAATATCTTAATTTTATATATTAAGCTTTGCATACAATTTATTTGTACATTAAACTAACTTACTAATAATATACTTTATTTGGCTCTCTTTGTCAATCGTTTTCCAAAATTTGATATAATTTTCCAATTTAGTTATAGATAACAGCTTTTGTATAACCTAATACTCACAAATAAACAAATCCCTTGTTATCCTCGCTGTCATATATAACACTTATTCTTAGTTATAAAAATAAGGAATAGTTTGTCTACTATCCCTCAAAAAAATCTTAATATTCAAATTTATAATATATGTCTTCCCTATAATTCTAATAAATTAAAAACCATACAAATAATAAATACTTCATATATACTTAAGCTCTATATACTTAAAGTTTATTTTAGAGACTCCATATTATTTATAGTATTTAAAATCTTGATAATGGAATATCTATTATTATTATTATAAATTTATTTTCATTAACTTTTATTTTTTATTGTTTGGTGGTTTAAGTGGAAGTGGTGCTGATTTATTGGTCGGTTTTTTAGTTCAGTCTGGTCAGAAGATATTTACTGCTGCATTCTTTCCAAGAATCCTTAGCAATATAGTAGACAAGCCTTTATCTTGTATTATGGTTGTGTATTTCATAAGTAAAATGCCTAAAGGTTTTATATCTCAATATAATAGAAGTACATCTAGTTCTTCTTAATAAGTTGTATATCATATCTAATTTATTAAATATTATGATAAATTTATATACATATATTTGTATAACAATATTTTCTACTTCATTTTTCATTAATTTTAATATTAATGATTCAATTATGTAATATTTGTATTAATTTAATTAAATACAATCTCTTAATATAAATTTAGATTCTAAATCTGTATTAAGTGGTTGTATTTTTATTTATTTCTAATTACCATACATATCCCTCCAAATTGCTCACTTATCCTCTTAAATATATAAAATAAAGTAAGAGGTTTATTATAGACCTCTTACTTTATTTTTATTCATAATTAGATTTTATTAACAGTACTCTACTGCCCCTACTGCTTTTCCTACACATCCACAAACTTCCATCCTACTCTTAACAAATTCTTTAACTGAATCTAGACCTTTTTTACCATATTTCTTAGGGTCAATTACCTCTGGGTCAGAATTAAGCACATCCTTAACCCCATTACTATAAGCAATCCTTAACTCTGTTGCATAATTAACCTTACAAATTCCTCTTTTTATAGACTCCTTAATCATTTCATCTGGTATTCCAGACCCACCATGTAACACCAATGGAACTGATACAACCTCTCTAATCTCAGATAATCTATCTAAATCAAGCTTTGGCTCTCCTTTATATAACCCATGTGCTGTGCCTATTGCTACTGCTAAAGATGATACCCCTGTTCTCTCTACAAATTCTTTTGCTTGTAGTGGGTCTGTATATGCTCCACCATCACCACCATCTAAATCGTCTTCCTTACCTCCAACTTTACCTAATTCAGCTTCAACAGGTATATCTGAAGGTGTACATGCATCTACAACAGCTTTAGATATTGATATATTATCTTCGTAACTTTCATGAGAACCATCAATCATAATAGAAGTATATCCAACTCTAAGTGCCTGCATTGCTAGTCCAAAACTTGAACCATGGTCTAAGTGCATAGCCACAGGAATACTTGCCTTTTCTGATGCAACCTTTACATTTGCTAAATAATAATCCAATCCTGCATACTTTATTGTTGAAGGTGTTGTCTGTAGTATTACAGGTGATTTAAGTTCTTCAGCAGCTTCTATTACTGCCATAACCATCTCCATATTTTCAACATTAAATGCTCCTACTGCATAATGCCCTTCTTGTGCATCTAATAATATTTGTTTAGTTGTCACTAATGCCATAATTCATCCTCCTATATATTTATAATGATTTAATTTCTTCATTATTTAATTTTGATACTATTTCTATGCTTGTCTTACTATTTATTAACTCATTTAAAAATTCTTCGTCCATTAGTTTTGCAGATAGTTGAGACAATGTCTTTAAATGTAAATTATCACCATTGTCTGTAGCTGCTATCATAAATATAAGATGTACTGGGCTTCCATCCTCTGATTCAAAATCAAACCCTTCTTTTGATACACCTACTGCTACTCGCGGTACTTTTACTGCATCTGTTTTTGCGTGTGGTATCGCTATGCCCATACCAAAACCTGTAGATGATATTTCTTCTCTCTTATGAATTTCTTTTTTAAATTTATTTTTATCTAAAAGAACACCTGATTTATCAAGTATTTCAACCATTTCATCAATTACATCTGTTTTATTTTTTCCTTTAACATCTAAAACTACTGTTTCTTCGTTATACAAAGAGATGTTATTAGATACGTTTTCCGATTTTGTAATTTCATTTTTAATTTCATTTTTAATTTCATTTTTAATTTCATTTTTAATTTCATTTTTAATTTCATCTGTATTTTCTGTAGTATTATTGTTATTTAATACCTTAGGTGTAACCATCATATAAAGTATCGCTCCTACTAATGAACCTGCAAGTATACATCCTACCCATAAAAGTGGCTTATTTACTAGTCCTAAGACTAAAAATCCTCCATGTGGAGCTGGTACTTCTATTTTCATTATGTAAGTTAAAATCGCTGATATTGATGATGCAATCATAAGTACTGGCAAGACTTTTAGTGGGTTCTTTGCCGCGAAAGGTATCGCTCCTTCTGTTATATGAGTACTACCTAGTATATAATTAATTAATCCTGCTGCTCTGTCTTCTTCTGTAAATCTATTTTTAAATAAAGTAGATGCTATAGCTATTACTAATGGTGGTGTTATACAAGCTGCAGATACACCTGCCATAAATAAGTAGTTTCCTTGACCTAGAAGCATAGTTCCAGTCACATATGCTGCTTTATTTACTGGACCTCCCATATCAAATGCTGACATACATCCTATTACTAATCCTAAGATTATGGGACTTGAGTTCTGTAACCCTGAAAGGAAATTCATCATAGCATTGTTAAGAGCTGAACATGGTCCCCCAAGTAACAACATAGATATACCAACAACACCCACACTGACTATAGGAATTATAAAAATAGATTTAAGTCCTTCTAACTGTCTTGGTAATTTTCTCAATAAGTACACAAATAATTTAACTGCATAACCTGCCAAAAATCCCGATATAATTCCACCTAAGAACCCTGAACCTGTGTCAAACGATATCATTCCTCCAACAAGCCCTGCCAACATACCAGGTCTACCTGATACAGATTGAGCTATAAACGCCGCTAATACAGGAACCATCAAATTCATAGAATATCCACCAACAGATTTTAATGTAGCTGCTATCTGATTATACTGTTCTGAATTTGGGTCAAATGAGTAAATCCCCCACAAAAATGATATAGCAGTTAGAACTCCGCCTGCTACTACTAAAGGTAGCATATGAGATACTCCATTCATTAAGTCTTTATATAGTTTTTGACCAAACGACAAATTCCCTTCTTCTGTAAATTTGCTACTTGATGTATTTCCCTTTCTAACTGCTACTTTACCATCAATACACTTTTGTATAAGCTCACTAGCTTTGTGTATACCTTCTTTTACAGGCACCTCTATTACTGGTTTTCCATTAAATCTATCCATATCAACATTTTTATCACAAGCAACTATTATTGCATCTGCCATTTCGATATCTTTTGCTGTTAATTTATTCTCTACTCCTATGGCTCCATTTGTTTCAACTTTTATATCACATCCTAATTCTTTAGCTGATTTTTTTAATGCTTCTTCTGCCATAAATGTATGTGCAATTCCAGTTGGACAACCTGTTACCCCAAGGATTATCTTTCTCCCCATTTTTATACCACCTTTCTGACTTTTATATTTTTTATGTAATCTTCTACATTCGCCAAACTACCGATACCATTACTTTCAGCCACACTTGCACCCGTTGCAGCAGACCTTTTCAATGCTTCTTCAATATCTTCTGGATTTTCCAACCATATACTTAAAAAAGCAGCTAATGCAGAATCACCAGCACATGCAGAGCTAACAACTGTAATTGGTTGAGCACTAGCATAATAAATTGCTTCTCCATTGTAAAAATAAGAACCTTTTTCTCCTAAGGTTAGTAATATATTTTGAGCTCCTTTCAAATGTAGTAACTTAAGCACATCCTTAATATCCTCTTCATCTCTTACAATAATTCCAAATATATCTTTAATTTCTTCATCATTTGGTTTTATCAAGTATGGATTATATTCTAATAACTCCTTTAATTTCGGTGAACTTATATCAAGTATTGTTTTTATATTTTTATTTTTACAAATCTCAAATATATCTTCATAGTAATTATCATCAATACCAGGTGGTAAACTTCCACTTATTGACAAGTAATTTATATCTTCTAATGACTCTATCTTCTCTATCATTTCTAGCTTTTGCTTTGCATTTACATATGACCCAGAGTTTACAAATTTAAACTCATCATTTCCATCATTTAAAAATATATTTATACGAGTTGTATCTTCTACCCAGGTAGGTAGTACATCAAACCCTTTCTTTTCACTTTCTTCAACTATATATTTTCCTGAGAATCCTCCAAAAAAACCTAATATCTTTGACTCTATACCATAATGACCTAGTACAAACGTCACATTTAAACCTTTTCCATTAGGAGAATATGTAGCATTTGATGTACGATTTACTAATTTACTTTTTATACCGTTAGTAGATATGTTCATATCTATTGCTGGATTCGTGGTTAATGTATATATCATTGTCTTCCCCCTTGCTTCTGCTGTGTATGTTTTCATTATAATAAAAAAGTCTATGAAAATCTTTTCATAAAAAGAAAATAGATTTTCATAGACTTTTTCAATTTAATTTTCAGAATTATTATATTTGACCATATAATCTATAATTATCCTAGATATAATGTACAATGGTAACCTAGATGACACTTCATACTCAGAGATTGAGATATGATAATGTTTATATCCTACAATATATAAATCGGAATAGTTTATAAGTTTTGCATTTTCACTACAACAACATGTTATAACTTTGGCTCCACTTAAATTGGCATTTTGTGCTGATTCTACAAGTTCTTTAGTGTTTCCATTCAACGAAAATATGATTATAAGTTCATCTTCTTTCATTGATTTAGATTTTATTTTCATTATATTAGGGTCATTTATAAAAAACACATTAAAATCAAGTAATTGTAACTTAAGGCTAAACTCTTTTGCTACATATTCAGTAAGACCTCTTGCTAAGACGTATATCTTACTAGATTCATTTATAGTTTTTATTATATTAATTAGTGTAGTTAAGGATATTTGTTCTATAACTCGTTGTGCTTCTATAAAAGACTTGTTTATTATATCCCCCATATTGTGTATATCATTATTTTCATCTTTTACTGTCAACCTGTATCTAAGTTCATTAAATCCATTTAGGCCACATTTTCTAATTGCTCTTGAAACAGTTGCTGGAGACGAATATGTTTCATGAGCAATCTCTACTATGGACAATTCTGATAATATTGACTCATTTTGATTTATAAATTTAATTATTTCCATTTCCGTTTTCGTTAGATTTTCAGAATTTCTTTTGTTTAACTCAATTATCATATTTTCGCTCTCCTTGTATATACTTTTGTTTGTCTAAATTTATCGCATATTATAATATATTACCTCTTAACTACTTATTTTTATACACAATTATGATTTAGTCAATGTCTATAAATATAAATTTAGAATATTATAGCTCTGTACTTTAATTTATTCTGTTATTACTAGGTTATTTTGCAATAAAAAAGTAATTAATCAATCACTAAGATTGAGTAATTACAATTCTTTCAGCCTTCAAGTAGCTTAAATTATTAAATACAATTCATATACATATATCCTACTCATTCAAATATCAATTTATATATTTGAAAAGTATACTTTTTTACTAGTAGAAATTAATTTACTAAAAATTGAAATTGTAGTTCCTGTGCATAGTATCGAAAATAAAGTTCCAAATCCTAAATTTCCACCCAAAAATACACCTAAAATTAAAAATAATATATCTGTTATAGTTTTCAAGACTTTATATGAATAGTTAAAATTATTTTCAATATGGATTAATATTGCATCTAAGGGACTCATTCCTATATCAAACTTTATAAGCATTGCAAATCCACCACACATAAGTATATGACCCATGAGAAAACTTATGTTTCTAATGATAATATCTAAACTCTCTATATTAAAATTCAATAACAAGTATGTATATAAATCTATAAATGCCCCTGCTAATAGTACATAAACACAACTTCCTAATCCCAATCCTTTTTTATTCAGTAACAATGCTAGCAATAGTAAAATTCCATTATATATTAACCCTGCTACTGTATAATTTACACCTAGCTTTAAGTGTATACCTTCGTTTAAAAGTGTAATTGCATCACTGCCAAGACCTGACTGAAGTATAAGAGATATTCCACACCCTAACATATTTATAATTAAAAATATAGACATAAACTTTTTTATAAAACTTTTGATATTCATAATTAATAAAACCACCTTATTTATAATTATAATCCCTCCTATAAAACTATATTAATAATATAGTTTTATAGGAGGGATTATTCATATTTGTAAACTATTTGCTTTTTATTTTAGTTCTTCTCCATTGCTCTTTATTACATTTTGATACCACTCAAAACTATCTTTTTTATAACGTTTTCTACTTCCATTTCCATTGTTATCTATATCTACATATATAAACCCATATCTTTTTTCCATTTCTTGAGACGAACAACTTATTATATCTATTGGTGACCACATGCAATAAGCTAATATTTCAGTTCCATCAGCTATAGCTTCACCTATTTGCTCTATATGCTTTCCTAAATAATCTATTCTGTAGCTATCATGAATTTTTCCATCTTCAAATTTATCATGCATCCCAAATCCATTTTCAGCTATCATTATTGGTTTTTGATATCTATCATAGTATTGAGACAAAGTATTATATAACCCTTTTGGGTCAATTGCCCATCCCCAAGGATTTGCTTTTAAGTATGGATTTTTTATATTATCAATTGGATTCATAGTATTTTTACTTGCTGACACTGTTGTAGAATAATAATATGATAGAGCTAGGAAGTCCATGGTATTTTCTTTTAATACTTCTTCATCCCCTTCTTCCATAACTATATTTATATTATTTTCTGTAAAAAATCTCTTAATATAAGTTGGATACTCTCCTCTAAAACTTACATCAGTAAAGAAATACTGTATTCTATTTCTTTTTAAAGCAAATACTACATTTTCAGGGTCACAATCTTCTGGATAAGATGTACAATCTGCCATCATCATACCTATCATCATATCTGAATTTATTTCTTTTCCAAGCTTCTTAGTTAGAGCTGTAGCCATAAACTGATGATGTATAGCTTGATATTTAGCTTGTTCTATGTTATCTACTTGGTCTACACAAAATGCAACTGAGTTAAATGATTCATGATACATTAAGTTTATTTGATTGATAGCTATCCAGTATTTAACCTTATCTTTATATCTACTTAACATTAATTCTGCATATCTAACAAAGAAATCTACTACTTTTCTATTAGTCCAGCCTTTATACTTTAATGTCAAATTTAAAGGAGTTTCATAATGAAGTAGTGTTACAATAGGCTCCATACCATTATTAATTACTTCATTTATAAGATTATCATAAAACTTTAACCCCTCTTCGTTAGGCTCTAAGTCATCTCCATTTGGAAATATTCTAGACCAGTTTATAGAGAATCTAAAACATTTTAATCCTAATTCCTTTAAAAGTTTTAAATCTTCTTTATATGTATGATAAAAGTCTATTCCACTACGCTTAGGATAATAACCTTCCTTATCTTCCATAGCGAACTTTATTTTGTCTATAGTCATATCAGACTCGTAATGTTCAGATATATCTCTATCTTTATCATATATATGTACATCAGCTAAACACCACCCTTTACCACCTTCGTTCCAAGCACCCTCTAGTTGGTTAGCTGCTACAGCTCCACCCCATAAAAAACCTTTAGGAAACTTACTCAAATTAATCACTCCTTATTTTATATATTATTTATACTATTTACCTTATCGTCTATAGACTTTACTATTCCTACTAAAGACATAGCTATATTTAATTCACTAAATATTGTCATAAGAGTATCCTGAGCATGTGCAAATAATAATGAATGCTCTCTTTTTTCTCCTCCAGCTTCTCCTTGTATAATATTGGTCTGAGCTCTATGTGCTTCTGTCATAAACTCTTTTGCTTTAGATAATCTTATATCAGCGTTTTTGTAGTCAAACTTTTCCAAATCACTAAGAGCTTGCTTAATTTCGGTTCTAGCTTCTCCTGCACGAAGTATTATTTGCATTGCTACTTCTATTAACTCTTCATCTATTATCTGTTCTTCAATTGTCATATTTATAATTTCCTTTCAATATCTAAATTTAAGCTTCCTGACTCTCCAACTTTAATTCTTCTTTTTCATATGCTTTAAAGAATGGATACCATATCATAAATAGTAATATTATATTTATTGCTAGAACAATTAATCCTCTAACATCTTCATTTATCATAAAAGTAGATATTCCAAAAGGAAGATACCATAAATTAAATACTTTACTTGGGATTGTAACAAACCCCAGACTCATTGATAAGTAAGTAGTTATTGATATTATTATTGTTCCTATCCACATAGGTAGCATTAAGAATGGATTCCATGCTACTGGAGCTCCAAACATTACTGGCTCATTTATATTCATTATTGATGGAACAACACATGCTCTTCCTATTGCTTTGATTCTTCCAGCCTTGGATAAACACATCATTAAAACTAGTGGTAATGTTGCTCCCCATCCTCCTAAAGTTATCCAACCTGTTTGAATAAC
Source organism: Clostridioides sp. ES-S-0123-01 (assembly GCF_020658415.1). Lineage (NCBI taxonomy): Bacteria > Bacillati > Bacillota > Clostridia > Peptostreptococcales > Peptostreptococcaceae > Clostridioides > Clostridioides sp. ES-S-0123-01. The sequence continues at coordinate 416,149 of NZ_JACVWD010000002.1, forward strand.
TTCATAAGTATATATGTTGGTTGCCACACCACCGGATGCTACAGCTGCTGCATTAGCTGCAATTGCACTAAGCTGAATTGCATAAGTTATTGGAGATAACACCCAACCACTTATACCTAAAGAATATAAAAATACTACTAAGAAGTTTAATAGTACAAAACCAGGTAATGTTTGTGCTATATCTGATACTGGCTTGAAGATTTTAACTATTATTTCAAACATATCAAAATTGAGTCCATAAATTAATACCCAACCTATAGACATTATTACTGCTATAGGTAACATACTATCAAACCATTTACTTACAAAATCAGGAAGTGCTGAATCTTCACCGAAAAATGAAAAAGAACCAAATAAAGACATTATTAATCCAGAGAATAAACCTGCAACCAGCGCCACAAGCATCCCCTCTCCTCCGAATCTATTAAAGTTAAATATAGCTCCTTGTTCTGTAATCTCTGGACGAATCATCATTAACATTAATCCTGCACCAGCAAGACCTGCAACGACACTCATATTTTCAAATTTCTTATTCTTCATTATTTCCATAGGTAATAAAAATGCTATAAATAATCCTAAAAGTCCAAATGTATATTGATTTATTGGACTTAAATCAGGTAAAAAACTTATGTAATTTTTCAAAACAGAAACTATAGTTACCAAAGAACCTACAAATACCATTGGTAAAACCTTCATTATGGTTGATTGAACTGATTGTATCCACACATTTTTAGTTATCTTATTTACAGCAGGTGTGAACTTCTCGCTTAAAAAATCTATAAATTTATTCATAAATAATCTCCCTATAAATATTTTATTTATTTGATATTAGCTCTAGTGCTTCTTCTAAAGCTTTTGCACCATCTAATCTCCCATATGCAACTTTAGATATACATGCTACTGGAACATTATACTCATCTGCTCTTTTTTGAATCTCATCTTTCATATAGTCTAGATGTGGCCCTAATAATAAACAATCTATCTCTGGTAAATATTTATCTATTTCTGACTCACTTCTAGCTTTTATATCTGCTTCTATCCCATTTTTCTTTGCACTCTTTCTCATGCTAGTTGCCATAAACCCTGTACTCGCTCCTGAACCACATGCTAATAACACTCTTATATTTTTCATAATAATACCTCCAATATCTTCATTCATTAATTTACTTCCAACTTACTTCTTAATGAATTTTTTTGATTTTTATTTGATTATATTTATATTGTACTTCCTAAATAGCTTCCTTTAACATAAATATATTTCCTAACAATAGGAAATCATTTACTCTTAACTAGACATGTTAATATATAGTATAATGTACTTTACAATACGTACATTCAATTATACAATATATCATATCATACAGATTTTATTTTAAAAACTATGCGAGGGGATATTGATGAAAACATCTAAAAAAGAGTTATTTTTAAATTTCATAAAAACGCAACATGATTGGATAGATTCATCTACAATAGCTAATTATCTTAACGTATCAACACGTTCAATTAGAAAATATGTAAATGAAATTAATTCTACTGGTGAAATTATATTGTCCTCTAAAAAAGGATATAAAGTAAATCTTAATAATAGTTGTCAAACTAAAATTGATAGTTCAAAAAATGCATCACCTGCTAATAGGTTAAATTTAATTTTAAAAGAACTTATCATTAACAGCAATGGAATTAATATATTTGATTTAAGTGAAGAATTATTTGTTAGCTCAGCAACCATTGAAGGTGATATAGTCAAAGCTAATAAATTTATAGAAAATTATAATTTAAAGATAAAACAATCAAGATTTTTACTAAAACTAGTTGGAGATGAGTCTTCAAAACGAAAATTAATGAGTTCTATAATATTTAAAGAGACAGGAAGTGACTTTTTAAGTTTATTTGATGTTCAAAAAATATATCAGGAATATAATCTAACTAAACTAAAGGAAAATGTAATACATATATTAAAAAAGTACAATTTATTTATAAATGAATATGCTATAAATAACATACTTCTTCATCTAATGATAACCATAGATAGAATAAAAAAGAATAACTATATAGAGTCAGGTGAAGTAGTAAACTACATAGACAATAATATAGATATAAATATAGCAAAAGATATATCGAACTTTTTAGAGTCTGAATACGATATAGCTTTAACTAGTGCAGAACTATACTACTTAGTATTTCAATTAACAAATAAAACCACAGTCTTAAACTACCATCAAATGGATACTAAATCATTATCTAATTATATAAATGAACATTTTGTTGATTTAACTAAAAAAATAATTAAAAATGTATATGATTTATATTTTATAGATTTATCTGATGATGAATTCGTTGTAAGATTCACTCTTCATGTAAAAAACTTAGTAAGTAGGGCTAATAATAATCAAGTTTTGAGAAATCAAATACCTCAAAAGTTAAAAGATTCCTATCCCCTAATATATGATATTTCTGTTTATATTTGTAATCAAATTCAAATTTTAGAAGATATAAAAATAGATGAAGATGAGATATCATATATATCTCTTCATGTAGGCTCATTTTTTGATAGGCAAAAACTACTAGAGGATAAAGTTCTCTGTGCATTAATTACTCCAAATTACTATGACTTACAACTCAAAATAGTGAGAGACCTTGAAAAGAGATTTAATGAATCTATAGAAGTTATTCAGATTTTTTCAGACACTCATAATCTAGACTTTGATAGCAAAGTAGATATGGTTATTACTACCTTACCAATTAGTGATAGATGTGCTCTACCTTTTGTCTATATAAATCCTTATCCAAACAGAAAAGATTATGACAATATTCAAAGTAAATTTATTCAAATTAAGGAGAGAAAAAATATACTTACTGTACAAAATCATTTAGAAATGTACTTCAGTGAGTCTTTATTTATGAAAAACATATATTTAGATAGTGCTAAAGATTATATAAGATTTATGGGAAATGTACTATATGAAAATAAATATGTTGAAACCAACTATATAGATGATGTTCTTATAAGAGAAAATATGTCCTCAACTGCGTTTAATAACAACGTAGCAATTCCTCATAGTATGAAAATGAATGCTTTAAAAACTGGAGTCTGTTTAATTGTAAACGATAAACCGGTTAAATGGGGAGAGGAAAAAGTTCAAATTATAGCCATGATACCTATAAACGAAAAAGAAAAAGAAAGATTTAATTACATATTTGAAAGTTTCATTGAGATACTATCTGAGTGGAGTAATGTAAAGGAACTTACTAAAGCAGATAGTTATAGTAGTTTTATGAATAGAATAGCTTATCTTATTCAAAATATCTAAAGTCATTAATTTATTCACAAAACATATTATTAAAATTATTAATGCAAAATAAATAAGCTGTCACACTCCTAAAAAAATCTAAATTTATATGTGACAGCTCTCTTTTTTACTAAATATATCTTATTTTTAATATGACTTATTGTTTGACTGCTGTATACTAGTTATAAGATTAAATATTTGTATTGTTGTAGCAGTCATATTATTACTTGCAGTTTCTTTATCCATTGCTTCTTCAATTGTCATAGCCCTATTTACTATAGAAAAATAAGCATCTATCCCTTCTTCATTACACTTAACTGCATCTTCTGTCGTTGCTCCTGCCAAACCTATTACCTTTACCCCATATTTTTTAGCCATCTTTGCAACTCCTATTGGTGCCTTACCCATAGCAGTTTGATTGTCTAATCTGCCCTCTCCAGTTATAACAAGGTCTACATATTTTATCTCATCTTCTAATTTGATTTCATCTAATATTATTTTTACTCCTGATTCTAATTTTGAATTTAAGAATGCTAAAAATGCAAATCCTAATCCACCTGCTGCTCCTACACCTTCTACATTAGATACATCTTTATTTAGGTTACTTTTAGCTACCTTGGAAAAATTTCTAAGTCCATTATCTAATTGTTCAACTATTTCTGGTGTTGCACCTTTTTGAGGTCCATATATGTACGCTGCTCCATTTTTTCCAAACAATGGGTTGTTTACATCACAAGCTATCTTGAAATTGCACTCATCTAATTCTTTTAATCTATTATCTACTTTTATATTTCTTATTTCATTTAAAACTTTTCCACCTAATCCTACTAATTCGTTGTTTTTATCATAAAACTCAAACCCTAAAGCTTGAAGCATACCTACCCCAGCATCATTAGTAGCACTTCCTCCTATTCCAACTATAAAGTTTCTATAGCCTTTGTTTATCGCTTCCTTTATTATTTCTCCAACACCGTAAGTTGTTGTATTTAAAGGATTTCTAAGTTCAGTTGGAACTAATGTTAGTCCTGATGCTTGAGCCATTTCTATTATCACTGTATTTGTACTTTTTAATAATCCATATGTCGCATTTACTTTTGTAATTATTGGTCCAGTGACTTCTATAGTTTCTTTTTTACCATTCATTCCTTGAACTAAAGCATCTACTGTCCCTTCCCCACCATCTGCAAGTGGCAATATCTTTATCTTTGAATCTTTTTTTACTTTTAATATTCCTTTTTTTATTGCATTTGCTGCCTCGATTGAAGATAAACTTCCTTTCAAGGAATCTATAGAAATTAATACTTTCATTTTTATCCACTCCTTATCCTTATATAACATAATGTTTTCATGCTTATTATATCTTTTATTATACATAAAAAATGTGCACTTCCAGTAAAAATGATAAATACATTATATTTATTATCCTTATTCTTTAAGAAAATACACATTTTATTTCAAGTATTAATTTTTAATCAATATCTTAGATAATCTATTTTTTAGGTTTAGTCATCAACCTGTTTTAAATAACATAGCTTCCAGATTTAATTATTATTATTCCTTAGGTAACACAGTTTTTAGATTTTATTGTCTGCCTTTATGAGCTTCCTAAAATCCACTAACTCAATATTATTTTTCTTTAACCAATCTCTGACATCTTTATCACATAGCATTGCATGTTCATATACTCGTTCTTGGACAAGAGAAGAAGATTTTATAAGATTATAATCTATAAATCCTGGATGAGTAACCATTAGTGTTATATCTCTATCTAAATTTATATATTTTTCTTCAAATAACTTAACAAAAGATTTATCTAACTTGTAAAAATCATTCTGAGTATATTTACTAGGCATACTAATATTTGAATCTAAATAATAAGGGCAACTTGGTATACCATATTCTTTTGCAGCTTTACACATTGCTGATATTGAGACACCTTCTTCTATTCCATGTATATCAATATATTCAGGCAATCTATTCATATACTCTTTATAGGTTTCAATTTGAGCGCAAACTTCTTCATATACTTCATCATAATTAAAAACCACTTTCTCCCTTAATAATTGCTCTCTTCTTATTTTACTAGAAACAAATTTTCCATCATTATCTAACAAACTCTTTATCTTAGTATTATCTTTACAACAAGGTTTTCCTATTACTATGTTAACATGTAAACCAAAACATATATCATCATTCTTTACCATTTCTATAGCCTGTCTTGAAAATGGCATATTCACCATTATTCCTGCACTTGTAACAATACCATTTTTATAAGAAGATATTATTCCAAGTGTAATACCTTCTGAATAACCTATATCATCTGCTCTAACTACTAATTTCTTCATTTTATGCTTCTGCCTGCTTTCTTAATTCATCAAGTTGCATTTCCATTTCATCTTTTACTTTAACAACATCAGTTCCTATTATTATTTGAACTGATGTATTACTCAATTTAATTATTCCTTTTACCCCTGTTTTTTTTATATTATCATCATTCAAAAGTGTTGCATCTTTAACTTCTAAACGCAATCTTGTCATACAGTTATTTAATGTCACTATGTTTTCATAACCGCCACAATTTTTAATTATCTGCTTAGACATATATGAAAAATTTCCATGAGAAAGTTTTAAATTTTTTTCTTCTTCACTAACTTTATCACCTACCTCTATCTCAACTTCACGTCCTGGTGTTTGTACATTGTCTTTTATTATTATGTATTTAAATGTTGCATAATATAATGCAAAGAATACAATTCCTACAGGTATAACTAGCCATGACTTATCTCCATAACTGAAACTCAGAACATAGTCAATTATACTTGCTCCATTAAATGAACCTAAACGAGCCCCTAGTAAATATAATATAACTCCGCCTAAACCAGAATAAAAAGAATGTATTATATACAATTTAGGTGATGCAAATAAAAATGAAAATTCTATAGGTTCAGTTACTGTCGCCATAAAAGAAGTCAATGCTCCAGCTGTCATTGCCCCTTTTACTTCTTGCTTATTTTTATCCTGTGCTGTTTTATATATAGCATAAGAAATAGCAGGTATTGAAAACATCATAATTATATAAAATCCTGTCCAGAAGAATCCTGCATTTGGGTCCCCTGCCATAAATCTAGGAATCTCACCTCTTATAACTTCTCCTGTTGATGTTGTATACTCACCCATTTCAAATAATATGTACGCATTTAAAACTTGATGTAATCCAGTTGGTATTAATGCACGGTTACAGAATAAAAATAAGAATATTCCTATCGCACCAGCTCCACCTAACCAAAAACCAAATTGATTCATTGCTGCCTGTGGGTATATCCATAATAAACTAAATACATATGATAAAACCAAAGCCACTATTGGTGCCAATGTAATTACACATTTTTCTCCTGCAAAGAAGCTTAAAAATGCAGGAACTTTGACTTTATATGTTCTATTATAAGTCCATGCTATAAAAGCTCCAACAATTATCCCACCAAATACACCTGCATTTAATGTCTCATTTAATAACTCTAAGTTTGACTTAAATATCATATATGCAACTACCGCTGCAACCATTACACTTGTCTTATCTTTAGACTTCGAGTAAGCACTTGCTGCCCCTAATAAAAATAAGTAGTCTACATTTGAAAATACTATATTAGATATATTAGATATAGCTGGAACATTAAGCATATTTGTCCCAAATAGTAATCCTAATATTCCTGCTGCTGGCATTACAGCAATCGGCACCAACATTGTCTTTCCTAAAAGTGACAACTGTTGCATCATTTTGTTTAAGAACCTCTTCATATCCAATCCCCTTTCAATTTAATAATCGTCATGAAAACGATTTATTTACTTTTGATATTTTAAATATTATATTTGTTTAAACAAATTGTCAATGTTTTTTATTTATTTTATTTTTGCTGCTTAACTTTATATCCAAACTCTTTTAGGTATATTGCTATGACTAGACTATTTTTTTAACTAATATTTTTTATCTGTAAAACATGTTTAATCATATATTTAAAATACTCCATATAAGTCTTTATTTTTTTCCTTCTTGTGGCCTATATTATTTCATTTTCACTATACATGTCTAAACACATTTGATATAATTTGTTCATATCAGTTCACCAATATTACTAAAAAAATTTAAGGAGGGGTATATGGCTAAAAATAAATTTTCAGAGATATATGAAGTCTTAAAAGAAGAGATACTTAATGGTAAATATACAAGTAATATGATGTTACCTACTGAACTTCAACTTATTGAAAGGTTTTCATGCAGTAGAAATACTGTACGCAGAGCAATTTCTCAATTAAATGCAGAAGGATATGTTCAAAGTATAAAAGGCAAAGGCGTTGTAGTATTAGAAAATAGTTATTCTAATGATTTTTTTCTAAATATGCATAATTTCAAGGGAGTAGAATCCATTGTAGAAGATAAAAAGGTCAATACAGCCACTAGCGTTCTTCACTTCGATAAAATCTTAATTGATGAGAAGTTATCCAAAAAGACAGGTTTCAAAGTTGGTAGTGAAGTATATCACCTTCATAGGCTACGATATATTGATAATATACCTAAAATACTAGACATTAATTACTTTTTATGTAGTGTAGTTAAAGACCTTGATGTTTCTATAGCACAAGGCTCTATTTACAGATATATAGAAGAGTGTCTAGGTACAAAAATCGTTTCATCCAGAAAGATATTTAAAATTGAAAAAGCTACTGAACTTGAGTTAAAGACACTCCCTCTAAATGATTATAATTGTGTGGGTGTTATTAGAAATAGTGTATATACTGATGATGGAAAGCTTTTTGAATATACAGAATCAAAACACACACCTGAAACATTCGTCTTCATGGATGTCACTCAAAGATATTAAAAGAATTATGTTTAATTAAACATAGTTCTTTTTTACGTTTAACTACTCTATACTCCACTAACCTCACTATTTAGTATATAATTATATGTTTATACAAATATATTATTTTTTTATATTTTAGCTACTATTCTACTTTATTACTTGACAATTTGTTTAAACATATTATAATTAACTTATAAATTACAGGAGGTATTAAGTATGAAAAACTGGTGGAAAAAAGCAACTGTTTATCAAATATATCCAAAAAGTTTCAAAGATAGCAACAATGATGGTATAGGTGACATAAACGGTATTATAGAAAAATTAGATTATCTTTCTTCTTTAGGCGTTGATTTATTATGGTTGACTCCTATGTATGTTTCTCCTCAAAGAGATAATGGATATGATATAGAAGATTATTATAATATAGACCCACAATATGGCACAATAAGTGACTTTGAAAAGCTATTAAAAGAAGCTCATAAGAGAGACATAAAAATAATGATGGATATGGTTTTAAACCATACATCTACTGAACATAAGTGGTTCAAAGAATCTAAAAAAAGTAAAGACAATCCATACCGTGACTATTACTTTTGGAAGGATGCTAAACCTGATGGTTCTGTACCTAATAACTGGATATCTAGATTTAGTGGAACTGCTTGGAAGTACGATGAGACTACAAATCAATACTACTTACATTTATTTGAGGAAACTCAAGCTGATTTAAATTGGGAAAATGAGAAAGTCCGTGAAGAATGTTATAAAATATTAGAATTCTGGGCTGATAAAGGTATTGATGGCTTTCGTTTAGATGTAGTTAACTTGTTATCTAAAACACCTGGACTGCCTGATGACCCTATAACAGGTCCAAAAGGAGATGGGAGAACTCACTATGCTGATGGCCCTTGTATACATGAATATTTACATAGTATGAATCAAAAAGTTTTCAAACCTAAAAACATAGTTACTGTAGGTGAAATGTCATCTACTACTCCTGAAGAGTGTATTAATTATACTAAAGAAAATCGAGAAGAATTATCTATGGTTTTTAGCTTCCATCATATGAAAACAGACTATAAAGATGGAGCAAAGTGGACTAATGAAACATTCTCCTTAGATAAATTAAAAAAAGCACAATCTGACTTTCAATATAAAATGTATGAAGGAAAAGGTTGGAATGCCCTATTCTACTCTAATCATGACCAACCTAGAGCTTTATCAAGATTTGGAAATGATAGATTCTTCCGCCAAGAAAGTGCTAAAATGTTAGCTATAACACTATTTGGTTTGCAAGGTACTACTTACATATATCAAGGTGAAGAGATAGGAATGACAAATGCTTATTTCACTAAAATAGGTGATTATGATGATGCCGAAAGTAAGAATGCATACTATGACATGATTAAATCTGGTATTGATGAAAAAGAGGCTCTGATTATACTTCAACAAAAATCTAGAGATAATGCCCGTACTCCTATGCAATGGGATAATACAATTTATAAAGGATTTTCTAATCATAAACCATGGTTAAAAGTTAATAATGACCATATTAGTCTAGAAAATGAGCTTAAGGATTCTCGTTCAATATTTTACACTTATCAAAGATTAATAAGATATCGTAAGCAATATGATATTTTTACAGAAGGCACTTATAGGTTATTAGATGAAAATCATAAAAATTTATTTGTTTATGAAAGAGAATATGAAAATCAAAGCCTTCTTATTATAAGTAATTTTACTCATGATAACATATTGTATAAATTACCTGAAACTTATTTGAATAAATCAAACTACACAATACTTGAAACCAATTATACTAGAAATGTAATTGAAAATGATATGGAAATAAAACCTTATGAAAGTATAATGATATATTATAAATAAAATTATATTAAGTCTATTTTTAATATATTAATTCTAGTTTATATTTTAATACAAACATCTTAATAAAAAAGGTATTACCACTTTTTTGGTAATACCTCTTTATCTTATTTTCAATTTAAGTTAATTCAAATGATTTTTCTTAATCTCATCAAGTAGCCCATCTTCTAGGTAAATTTCTAATGCACATCCTACCATTGCCTTTACTGCTTTGTGAAGTTTATCATAAGCTTCCTCAGAATTTGCATAATTTAAAAACTCTTTTTCATGAACATATACCATTGGATTTATGTCTAGAGCTATTTCCGTATACATAGTAGGACAAACTTGGCTTACGTTTCCTATGTCTGTAGAACCTACTGGACCTTCTTTTCCTTCTAATATATCTGTTATACCTGCCTCAATTAGATTATTCTTTGTTATATTCTGAAGCACCTTATTATTTATTATATTGTCAAAAGAATTTTCAAAGTATCTATAAGAAAGTTTAGCTCCTGTCATTAACTCTGCACCTTTTGCACAGTTTATAACCTTTTTAGTTACTTCATCTAAATAACTTCTTTCAGCAGCTCTTACGAAAAATTCACAGGCAGCTTTTTCTGGAACTATGTTTGGAGCTTCTCCTCCATTTGAAACTATCCCATGTATTCTAACATCTGATTTTACATGCTGTCTTAGTGCATTTATTCCTGCAAAAGTAAGTTGTACTGCATCTAATGCATTAACACCCATATGAGGATGGCTAGCTGCATGTGCTGATACCCCTTCAAAACTAAACTCTATTGAATCTATTGCCAAAGCCTTGCAGTTTATGTTATTAAAAGCTTCTATATGCATCTGATAACTTACATCAATATCATCAAAAGCTCCTGCCTTAACTAAATCACACTTTCCTCCTGTTGTTTCTTCAGCTGGTGTTCCTATTAGTACAATTTTTCCTTTTAAATTTTCTTTTAACTTACTTAGCACTATACAAGCTCCTAATGTAGATGCAGCAATCCAGTTATGTCCACAAGCATGACCTGGTTCTTTATTTTCTCCATATCCAGGCAATGCGTCATACTCAGCTAAAAATGCTATAGTTGGACCATCATTATCCCCTAGTTCTGCTCTAAAAGCAGTATCCATATTACAATATGGATAAGTTGTATCAAATCCATATTCCTTCATTTTATCTACCAAGTACTTTGATGATATATATTCTTCTTCTCCTAGTTCTGGATTGTTAAATATAAAATCACATACTTCTTCAATTTCTTTTCCCAGTTCATTCTCTATCTCATAAGCTCTTTTCTTTATACTTTCAATCATAATATACCTCCTATTAGAATCCAACAAATAATCCTATTGTTAAAAACACCATTACAGTAATTGTTAATACTACCATTAAAGGCATTACAAATCTAACCCACTTTGACCAAGGAATATTAGCTACTGCTAGTGCTCCCATTAAAACACCTGATGTAGGTGTTATTAAGTTAGTTACACCTATACCAAATTGATAAGCTGTAACTATCATTTGTCTAGATACATCTACTAAATCTCCAAGTGGAGCAAGTACAGGTATTGTAAGTGATGCAAGTCCTGATGCAGATGGTATAAAAAATGCTATTAAACCTTCTATTAAGAAAGTTAAATTTATAAATATAGTCTTTGGAAGTCCATTTAATAAATTTGCGGCAGAATTTAAAATTGTATCTATTATAAATCCATTTTCTGCTATTATTACTATTCCACGTGCAAATGCTATACATAGCCCTGCTGTCATTAAATCTCCTGCTCCACTTATAAATGAATTAACTATGTCATCTTGTTTAAGCCCTGATGCTATTCCTGATATTATACCTATAGCTGTAAATATCATTGCAATTTCAGTTATGTACCATCCTAGCTTTAAAACTCCATATATCATAATTGCCATACCTATTGTGAAAATTGCTATTACCATAGCTTCTCTTTTTGTAAATTCTTTTATGTTTGTATCAGTATTAGCCATTGATTCTTGATTCAATGATATACCATGTACTAAAGACTTCTTAGGGTCTTTTTTAACTTTATTGGCATACATCATAACAAATCCTATAGATATAGCCATATATATTATAAACATAACAACTCTCAACTCTATCCCAGAACCTGGTGTTATTTGTGACAATGCTTGTGCTATTCCTACAGAGAAAGGATTAGTAGTAGCTGCTCCAAATCCAGCTGTTGCTCCTATAAATACTGTAGCCACTGCTGTTAATGAATCATATCCCATACTGGTCATGAGTGGAATAAATATCATATAAAAAGGTAGTGTTTCTTCACTCATTCCAAATGTTGTTCCACCTAATCCAAATAGAATCATTGATATAGGTATTATTAAGAATTGGAATCTCTTCATTTTATTTACAGTATGAGCTATAACAGCTTCTATAGCTCCTGTTTTGTTAACTATTCCAAAAGCTCCTCCAACTATCAAAACAAATCCAACTACTTCAGCTGCATCTATAAATCCATTTATAGGTGCTGTAAATACATCAGTAATTCCTTGTGGATTTGATGCTGCTTTTTCATAAGTTCCAGCTACAACAACCGACCTTCCATCTATATCTACCCTTTCAAAATTTCCACTTGGTACTATCCAAGTAAGAACTGCCATTACTACTATTAGTAAAAATATTATAGTAAGTGTCTGTGGCATAGTAAACTTTTTCTTTTTTAAACTGCTCATTTTTAATCTCCCCCACTTTTAAAATTAAAATATTTTATTATTGCTTCCCTTTTCTATCCTATTTTATATAGATGTAAAAAAGCTCAACATGGATACATGTTGAGCTGAATGCGCTAAATACAATATACCTACATCTTCCCTTTATCTTAGTTAAGATAGCTCTCCATCAAAATTCGGGATAATTTTGATGACAGTACTGTACTTATTAAATACAGCCCCAGCACTAGATTTGGACACTAGCACTTCGGCACTTACTCCTTTTATATTGCTTCATTGGCTTCCGACCTCTTCAATATTAATCTTAGTAAATGCGACCTCTACCTCAATCTTTTTATTAGATGAGGTAATTCTTATTAAATTTTATTTATTCTAAATAATTGTAGCATAATATGTCGAGATTGTAAATATTTTCAGAAGAGTTTCTATGCTTCGATAATATTAACAAATCTAGCTTATACTATTCCAGTATATAATTACAACTTTAGTTTTATGTTTAAAAATATATTTGTTTTCTCTTTTTTCTATTATCTTATCTATATACTTATCCAACATATCGCTAAAGTTAATCTTTTTATTTAATTCTGTTTCCATTTTAAAAAGTATATCCTCTACACTATCGAATTCAATTTCATTTTCTACATCAATAAACTTTATATCTGCACATATATTTAAAGAATGTAGTATATTTGGAATGTATATATAATCTGGACAAGTTCTATCTTTATCACCTAAATCCATATACAAATCATTAAATAGTGGTTTTTGAATAGTTCTCACTATAATCACTTTTTCTTTAGCTAGCTTATCCATCTTACTCAAAGCATCTTTAATATCCCAAATTCGATAAAGAGAATTCACAGATAAAATATAATCACTATGCCCAACATTAATCTCTTCCCATTTTCCTTGTATTGTATCTATATTAGTTATATTATGTTCCATAGCCTTTCCTTCAAGCACATTAAGCATATCTATTGAAAAATCATTAGCAATTATACCTTTACATTTCTTAGAAAGTGGAATAGTAAATTTTCCGGTACCTGCACCAATTTCTATAAGATTTTTTCCTTCATCTATTAACTTATCTACAAAATTAAATACTTCTTTTGAATAATCATAAAGCGTTGGCTTATCATCATATTTATGAGATAATTTTTTAAAAAACTTTCTTTCCGCTTCATCATCAAAAGCTCTTTCTCTTGCATATCCTTCTTTACTTTCAACATACTCATGCCATTTTTTCTCAAAATCTATATCTTTATAGTACATAATTACTCTTCCTTTCTAAAAATATTAGGGCGAGATTTGTAATTTTCTATACTCAAAAAACTACTCTTACTAATGTAATGATTGATTAAACAATTGATTACTATATTTTAAAAATTAGTGAAATTCTCAACAAGCTCTTTGGTATAAGCATGCTTTGCACTTTTATACAATTCCTTAGCATCTATAATTTCAACTATCTTGCCATTTAACATGACTGCAACCTCATCACTAACTTCTTTTACTAAGTCTATATCATGAGATATAAATAAATAGGTTATATTAAACTGTTTTTGAGCTTTCTTCAAAACCTGTATAACTTGAGCTTGCACAGATACATCTAGCATTGATGTAGGCTCATCTAATATCATAAATTTAGGATTTAATAAAAGCACTCTAGCTAAAGCAACTCTTTGTATTTGTCCTCCACTTACTTGATGTGGATATCTATTTAAAATTTCCTCACTAAGCCCAACAAAACTTAAATATTCCATTATGTATTCTCTTGCTTTATTCTTTTCGTAGAGTTTATGAATTTTTAATGGTTCCACAAGGCTGCCATATATAGTTTTTTTAGGGCTTAGGGCAGAATCTGGATGTTGAAATATTATCTGCATCTCTTTTCTTAAATCCCTCATTTGAGAAAAATCATAATTACTGATATCTCTACCATTAAAATAAATTTTACCTCTGTCACATTTAATAAGTCTTAAAATAAGCCTTGATAAAGTTGATTTTCCGCATCCACTTTCTCCTACAAGACCTAAGGTTTTTCCCTCTTTGATTTCAAAAGATACATCATCTACCGCCTTAACTATCTTTTTATTGATTATTCCGCTTTTAAACTCCTTATAAAGGTTGCAAACTCTTATCATAAAGAAAACACCTCACTTTTGAACCATTAACATCAAATAGTCTTGGTTCATAATCAATACATGTTTTTTTTGCAACCTTGCATCTCGGAGAAAATCTACATCCTTTTGGTAAGTTTGTTAGACTTGGCACTATCCCTTCAATGGGTATTAATTTTTTATTTGGCTGTGAATCAATTAAACCTCTCGTATAAGGATGTAGTGGATTATTAAAGATACTATTTTTTGTACCCTCTTCTATGATTTTACCTGCATACATAACTACAACTTCATCACAAAGCTTTTTAGCTAGCATTAAATCATGAGTTATAAGTATCATGCTAACACCCATATTACTTCTTAAATCATAAAATACTTCATATACTTGCTTTCTTATTATTGCATCTAACCCTTTAGTTGGTTCATCTGCAATTACCCAGTTAGGTTTTAGTGCTGTCCCTATAGCTGCTAACGCTCTTTGACTCATACCTCCACTTAACTGAAATCCATACGAATTATAAACCAACTCACTATTTGAGAAAAAAAATTTTTTTAATATCTCCAAACTTTTACTCTTACAAGAATTCTTTTTTTCTTTTCCATGATAATAAAAAAGTTCATTCATATGACTTCCTATTTTCAATATTGGATTAAAAGAACTTGATGGATTTTGGGGTATTAACGCTATTTTTTTCCCTCTGATTTCTCTAATTTCATTTTCTTTAATTTTTAGTAAATCTTTTTCTTCATATAAGACACTGCCTGAAACAGTTGAGTTATTAGATACAAGGTTCAAAATCCCTAGTCCTAGTACCGATTTTCCACTTCCAGTTTCTCCAATAATTCCTGTAATTTTACCACTTTGAAAGGTTCTAGATATTCCATCTACAGCTCTTACTTTTCCTTCCTTAGTATTAAAATGAATTTTTAAATCTTTTATACTTATATCTCTATTCATAGTTTTTATTCCTTCTAAAGATATTGGCTTAAAGTGTTGCTTTTTTCATCAAACATATCCCTTAGTGCATCTCCAATTAAATTTATACTGCAACACAATAATAATATACTAAACCCAGGTGCTAATAATAGATTTGGATAGCTTCTAAAATGAGTCTTAGCATCATTTATCATAACACCCCAATCTGCTTGTGGGGGTTGTATTCCTAGACCTAAAAAACTTAACGATGCCATAGAAAGTACACTTTTTCCTACCCTTATTGCAAATAGTACTATAAAAGGAGCAAATATATTTGGAATTATATAGTGCAAAATTATATAAATATGACTAGCCCCTAGTGCTCTTGCACCTTCAACATATTTTTCTTCTTTTACCTTTAATACCTCTCCTCTAACTATTCTTGAAAAACCAGCCCAAGAAGTGAATACTATTGCAATTAATAAACTTTTTATACCTGGCCCAAGAACTCCAGCAAGAGCAATCATAAAGCTAAGACTTGGAAGACCTTGAAATATATTTACAATTGACTGTATTATCGTATCTACTATCCCACCACAATATCCTGCTATTATACCCACAAAACTACCAAATAGCATTGTTAATAAGGTTGCTAAAAAAGCTAAAGATATTGATACTCTGGCTCCATATAATATCCTACTTAGAATGTCTCTGCCTAGAGTATCTGTACCAAGTATATGTTCTCTAGAAATTCCCATTAATCTATCATCCATTTGTACTTTATTAGGGTCATATGGAGCTAACTCTGGTGCAAATATTGCAACAAGTATCATAATTATTAGCACTAAAAAAGCTAGTTTATGTATAAATAACATTTCTTTAAATTTATTCATCTCATTTACCTCCCACCCTCATTTTAGGATTAAGAAATAGGTAACATATGTCTACAATTAAATTAAACACTATAAATATAATTCCTGTAAATAGCACATATCCTTGTACCACTGGATAATCTCTACTCATTATTCCTTGTATTACATAACTTCCCATACCTGGAATACTAAAAATAACCTCAACCACTGTGGAGCCTCCTAAAATAGCACCAAAATAGTTTCCCAGAACTGTTACAATGGGCATTAATGAATTTAAAAAAGCATACTTAAAAATAACTATTTTATTTGACAGACCCTTAGCTTTTGCCACTGTTATATAGTTTTGTCCTATACTTTCTATTAAAGTTGCTCTATTTAACCTTGCTACAGTTCCTATAGTCCCAGCTGCTAAAACAAATCCAGGCATTATTAAATGTTTAATCGTACCATACCCACTCGTAGGTAGCCATCTAAGATTCTCACAAAATATACTTAACATAATAATAGCTAACCAAAACCCTGGAATAGATATCATAAGTAAAGATACAAAAGTGCCAATCTTATCTATCGCTGAATCCTTTTTTAAAGCCATGATTATAGCTAATGGTATAGATAACACTATAACAAAAAACATAGCCATTAAAGATAAAGAGAAGGTTATTGGTAACCTTCTTAATATCTCTTCTGTAATAGATGTCTTTTTGATATAGGAAAGTCCTAAATCTCCAGTCATAGCTTTTTTAGTCCAATTAATATACTGAACTATAATATTATCATTTAACCCTAACTCTTCTCTAACTCTTTCTATTTCTTCATCTGTAGGAGCAGAAATACCATCCATGCTTAAATATTCAACTGCTGGGTCACCAGGTGCTATAACCCCTAATATAAATCCTAGAAAAGTTATTCCTATCAAAATAGGGATAGTCATCAATATCCTTCTAATTAAATATTTAAATGGTGTTTTCACTACTTACTCCACTCCATATTTGCTAATGTAGTCCCATATAATGTAGGTTTGTATCCAGTTATTTTTTTATTATAGGCAATTAAGTTAACATCTTCAAATAATGGTATAGCTGATGGGTGTTCTGCTGATATATCTTGAAGCTCATCATATATTTTACTTCTTTTATCTAAATCCATTGTTTTTTCTAATTGACCTATTAATTCATCTGCTCTTTCATTTTTATAGCCCAATGAATAAGCTATATTACTTGACCCTGTGCTTCTCATATAACTATCAAATATAGAAAATGGTTCTGCATTTGGAAGCCCTTGAGTGTGAAGTGCTATGTCATAATTTCCTGTTTTTTGTGCTTCCTTAAAAGCAGCACCATCAAGTATAGTTATTTTAGAGTTTAATCCAACTTCACTTAATACAGATTGTATATACTCTGCTACAGTTTTGTATGGATAACGGTCTACACCATAAGATGGTATTATAAACTCTAACTCTTTTGTTTCCCCTTTTAACTCATTCTTTATAATTTTTTTTGCTTTTTCTGCATCATAAACAGGTTTAATTTCCTTAGCAAAAGGTGAACCTTGGTTCAATATATTCATAGTCGGAGTTCCATATCCTCCATAAAATTTATTTACTATAGTTTCTCTATCCACCAACAAGCTTAGTGCTTCTTTTATCTTAACATTATTAAATGGTGCCCTAGTACCGTTTGTAGATACAAATTGAGTTATTGTTGATGGAGATGTTTTAATCTCAAAGTTTTCATCCTTTATTAGCTCACTAGCTAACTCTGGAGTAATAGCCCCTAAATCCATAACACCCATAA
Source organism: Clostridioides sp. ES-S-0123-01 (assembly GCF_020658415.1). NCBI lineage: Bacteria > Bacillati > Bacillota > Clostridia > Peptostreptococcales > Peptostreptococcaceae > Clostridioides > Clostridioides sp. ES-S-0123-01. The sequence continues at coordinate 434,593 of NZ_JACVWD010000002.1, forward strand.
TTTCCTCTGATTTAAGTGCTGTGTAACGAGTTTGTGCATCTTTAATTACATTTACTCTTACATTTTTAACTTTACTTTTATCTCCATAATAGTCTTGATTTCTCTCTAACAAAACAAATTGTTCTTTTTCTCGTTCTTTTATCTTAAATGGACCAGTTCCTTGTGCATACTTAGTAAAGTCTCCAGTTTTTACATCAAAACACTCTGGACTATACATAGCACTTCCAAATCTAGCCATGTTGTATATTAAAGTTGATATTGGTTTACTGAAAGTAAGTTTAACTTCATAGTCAGAAACTTTATCCACACTTTGTAAATTAGGATATGTCTTTTCTATATCAAACGAATAAAAAGGTGAAGATTTCGTTTTCATATTCATATAACGTTCAAAATTTTTTACTACTGAATCTGCATTCAAATCTACACCATCATGGAATTTTACACCCTTCTTTATTGTAAATGTCCATTCTTTATAATCACCTGAATTTGACCATTTTTCTGCAAGTTCTGCCTTTGGTTTTCCATCATCACCCAACCCTATTAACGGTTCCCAAACATAGAGTATAGAACTTGTGTAATAAGCATCTTGTTCACCTGGTGCCAAATCTCTAGCTGCTGCTAAAACTACTTCCTTTTCATTATTCATCTTACTAACATCATTATTTTCCTCTGGTTTACTACACCCTGTTATCAATGATAACATCAGCATAATTGCTAAAATTATACTACTCAGCTTCCCTTTTGAAATCTTCCTCATAATACATTTCCCCCTTATTTAGAAATATGAGCATAAAAAAAGTTATAGCAAATAATGCTATAACATCCCATTTTAATATGTATACTTTAAATTCTAAATTCCATATACAAGACAATAAATCTAGTTGCTCCCCCCTAAATTTATTTACTAATATTTAATGTAGGTATCTGACTTACATTTCATTTTCTCAGCCTTTCTAAATAACATCTGTTGGCTATGCAGAATTTATCCATGCTTACAGTGATGGGTTCGTGTTGGATTTTCACCAACTTCCCTACTCTTTAAATACGTTTATTCAATTCTTAGTTTAATTGTATGCAATCTTATATAAATTGTCAACTTAAATCAAAATATAGCACTATATGCAAAATTAAAATTTACAATTATCTATCTATTAAAGTCTATTATAAAAACAGATATATTTTTTTCATATGGAAGGTAATAAGCTACTTTATCTCCTTTAACTATATTTTTCATAATATGATTGTATATAGTTTCATACTCTCCGCCTTCATCATAAGACTTAGCATACCTAACTATGTCATCTTCACAAGTAAATGTCTGTCCAAATTCAAGACTTAATGGTATTAATTCATATCTAAGTTTCTTTTCATCTAATAATACTTTTAAATTTTTTGAACTATGTCTTTCCACCACATCCATTCTTTTCTTAGATACTGGAATATGAGTTTTGGACTTATCATTAACAATTGCAATTAATCTATCACAATGCCCAGTAAAAAATTCTATATTCTCATATGAAAAAAAAGAAATTAGTATAGTATCAAATTTTGTATTTATATCTTTAAAATCTTTTACCATACATCTAATATTGCTTATATTATTGTCTTTTATTGATTTTTCTAAATAATTTATAGCATTTTGGTTTATATCAATACAAGTTATATCTTTCAGTTCTTTGCTTAAATACATATCTATTAAACCTAATCCACAACCTACATCACAAAAAGTTTGGCTATCTTTGATGTACGGAATTATTTCTTTAGCTAATATCTTGTGAAAACCAGTATATTCACTTGCATCAACAAAAGATTTTATTGTAGTATCATTCCAATTCATTCTCATATTTAAATTTCCCCACTGTCTTTTAAATTTACTTTCTGACCTGTACTGTAAAACATACTATTTCTCTCATTTCCACTTATTATGCTCATTACTTTATCATGTTCTTTAATTACAAATCCTGATAAATCATTTACTCCATACTTAAATAATACAGGTGCCATTGGAGTTGCTGGACCTACCAATACCACATAAGCATTTTTGCTTAATTCTAAATACCAAGGAAAATTTTTTGTACTTAATGTGTAACAAGATATAACTACAAAGTCCTGTTCAGGTAAGATATATGGTGCTGAAGTCTCTGGATAATCACCATATATATCTTCACTTTCTATTATTGATAAATCACAAACAGGTGCAAATAGTTGTTCTAAATAGTGAAAATGACCTATAACCGCTACCTTTTTTCCCCTTATCATATTCTGGTATGAAATAAAAGGGTCATTAATTCTATCTTCTATAAAATTGTTTTCATTTAACTTTATATTATTTTCTTTTGAAACTTTTACAGAATTATAATAAGAATTTATTGCAGCCAAGCCAATTCCTGATTCTGTGATATTCCAAGACTTAATACATCCAGCTATTTCATATAAAGATTTTCCTTTAAAAGATTTTACAAACTCTGGAGGACGCCCATCTTCACTATATACAAAACCTATACCACTACCTACACTACTTCTTACTAAAATATTATGTTGCCCAACAGCTATATCTTCAACTATTATCTCTTTAGGAATTCCTTCTATTAAATCATCATAAAGTTCCCACAAAGTCATTTACCTCCTCCTGTACAATACTTTCTATTTCTTTTCTATTTAAGACTTCACCTTTTCTAACCTTGTGCCTAATATCTAGTAAAATATTATCTAGGCTTTCTATGTATTTAATACTTTCTATTTCTTCATCTGTTGTAGATATTACCTTTGAAATTCCACCATTTTTAATAACTATTCTTTTATTAGCGTTTAAAGCTAATATAGGGTCATGTGTTGAAATCAAAATTATTTTTTCCTTTTTAGATAATAGTCTTAGAGCTTCCTTTCTATCTATACCTGCATTTTCAATTTCATCAATTAAAACTATTGGTGAAGAACTCATATATGCAGTATCCGATATCATAAGAGCTCTTGATTGACCTCCTGATAATTGGGTTATCTTTGTGGTTAATTCAAATTTTTCTCCAGCTAGTTTATTAGCACAATAAAAGCATTTTTTTACTATGTCATCTTGATTTTTACAAAAACGACTTTTAGAGTGCATTTGTAAAAATTCTTCTACTGTTAAATCCATTACAAAATTCATATTTTGTGAAAGTTGAGCTACTAGCTTTCCATCCATAACAAAACGAGTTTCATCACTTGGAATACTTTCATTTATTAATATTTGTCTGTTAGTAGGAGTGTCTCTCTGGGCTAAACATTCAATATCCTCTAACAGTCTACTTTTTCCTGAACCTGTAGGTCCAACAATACTTATAATTTCTCCAGCCTTTATTTTCAATGAGATAGCTTCTTTTTCTTTTAGCTTATTGTACCCACCATTAATAGTAATGCTTTCTATATTTAAACTCTTTTCATCTTGGCCAAATTCTTTTAAAAACTCCACCAATTTAATGTATAATTCTTCTTTTTCTATCCCAAAAGTTATATAAAATTCCTCATCTAAAGATTCTATTAGATTATTAAAAGTAATTGAATCATCTACATTACTTAGATTGTAATTTAAGAAAAAATCAAAGGCCATAGAGTAGTTTTCTTTTATCTCTTTTATAGACATGTTTAGTAAATTTTCATAATTATCATATTTCATAGTCAAACTCCATTTTCTTTATCATTCCCATTTGATAAGATTCTCCAATTCTAGTCTCTCCAGTACAGTAAGAACACACTGATGCTGGTGTTGTAAAACGTAATTGTTTTTCCCTAAGCGTGGTTATTTCTTTTATATCACTTAAATATTTCTTAAGTAAAAATACTCCTTGTCCTGTGATTCCATTTATAAATATTATCTTAGCTTTTGAGTTTACTTGACGTACATTAAAGGAAAATACCTCCCTTTCTGCTTGTGATACTATGTCTCCTTTTGTAATTACAACAATATCAGCATATTTTAGCATTGGTCCTATTTTTCTAGGTGTATTTATCCCTGATAAATTATCTATTACACAAACTGCTGGTATAGTTTTTATATAGGGTGAGCAACGATTACAAAGCCCTGCACTTTCAGTAATTAAAATATCTAAGTTTAATTTTTTAGACCAATAAAGTGCATCTTCAATATTACTTATAAAAAAATGGTCTGGACAAATTTTACCAGATAGTCCAATTTGAACAGGTATATTATTCTCTTCATATCTAATCTGGTCAAAAGATGTAAGGCAGTCAAACTTTACTACTCCAACCTTATTTTCTTCTGCCTCCATAGCTTTAATTAGATGAAGAATAACAGATGTTTTTCCAGATGATGGTGGCCCTGCTACTGTAATTAGTTTCATATCAATTCCCCTTTTTACGAAAGAAAGTAGGTAAAATCCTACTTTCTTTTAATTTATGTCTATATATTATTTAATAACTTTATGTCTAAACATTATTTAGTAACTTTATATCTATATACTATTTAATAGCGTTTTTAGTTAATTTGCTATATTGTTCATCACTTAAATCAACATGATAAAATAACTTATAAAATTCTTTTGTTTTTTCTTTTAAATCATAATTAAAATTCTCTGGATAAAGTATTTCAGATAGCCAAATCATACCCATATATCTATTTACAGATGGAGGGAATCCCATCCAATTATATGGCGTACTTGGTGCTTCATAGTATTTACCACTAGATATAGCACTTATTTTTTGCCATTCAGCTTGACTTCCTACTTTACTATATATACTCTGTGGTGCAAACACTATTACATCTGGATTCCATAAATATAATTGTTCTAACGATACTTCATTTCCATTGCCTTTACTTGATGGGTCATTGAGCTTTGCAACATTATTTGCAAGTATATTAATAATCTCAGAGTGGAAAGACCCTTCCGCAATTACATTTGTTCCTGTGTCTCCTACGCAATAAGCAAGGTTTACTTTATTCTTATCACCTATTTTCTTCATCGTTTCTACAGTTGTATCATAAGTAGTTTTACAGTAATCAGCTAATACTTTTGCATTATCTTCTACATTTAAGATTTCTCCTAGCTTAGTGTAACATTCTGACATATTAGCAGTTGTAGCTTCTATAAATATAGTTGGTATACCTGTTTGTTCTTGTATAGAATCTAAATCTTCTTTCATGCTACCTTTCTTCTCACCTATATCGATAATTACTTGTGGTTCTGCTGCTGCAAGGGCTTCCATATTTAAATCTCCCTTACCATAAAATTGACCAAAAACAGGAAGACTAGTATACTTTTTATCCACATAGTCTTTTGAATCATCTGTCCAATCTCCTGATAGTCCAACTAGCTTATCTGGTGCTACTGAAAATAGTACAATTTGTGCTAAACTTCCTGAAGGTGCTATTTTTTCAATATTTGCTGGAATCTCAACTTTTCTACCTACTGAATCAGTAAACATTATTGTTTTAGATGCATTTTTATCCTCTTTTTTTTCTTTAGCATCACCATTTGACGATGTACATCCAACTAAAGATGTTATTGCTAAAGTTAATACCAATAACAATGATAATAATTTCTTTTTCATTTTATCCCCCTTAAGTAAATTATATAGTTACACTTTTTGGTATGCAGACTCTAATTTTATCATCATATAAGCTGTTTAATTCTACATCTATGTTATATAATTTTTTAATTAGACCAGAATTAATTATGTACTTAGGCACACCAAAAGCTAATATTTCATGATTGTATAAAGCTAAAACCTTGTCTGCATACAAAAAGGCTTGGTCTGGATTATGTGTTGACTGAATTATTATATATCCATCCCTTGTTAATTCTTTTACTGTATTTAATACTCTAATTTGATTACCATAATCTAAATCAGAGGTTGGCTCGTCCATAATAAGTATCTTTGCATTTTGAGCTAAAGCTCTTGCAATAAGTACTAATTGTCTTTCTCCTCCACTTAAATTTATAAAATTCCTATCTTTTAAATAGGAAATTCCTATTTTGTCTAAAGATTCTTCAACTATTTCCATTTGTTTTTTAGTAGGTTTAGACATAGGTGAAATTTGTGATGTTGTTCCCATCAATACCATTTCAACAACAGAATAACTAAATACAGGATTATGAGACTGAGGGATATAAGCTATTTTTCTTGCTAGATTCTTAATTTTGTAATCCTTCAAGTTTTTTCCATCCAATAATATTTCACCTTTATATCCTTTTAATAACTGAAGTATACACTTAAACATAGTACTTTTCCCTGCACCATTAGGTCCTAATATACATAGTAACTGACTACCTTCAACATTAAAGGATATTTGATTAAGTACATTTTGATTTTTATAAAAATAACTGAGATCTTTAACTTCTAAAATCATATTAATCCCCTCTTTTCGTAATCAGATATATGAAAAATGGTACACCAATAAACGATGTTAATATACCTATAGGTATCTCACTAGTCCATAAATTTCTAGATACATTATCAACTAACAACAAAAACGATGCTCCAAACATAGCTGATGTTGGCAATAAATAAACAAAATTATTTCCAACTAATCTTCTAGATAAATGTGGTATTACAAGACCAACCCAACCTATCATTCCACTTACAGCAACACTTGCAGAAGTTAAAAGTGTAGCACATATAATAGTAATAAATCTTATACGCTTTGTATTTATCCCCATCGTTCTTGCCTCATCTTCTCCTACAGTCAATATGTTTATTTGCCAGCTAATAAGTATTAGAGGTACTATACCTATTAACATAGGAATAATTGCAAATTTTATGTCAGATATTTTAGCTCCTGATAAACTTCCCATTAACCAATATGTAATTGCAGGTAACTGGTCATTAGGGTCTGCTACAAGTTTTATAAAAGATGTACCTGAAGAAAATAATGAACTTACCATAATACCAGATAAAATTAAGCCTAACACTTTACTTCCCTTTGTTCTTTCACTTATCAAATAGACTAAAATTACAGTAATTAAACTAAAGATGAATGCACTAACTGTAACCTCTCTACCACTTTTATAAAGAAATAATGCTAAAGCAGCTCCAAATGCTGCTCCTGATGATGCCCCTAGTATATCTGGTGATGCCATAGGATTTAAAAAAATATATTGATATGATGCTCCTGCAGCTGCCAATGCCCCACCTACTAAACATGCAAGTACTATTCTTGGTAATCTAACATTTAAAAATATAGTTTCCATGCTATCTGTCCAAAACTTATCTATATTACATATTTTCGAAACTAAAATTCCAAATACTTGATGTGGTTCTACTGGATATTTTCCAAGTGCTAATGATACTAATATCAATGTAATCAATATTATAACTAAACAAAACATAATTAACTTATTACTTTTTGCACTCTTATTCACTTATTTAATCCCCTTTTGTCTCTACTATTTTCATTATGTTACCTGTCTTTTCAATATCCTCATAAGGTGCACTTATTTTTACTAAATTAAAACATTTATCTATATCATCTACAACAAATCCACCTATATTTTTTATGCCTAATTTTTTGAAATCTGAAGATATAGGTGTCGATATATCACAAATTATGCTTTCTTTATTAAGTGAATCATTTGCTATTTTTATTAAATGTTTATTAATAATTAAGTCTCCACCTAAATATGTACTATCATAGTTTTCTACTAAATATCCATATGCTGATATGTTGTAATCCTCTTCTACTATTTTTCTATTGAAAAAATCTACATCATATCTAAATTTAATTTTATTTTTATTTTGAAGATTTCCCTCTACTACTGCTATTTTTTTTGATGAATCATCAATCATGGAAATGAAATGATGATTAATTTTCTCTAGGCTTAATGTTTTATTGCAAATATTCTGATTATAATAAGAATTTATTGCTGCTAATCCTAAACTAGCTTCTATAAAATTCCAAGATTTAATTGACTTGCATAAATCTTTTAAAGACATATTTATTTTTATATCGTTTTCAAAAGGAAATCTTTTATCAGATAATAAATGACTAATACCTGCTCCATAATCTGTTATTACCATAGCAAACTCTGAGCCTATAATAAAATCTTTTACTCTTATGTTTTCTGGTATTTTATCTATTAAATTATTATAAAACTCCCACATTTTGTCACCCCCTTCAAAGTAATTATATTATGTTTTATTATATTTAGCTATATTTTTTTATATTTTTCTGTATTTTTAGTTATGTTTCATTATGTTTTACCATGTTTAATTGTATTACACTTCATTATTTTTTAATTTAACCTTTCTATTTTGAAATCATAAGTTTATTTAGTAGATGTGGCTATTATGCACAAGTTTTCCATAGATTCAAAATAACTATAATACTCTTGCAACTAAAAAAGCCATGCAAACTAATCTAATTTACATGGCTTTATACTCATCAATCTACACCTAACACAACTTTAATTTTAGATGCTATTGTAATAACTCTTGGCCCAAATATAACTTGAACTGAATTTTTCTTCCTAACAACTCCACTTGCACCTAGCTCATTTACCCAAAAACCATCCTCATAGAATCCATCTATTGGGTTTAGCTCTACTCTAGACCTAGTTGCACAGTTCGTAATACTTTTTATATTGTCACTTCCTGCTAAACCTTCTATTATAGAATGTACAAGTTCTGTATCTTTGTCTTCTACTGTATCTTCTACTGCACAATTATTTACTGCTTTAAAATTATCTACATCTTGTCTTTATCTATACTCTTTCTTACTGTAAAGCTTAACTTCTTCTGAGCTTCTTCCTGGTGTCTTTATATCAAACTTCTTAATTGCACATGTGAATATTACATAAGTAACTATAAAGAATATTGGTAAGTATCTCATTACAATAAATCCTAAATCATTTATTACTTTAATGAATATATTTATAAATAAGTCTTCATGTATTAATCCACAAGCCTTAAATCAGAAACATTTTCCATATTTGCAAAAGCTAACCCTAATTCTATAAATATCCCTGCTAGAACAAGTAATATAATAGGAATCATCATTGATTCAGAAAGTACTTGTAATTTATCCTTCATCTTGTATAGATTATAATTAGTTAGACAATAAATATTTGAGCATGATATTATTATATATAATAGTACAAAGAAATATAGTTTTGCCATGAATAGAAAAAGTAAAAGTTATATAAATAACTATAATAATTGAAAAGGAAGTAATCTATGAAAATAGCAATCATAACAACTGAATTTTTAAAAGAATTTGTAGCTAATTCTATAAAAAAATTAAATATTAATGCAGAAATTGAAATATATATTTATAAAGATTTTTCTCATGTTGGAGATTTATATCTAGAAATCGAAGATAAGTTTGATGGATTCGCAGTCAGTGGACCTATACCTAAGGAAGCTATTACAAAAAAAGTTGGTACTATAAAAAAACCTTTAGTTGATTTTGGTACTGATTTACAAAGTTATTACGATATGTTTCTAAAACTTATTTTTAAATACAATACATTAGATTTTTCTAGAGCATACTTTGACCTAATGGACTGGGCAGATAATCCAAAAGACATATCATATTATTTATCAAATGGTACATTTGGAGATTTAATGTGTAGTATTAATGAAAATGCCTCTAAGATGAGTTTATCTGATATAGCAGAGCTTGAAAAAAATATTGAAAAAAAACATATTAAGTTATGGAATGAAGGGAAAATTGATTTTTCTACTACTCGTTTTAGTAGTATTGTTCCTATGTTACAAGATGCAGGAGTAAATTTTCACTTCATATATCCTGACATAAATTTATTGAAAAGTACTTTTAATGAATTAATAAAGGACATTCATCTGCATAGAATGAAGGTAAACCAACCTGGTGTAATATATATAACAGTTAAAGATATGAACCATTATGATTATACTATAGACCAAATTTATAAAATATTAAACAATCTAAAAAAAGATAAATTAACTGATTTTATAATTGAAAAAGATAGTAGCTCTTTTAAGATTTTTACTAAATGTGAGACCATTAAATCATTAACTAAAAATTTCACTACATGTTATATAAAAGAATCTATTGAAAATAGTATAAACCTTAAAGTATGTGTTGGGTATGGAATTGGTAATAATATAAAACAAGCTATGTCTAATGCTATAAATGCTAATAAGGAATCTAAAATAAATCCTTTAAACTACAGTTTCTTAGTTAATGAAAGTTATGAGACAATAGGGCCTTTACTATGTGATAAATTACTTACTGTTTCAAATAAAGTAACTCCACACATAAATACAATTGCTAAAAATTCCAAATTGTCTACTCTTACTATTCAAAAGATTATATCTGTTACTGAAATTCTTCAAAGAGATGAAGTTACTCCTAAGGAATTATCTTCTTGTTTAAATGTAACAGTAAGAACTGCCAATAGATTTTTAAGTAGTCTACTAAAGTCTGGAAATGCTACTATATTATACGAAAAACAAAACTCAACAAAAGGTAGACCTGAGAGGGTATACAAATTATTTATATCAGAAAACAAACATTAAAATCTAGAGTACATAAAAATATTTTATCATTGAATAGTAAATAAAGTTATATGATTTTCTAAAAGGTATATCCCATATTTGTTTTTTAAGATATACCTTTTGTGATATTTATTAATAATTTATGTTATTCCCTATTAAAATTATTTTCTAGCCATTTCACTTCGCAATGAGCAAATAAACAGTAAAATTTCGTGTTCTTTTGATAATGAAAAAATGCTGGCATAAAAATTGTACTCTTATATTTTAAACTTTATATCTCATTTAAGGAGTTGGAATATCATCTGGAATAGGACACTTATATGTTTTTCCATTCATAGATTTATCGAATTCTTCTTTTGCCTTTTTAGCTATTTCTGGATTATTCAGTATCTTAGCTCCAAACATAGCCATAATTTTTGCCGCATATATCATACCTTTTTCTCCAATAGAACTTCCTGCACAAGATGTAAACTGCCAACTATGCCCAGGTGCCCCTAGGTTTGTACATCCTGTAAAAAAGTAGGCTGTAGGAACTATATGCATTACATCTCCAATATCAGTAGAACCATAGCTATTAAAGTTCGTAACATTTCCTCCACCATAATATAGATGAGTTCCTTCTGGTAAATTATATTTATTTATCATAGCCTTATATTGTTGTGGGCTTTGTCTATCTAATTCAGCTGCAAAATCCAATTCATCTTGAGTCCAAGGCTCTTGTTTAATATTATCCATACATTCTGACACAAGATTTGCTAAGACATGATTATTTAGAGTATTATAACATCCTCCTAAAAACTCTACTTCAACCTCAGTCTCAGTCATCATTGCAGCTCCTTTTGCTACTTTTATAAGTCTTTCATATGTATTTTCTACAGCTTCCCTACTTAAAGCTCTTGTATAATACCATACTGATGCTTTATCAGGAACTATGTTAGGTGCTACTCCTCCATCTGTAATGGTATAATGAATTCTTACATCAGAAGTAACATGTTCTCTCAAATAATTAGCTCCTACATTAGTAAGTTCCACAGCATCTAAAGCACTTCTTCCATTTTGAGGGTCTGAACCAGCATGTGCAGTTTTTCCTTTAAAATGAAATTTTACAGAGTTAACAGCTGTTGATATGCCAACTGTAGCTTCACTAATTTTATTTGGATGGAAATTTATAGCTAAGTCTAATCCTTTAAATGCACCACCTCTAGCCATAAACCCTTTACCTGTTAATTGTTCTTCTCCTGGACATGCATAAAATACTATAGTTCCACTTAAATGGTTTTCTATCATTTCTCTTTTAAGTCCTACTACTGCTCCTACATGTGCAGTACATAATAAGTTATGTCCACATCCATGACCATAACCTCCCAATTCAAATGCTTCTTGCTTTGTTGAAACTTTTTGGTTTAAACCAGGTAGCGCATCAAACTCTCCCATAAAACCTATAACTGGTTTTCCTGAGCCAAAACTAGCCTTAATAGCTGTAGTTAAGCCTCCTACTCCTATTTCTACATCAAATCCTTCACTTCTTAGAAAATTTGCTGTATTTTCACATGCTTTGAATTCTTTAAATGCTTTCTCTGGATTTTTCCATATTTTCTTACTTAAATCATCAAGTTTGAGTCTTTTTTCATCTATCTCATTTATAGAAATATTTCCTATCATTAACTTTACCTCCCATAAATCTATTTTACATTAACCAAATATAAGTGGACCTATTATACTAGCAAATGCCACTGAAGCAATAGTTACAGTAACAAATCCCCCTATAATCATTTTTGGTAATAAATAATCTGTTGCCCTTTGCTTCTCTTCTACAGTTCCTTCCATAGCATCAATACCTTCATTAGAAATTATCTGTGTTGCTGGATAAGCAAGCATACAAGTTACACCAATTGCTGCTGACATTCTTGGAGAGTATCCTAATAACTTTCCTACAATTGCAGTAAATAGTATTATGAATACAGCTCCTACAACTAGAATTCCTATAGTTGGAACAATCATTGCAAATAATGCTGTTGGAGTTACCTTAGCAAGTCCTCCAGGTAACATTAACATACATCCAAACATTATAATTCCATTAGATTGAGATTTATCTAAAATTCCCTTTTCTAAAAATCCTATTCGTGTAAAAATTAAACCTACTAACAAGCATGCTATATTTGGATTTAAATAATAATTTGCTGGAGTAAATCCTGGTATTAGAGTAGCTAATCCTACAAAGTTCCCAATCATAGCAACAAATGAAAGTTTTGCAAGATATACTAGATTGGAGGATTTCTTATTTGATTCTTCTTTAAAAATTCTCATACTTGGAAGCTTAAAATTACTCTTTGATACATCCTTTAAGAAATCTCCCCTATCTCTTTTAAATTTTAATTCTTTATTTATGCAATATGTTGTTATAGGAATACCAAAGAATTTTTGAAATGACAATACTAGGATTACAAATGCTGCAAGTTCAGGTCTATTTGCTGCTTCTGCAACCGTTGTTACAATAATACCAGCAACAGTAGAACCTGCTATTGGAGGTGCTGCTATTAAAGCATACTCTCTACCAAATAACATACTACCAACTGTGAAACAACCAACCGCTATGCCTACAATACCTACTAATGCAATTACAACTGTTTTCCATTCATGGCATAAATCCTCAAGGTTTATAAGCGTTCCCAAGTTGGTTATTAACAATGCTATACCAAAGTTACTCATTGCAGCTAATATCCCTGATGCTCCTGTAACGTCTTTTGGAAGAATATTTGTCCAAAAGCCTAATAAAAATATAATACATACAAATAGCAATGTTGAAATTGCACCTTTTGTTTTCTTAGATAAAAACTCACTAAAAGCATAAATCATTACACATACAGTAAAGCAAGTAAGCGGATTCCAAAAATTTTCCATTGTTGTTTCCTCCTAAATATAATAATTTTTATCAATAAAACAATAATTATAAAGTGTGTATTCTGTAGTTATTCTCAACTACATATAGCACAATTTGATATTTTTTGATGATATTTTATACGTCTCAAATTATTCCTAAAATACCTAATATAAATTAATAACATATCCATTAATATTGTTAAGAGATACCTTATTTTAACTATTTCTTTTAAGTCTTCTTTAGGTGCAAACTTGTATTTGCTAATGCCTCCCCTCTTTAAGTTAGACTATATCTAGCGACTTTAGAAATCGTATTCCTAGCAATAACAATTATTTGTCATATTAAATAAATGATAAACTATATGTCTATAGTAGTCCTAAATTATTCTTAAATTAGTAAAAAAAAATAAATTTACTAAAATAAGGTCACTAGTTTTTATTTTGTCAAACTATTCTTGATATAAATTATAATTTCAAACTTTACTTTTGTCAATATATTCTGACAATAAATTACAAGTTTATAGTTTTATAATTATTCTTAATCTTCTTATATCACCATGTACTTTATACTTAAATGATTATCATTCAGAAGTTATTCTAGAAGATTCCTACTATATATTACTTTTTATACAATATACTTTTTTAAGATTGAATATAATGTTATGTATCTATTTTTCAATAAAAATACTCCTATTTTATCATGATCTATTTATCCAACATGCCTTTAAGATAAATTGGTGGATGCTTTACACCTTTTAATTCTTCATTGCTTTTTAAAAGTTTATTATTATTTTCCATATCATAAATTTGTAACATTACTTTATTTACATATAGAGCATAATAATCATCACTATAAAAATATTGATATTCATATTGAGGGTCATCTTTGTAATATACTCTATATAGTATTCCTTTGTAGCTTGCTTTCTTTGCTTTTTCTCTTGTAATACTCTTTATATTATCTTTTGAAATATCTTGCTTTACCATATACTTGTTAATATATATTTCAGCCTCCTTCCATGGTTTAATGTAGTTTTTATACACAACAAACCCTGTTACACTTATAATACTTATAATTAATACTCCTAAAATAACTTTATACTTTTTCATATTAATCCTCCCTACTTCAATCTAAATTTTTTTCAGTTCTAATGTTAAAAACTTGATATAATATACTAAAAAAGAGATGTTATATTTTTTTATTAAAATATAACATCTCTCATATTTAGTATCAATATATATGCCCCAACTGGTAGGTTAAGTGACCCCACTGTCAGTATTTTGATTAAGTGGTATGTATTGTCCATTTTAACCAATTTACTATATTTTAATTGCTCTACTATCACATATAAACTGTAATATCACATCTGCTGCTTTTTTTGAACCTCCTGCATTATAAAAACTTTTTGATAGTTTAGTTGCATTTTCTTTGTATTCATTATCATTCATAACTTGAAATACTGCATCTTTAATATCTTTTGATTTATTTTCTTTTAACATGAGCCCTGCGCCCAAATAAGTAACTCTATTAGCTACCATTCTCTGCTCCGAATGTTGTGGAAATAATACCATAGGTACTCCATAATATAAACTTTCATTAACACTATTCATCCCACAATGAGTAATAAACACATTAGTTTCTTGAAGTACAGTAGTCTGTTTGACACTATTTTTAACTTCAAAATTATTTGGTATATGTCCTAAACTTTTAATATCAGTATCACTACCAACAGACATAATTACATCAACCTCATAATCTTCAAATGCATTTATACAGTTTTTATAAAAGTTAATATTTTTATTATTAATTGTACCAAGTGAAATATATATTAGCTTTTTCTTTCTCTCTTTGGGTCCAATAATTACCTTTGATACTGATGGCCCTACAAATGAATATTTACTAGAAAAAGTTTCTACCATTGGTTGAAATTCTTTTGATGTATATACAATAGTATTCGTATCATCATCATTAGAAACTATAGAAATAAAGTTTTTTACCTCATATCCTTTTCTTCGTAAAAGCTTGATTTTTTTATTAATACGTCTCATACCAAAAACCATACATATAATTTCTATAAAGCTTTGTTTCATCATCTTCGCTGTATGTTTATTAATCGCGAAAGTTGTTGTAGAACATATATATGGAATATTAAGTTTTTGTGCAAATAATTTTCCCCAAAAACTTAGTGAATCTGATACAATACAATCTGGATTAAATTCTTTAAGTTCTCTACAAACTTTTTCATCTAAAGATATGGTAGTATCTACTATCATCTCAATTAACCCAGAAAAATCTTTACCAATTTTTTTCTCATCTCCAGGACGTAATTCTGGAAGATATTTATCACAACAAATAAATTTTGCTCCAGCACCTTCAATTTTATCTTTAAATTCATTAAAAGAATAGTACAATACCTCATTCCTTCTATCTACCAATTCACGAACTACTTCAACGGTAGGATTGGTGTGACCATATGCAGGAATACTGAAAAATACTATTTTGCCCATATTTTATCCATCCTTTTATAATTTTTTAAATTACTCTTCTTTACTTATTACCCCCATATGACCTATAAAATTTATCAAATCACGTTGATGAACAATTCCTAATCCTCTTTCTTCATCTCCTAGTATCAATAATTTGTCCCCTGAGTTTATATTAAATACATCCCTTGCTTCTTTTGGAATAACAATCTGACCACGTTCACCAACTACGACAGCTCCAAAGAAAAATTTTCCTGTAGGTGGTACTATAATCCCTGATTTTTCTTCCGAATGATTAACTAAATCATCTAATCTGACATTATACAATTTTGCAAGTTTAATACAACTATCTATATCAGGAGTAGATTCTCCATTTTCCCATTTTGCTACTGATTGTCTAGAAACATTAAGTTTTTCAGCTAATTCTTCTTGTGTGTACTGGTGAATTTTTCTTAGTCTTTTCAAATTCGTATTAATCATATTTTTCATACCTCCTATGTTTATAGTATTAGATTTATTACTTAAATTCTATCAACTAATCTTAACATTCATGTATATATTTTTATACATAAAAAAGAGCTATCACAGAACAAATTTAATTTATTCATGCGACAACCCCTTTTTGCTAAATCAATTTACTTTACTCACCTTTTCTTACATCATCTTCACCAATATGTTGTATTCCAACAAATATAAGATTTATTAGCTCTGTTAGTGATTTCCATTGTGATTTTTTTGAATCAAGATAATAATAATTTCTAGTTCCTTCTCTACGTACATTAACAATTTCTGCTTCTTTCAATATTTTAAGATGATGAGATACAGCAGGACGAGAAAGATGTGTTTTTTCTGTAATTTCTCCTACTCGTATACCATTGAAGTCACTTTCTAGGAGTGTTATTAAAATCAACTGTCTAGTTTCATCTCCCATAGCAGAAATAGCTTTACGACATTCTTTAAATTTAGATGTTATTTCTTGTATTCTTTGCTGACATTCCTTTTCCATAAACTCCTCCATACCTTATAAGTATCTAACACTTGCTGGTTCTTTTTGTGCAGTACGTCTATATTTAACATCTGGATATCCAATCACTAGTGTCATAAGTACATGATTCCTGTGTTTTAGACCTAAAAGTTTTTTTAACTTTGGTGAATTATTTGCTACATCTGAAAAATATCCACTAAATAAAACCCCCAGACCATAAGATTCTGCCATTAGTGCCATATTAGATGCTGCAAGTGAACCACTAATCTTATCTTTTGTTACTATCATTATTGCAATAGGAGCATGCTTGAAGAAAAAGTTATCATCAACCTCAACTTCCTTTGAATATTTAACAGCAATATTTGCAATAGGTTTTATTTTTCTAAAAAATCTCACTGCTTCCTTTTCATATATTGCTTTTTTATTGTCTAAAACAATATATGATACATCTTGTGAATTTTTAGCACTAGGTGTGTATCTACCTGCTTCAATAATTTGCTTTACAATTTCTGAAGAAACTTCTTTATCTTTAAATTTCCGGATACTTCTTCTAGATTTAATTGCCATTAGTAATTCATCTGAGTCTAAGTTTGGCTTATTTGTAAGTTCTATTGGTGGTTCATCAAACCCTGTAAGTGTAATAGCTTCTTTGGGACAGATTGCTGCACAGTGTCCACACATTAGACAATCTTGCTTTTTAATTACTGATTTTTTATTTTCTATAATTATATTATTTACTGGACAATCATTTTTACAAAGTCCACATCCAATACAAAGGTCTTTATTAACTTCAATTATATGTTGATATTTCATATACATTCATCTACCTTTCGTTCATTAGTTTAAACTATTATAACACGAAGATGTTTTTTATATTCATTGGTAAAGAATTTGATTACCATTAAATTTTTAATACCTCTATTACACAAGTTTTTCATAGATTTTAAAGTATTATAGGTTTTGTATAATAAAAAAGACAAGCTTGAAATTTAAGCTCGTCTTTTTTATCTCTTACTATAAAATAAACTCTCTCTTCCTTTTTAGCAAATCTCTCCATGAATCCTGCTACATTATTATCAACTAATAACTTTCCTTTGTTTAATCCTAATAACTCATATCAATAATTTGGCACATGTTTAGAATCGGTAAAGATGATAACACATTTTTCATTCCAAAATAAATTCAAATTTATAGTTTATACAATATCTATGCTTCATAAAATACACCTACTATTTCTTTTTTGGTATGTGCACTTAAAAGCCTTTCACTTATATCTTTACCACCTAAAATATAAGCTATTTTAGATATTAACATTATATCTTCTTTACCTTCAGATTGTGGCATAGCAAACATAATTACTAATTTTACAGGCAAGCCATCTATACTTGGCCAATCTACACCTTCTCTAGATTTACCTATTACCACAGATGCTTTCTTTACATACTTTGTTTTTCCATGTGGCATAGCCATTTGATAACCTATACTTGTAGAGCCCATTTTCTCTCTATGATTTAGTGCCTTTATAAACTTACTTTTTGAAGTTATACTTCCTTTATCATATAATTTATCTACTAATTCTTGTATTATACCTTCTTTTGTAGTTGATTTTAAGTCTAAAATAACACTTTCCTCGCTTAATATTTCTCTAATTTCCATTTATTTTCTCCAGTACATTGTTATCAAATAATATTTTAATATCCTCTTCTCTTTCGCAATCTATTATATAATTTATATAGTTCTTTTGCCTATATAGATTTGATACTTCAATCAGAATATGTTTTAAAAAGCTATGATTACTAGTTTCTAAGTAAAGGTCAATCGTTCTATTAATATTATTGACATTCATTATTCCCTTATTTACTTTACTTTGATTGCATATATATATATTTAAATCTTTTCCTAATGCAATAGATTCATATTTACTGCTTAAATTCATACCTATTAAACTTCTCATCTGGCTTACATCAAAATTAAAATATATATTATCTTTTAAATATACTCCTAATAAGTTTGTATCTAAGTCCATACTTTTTCTAGGTTTATTAAGTAAAGCATTTTTTATATTATTAATATCACTTTCCATTAATAGTACTGATACAACTATATGTGATTTCTCTTTCAAATCTAAATTTACAGTAGATATTACAAAATCTACATCATCCAAATTTCGCTTATTCAACTGATGCATGGGAATTATATCAACTATAGTCCATTCAGGAAATTCTCTTTTTAATCTAGCAGCAAGAAGCTGAGATGTTCCATATCCTGTATTACAAACTACTATTACTCTTTTACTACTCATATTTCTTTCTATAGCTGCTTGAAAATATGTAGCAATATACGAAACTTCATCTATACTAATATTCTTCAGATTATAATGCTCTGTCATAATATTTATAGTCATCATGCATAACCCCAATACCTCAGAAAATCGCTCTTGTATCTCTTCTAATAATGGGTTTTTTATTTGGATATCATATCTTAATCTGTTTAACATGTGTCTTACATGAGATGTCAGACTTTTTTGCAGTAGTTCATCATCTTTAAGATTTATATTTAAAAACTGTGACATATTCTCTATCATTATAGATGATATTTTTTCACTATCACTTAATATATCTGATTCATCATTGCAACGCTTATTGCTTTCGCTACTAAATCCAGATGATACTAAATATATATATATATATTTAATTTCATCTTTAGTTATTTTTACTCTGTATCTATTTTCTATTTTACCTATAAGTGTAGTGACCTTTTGATATACTAACTCATCCAAATTACATATAGAGACTTCCTTTTCTTCCTGAAAATCTATTTGATTACCTTCTTCAACTCTCTTTAAGCATATAAGTATATGTGTAATTAAATTTATATAGTAGGGCTGACTTATAACATATCCTAAATTATCTTCTAATTCTGTAATTATAGTTTCTACAAATATGATAGAATCAATATCAAATAAATTTATCAATGCACTAAATGTAGCAGAATCTAATCTGGTTAACTCAGATATATCGTGCTGTTCATAATTTTCATCTAATAAATCATCTACCATCTTAGCAATCGATTTCCTTATATCTACTTCTTTACCTATAATTTTAGTTCCCTCTAAGGTTTTATTAAGTTTTAAATTATATTCTTTTATCCATTCCTCTATATATTTAAAATCATTTACTATAGAAGTTTTACTTACATAATATTTATCCGATAACTGATTTATTGAAGTTATATTATTTGAATTTAATAATAGATATTTTAAAATTTCCATTCTTCTTTGCTCTACTGATAAAGACTTATTTCCCTTTGGTTGTATATTTAAACTATTAATTAGGTCTATATCTTTCTTTGCTGATGCTTCTATTAATATTCCGCAACCCCTTTTTATATCAATTTTTATACCGAAAGTTTCTAAGTATATCTCAATCATCTTCAAATCTTTTTGTAATGTTTTATCTGATACATTTAATTTATCTTTAAAGTATTTTATAGGTCTATATTCATTTTCATTTAATATCAATTTAAGAAATTCAATTTGCCTTGATGCAAGCATACTTATGCCCCCTACCCATTTTTTGATATTTCTATTAATTACTATTTTAGCATATTTAATAACTATGTAAAAATACTAAAATACTTCTGTATCATAAAAGAATTTATGATACACTTTACAAAATCGATATAATATAGGATATAATTTTAAAATAAAAAATAAGGATATTGAGAGGTTGCTAACTACTTCCAATATCCTTATTTTAACTCTTATTTATAATTTAAGCACCAAGTACTTCAACTTCACCACTTCCACTCTTTATAGTAGGCTTTGTTATTCCTATAATTAAAGTTGTTATTACTGTACCAGCTAATATACAAGCTATATACGCAACTGGTGCACTACATGCAAATGGTATTACAAATATTCCTCCATGTGGTGCCATCAAGGTTATATCTAAACTCATACATATTGCCCCACCTATACAAGAACCAATTATGTTTGCCGGAATCA
Organism: Clostridioides sp. ES-S-0123-01; assembly: GCF_020658415.1. Lineage (NCBI taxonomy): Bacteria > Bacillati > Bacillota > Clostridia > Peptostreptococcales > Peptostreptococcaceae > Clostridioides > Clostridioides sp. ES-S-0123-01. The sequence continues at coordinate 455,418 of NZ_JACVWD010000002.1, forward strand.
TTCTTAACGGATCTGCAGCTGCAAAGGGTATTGCTCCTTCCGTTATAAAAGATGCTCCCATTATAGCAGTTGGTAGTGCTGACTTTCTTTCTTCTTTAGTAAACTTATTTTTAAATATTAACATGGCTAATGCTATTGCTAATGGAGGTACCATTCCACCCACCATTAATGCTGCTGATGGTTCAAATACATTACTAGAAAACATAGCTAATCCAAATGCAGAAGCTGTTTTATTAATAGGTCCTCCCATATCTGATGCCATCATTCCTGCTAATATTGCACCTAGTAATACTTTATTAGTTCCAGACATACTTTGTAACCAGGACTGTAAAGCTTCATTTAACCATGATGCTGGTGTATTAACTACGAAGAACATTATAGCTCCACTTGTGAATGCAATCAGCAGTGGACATATCAGTACAGCATTTACCCCTTTTAATACATCTGGTAAGTTTTCTGTTATCTTCATTACTCCTAAAGCTATATATCCAGTTGCAAATCCTGCTACCATACCTCCTAGGAATCCTGAACCTCCAATAACTGCCATAAAACCAGCTATCATAGCAGGAGCAAAACCTTGTCTTCCTGCAATTGATTTAGCTATAAAACCAGCAAGTATTGGTATGAATAACTTAAATGCTGAATCGCCTCCAAGTTGTCCAAAGAATCCAGCTATAGGATTGTATGTTTCATGAGTTGGGTCTGATGCAAATATACCAAACATAAATGCTATAGCTATACCAATCCCACCTATTACTACAAATGGAATCATTTCAGATACACCATTCATTAAGTGCTTATAAATACCTTTTTTCTCTGACCCTTGAAGTATTTCTTTTGAATCTTCTAAAGTTTTTCCACCTGGCTTAATTTCTTTAGCCATTCCATTTTCAGCATTTATAATTAAATTTTTGGCTAATGAAACATTCTTAGCATCTGCTACTTTCTTTTGTAATACTTTCTTTCCTATAAATCTACTTGTTTGAACTTCTCTATCACAAGCTATTATTACGTATTCAGCTCTTTTTATATCTTCTTTAGTTAACTTATTTTCTACACCTATGGCTCCATGTGTTTCTATTTTAACTTCATACCCAAGTTCTTGACCTGCTTCTTCTAACGCTTTTTTTGCCATAAAAGTATGAGCTATCCCTGTTGGACATCCTGTTATTCCAACTATAAGACCTTTATTTTGATTATTACTTGAATCTCCTGATTCTACAGCTTTATAATTAAATATATCTAATATTTCATATGGAGTTTCTGCACTTAGTAGGTTCTTAATAAGATTTTCATCCATTAAATATGTAGCTAGTTTAGATATAATCTTAAGATGCTCGTCTAAACCTGACTCTGGAACTGCTATCATAAAAAATGACCTAAGTTTTTGACCATCATTATCCGTGATGTCCTTATCTGTTCTTAAATACATCATTACAGGTCGCTTTACTGTACTTGACTTAGCATGAGGGATAGCTATTAAATTTCCCATGTTAGTTGGTGATTCTTTTTCACGTTTATTAATATCAATTATAAACTTTTCTTTATCATTTATATAATTTCCATGATACAAATGATTTGCCATATAGTCAATTACATCTTTTTTAGTTTGTAATTGTTTATCTAATACAATACAATCACTACGTAATATTTTGTCTACCATAAATTCGCCCCTCCCTTTAATTTGTTATCCAATCACTGATTCTTCTTTTGGTGAAAAGCATTTTAATTTATCTATGTCATTGAATAAATTCATTTTAAATTCTATAACTTCCCTTGCAGCTTCTATACATTGTGGATATATAGCATCTGGTTCATATAAACTTGGATTTTGTTCTAATACTTCTCTGCACTTCTTATAATACGCTGATTTAACATCACTTGAAATATTTACTTTACAAACTCCTAGTTTAACTGCTTGTGATATTTCTTCATCTGGATTTGATGATCCTCCATGAAGAACTAAAGGTATATCTACTACTTCTTTTATTTCTTTTAATAAATCTAATTTAAGCTCTGGTTTAAACCCTTTTGGATATATACCATGTGCTGTACCAATTGCAATGGCTAATGTGTCTACACCTGTTTTTTCAACAAAATCCCTAGCTAATTGTGGATTTGTATATATTATTTCATCAGAACCACCTTCTCCTGATGTTCCAGTTGTCCCTATTGTCCCAAGTTCTCCTTCTACAGATACATTTAATCCTTTTGCTATTTCCACTATTTCTCTAGATATCGCTACATTTTCTTCATATGGTAAATGTGAGCCATCAATCATTACTGATGTAAATCCACATCTTATCGCTCTTAATATTTGACTTTTATTTGCTCCATGGTCTAAGTGTATTACCATAGGTACCTTACTCTTATGTGCTTCTTCTATACAACTAGCTACAAAGCTATCTTCTAGGAAACTTAACTCATTTGGGTGTATTGCAAGTATTACTGGTGCATTTTTTTCATTAGCACTCTGTACTACTGCTTTAAGTATTTGCCCACTCCCTATATTAAATGCTGGTACTGCAAATTGATTTTCTTGTGCTACTTTTAACATTTCCTTCATATTTATTAACATATTGTACCTCCTGATATTTTAAATTTTAGTTTTGATTTGTTTGTGATTTATTTTGTTGTTGTTATATTTAAATAATATCAGGATAATAAAAGTTCGAAAATGACAATAGTTTTCCTTTTGAAAAAGGAACTTTTATTATACATTCTGAGTTCCTTTTCACTAAATAATTTTTAGAAGTCTATATCATGGTTAATTGCAAAGAATCTTTTAAAAAGAACTATTCCATTAGATGATAAATTCCATTCTCTATACTCAATAAGCTCAAAAGGAGACTCCAGTAATTGCGATTGTTTTATAAGTATTCATTTAAACTCTACAACAGGTAGTATCTTCATGGATTATAGAAATAATTTTTAAAATGGTAAAAGTGTAATAGTATATGGTCATCATTTGAGAAATAAAACTATGTTTGGTGAGCTATTTAATTTTAAAGATACTCGTACCATAGTGCATGCTATATTAGTATCAAAAACATTAAAAAGAAGTTGTCTCAAAATTGATTTTTTCTAATCAAACTTTAAGTTCAACTCCCTTTTTGGATTTTTATATATTATTTTTTATTATTTCTTTTTTAATTAATATCTTAAATTTTGATGGTAGGTAAAATAGAAAAAATCATACATATCATTAGTTTTATATTCTTCTTCCCTAATCTAAATCTTCACCATTTGAAGCAATTACTTTCTTATACCATTCAAAACTTTTCTTTTTCGTTCTTCTCAAACTTCCATTACCAATATTATCTCTGTCTACATATATAAATCCATAACGCTTTTCCATTTCACCTGTACCAGCACTTACTAAATCAATAGGCCCCCATGTAGTATAACCTAATAAATCTACACCATCTATAGAAACTGCATCGTACATAGCTTTTATATGTTCTCTTAAATAATCAATTCTGTAATCATCTTCTACATAGCCATTTTCATCAGCTATATCTTTTGCACCTAATCCATTTTCTACAATAAATAATGGCTTTTCATATCTATCATATACATGATTTAATGTAATTCTTAGACCTAGCGGGTCAATTGGCCATCCCCATTGGCTGTATGAAAGATATGGATTTTTAGCAGATGTAAATATATTTCCTTCAGCTACATCATCTGAGTTTTCATCAGTTCTAACACAACGGCTGTTGTAATATGAGAATGAAATAAAATCTACTGTATATTTATTCAATAATTCAATATCACCAATCTCCATTTCTGGTGTAATACCCTTTTGTTCCATATATTTTAATGCATAATTAGGATATTTTCCTCTAGATTGCACGTCTACAAAGAAATAATTTTCTCTATCTAACTTCGTAGCTTCCCATACATCATTAGGATTGCAACTATAAGGATATACACTTCCAGCCGCAAACATACATCCAACTAAGTTATTTGCATCAACTTCATGTGCTATTTTAGTTGCAACTGCACTAGCTACAAGTTCATGGTGAGCAGCCTGATATTTTATCTTTTCAACATCTTCTCCTTCCTCAAAACAAATACCAGCACCCATAAATGGAGCATGTAAAATCATATTTATTTCATTAAAAGTTAACCAATACTTCACTAATCCTTTATATCTTCTAAAGATAACATTACATAGTTTCTCATAAAAGCCTATCATTTTACGATTACGCCATGCACCATACTTTTCAATCAAATGCATTGGACAATCAAAATGTGTAATAGTAACTAGTGGCTCTATTTCATATTTTTTACATTCTTTAAATATATTTTCATAAAACTGAAGCCCCTTTTCATTTGGTGTTTCTTCGTCACCTTTTGGGAATATTCTACTCCATGCAATACTCATTCTATATACTTTAAATCCCATTTCACCAAATAACTTTATATCTTCTTTATAATTATGGTACATATCAATACCAGTTTGAGCTGGATAATAATGCTCATCATCAAAATCAAACATTTTTAATTTTCCTGTAATAACTGCTGTTCTATCTTTTCCTGTTGGACATACATCTACATTTGCTAGACCTCTTTCATCTTCATTATATCCACCTTCACATTGATTAGCTGCAGTAGCTCCTCCCCATAAAAAATCTTTTTTAAAACTCATAGTTAAGCCTCCTAAAATTACAACTAAAGCATTAACTTATGCTAATGCTTTAGTCTTTTATTAATACTTTAATCTCTTCCTAAAATATAACTGTAATCAGATTATCTTCTAATTCAGCATTTTTACTTTTTGTTTCTACCACATCTAAAAATTGTGATGAATTTGTAATAACAACTGGAGTTACAACACTATATCCTGATTTCTTTATTACATCAATATCAAAGTTTAATATAGTTTGACCTTTTGTAATCCTATCACCTTGCTTTATACATGCCTCAAAACCTCTTCCTTCTAACTGAATAGTATTTAATCCAATATGAATAAGCACTTCAACACCTTCATCTGAGAGAATTCCTATAGCATGTAAACTTGGGAATAAAGTTGTAACCACTCCATCTACTGGCGCAACTACCTTTCCATCACTAGGTATTATTGCTACACCTTGACCTAGTACACCAGATGCAAATGCCGCATCCTCTATATCACTTAAATTTAATACTTCACCTTTTATAGGGCTTACTACTATTTCTTTTTCTAATTTAGTAGACTTAACTTCTTTTGTTTCTTCTTTTATTTCCTCTTTTCCCTTATCTTTTGCTTCTTCTTTCTTGTCTTTATATAACACCATAGTTAATACAAAAGCTACAACCATTGATATAGCTATACCAGAAAGAGCTACTATTAAGTTACCCATTCCCCCATCTGGTTCAATCATTGCTGGAAGTTCGAATATTCCCATCCCTCCAGTTATAAACTTTCTAAGATTAAAGAATCCATAGAAAGCTCCTCCAATACCACTAGCAATACAACTTATTATAAATGGTTTCTTTAAAGGTAATAATATTCCATAAATTGCTGGTTCTGTAACTCCAAATATACCAGATATAAAGTTTGGTATTGCCATCTCTTTTAATTTCTTATCTTTAGTCTTAAAGAATATCGCTAATACAACTGCTGAACTTGCAAATGTACAAGCAAAGAATGGCATCATAACATTATCGTATCCTAAAGTCATAACATTGTTTATATATACAGGAATGAATCCCCAGTGCATACCAAAAATAACAAGAATTTGCCAAGTGAACCCTACTATAGCACCTGCTAATAGTGGACTAAAATCTCTTATCGAAATTACAATTTGCGAAATAAGTGTAGAGCCAAATGTTGCTATAGGACCTATAACTATAAGTGCAACAGGTATTGCTACCAATAATGTAAGCATTGGTACAAAGAAAAACTTAACTAAGTCTGGAACAATCTTGTTAAATAATTTTTCACACTTAGATGCAAAATACACTATAAATATAATTGGTACAACTGTTCCAGTGTAATCCATTGATATTATTGGTAATCCAAAGAAATCAATATATACTGGTGATGCAAACATTGTTCCTTTAAATAAAGTATACATTGCATCTGTACCTGCCGATATACTGCTACCTTGTATGGCAGGATAACACATTGCAGCTCCTAGTGCTAATCCCAACATTGGTTTTAGACCAAATTTTTTAGCTGAAGTATATCCTAAAAATAAAGGAAGGAATGTAAATAATGCATCTCCTGCTGCATTTATTACCATATATCCACCAGACACATTACTATATAATCCCATTGCTACAAATAAAGCATTAAATCCTTTTAACATACCACAGGCTGCCATTATTCCTAGTACTGGCTGAAAAATTCCTGATATTATATCTATACATTTATCCAACATACTACCTGACTTTTTCGTTTCCGAATTTGCACTTGAGTCATCTAAGCCAATTATTTCAACTACATCTTTATAGACAGCTTCAACATGATTTCCTATAACTACTTGATATTGCCCTCCACTTTTCATTACAGTAACAATACCTTCCATATTTTTCAACACATCGTCATTTGCTATACTTTCATCTTTTAATGTAAAACGTAGTCTTGTAATACAGTGTACTAATCCACTAATATTTTCTTTTCCACCAACATTTTTTACTATGTCTTGTGCTAATTGTTTGTATTTTCCCATTTTTTCCTCCATATTTCTTTTAAATTAATTTTTTGAAATTTGAAGGTTTGGCCAACTCAATGTTACCATCCAACCATAGGTATAGTTTTGTTAGTATCACTCCTTTCAATAACCCTTACTATATACTGCCTATATACTGCTGAAAAATTATCAACTTACATATTTGAATCTTTAACTACTTTAGCTAAATGTATTGTTAAATATATAAGTTCATCATCTGTTAATATGTAGTTATATTGTTTTTTAATAAAATTGTTAATTTTAACTACACATTCAAACTCTTTATTATATTTAGACCTAATAATAATTAATAAGTCTTTATCTGTCTCACCTTCATGTACACTATTTGAAAGTAATCTCTGTGCAAAAAATTTCAGATGCATTATAAATCTATAATAAAATACTGATTCCTCATGAAATTCTATCCTAAAATGATATCTAACTATACTAAGTACTTCTTGTATTAACTTTGTAATATCAGATGCCAAAGTATGACCTTCACTTAACTGAGCATTTACTATATGAAAAGCTATAAATCCAGCTTCATCTTCAGGTAATTTTACACCTGTTCTGCTTTCAATAATATCTAGCGCTTTCATTCCAATTTCAAACTCTTCTTTATAGAACTTTTTAGTTTCCCAAAGTATTGCATTCTTTACGTTTATTCCTTCTTTCATTCTTTGAATTGCAGAATATGTATGGTCACTTAATGATATATAAATACTTTCATTTAACTTCTTGTTTAACTTTATTTGTGCATACTCTATAATTTCACTTGATAATTTCATGTGCTCCATAGGAATATTATTAAGTAATTCCTGCAACTTATTTGATATTTCTTTATTTGATATTCTAAATACTTTATTTACTTTAGTTTTATCTATTAAATCGCCTTTTGATTTTTGATATCCAATGCCTCTGCCCATGACAATAATTTCTTCATCATTGCCATCTAATGTAATTACAACATTATTATTTAATATCTTATTAATTATCATGATTATCCTCCTTTTGAGCATAAAAAAAGCTTATCCATAATAATGGGCACAATCCTTCCTAGGATACTGCTATTATTAATGAATAAGCTTAGCTTGTACTTAAACAATTACTACCTAATTCCAATTATTATGATAAAACATTAGATATATTTTGTCAACGTTTTCTTTCAATGTATTTTATATTTATATATATAGACTATAATCTTTTTTGTTACTCTCATCATAATTTTTATCATAGAAAGGTCATTTATCTTATTCATAAATTCAACTACTAACTTTTTCATTTGAATTAGAATCTATATCAATAATAAAAAGATTTATGAGTCTAATTTAATATTTTTTTGAATCAATATAAATATAAAGTAATCTATACTTAGTACTACCAAAAACTCTATTGAAATTAATAAAAATCCGAAAAATTCATAATCTGTGTAAATGTTTTAAATACTACTATCCTTACAGATATTAATATAAACGATATTAAAAATACCAATCCTAATAAAATATATTGTTTTTTCTCAGTTTAGTTGAACATACTATTAATTCCTCTACCTTATAAGTTTATTGTTTAGGCTCTTCGATTTATATCTCATGCTATATTGTTAATTGTAGAAAATAAATCTATAATAGCTATATTCTAATTCTTAATAGATTTTTATATAGTTGCTTATTTTATATTAAAGCACAAAATACTCATATCCAATTGGTATAAGCATTTTCGGTTATCATCATATTTACTTAGGATACTTTAATTTAGTTATTTTTTATAAACATAATTCCACTATTTACTAATTCCTATATTTCATTAGCGTATAAAGCAGAAATTTCATAACTTATAACTATATATTAATCTTTTGCCACTTCATAAATAAAAAATTTGCTTCACTTAAACCATGTGTAGACGCACTATTTCATGTAGATAACGGCTGTATCTGTTGCTTTAGCAACGAGTTGACGATATATTTATATGTTTTAAGCTCATTAATTGGGATTATAAAACATCCATCTACTTATTATATAATAAGTAATGTTAAGTTATTTATAAGTATACACATTTTGTATATTAAAGATAAGCATATCACTGAATTTTATTAAATATTAATTATATAAAATAAAAATAAACCCAGTATCTTGTTATTAACCACTAGGTTTATTTTTATGTTTCATATTATTCTAAAGTATTTGATGTAATCATATATATTTTTTATTGATCACGTCCTATTGTTCCATCTTCAAGACCTTTTTCTATTTGTTCCTCGCCTAGTTTTGGTAAATTGTTCTGTTGCTCTGTCTCTTTTGGTGTATTATTTATTTCCTTCTTACCTTCACATCCAATTACGCTAAGAGCCACCATTGATACTATTACTATTGCTGTAAATTTCTTATTAAATTTCATTTTTTCTCTCCTTTTATTTTATATATTTTTTATTTTATTACCTTTTTCATAAAACTAATATTTATTAAATTTGCTAAACAGTATATTAATTATCTAACAAATTATTTGATGTGTAATTTTATTCTGATTTAAGTGCTACTATTGGTTGTAACTTAGATGCTTTATTTGCAGGAGATATTCCAAACACTACTCCCATAAATACTGCAAATCCAACTGCAGCAAATACTACATTCCATGCTATATAAGGCTCAGCCTCCATTGTTCCTAGTATTGGAAATGATCCAAGTATACCTATTGAAGAACCTAATATTCCACCTATTAAGCTTATTGTAAGAGATTCTACTAAGAACTGTACTAGTATAAAGTTTCTAGGAGACCCTAACGCTTTTCTTATACCTATTTCTTTAGTCCTCTCATTTACAGATACTAACATCATGTTCATTATACCTATACCTGCTACGAATAAAGATACACTTGCTATTGCTCCTACCATTAGGTTCATAATGGCATCCATTGATTTCATTGAATCTATCATTTCTTTATTACTTGATACATAAGAATCGTTTGGTGCCATACCTTTTTTAGTAAAGTGAGCTTTTATTTCATCCATTGTATTTGTAACACTATCATTTGAAGCAGATTGTACATTTAATTTAGATATATCACTTACTCCTAAAACAATTTGTGCTGTTTTATAAGGCATATATATAGTATCATCTTCTGGGCTATTATAAGCTTCATCAATCTTACTTAATACACCTATAACTTTGTATGGTATAGACTTAATATTTATTGTTTTTCCAAGTGCATCTCCTTTGGGGAATAATTCACTGGCAACTTTACTCCCTAATACTATAACTTTAGTTGATTTATCATTGTCAATTGGCATAATAAATCTACCACTCTTGATTTTAGTGTTGTTTAGTTTTGCATAGTTTTCATCCGTTCCAACTATACTTTTTTTACTATCTTTTTTATCATAACTCACAGTTGCTGAATCACTTATTTCTGGAGATATTTCTTTTACATTCGAACTACTTTTCAATACTTTTATATCAAATTCAGTTATTTTTTTATCTCCATATACACTTGTAGTTATTAAATCTAGTGGCTTTGATTCAAAACTTTTATACATACTTTGTTTACTACCTATAGATATTGTAACGAATAGAATTACACTGGCTGTACCAATTGATATACCTAATATAGTAAGAAATGAGCGTAGTTTATTAGCTTTGATTTCTCCTAATGCCATCTTAACTATTTGGAAAATATTCATATACGCCACCCCCTATTCAAAAATTTCACCATCTTTAATTCTTATCAATCTTTTAGCATTTCTTGCTATATCCATGTCATGAGTTATCATAATTATAGTTTTACCTTCTTGGTTTAGACCTTCTAATATCTCAAGTATTTCTTTACTTGTTTTACTATCTAATGCTCCTGTTGGCTCATCAGCTAGAAGTATTTGTGGATTTGTAGCTAGAGCTCTTGCTATTGCTACTCTTTGTTGTTGCCCTCCAGATAATTGATTCGGCCTATTATTTAATTTATCTTGTAGTCCAACCTTTTTCAGACATTCTATAGCTATTTCTCTTCTTTCTTTAGGCGTTTTACCTTGGTATATAAGAGGAAGTTCTATATTTTCTAAAGCTGATAATTTATTTAATAAGTTAAAACTTTGGAATATAAATCCTATTGTCTTATTTCTTACAGCACTTAACTCATCTTCACTTAGTGATGTTATACTTTTTCCGTCCAGTATGTATTCACCATTATCAGCTAAATCTAAACAACCAATAATATTCATAAAAGTTGATTTACCTGAACCTGATGGACCTATTATAGATACAAATTCGCCTTTTTTAATATCTAATGAAACCTTTTTTAATATAGTTATTTTTTCATCGCCTATGCTATATGATTTCACTAAGTCCTTAGCTTGTATTACATAATCATTCATATATTATCACCTTTCTATTCTATTGATTTTTCCATTGTTGAACTTAATTCTGCCCCTGAATTTTCAACAGAGCCTTTAAATGACTGTATACTTATACTTTCATTTTCTGAAAGTCCTTTTGTAACTTCTATATATTCTGAATCTGTAATTCCTGTTTCAATGTATTTTTTTTCACTTGTACTTGCAAGAGTAACAAAGTATCCTTTTTCATCTTTTTGAACCGCCATTACAGGAATCTTTATTACATCATTTTTTTCGTTTATTATGATTGTACCTGTTACAGACATACCATCTTTAAGACTTTGTATAGTTAAATTATTTTCTAAAATCCATCCAATAGTTTTGTCACTAGTTTCAACTTTATACCAATTCTCTTTTTTATCTAGTATTGCTACTTCTTCACCTTGTAATAATTTACCAAGACTCTTACTATTAGATGCATTATTCTTTCTAAGACTTGTATCATTGCTAGCTATTTTTACCTTTACATCTTTTTTATCTATTCCTTCTAACTTAACTCCATGTTTTTGTATCCACCCTTGTGTGTTATCTTCTAATCTAACTCTCATCCAGCTTCCTTTTCTTTCTAATATGTTGAATTTATCTCCTTTTTCTATTTTAGCTACTTTTCCATATTCTTTAGATGGTCCTTTTCTTACACTTATTTCTTCGTATTTACTCTCTCCAACTTCAAGTATCAGGTTAGAAACTGCCACAGTTACATTGTATGTCGGACTCTCTCCCTCTTCTGCTTTGTTAGATATTTCAGTTATTGTTCCTTTTATAGTTTCATCTGGAAATGCCTTTGCATTTATCTCAACTATTTGATTTACTTCTAACTGAGATACATCATATTGATTCACTGATACAATTATTTTAATGGCATTTGGATTGTTTCCTTCTGCATCAATTAATGAAACTTTTCCTCCAGCTGATACAACTGATTTTATATTTCCTTTTTCTACTGATATAGTGTTCATTGTTAAATTCATTTGCTGTTGTTGTTTTGCCTCTGTATTTTTATTAAGCCCTATGTATGCCCCCGATCCTGCTAGAGTTATTGTAATAGCTGCTATAACTATAAGTTTTTTTGGTTTTTTCATGATATTCCTCCTTAAGTATTGTAAAGTACTGTAAATATATAATTACACTTTAATATTTTCCATAATTTATCTTATATTTGTATTTCTCATCACCAATATAACATCTTAATATTTACTTTGATAAATGTTAGGCTTTAGAGCTAATCCTTAACTCTGGTATGAGTGTAACATCTTAATGTTAATCTTATGTTTACATAAACGTAGTTCTTGTATATTTGATTTATCACAAGCTAATCTCTTTGTTTTATTATGGAAATTCTTCCTTTAGTATCATCCATAAATTAATACGCTACAAACTATACCTCATATGTTAATTGTATGTTTACTCTTTAGCTATAGCATTGAGTTTCATTTTAATATATTATAAACTTCTTATTATCAAATAAAACGATTATATATAAGGAGAAAAAGTATGAAAATAACAAAAAGTCACATAGTAGCACTTTTATTAGTAGCAACAACATCTTTAACTATAGGATGTGAATCAGCAAATAATAACAATAAGAGTAATAAAATAACTCAAGTACCATCTGATACTCAAAGTGTATCTAATTTTACTTTAGAAAAGATGGATAAATTAAATAAAGAAGTCTTACCTCAAGTAGAAAAACTATTTAAAGAAAATGGTATAGAGATTAAGGATAGAGAATTTGATGAAGGTATAGAAAAAAAACCTGGAGATATTTATAAGACACATATGAATAATTCAAACACTACAATTGGTGATATTTTAATTGCAGAATATATTTCTAAAGCTAATGAAGGATCTTGGAGAGTTACTTTAGCAATAAATACTGATAAAGATACATTTAAAGGTAATAAATTCAAAGTAGAAGATACTTTATTTCATAGTTTATCAAATATTATAGTTAAAAATAATATAGATTACTCTGATTTAAATAATCAAATAAATGAACTTGCATCTAATGAAGATGGAAAGTTAAAATCAGTAAATATCGAAAGTGGAGATTTTAATATTGGTGTATTATTAACTGGTAAATATATTATGTTTGATATTACTTTAATCAACTAAATAAAAATATCTAGGATAACTCTATAAGTAAATTTATATTCTTCTATTATTTCTAGTGGCTTTAATATAAAGTGTGTATTTTTCCAAAAAGTAGTGATGATTAGAACATCAAATATCACTATATAAAGAAAAGTTCACACTTTTTATCTTTAACAAAGTGAAAAAAACTTATTGAAGAATATGATGTTAAAATAACTACAGATGTTCAAGATATGTTGAAAAATTTATTTGCAAGTACAATTCACCAGATGTTAGAAATAGAGTTTGATGAGCATTTAGGTTATGATAGATATAATAATAGAAACACTAAAAACTCTAGAAATTGATATAAAAATAAAAATGTTAAATCAGATTTTGGAGAAATAACTTTAAATATTCCAAGGGCCCGAAATGGAGATTTTGAACCAAAGGTAATTAGAAACTACGAAAATGATATATCAGGAATAGAGAACCAAGTGATTGGAATGTACTCAAAAGGCATGTCTACTTGAAATATATCAAGTCATCTTAAAAATATTTACGGAATTGATATATCCCATTCACTAATAGCTAAAATTACTGATAGAGTTATACCTTTAGCTCATGAATAGCAAAATAGACCACTTGGTATAATTTATCCAATTGTATTTATGGATACTATACATTATAAAGTTAGAAGTGAAGGTAGAATAATAAACAAAGCAACATATATAACTATAGGTATTAACTTAGAATGTATAAAGGAGGTCTTAGGGATATGGATTGGAGAAAATAAAGGTTGAAAGTATTAGCTAAATGTATTTACATATGTTAGAAATAGAGGAGTTAAGGTTATATTAATAGCTTCTGTAATTGGATTTTCTGATACAATTAAAGCAGTATTTTCTGATACTGAAATACAAAGATGTGTTGTGCATCAAATTAGAAACACTTTAAATTATATATCATACAAAAATAGAAAAGAATTTGCAAAATATTTAAAGAAAGTATATGCTGCAATTACAGAAGAAGTAGCGTTAAGTGATCTATCGTTCTTAGAGAAAAAATGGGGTAATCAATATACAAAGCATTAAGAGGTTGGCAAAATAATTGGAATGAACTAGCAACATATTTTAAATATCCTCAAGAGATGAGAACATTGATATATACTACAAATTCAATAGAAAGTTACAATAGATTATTAAGAAAGGTTACTAAATCAAAGTATATTTTTCCTTCAGATGATTCTTTACACAAATCATTATACTTAGCAAATATGGATATTTTTGAAAAATGGACTCAGATAATTAGAAATTGGACTCAGATTTTAACCCATTTAAGTATTTATTTTTAAAAAAGAAATTTAACTCTAAGTTAATAAAGAAATATTTCAAAAAAATCAAGAAATTTTCTTAAATAGATAATAATTTTTCGAAAAATAGAAAAAATATGAAAGTAAGGCTATGATTTTTACAACCATAGCCTTATCAATAAATATCTAATTATCACTTAAAAAATAAATTTTCATTTAAAGAATACACATAAATATTTCCAGACTCTATCTACTTTTTTAACTATTTACCTTGGATAGCCCTTATGATACATTAATCCATTTTCTAGCATTAATTCTTGAGTTAAGTATATATGACCCTTACAATGCATATCTGATACACCCTCACTTATAAGTTTATATGTTTCAGAAGTATATAAATAATCCAAACTTTTACCTGTATTTTTGGAAAATTGTAACATAATTTTTTTATATAGTGATTGCAACAATGTCTTATTAGCTTCTATAAAACTATACCTTCTCCTCGCATCTAAACTTTAAATTTTTATTTATTATTTATTATTTAACTGTATATTCACTAATTTTTATAATTTATAATACTCTTCTTATCTTAAAACAATTATAATCTAACCTTAATCACACATTATATTATATATAAATATTTTTAACAAACTTAATAATTAAATAACTATATTTCATTAATCATCTTATAAATATTTACAATCTATCCACTATTCTTCTTCAATAAATTCAAACAAATTTTCTACTGTAGTATTAAATACTTTAGCAATATCCATCGCTAACTTTAAAGAAGGATTATATTTTCCATTTTCTAAGTGCACAATAGTCTCACGTCTTACCCCAACTGATTTGGCAAGTTCATTTTGTGTCATAAGGAGCTTTTCTCTATATTCTTTAATTTTTGTTTTCATCAATATTGCCACTTAGTTACATATCCCCCTTTTATCAAAATATATATACAAAATTAATTTAGATAAAGATTGTATAAATAAAACAGCAATAAGAATTATACCAGTATCCAAGTTTGATATATTTATATTCCTTGTATAAGGTGTTGCAAAAAAAATAGCTATTATAACTATAGAATATATCATTATTTTTATTGCAATCTGATTAACCTTTGATAGTATAAATTTAGATGATTCATCAACTAAATCATTATATTTTTTATTATAAATTGAATAACATCCAAAGACTATTAACCAACTCAACCCTGGAAGAGAAGCGGTACTTGGACCTTTAAAAATATACTTAGTCGCTAATACAGCTATAAAAAAATAAGTTATTACAAGTAATTCCAAGATGAGCTTTGATCTTACACCAGTTTCTGATTTATACATATAAAATCACTCCTTAAAAGTTATATATTTATAACACCTTATGTTATAAATATATAACTTTTCCAAATAAATTGCAATAGAATATTGTAAATATTTAGTAATATCTTGATAAATATAACTTATAAAAAATTTCATAATAAACATCAAATAGTTACAAATAATATTATAAAACTACTTCTTCACTCATTTTTATGGAACTGTCTATTAAAAAAACTCTTCTACTATAAAAACATATTCTTTAATAAACATTACAATACAGTGCTAGATTAGTTTACTATATCTATTCTATCAATCATATCATTTGCTAACTATTTTCCTAATGAACATGTAATATTGAAATATATAATTATACAACCTAAATGCACCCCCATATTCCCTCAAAAAACATTTTTCTGTGGTTGAGATACGGTTGGTAGATTTCATCACCAAAATAAAAAATACTAGTCAATATTGACTAGTATTTCCAAGTATTTCATTATTCTTTTTTACAAATTGGTGGAGACGAATCGCAGGAATAATACCCACGATTAATTCATTTCATATACAACGCTAAGTTTTTATTAAAAATATACATCACTTTACTATTCTATGATATAACACAACAAAAGAAACTACAATCTATGAGTGGTGGTTTCATATAGTCCTAGTTCCTATAGTATGTAGGAACTAGGTGTACTCTGTATAAAACTAATTATAAATTTTATTATAGGAGCTATCGTTTCTATTTGTATTGCTATAAGTACTAATTACATATATGATAAAATAAAAAACCACTTATCTATTGGTCGTAGAAAAAGTGGTTTAGAATTTGAATTTAAAATTAAATTCAAGTTCACTAAAAAGTAATCTATACTAGAAACCACTACTCTACCCACTAGATTATAGTTTCTTTTTATTTTATCTATAACTATATTATACTACATTACATTTAAAAACAAACCTTAAACTTCTTTATTACAATTCATTAGTTCGAAAAAATATTTAGAATCATGAGTTTTATAAAGGTTTAACCAAGAACTTAATGCTTCTTCTTTAAAAACATCTAAAACTTTTAAAACTTGTATCGTAAATTCTAATGGTGCAATCCCTGAAGCAGTAATTAAATTTTCATCGCTAACTGCAGATTCCATTTTATAATATTTTTCTCCAGAATAACTTGGTATCATCATTTTAAGAAATTCTAAATCATTACTTGTATGATTTCTAAAATCTAGTAATCCTTTTTTAGCTAACCCTAAAGTAGCACCACAAATAGCTGCAACTATAGACCCTTGTGTGAAAGCTTCTTTAGTTTTTTCTAATATTTCTTCATGAATTTGCGATGTCCAAGTACCTCCTCCTGGTAAAATTAATACATCATTACTTTCAATATTGCACTCTTCTATTGTCATATCTGGTAACACTTTCAATCCACCCATTGTTATAATAGGATTTTTATCAATTCCTACTGTAAGTACTTTTAATGGTTTTAATCCTTTTTTAAAATATCTTCCTGTATTTAATTCAGCAGTTAAATATCCAACTTCCCAATCTGACATAGTATCAAATACATACATATATGCTTTTCTATTTTTCATTTTTTTCTCCTTATATGATTAATTAATATACCTTATTGTAAAATAACTTAACTGACATACTCTGTCAGTCAAGTTATTAAATTTGATAATGATTAATTAATTCGAGTAAATTTTCAACCATTTTATGCCTAAGACTTAATGGTTCAATTATTTGTATCGATTTTCTATAAGGTATAAGTATATTTGGTATATAGGTAAATATTATATCTTCTTGAAGTTTAAATATTACTTTATTTGGAGTCCTTTCTTTCAAATAATATCCTAGAAGCCAATGCTGACATAAGTTGTCCAATGCATTCATCCTTCCTTCTATAACTAATGTTGTAAGATTATCTTCATCTTTTGTTTCATCTATAATCCCTTTTATAAAAAATTCACTTGCAGAGAATTCCTTTGGTCTACTAAAAGTATTTGATGTTTCTATGATACTACTAATTCTATCTACCCTAAAACTACGAATCTCATTTCTCATTTGACAAAATGCTACTATGTACCAATTATTATTCCAACGAACAATTCCATATGGATTTATAATCCTACATTTTGATTTTTCTTCACGACCTGTACGATAGTTGATTTCTATAGATAATTCATTTACTATACTATTTTTCAACTTTTTAAGTACAGATTCTATAGATATTTTTCCTGTGGGTTTTATTACTTCAAAACCTATTAAATGTTTTGTTAAAATTTCTTCTTGTTTTTGATTTGAATACATTTTTAACTTTGATGTTGCTTTATCTAATGTGTCATCTAAGAAACATCCCTCTTCTTTAGCAAATATAGCTGCATGAAGTAGAGCAGTTTGCTCTTCTGTATCAAAAAAAAGAGGTGCTTTAATGAAGTTATTTAAAAGGCTATACCCACCATTATGACCTGTATCTGAAATTATAGGTACTCCACTAGCAGATAATGCATCAATGTATCTGTAGACAGTCCTTATATTTATTTCTAGTTTTTCAGATATTTGTTTTGCAGTAATTTTTTTATCTGAGTTTAATATCCATAATATAGACATCATGTTGTCAATTTTAGCCATATAGTTTTACCCCTTCATATATGTTTTATAAGTTAATTATATATGTTATTAAAATAATCTTCACAAAAAAAATATTAGCAAATTGCTAATATTTTTGTGGCTTTTAATGGTGGAGACGAGGGGAGTCTATAAGTGGTTATTTGATTGTTTTGTTGGTTTTTGTAAATGTAGGTATATAGCTATTTAGTTATGATGTTAGAGCAATCTTTTTGATTGTTTTTTATTGTTTATTTTTGTAGTTGGGGTATTATTGGGGTATAATTTTCTACTTAGTATTTAAATATTAGTATAAAAATAGGTTTTATAACTAATTGTTATAAAACCTATTCTTCATAATACCTTCGGCTTGGTCTCTTGTTATCGTATAATATTTCAGAATATTCAAAATTTCTTTATCATTTGTTAATAGCTCTATATCTTGAAATTCATTTTTTTCTATTATCCTTTTAGTAAAAATAATTTTTTCTTCATTTAAGGATTTGAAATCCTGCCACCATTTGTTGGTCAAACCACAGTCTTTAAAAAATTGACGATATATTATAAATGTTTCTGGCATATATAGTAGTTTATAAAAAGCATTTTCAGATTCTCCAAATGCTTCATTAAAAAAAGATGTTCCACTTCCCACTTTTCCTTTTGTAGAATTTAATATTGCTTGTATAGCCCTTATAAACTTTCTATTCCAATGTAAACCTATAAAGTTTCTATTTTTAAAGTATTTTGGGTCTTCTATAGGATGATATTTCATGGGAAAAGAATATATATTAGCATCTAATTCATCACATAAATCAACATTTAGTTTTAATCTCCTATATAAATCTATTGGTTTATCTTTATAATTATATAAAAGATAATTAGACAAATTTTTTATGCCATATTTAACTGCTGTTTTAACTGCATTTTCATAGATATCGTGTAATTTCCAGTCATCAAAAGCTATCCTTAGTGGTTTAATAGGTATTTCTGATAATTTAGACATATTTTCGTCATTAATCAAACGAGCATCAATTCCTTGATTAAAATCTACAATTCTTTTTTTGGGTCTTCTCTTATAGTATTTTTCAAATAATCCTTTTACATCTTCATAACATGATAAAATATTTTCTTTTTTAGCAGTTTCTATGTTTAATAACTTTTTTGTTTCCAAAATAGAAAATATGTGTTTTGTTTCTTCATTGAAATATTTATCCAGCAACAACTTATATAAACCTATAATCTTTTTTATGTATGCTCTATCATTATATCCTTCTCTTAGATTTCTAATTGCTACCTCAAATTCATTTGGTTGATGAAAAAGGTTATCTTTTGTAAACCCTGCTTCTTTTATCTCTTCAATAATTTTATTAAAGTTATTGGAAGCTAATACATTATTATCTAATAATAGTAGATCTTTTTTCTCTCCAAATTTTTCATTTGTAATCTTTATTTGCTCTTTTATACTTATAAAATCTTTGTATTCTGGTTCTAATTTAGGAACTGCACAAAAACTACATTTATTTATGCAACCTCTTGTCATATACCCAAAATAAGAATTATTTGCTGGATATCTATAATCTATCTCATCCAATATTGAATAATCTAATGGCAGGTTATCAATTATTATATCATTATCATCTAGTATTCCAGACTTATTTAATGCTCCAACAAAAGGCTTTATACCTGTCTCTTTTTCTATTTCATTTGGTAAGATGGATGCCATAACACCTCCAATCATAACATCCTTTTGGTGTTTACATAAGCATTTTGCAAAATTTATAGTTTCAATAGTTATATCCCAATAAAAAGTAAATAAAGTTGTTATTCCTACCCTATCATATTTTCTATAATTAGGATTAAGATATTCTTTAGTTCTATAAAACTTTCTATAATATACTAATAGATCTCTAATAATTGGATTATCATCTACTTTGGGAATTTTCTCTAGAACATCTTTTATTCCCTTTTTAAGATAGTAAATAATATCATTTTTATATTCTTCCCAAAAAACCTCATTACAATTTGCATACAATTGTTTTAATAAGTCATCATAGATATCATTTATAACTAAGTCCTTTAGATCCCCCTTGAAAAAAGTAACCTTGTCTCCTAACATTTTATAATATGTTGATATTTTCATTACTCCAATTGGAGGATATTTATTTTTATAATTTGGTTCTATTAATAAAATATTTCTATTCATTAGCTCAGCTCTTCTTGTATTTTCTCTATTAATGTGTTCGCTGTATCTCTTGGCAATACAGCTTTAATTACACTATATATTTTACTTACAAGTTTTTGTTCCTTTCTATTTAAATTAGATAATCTTTGTGTCATAAATTTTTTATTACTTTTAGTTTTTTCACTTTTTTTAGCTTTTTCATTTTTTATTTCAATTATTTTTTCTTGATTTTCACTATGTAAATATCCTTTTTCTAATATAGAAAATACTTTATTTACAACGCCTTTATCAGAAGCTTTGTCACTCACTCCTTTAAGGATTTTTTTAGCTTCTTCTGCCTCTTTAAGTTTTTCTTCTAAGTCTTTTTCAGATAATTTTTTTTCTTCTGAATCAATAAATCCTCCTTCTTTTATTTTTTTATTATATTCATTTTCTACCTTCTCATATTCAGATTTTTTTTTAAATGCATTTTTAATTTTATTTGCATGATGATATAATGTATGTAATTCTTCAAATATATCTTTTAGACCATCTTCTAACTCTCTCTCAGTTTCATTTTCATTAAAGTAGTCTCTTCTAGCATTTGGTATAAGATCTTTGCTAACAACATGAATTTCACCAATAAAATAATAATTTCCTCTTGTTTCTTTAAAGAAATGTATTAAGGTTCTTTCATTTCCAATTTGAATATTCTCTTTCCTTAATCTAATTCCTCGCATTTGATTACATACAGGAATTGACTTTATAAAACCAGATACCCCAAACCACATCCAAGCAATTAACTCATTATCACTATTCATGATCTTTTTAAATTCTAAATCATATATTTCATCATATGATTTTTCTCCTTTTTTAGTATCTTCATAAAGTTTATTTCTATAGTTTTTAAATATCTGCTTTCCATTTATACAAATTTTATATTCATAAATACTCATATTTTCATTATTTATAAATTCATAAATTTTTTCTTTATAAATAAAATTATGATATGGAACTGGTGCTATTGAAGATAAATACTTTTCCACTTCTTTAATATCCATTAACTCTTTATTTTCATTATTAACATTAATTAATTCTACTTCAAAAAAATGACTTTCTTCGCCACAAACATCTTCTTCATAACTTATAATATTAGCCAATAATTCTTCTGCTGTACATCTACAATTTTTATCACTTAAGATTTCTTTACATTTTTTTGCATCCCAGATCATTACTGATTTTAAATTTTCACCATAATATGAAGATGAAAATTTTAGTTTATCACAGTATGCGATTCCGCCTAATCTTCCTATACCCCTAAACCCTTTATCTGTATCTCTATCTTTTTCAGAATTTGCAATATCAGATAATCTTTTTTTAAAATACTTCTTTTGAATTCCAGTAGCATTATCATATATTTTTATATTTCTTGTCTTTTTATCTATATCTATATCTATATAAGCCTCTTCTTGTTTGATTAAACCAGTTTGAACAGCCTTATCTATCTGATCTGCTGAATTCTGTATATATTCTCTGTAAATAACTCTACAATCTTCATACATACCTACTGTAAGATTTTCTATAATATTTTTCCCTAATATAATCAATTAAAAACACCTACCTTATTTATACTGCTTATATAATGGTTTTGGAAACTTTATATTTAATAACGACCTAAAAATAGGATTTTGAATAATATACTCACCTTGTTTTAACCTTGTCATCATATTCTTATACACTGGTGAAATAAATTTATAATCACTCTTAGCTATTTCAATAGCATTTGTTCTTCCATAGACATGTGTAGAACAATTGCCTGTAACTCTACTATGTATAGCACTTTTAAATTGTTCTGCAGAAAATAATATAATACCTAAAGATCTACCTCTTTCTGCTATATCCAATATTTGTCTAAGTATTGGCGAATTTTTAGGAGAATCTGTAGATGCATACTTGTTTAATTCGTCAATGAATATTACTATTTTGGATGGAATATTACATTCATCATCACTTCCATATTCCCCTAATTTTAAATTGTAAATTGTTCTGATAGCATCTCCGAATACAAAACTTTGCATGTCTTCATTTAATTTCGCTATATCTATAACATGTATTTCATTTTTTTTAATATTCTTTAATGACTTATTTATACGAACTTCATTATTATCATAATCAACTCTATCATTAAATATAGCATTTTTATATATTGATTTTCTTATTATACGATTAAATTTTCTCCAACTTGCTACAGTAATCTCTTTATCATAAGATTTAACGCCAGCTTGGCATCTATCTTGTATTTCTTCTAAAAAATCATCCCATAAAGTAAACTTTCCAAAACCACCTTGGTTAGTAATTATATAATTTAAAATTGAGTCCATAGATTGAGTAGGATCATCTAAACTAGAAAACATTAAGTCTAAATTATCCTTATCTTCTTCATATATATATTTATACATAAAGGCTTTATTTAGTTTTTGTTGGTCATATAATGTTTTTTTATCCATATATGTATTCCATATATTTTGTTCAGAATATGGATAATAATATTTAACATTTTTAAATGGATCTTTTGATAATCCTAACATATCATATAATTTATAGGATTCGTCTCTCTCTTCTATACTTTCAAAATCATTTTTTTCATCTATTGAAAGTAAATCTTTTCCCTTAACATTGAACAATACAAAAGCTACACTATCATTATCTTCATCATTTTTTATATAGTAATCTTGTATTGATTTCAATAAAAACATAGCATATGAAGTTTTAGTTGCTAAACCTGATATCCCAGATATATTTAAATGCGCACCTTCTGGACCAATTAGAAATCTTGAATCTATATTTACAGGAAGCATCACTTTCTTATCTTCTTCTGAACTTTTGTACATCTCAAGATATCCACATATCATTGGATTTTTAATATTAGACAACCCTAATGCCTCAGAAATTTCGTTAGCATTTGCCATATATACTTTTTCATTATTCAATAGAGGAATATAAATATTCTTTGTATTTCCTATTACTTGTGCTTTAATGTAATTCATACCTATTCTATGTGTATTTTCAACTGAATTAACATCCCCAAAATCATTAGATATATAACTTGATAAAAAATTAGCTGAATCTGTAATATGAGAGATTTCTTCTATTACCCCATAAGAAAAACTCCCATTTATATGACTTATTTTCACTACATCAAATGGATTTAAAATTAATTTTGGTGATGTCCAGAAAAAAAATTCATCAATGGTAGATGGATTTTTCTCTGTTGCAATTACTTTCCCTATTACTTCTCCCATACATATACCCCTATTCTATTTAAAATATATTTAAAAATAATGTATTACTAATATACTTGCTTTTTACATAACTTTCAGTTAAAAAAACTGGATATAAGTGATTTGCCCATCTAAAATCTTTTCCATAACAGACTGGGTTTCTCTCATTGATAATATTAGCTGTAATAAAATCAACCTCCTCTGAATCTAATCCATGTTCAATTTCTTCATCTGTTACTAATATTCTTTCTAACTTTAAAACTCCGTCAAATGCATTACTAGTATATCTTTTTTCTCTTATACGAACATACCAAATAGCAAAGCTTACATCTCCAAACATTTTTGAAGTGTACTTACTAACAGGAGTTCTATTATATAATTTTAGATTTGCTATGTAATTTGAATTGTTTTTTCCTTTAATATCTAAGCATTTTTCAGGGTTAAAAGATTTAGATACTCCAACAACCCATCTATAATTATTACGTATTTTTCTTAATTCCCTAAAATTACCTGTTGACATTACACGATATTCTAATGAACCGTCTTTAAGTAAGTAATTATTTTGATCTAACAGATTTTTACTTGCAAGAAAAGCTGTCATTTCTTTTTCCTTATCTATCATAAGATCTTGTATTACTGCAATACCTTTATTTTCTAAATTTTCTCCTTCATTTCGTAAGTATTTATATGTCAATATATCTGTAAATTCTATATTATTTTTTTTTAATGACATATTAGAATTTATTTTTTGTAATAAATTACTAAAAAAAAGTTGAGGATTCCACCCACCTTTGTTAGCAATTTTAGGAAGGCATATTACTGAACAGCGTTCAAATTTAAATGGTTTTATCTCTTTAGATTCTCTTTTACAGCATCCAATTCCAATTTGACCAGCAATAACAGGAAAAACTTGATTTTGATAAGATATATCATCAACCTTAAATACTCTTCTTGACCCATCTAAAAAATATGTAAATAGAGGTTTATACTTACTAATACTTTTAGCTAATTCTGATAAATCCTTAGGGCTTTTATGTTTTTCTGTTTCTCCAATATCTTTCCAAATAATTTCTTTGTTGTCATCATAATCAAGTGATGGAACTCTAATGCTATCAAAACTATATTTAAAAGTTCTAAAACTTTTTCCACCAGTTTCTTCAGCAATCATTTCCATTATATTATTCAACAAGTTCACCTCACTACACTATTCTATTATTTTAATACAATCTTCTTAATTCTCATACAAATTATACCATTTTATTGCTAATTCAGCTATATATTCTAGCTTTTCTTACTACATTAAAGATAAATACTTTTATATTTAAATGTTATCTACCTCTAATAACAAATTAAATGCTCAATTCTAGTTTTAATGTATCAATATATATTTTAAATCTATAGAATCATATTTCAAATTACCAATATATAATAAAAAACTAAATTCCAACTTATGTAAGTTAAAATTTAGCTTTTTATGATTACTAAGAATAGATCTCAGCTTAATCCAATAATCCAATTATAAAATTAGCTCCTGCCTTAAATCCAAGTTTATAACTAAGTTCTCTTTCAAATTCCATCAGAGAATTAAATAAATCATTTAATTCCATTAATTTATGTATTTCATTTTCTCCTGATAAGCTCTTTTCTAATAATTTATTAATCTCTCTAATTTCTTTCCAACATTCAGTATAATATTTGTCTTTTTCTAAAATATCGCTATACATATGTTCATTTATCCAATAATCAAAATATATTTCTATAATTTCATCATACATTTTAGTACCTCCTTGACTTTCATCAGGTACTTAATATATACTTAAGTTGCTAGGTTAGTGTACATTAAGTACCTAATTTATAAAGGTAGTTGTTATATTTATATGGCAACTACCTTTTTCTAATAAGTGTTTAAATCTAAACTCAATATATTTTAAATCTTCATTACATCTAATTAATACTTCTCTTTATCCTTCAATACTTCTTGAAACATAATTTATCTATTACTTAATAAATCATGCTTCTTTTTTATATCTCTTGTATCTTCTTACATTCTTCAAAAGAAAACAAATTTCCTATATACCAATATGGTCTAAATCCTGATTCACCATCTCTATTTTTAGCAACAATAATTTCGCTTAAATTAGCACCAAAACCTTTTTCTCTTCGTCTCAGCTCTCTTATATCCTCAATTCCCATTGTCTTACAATAATTAAGAGCCTCTTTTTCTGTAGGTCTATGAATATATATAACTGAATTAGAATCCATATATATCTGCTTTGAGCTTCTCATTACTCTGTCCCCTTTAGGTCTTTCATCCTTCAATTCATCATTTAATTGAGCAAGCTGAATAACTGGTATATTAAAATCTAAAGTAATCTTTTTTATTTGCCTTGATAAGTCAGCAAATTTAGCTTCTCCTACTTCTTTGCCTTCATAATCCAAAATTTGCAAATAATCAATTATGACTAAGCTAGGCTTAATATTCTTTATTTCTCTCTTTATCCCTGATACTGTATTTACAGAGTCATTTATATAAAGGTTATTTTCTTGATTTATTATGCTTAAAGCTTGTATATATTTGACTATTTCATCATCATTTAGATTTCTGTTTTTCATTTTTACAACTGATATTCCAGTTAGTGAGGCTATATTTCTAAACAAAATCTGTATATCGCTCATTTCTCCACTTATAAAAAGTACTTTCTTGCCTTGAAATATTACATTTCTAAGTATTTGTAAAGCTAATGCTGTCTTCCCCCTTCCACTTTTAGCTGCTATCGTAGTTAGTTCACCCCCATATAAACCTCCTATAGTCTCATCTAAGAACTTTATTCCAGTCTTAATACCTTCATTTATTTCATCATTTATATATTCGAAAGCTCTCTCTGATATTGCTGTTATACTTGAATCCTTTTTTATTAGTTTTTGATTAGCTTTATTTATATCATTTTCTAACTGATATATAAGAGTATTATCATCTATTTCGCCAAGACTGAATTTATTGAATTTATCAATTATATTTCTATTTTTATATTTTTCAATAACTATACTGACATAACTCGTGAAATTTGATACTGTTGGAACTATTGTTGACAAACTAGTGATATAGCTTATACCTCCAATATTATTCAAATTACCTTTTCTCTTTAATTCTTCTGTAAGAGTTATTATATCTATTACTTCATTTCTCTTGTTTATTTCTTTTATAGCATTAAATATGTATTTATGTTCCTCATGATAAAACATGTCTTCATTTAACATTTGCTCTAACTCTTCTACTATTGTTGAGTCTAATAAAATGCTTCCTAATATAGATTGCTCTGCTTCTGTATTTTTAATTAAGTTGTTTGAATTGTTTATAATATAACCTCCTTACCACTTTAATTGTGAGTCATCTGGATTATATACCTTTTCATCTTTATTTAGGTCAGTTTCCTTGCTATGATAATTTCCTTCTAGTATCTTAGTAAAATTACTTGGATTCATTATCCAATCAAAGTTTGCTTTCCATCCTGTATTATTGTTTCCATTTAGAAAACTTGTCTTACTAACTATATTTATAACCTCTAATACAGTTTCTTTATCATATTCTCTTATTCTTGAATTTATTCTCCTCTTTCTTGTATCTGTTAGTTTCTTGACCTTTGAAAGTTCGATACAAGTTGAATTAAATTTACTTATGATTTCACTATATATAATATTATTTTCATTCTTTATATTCTTGATTGTTGTTGATTGATTGTTAATCGTCTGTTGATTAGGTTGTTGATTTTCTATGTTCTCTTGGTAAAGCTCCCAGTTTTCAATAGTTATGACTATATATTTGTTTGTTGTTTCGTATGTTAGAAAACCAGCATTTTTAAAAAACAACAAACAACTTCTAACCATTTGATAACTAACTCCTTTACCACATCTTTCAGCTATTTTGCTATATGAAGAAATAAATTGTCCAGACTTTATTTTTATCTTTTTATTATCTATAAAAACATGATTTTCTTTATGACTAGCCATAAGTAATAGAGTTATTAATATTACTTTTCTTTCTGGTTTAATATCTTTCCAAATTGATTTATCCAACAACTCCCTGTAAAGCTTTATCCACCCTTTATTGCTCAATTGCAAACACCTACTTTAAGACTATAACTTGATACCATTTGCATTTTCAATAAACCAATCATCCAATTTGTTTTTTATTATGTATACTCGATTATTTATCCATATACAAGGGAAACCTTTATTTTTAGAGTGACATAACTGCCTAAATTTTGATTCTCCTATAGGATAAAGCTTAGATGCTTCTTTACATGTTATAAGTTCAGCTTTATTTCTTTTCGCATTTTCAATAATTTTATATCCTTGCTTTTTTTCTTGTGCTTCTTCTTCATTCTTTACAATAATGTTTAAAGTAGCTTGTAATGTCTTTAAAACTTCTAAATTATTATTCTCTTTCATATTTTACTCCTCCTTACTAAAAAATAATTCTTCTACTGTTGTATCTAAAGCTCTAGATAGTTTAATCATCAAATCATTGCTTGGATTATTAGCCTTACCTGTTTCCAAGTTTGACAAATAATATCTTGATATACCAACTCTATCTGCCAGTTCTTGTTGCTTTAAACCTTTTTTAATCCTAAATATTTTTAAATTGATTCCCATACTTTTTCCTCCTTTTTTCTAGTTTACATTCGTAAACTTTACATTTTAATTATAATGTCGACATATGTGTGCTGTCAATAAGAATATATTATTTTTCTGTTCTCATTTGTGTACTTTTGGGATATACTTTATACGAGGTGATAATATTGCAAATTGGAAAAAACTTAAAAAAGATAAGAAAACAAAAAGAACTAACACAGATTCAACTTGCTGAAATTAGTGGCATCTCAAGAAATGCTCTAATAAATTATGAAAATGATAAAAGAATACCTAGTATAGATACCTTATCAAAACTCGCTAAAGCTTTGAAAATTGAAAAGACCATCTTTTATTTTGATATTGAAAATGAAGTAATGACTAATGAAGATGTTTTATACTTTTTACAGTCTTTATTCCCAGAAGAATACTATTCTTTTGATGAATTTTTAAATGCTATTTCAAATCTTATGGAAGATGATGATATTAGGATTACCTCAAGTTTATTGCTAGGTGCTTGGTCTGATAAAGACCAATATTGTAAACTTGGTGAAAAATTAGAACTAAATGAAAATCAAGTTTATAATTGGATACTTTCAGATTGTATATCTAATACTGAATTAGATTTTTCATTACATCCTGATGACATAAAAGAAATTATTAAAAATGATGTTCTTACAAAACAATCAATTGACGAATTATTAGATATTGGTCTATCAGAAGAAAATATAGAAGCAATCTATGATTACTTTAGTGAGGCAACAGATAATGGGAGTAACATTCGACTAAAAAAGTTAATATCTCAAAAAGAAAATATGACTATTAAAAATAATGATTACTTTAAATTATTACAAGAAAATAATGAATTAAAGGAAAAAAATAAAAAGCTTGAAAATACACTTAAAGAAATAAAAAAACTACTAAATAAAATATAAAAATATATCAATAGTATCTAAAACAATGGTAAAAAACTATGAAAGGAGCTACAATCATGAATAAATCATATATACCAAAATACACACATAAATTCCCTACGAATCTACCTCATGGAGATAAAAAGTATACTTTAACATACATTAGAAGAATGATAAGTGAATTTGTATATGATATGGGTAACCTAGAAAATAACCCCTTCACATTCCCAGAAGTACAAACATTACTTGATGGTATAACAGTAGGTGGACATAAATTAAGTGACCAAAATCAAATACTAAATATAAAATCATCATGGGATTATATAATAAAATTAAGTAACAAAGAAAACTTATCTTTAAATAAAGATACAATTTGCTCTATACATAAAATAGTTGCAAAAGATGAAGCTCTAATTGTTGGAGATTTTAGAAACGGTAACATAGGTATAGCTGGTACTACTCAATATGAGTGCATAGAAGCCACTCTATTAAATAATTTATTTATAAGTGACATAAGTATCATAAATAAAATAACTAACCCCTTAGAAAAGGCTATAATAATAAATTTATGGTTGTCCTATTGTCAATTCTTCTATGATGGTAACAAAAGAACTGCTCGACTTACCTCAAACCTAATACTTATAAGTAATGATATAGGAGTTCTATCAATACCAGCCAAACATAAACAAGAATACAACACATTAATGCTAAACTTCTATGAAACACTAGAAGCTGATGAAGTTATAAAATTCTTATTAGAGAAATGTATTACATTCTTCGATGGATATAACTATAAATCATATAAGGAGTTGTTTAAAAATGGCAACTAAAAGAGCTAATGGAGAAGGCTCTATCGGAAAATATAAAGATGGTTGGCGTTCTCGTATAATGATTGGTTATAATGAAGATGGAAAACCAATAAGAAAAGAATTTTATGGTAAAACTCAAAAGGAAGTTAAAGATAAACTTGATGCTTATAAAAAACAATATTATTTAAGTTCTGATATTTCAGATGATAAAATAACTTTAGAGCATTGGTTTTACAATTGGTTGTTTGAATATAGAATAAAAGATTTAAAACCAAAGTCATTTGAAAGATATGAAAGCATCTATCGTAATTATATTAAAGATACTGATTTAGGCAATGTTAAGTTAAAGGACTTAAGAGTATCCCACATACAAAAATATTACAATAGATTGCTTGATTCCAATAAAAGTATACCTACTATAAGACAAATAAACACTAAACTGAAAACCTGCTTATCAGAAGCTGAAAAACAATGTCTTATACAACGTAACTATTGTACTATGGTAAATATACCAGTTAAAAAAAAGGAAAATAAGCTTGAAATATTGACTCTTGAACAACAAAAGAGTTTTATAAAAGCTATAGAGGGTCATAAATTAGAGGTATTATTTTTACTTGCTCTTGGTACTGGACTTAGATTAGGAGAATTATTAGGACTTAAATGGTTTGATATTGATTTTAAGAGTTCTAATTTAACAGTTAAAAGAACTCTTCAAAGAACATATCTTATAGATAAAAATGGAAATAGAGAGCTTAAAGTATTAGAACAAGAGCCAAAGACATCAAATTCTTACAGAACTGTGCCTATTCCAAAGGATGTCTTAAATAAATTGAAAGAACATAAAGTAAATCAAAATACAGATATATTAAAGGCTGGAGAATTATATAGAAATGATAATTATGTATTTTGCAATGAATTAGGTATCCCTATAGATGATAAAAGACCTTTAAGGAATTTAAAGTCCATATTAAATAGCTTAAATATAGAGCCTATAAAGTTTCATGGTCTTAGAAAAACTTATGCAACTAGACTTTTTGAGAATGATGTCCTTCCTAAAACTGTACAAGTTTTAATGGGTCATTATGATATATCAATAACTTTAAATATATATACTCAAGTTATGGAAGATAAGAAGGTTGAAGCTGTAGAAAAGTTGGATAAAATATTTTCATTGTAAAAATCAAATACATATAAATATTGTGATTTCATATAGTTAATTACAAAATCAAAATAAGGATACAAATTAATTTTATATTATCTTGTATCCTTATTTCGTATCTAGTTTTAATTATTTATCTTGGATGACCTATATGGTACATTAATCCATTTTCCAGCATCAATTCCTGAGCCAAATATATATGACTCTTACAGTGCATATCTGATACACCCTCACTTATAAGTTTATATGTTTCAGAAGTATATAAATAATCCATACTTTCTTCCAAGCTTTTACCTGTCTGTTTGGAAAATTCTAATATGATTTTTTTATATAGTGATTGTAACAATGTCTTATTAGCTTCCATAAAACTATACCTCCTCCTTGCATCTAAACTTTAAATTTTTGTCTACTATTTATTAATTAACTGTATATTTACTATTCTTATTCAATAAATCTTCTACTGTAATATCAAATATTTTAATAATATCCATTCCTAACTTCAAAGAAGAATTATATTTTCCATTTTCTAAGTGCATAATAGTCTCACGTCTTACCCTAACTGATTTAGTAGGTTCATTTTGTGTCAACAAGTAGTTTTTCTCTATATTCTTTAGTTTTTGTCTTAATCAATATTGTCATATAGTTACATATCCTCCTTTTAGCAAAATATATATACAAAATTAATTTAGATAATGATTGTATATATAAAACTACTAAAAGAATTATACCTCTATCCAAATCCAAACCTCTTGTATGATTCTCTAAAAGGAAAATAGCTATTACAAACATAGAGTATAACATTATTTTTGATGCCCCATCAGCTAAATCATTATATTTTTTATCTCAGTATATATTTATATTTGTTTACATATTACTATAGAAATGGATATCATATAATTTTTTTCTTTTTGTATCAACTACGTAATATTTTATGTTCCTAATAAAACTTCATAAACAAAAATAAACTATAATTCAGTATATTTTTTACAAGAGCCTTTGCACTTACTAACTGGATACTTATCACTATTTTTTTCTACTTTATCACATAAAATTGTATCCATATCTAAATCTAATTCTTTTGCTAAATATATTAAATATATAAGAATATCAGCTATCTCTTCATGTATTCCTTCTAATATTTTAAAATCCGATTTTATATCATCGCTATTTTTATTATTCCATAAGAAATATTGTAATAATTCAGCTGATTCTATACTAATGGCTACTGACAAGTCTTTTGGTGTATGAAATTTACTCCAATCTCTACTCTCTCTAAAACTATATATCCTATTTAAAGTTTCTTTAGTTATCATTGTTTTCTCCATAAATTTATTTTTTACTTTCAAAACAGACTGCAAAATTCTTAGGAACTAATGTAAAATATTCTTCTATGCTTCCTTTTTGAACAAAATACTTTCCATCTCCAGTCTTTTTATCATAGTTATAAACTCTATATAAATAATATTGTTCTTTATTCTCTTTTGAAAATTTCACTTCTCCTGCTGATATAAAAAATTGAGATGACACTCCTCCTTCAGTAGTTTTTACTTCAATATACTTTTCTACTATTGTTCCATCATTTAATTTCTCAAAAGATAATATGTCATATCCCTTTTCATCATCTATTTCTGATGTATGTTCTATTTTTTCTACATAGTCTTTACCAATTTCTTTTTTAACTCGCTCTTTTTCTAGCTTTAAAACTAATCTTTCTCCTGCATATCCTAATCCTTTATTCTTTATGTCTTTCTCTATTGAATACTTTCTACCTTTTCTCTTTCTTTTTTCTATAATGCTACTCTTTTGTAAATCTGATTCTTTTTCTTCTATCAACTTAGGTTTTGGTGTCTCTGTCTTCTCTAGTAAAACCCCTTCTTTAAATGAAATTTCTTCTTTAACTATTGATGTTCTCACTATATTTTGAATATCATTAGCCAATATATCATAAAATTCTTGTTCTAAATTAACATACAGTAATGAAGCCATTCCTTTAGATTCTAATACATTTTCAATCCCTAACTCCTCATTTTCTCCCTTAAAATTATATATATATTTAGTGTCCTCAAATTCTATTTTTCTTAAATTTGTAACTCTTACAAATGCATAACTCCTCATAGTTCCTATATCTTTTTTTTCATTTATAGCCCCAATTCTATCGTGATAATATTTTGGAATCAATTCTTTTAATTCTTCATTTTTGTCAGGTTCTTCTCTATCATAATAACTTACTAAGTCAGCAACATATAACTCAGTTGATTTTCTACAATAAAAAAACACAAGTGTAGTTTCATTATTTTCTAATTGTTCATCCAAATACTTTACTCTTTGATCCCATAATCCTTTTTTATTCCTAGATGGCTTTGTCTTTGTAAAATGTCCCCAAGCCACCTGTCCTTTTTCTAAACATACCTTTAAGTGTTCTGGCATAGTTAATTTTCCAGGTTGCCCTGTCTCTTCATTATATTTTATAAATATATGTAAATTCTTATTAATTAGCTTTGCTTCCATATTTTATAGTCCTCTCCTATACCAATATTTTGTAGAGTATCTATTTCACATGCACAAATCACATACACATCTTGCAATTGCTGATTTTAAGTCGATAAGTAGAGTGAATTTTATATCTCTACCTATTATTGTATTAGAATTCAGATAAAAAAACAACTCTATTTTTTATAGAGTTTAATTAAAATAATACAAGATCTCTTGTATATATTGTTTATACTACATCTCATACTATTAGTAGAATTGTATTTTTTTTACTTTTGACCATATTTATCTCTCTAACTTTAAGTACAATTTTAATTAATACATTTTCTCCTAGAGCATTATTAGAAATAATATATTGTGATATTCAATATTGAAAACTATATAATCCTAATATAATTCCTTCAAATATACCCTCAAAAAAACCTCTTTTTCTGTGGTTGGGGTACAGTTGGTGGATTTCATCACCAAAATAAAAAATACTAGTCAATAAAGACTAGTATTTCCAAGTATTTCATCATTCTTTTTTAAAAATTGGTGGAGACGAGGGGAGTCGAACCCCTGTCCGCAAATCTTTTCCTCGCTGCATCTACATGTGTAGCCAACTTTACTAATATCTCACCTTACATAACGCCAAGTGGCAGGCTCTATGCTTAGCCAGTCCCAATTAATCTACCCTAAGTCGAGACACCCTCAAAGTAGTTCCCTGCATAATGACGTCCAGTCTTAGCCGGCAGGAGGGCTAAGAGGGACGAGCAGCAACTAGGCTGCTATCGCGAAATTATCGTCTGCGTTTATTTTAAAGTTCCCCAGTTTTTACGTGACCCAGAGTAACACGACACGCAGCCTCAAGTTCCAAACCCACGTCGAAACCTTTACGCCCCCTTGAGTAGTTTATAGTCCATTAGACTTTTTGCAAACTTTATCACCATTTTTATTAAATTTTTAATGTATATATAATATAATACTTTTAAGAACAAAAATCAATGTTATGTTCTAGATAATAAAGAATTTTATTCTAAAAAATACAATTTTAACTAGTTTAATATTTCCCTGTCATTTCTCTTTCTATACGTCTTTGGGCATCTTTCTTAGCCATATCTTGACGCTTGTCATATAACTTCTTACCTTTTGCTAAAGCAATCTCTACTTTAACTTTACCATTTTTTAAATATAAACTAAGTGGTATAAGTGAATACCCCTTTATAGTAGTTGCTCCAATAAGTTTTCTTATCTCATGCTTGTGAAGCAATAACTTTCTCACTCTTAGAGGGTCAACATTAAATATATTTCCTTGCTCATATGGACTTATATGAACTTGTTTTAAAAATACTTCACTGTTATCTACAGATGCAAATCCATCACTTAGGTTGACTTTACCCTGTCTTATTGATTTTACTTCTGTTCCTTTTAATTCAATTCCACACTCATATGTTTCCTCTATAAAATATTCATGTCTTGCTCTTTTGTTTGTTGCTAATATTTTTTTACCAGCCATATAAATCTCACCTTCTTTGCTAGAAATTTCTTTAATATATACTAAAAAATTACTAATTATTTTATATCTATAAATCTTTTGACTACCCTGTATGATAACATATTCAAGTACTTTAGTCAATATGACAACTCATACATTAAATTAATTAAGTAAGATATATTAAGTAATGTAACAATATATTGTAGGAAATTACATCGACTATATTTAATGCAAAGTCAAAATAAATTACTAAAAATAATCTATCAAGCTCAAAACAAAAACAAAAACTTTAATACTCCAATACCTATTTTTCACTTTTCACTTTTCACTTTTCACTTTTCACTTTTCACTTTTCACTTTTCACTTTTCACTTTTCACTTTTCACTTTTCACTTTTCACTTTTCACTTTTCACTTTTCACTTTTCACTTTTAAATAATTTTAACACTCTCATAAAATATAATACCCACAAATTATAAATACTACTCAAAATGCATACTCAAACAATATACTTCAATTATAAATATTCTTAAAATTTCTTAATATCTATGTAAAACTTTGATGATAAAGTAGCTAATTTTTCAAAAAAAATGTAATATATAGTTATATCTTATAATATTTTAGAGATAAATTTTAATATAGTAGGGAGAAATTTGTATGGATTTAAGCAAAAAAGTAAAAATTTTAGAAAATACATCAGATGGTAGAAGTGAATTTGAAATATTAGAATTTGAAAAACTTGAAGGTGCTTCTAGCCCAATGATGGCAATGGGATTATATTTTGCTAGAGAAGCTGGCTTGAAGGCTAGACAAATTAAGATAAAATTAAATAATTCATCAATAAAAACAGAAGCTGGTGCACTGTACTATTATAAAGGAAAGATATCTTCTGAAACTAAAATTGGTGGTGTTGGAGGTCTTTTCAAAAAAGGAATATCAGGAGCACTTACTAATGAGTCAATGATGAAACCTACATATAAGGGTACTGGCGAAGTTTACTTAGAGCCTTCTTTTAGACATTATTTATTTATGAGCCTTGATAATGATTCTATAATCGTCGATAAAGGTCTATTCTATTGTTGCTCTGACACTATAGAAGTAAAGGCATTTACGCAAAAGAACTTCTCTTCTGCTTTACTTGGTGGTGAAGGTTTCTTCCAAATAGAGTTAAGTGGTACTGGTGTAGTTGTTCTAGAATGTGTTGTGCCTCAAAGTGAAATTGTAGAATATGAATTGAGCAATGGAGAAGAATTAAAAGTAGATGGTAACTTTGCAATAGCCAGAACATCTGGAGTTAATTTTTCTGTTACAAAGTCAGATAAATCTTTAATTGGTTCTGCTTTAAATGGTGAAGGTTTCTTAAATACATTTACTGGAAATGGTACAGTTTGGTTAGCTCCTACTCAAGTAATGTACGAAAAACTAAGCTTTGGAGCCATGCCTACTAATGATAATATGAATAATAAGGTTTCTAAGCAAAAATAGAAATTTTATGAAAATTTTATAAAACTATTCATGTAAAGTTAATATAAAATATACTTTTGACATCTTTAGATAAAATTTAGTAAATAGATATATTTTATAATATAGAGACATCAGTGTAAATATAAAAAAGCTGTAGGTAAATTTGTTTCTACACACAAATCTACTTACAGCCTCAAATCTACTAATAGCCTCTTTTATAAATATAAATTCATATTTAAAGATATATTCGTTTTACCTAATGCTCTAATTCAAATCTTATCTGCGTTAAATCATTCAATTATCAATAAATCCAATTAAATAAAATTATTGATAGCATATATTATAAATCTAATAACTTTTATTATAGTTCTGATTATTAACCTAAAAATGCCTATTATTACTCTATTTAATTTACCTACAATAAACAATTTTAATCTAACTAACCAATCTTTCTCTTTATTGGCTTTATCAAAAGAGATACAACTATAAGCACAATACTTCCACATATCAACCAATACTTTTCATCAAAGCTACCTCGACTCATAGACATTATAAAGAAATTTCCAACATACTTATCTTTAGTCATCATATTTAAAATTAAATATCCTATGGATAACATATATCCTATAATAGTATTGTTAAATAAATTAGAAAATAACATACCTAAACTTCCTATAAACATAGCTGATGCAAAACTCCCCACAATATATTTAAATATAGGAAAATTGCCTCCAAGATGTTTTAACATCAGTACAAATCCAGCAATTAACACAAGCATACTTATAATTGACATTATTATTCTTATTAATTGTATAACTACTTGAGATACTGATTTTGATGATACTATCTCATCAATTTCCTTTGATTGTTCTAAGTAAAATATAGGAACTATCATTATTATTCCTACTATTATAACATAGTTTTCAAGACATATAGCTGCTGAAACACTATCTAAATTTGCTACCCCTTGTATAAATGGAATCAAACATAACATACCAATTGAACATATTAGATTAATTAGAGTGCTTAATTTGAAGTTTTCTTTTATTAAAACTAAATAATTTTGAAAACCTTGAACCAACATTAAGATTCCCCCTTCTTTTTTGTTCATATAAAAATGTAGTTATCAAGACAATTATTAATGCTCCTAATCCTATTAAAAGTCTATTACTCATAATAGTATTAAAGTTTTCTGCTATAATAGTTCCATTTAGTACATTATTATGTCTTATCATTAGTCCCATTGATGGATAATCTCCTTCAAGACCTATAGAGTTTATACTGTAAAACCACCAAATTAATTGAACAATAATTGCTACTGGTGTGTCTGTTAAAACAGTCAGACTCACTCCTACAGCTGTAACTATCATAAGAGTTGGCAATAACCACCACAGTGTATATTTTATAAATGCTAAATTATCAACAGAAATTCCTTCATCTTTAGCAAATGAAATTAAAGGAAGTAATTCTTTTATACCTAAAATTAAAACTGGCAACATCATCATAAATACAAGAGCAAAATATCTTGATAAAATTATTTTAGATGTTGATGCTTGTTTTGAATAGACAATTTCGCTCATTCTTGAACGTCTATCTTTCATTGACATAAAAACTGCTACAAATACTGGAAATATACTTAAAATTATACCAATATAGTCACAAAAAATTCTTGCATAACCATTAGTTACTTTATCTTTTTGTATTGTATAGTTATAATTTTGCATAGCTTCTTCATAAGTAATTGGAACTATACCAAATCTTTGTAATTTATCAATGGCATACGCAGACCCACCACCTAAAATTTCATCTATGCTTTGCATTATTTCTTCAAATTTTTCAAATGATAATTTAGAAGAATTTATTTCTATATTTTCTCCACTTTCCCAAATTGAGTTTACTTTGTCAATACTGTTACCAGTTATCTCCTCAATATACTTCTCTATAGTTTGGGTCTTACTTTCATTTAATTTTATATGCTTAATAATTCCCATTGGATATGTTGTATATGAATTTTCTTGATATTCTCTAATTAAACTTATAGTGGCACTTGGAATTACTTTATCAGACTTCAAAGATTCTTTTTGACCATATGGATATTGATTGTGTTTTAAGTAGTATTCATCAATGTTTTCTACTCTTTGAGGAGCAACTAATGGATTCCCTTCATTAGGAATATTTTTGCTTACATCTTCTGAAACTGAGCTTCCAAGTTGTGAAATATAGAAAACTACTAATACTACAATAAAAACATAATAGACTGTGCTTTTTAATATGTTTTTACACTCTTTTATAAATAGATTCATATCTTATTTCCTCCCATCATAAGCATATAGCCATCTTCGATAGTTGGATTACATTCTACTGCTGTTTCAAAAGGTTTTTCTTCTGATATGATTCTAAGTGTAGCTTTTCCACCTTGAGTCAACATACCTATAACTACAAATCTATTTTTTATATTTTCTATGTCCTTTTTATCTACTTCAACACTATATACTTTTCCATAAGCAAGTTTTGTTAATGCCTCAGTTGTTCCATTATATATAACTTTTCCATTATCTAATATAGCTATATTTTCA
The DNA here is from genome assembly GCF_020658415.1 of Clostridioides sp. ES-S-0123-01. NCBI lineage: Bacteria > Bacillati > Bacillota > Clostridia > Peptostreptococcales > Peptostreptococcaceae > Clostridioides > Clostridioides sp. ES-S-0123-01. The sequence goes on from NZ_JACVWD010000002.1 coordinate 494,733, forward strand.
CATGTTGCTTCTATGTCTCCTACAATATGTGTTGATAATATAACTATTCTATCATTGGCAATCTCACATAATAAATTTCTAAATCGTATACGCTCTTCTGGGTCAAGTCCTGCTGTTGGTTCATCTACGATTAAAACTTTAGGATTGTGAATCAGCGCTTGGGCAATTCCAAGTCTTCTATTCATACCTCCAGACAAAGATTTTACTTTTACTCTTTGATGATTAGTTAAATTTACTTTACTTAATAACTTATTGATAATTTTTCTTCTTTTTCCTGATGGTATATTTGATAAAACAGCTAGATAATCCATTGCTTCATACACTGTCATATTTGGATACATTGAAAAATCTTGAGGAAGGTAACCAACCATATCTCTAATTTCTTTCGTTTTTTCTATAGGAATTCCACAAATATCTATTGAGCCATCAGTTTTTGACAATAAAGTAGCTAGAATTCGCATAAATGTTGTTTTTCCTGCTCCATTTCTTCCCAAAAGTCCAAACATTCCACTATCAATTTCAATGTTTACATTTTCAAGAGCCAATTTTGAACCAAACCTCTTACTGAGATTAGACACTGATATTTTCATTTCCATATATAAGTACACCCCCATAAATCATTTTATAGTATTTTATTTTTATTAATTTTTTATTATATTTCCATAATAAATTCTAAAACTTAAGATATTATTTAGAAATTTCTAAATTTTTTCTAAAGATTCTAATTTCTCTTAATAAATAAAATAAATACGCTTATATACTAATGACTTCTGTACTATAGTGATTTAAAAATAATTGAAGTGTCTAAAGATAATATTACTATTTAAAAAGTTCTTTTAAAATTACTATAATTGGATTACATTCTACTGCTGTTTCAATATGTACGTTTATAAAGGCATCATTTACTCATATCTAACTTTATTAAAATTTACAACTTTATAGTAAACAACTTTATAAAACTTACAATCTTATGATAAATAGCTTTATAATAATCATTACATTATACAAAATATTACAGCTTGTCCCTCATTAGAAGCTACTTGCATAAATTTTTTAAGTTCAATTAAATTAGCCCATACATATTCAAAAAATTCATCCTCATCTTCATCATCCATAACAGGATAAATTTCATTTTCTAGCATTTCACTGACACTAAATTTTTTTCTAAATTCTTCTTCTTCCAAATTGTTCATTGCCTCTGATAGTTTTTTTACATCATTAGCTGTAATTAACATAGGATAAAATTCTCCTTCAATTTCCATAAATGTGTTTCCACTCAACACTAATTTACTAAAAATATTAGCATTATCTCCACCAAAAGGACAACCAGTTAGAGTAAACTGAATTGCATGCCATGCTTTATCAATATTAATACTGCTATCTTCCTGTACATCTTCAAACATAAAATCCTCTAAGTTATCTGTTGATTGTTGTAATTTCAAAATATTTTCTTCACTTATTCTAAAGTAACTTCCTATCATGCCCATAATTACTTCCCTCCTAAGTAGTATTTTTATAATTTTAACTCATAACAAAAGGTATTGACAAGAAAATTCACTAAAAAAAATGTCATTACATCTTAAAAATCAAAGTATACATGAGGTAATATTTCTGATGTGGAACCAAAGAATTTTATTACGCACACACATGCACTAATATTGCATAAACTAGTTCTATCTTTTTAGTAAAATACATGTGTTGTCGTGTCAAAATTATATAAAATAAAAAATAAGTGTATCTCAAGTTCTAAATGATACACTTATTTCCTATAAAAATCTATTTTTTTAATATATATTTTTTGCTAAATGCTAAATATGGTCTAAACATCTACTTTTTATCAAATATTCTACATTTAGTCATACCATAAACACTACAAATGTTCATGTCTACTTTTAAATATTTCTGTATTTTCTTATTTTAAGATATTAATTTTTTCCTGTTTACTCTTATTTTCAAATATTAAACCTTATTCTTTATATTTTGTTTATTCTTCAATCTTTTCAACTATCTCAAAGTCAATTTCTTTAAAGTCTACATTTACACCTTCAACTTTTATCTTAACAAGGTCACCTATTTTATATGACTTCTTGGTTCTCTCACCTAACACACTATAAGAACTTTCATCATAGATATAATAGTCATCATTCATATTTGCAAGTCTTATCAATCCTTCTATAGTATTATCTAGCTCAACAAATATTCCAAATGAAGTTACACTAGATACAACACCTTCAAACTCTTGACCAACTTTATCCTTCATATAAAGAGCCTTATAGAAGTCATGTACATCTCTTTCAGCCAATTCTGCTTTTCTCTCTTTTTCAGATGATTGAACAGATGCATAATCTACTATAGTAGTAAGTTGCTCTTGTCTCTTTCCATTTATCTTATTATTTAAAGACTCTTTTATTATTCTATGAATTTGAAGGTCAGGATATCTTCTTATTGGTGAAGTAAAGTGACAATAGAATTTAGCAGCTAACCCAAAGTGTCCACTACATTCTGGTGAATACTTAGCCTGTTTTAAAGAACGAAGCATTATGGTACTGATTGCTCCCTCTTCTGTTTTGCCTTTTATCTTCTCTATTATTCCTTGTAATGCCTTTGGATGTACTTCTTCTTTATCACCTTTTATTGTATATCCAAATGTAGATATAAATTTACTCAATTCTTCCATTTTTTCTAAAGATGGTGTTTCATGTATTCTATACACAAATGGTATACCCATCCAATAAAAATGTTCAGCAATTGTTTCATTACTTATAAGCATAAACTCTTCTATTATTTTATTAGAAATTCTTCTTTCATATGGTTTTATATCTGCAACTTCTCCATTTCCATTTAGAATTATCTTTGCTTCTGGGAAGTTAAAGTCTATAGCCCCTCTTTTTTCTCTTCTTGACATAAGAATTCTAGCCAAAATTTCAGAATTTTTAAAATCATCTACAACATGTTCAAAAGTCTTTTTAAGCTTTTCATCATCTTTTTCTAATATATCGGATACTTCTGTATAAGTCATTCTAGCCTTTGAATTTATTATAGATTCACATATTTCATGCTTAACTACATTTCCCTTATGGTCTATTTCCATAAATATAGAAAGAGTTAATTTGTCTTCAAATGGATTTAAACTACATACTCCATTAGAAAGAGTCTTTGGCAACATTGGAATTACTTTATCTACTAAATACACAGATGTAGCCCTTTTTAAAGCTTCTTTATCTAATTTATTTTTTTCTCTTACATAATGTGTAACATCAGCTATATGAACCCCTAATTTAAAGTTTCCATTAGATAATACCTCTATTGATATAGCATCATCTAAATCTTTTGCGTCATCTCCGTCTATAGTAAATATATTTAAATCCCTTAAATCTCTTCTTCTTTTTACCTCTTCTTCTGGAATTTCAACAGCAACAGCTTCTGCTTCTTGCAATACCTTCTTAGGAAATTCTTCTGGAAGACCATGTTCTCTTATTATAGAGTCTATTTCTACTCCTCTTTCACCTTTTTGACCCAGTATTTCTATAATCTTTCCTTCTGGTTTTCTATCTTCTTGTGGCCATACTGTAATTTCACAAACTACCTTATCATTATCTACTGCACCACTAAAATATCTTTTAGGTATATATACATCCTTAGTAAATTTCTTATTGTCTGGTGTTACAAATCCAAAAGTTTTACTTGATTGAAAAGTACCTACTATTTTAGTTATTTCTCTCTTTATAATTTTTACGATTCTTCCTTCTGCTCTTTTTTCTTCAGTTGCAGGTACAACTATCTCTGCCATAACTCTATCATTATGCATAGCTCCATTTATATTGTCACTTGAGATAAATAAATCTTGTGTGTATTCAACATCAGATTCTACAAATCCAAAGCCTTTTTTATGTGATGTAAATTTACCAACAAAATATCCCATTTGATTTGATGATACTATTTTATTTTTCTTAGTAAAACATATATATCCATCTTCCTCTAATTCTTCTAAAAAATTATAGAACATTGGCATTTCTGATGAATGTATATCAAAAATTTCTGCTAATTCTTCCTTTTTTAGAGGATTATATGCACTTTCGTTTATTAATCCTAACAAACTCTCTTTAAGTCCTGGTATCATTTTTTCCTCCTATTTTACTTTCTTGTTATATTATTTTTTTAGTTTTCTATTATATTACCCTTTGTATATCTTCTATATTACCTTTCATATATCTTCACACACCGTTTTTTATATTCTTTTATTATTGTTTCAAGTTAAATCAATTATTATATGTTTTTTATATTTAATTGAAATTATCTTAATAAATCTTTAAAAAAGTTATGATAATTCTCTAATAATAGTTTAAGTTATCATAAGCACAATTGTAATTTACTTAAAATATCATTATTACAGCTACTTTATCACCTAATTATACACCATCATATAGAATTGGTAAAATATTCATTCCATCTAAGTATTACTATATAATAATTTATTCTATTAGTATACTCAAATTAAGTTAAATTTATATAACTCAATTAATTTTTTAAATATAACTTTTTATAATATAAAACTTATAATAAAAGTAAATTTATATGTTAAATTAGGTTGATTTTTTATTGTTTTTTATTTATTCTAATATTAAAGGCTTGCAAACGTTTTTTGACAAGTCTTTATTTTATATAAATTAAATAAATTTTTTTATTATAAATAATATATTAAATTTAAACTAATCTACTTATTGGAGGAGATAAACTTGGAAGAAGTAATTGCAAAAATTATTACCATAGAAAATGGTTTTAAAGAAATCGAAAATATTGCTAAAAAAATTGTAAAAAATAATGACTCAAAGAAGTGTTATTATCTATCAATTTACTTATATAGATCAGAATACTATCAAGTAAGAGAATTAGCAGTGTTTATATTAGGCTTTATATCAATACATATTTCTGAAGCCTTATTATTTTTAAAAAACAATGTGAGTAAAGATGAAAACTGGAGAGTACAAGAAATATTAGCTAAATCATTTGATTATTATTGTAGTGAAGTTGGATATGATAAATCACTTCCTGTGATAAAAGAGTGGTTAAGTTCTGACAACCCAAATATAAAGAGAGCTGTAACAGAAGGGCTTAGAGTTTGGACTATCCGAGACTATTTTAAGACCAACCCCACTGTAGCTATATCATTGCTTTCTAGTTTAAAAGATGAGGACAGTGAATACTTAAGAAAATCTGTTGGAAATGCTCTCAGAGACATAAGTAAAAAACATCCAGATTTAGTAAAAAACGAATTAAACTCATGGGATGTTTCAAATAAAAAAGTTGAACTTGTATATAAACTTGCTTCAAAACGTATTTTTGCAAAATAAATTGGAGGTGACTATACTTGAAGCTTTGTGAAAAATATACATGTCCATTAGAACTAACACATGATATGATAAAAGGTAAATGGAAGTCTATTATATTATGGAGATTACGTATAGGTCCAACTTCTCTATCAAAACTAGAAAAAGAGATTAATGGAATCAACCAAAAAATGTTGCTTGAACAACTTAAAGAATTGATTGAATTTGGGCTGGTTGATAAAAAAACCTATGAAGGATATCCACTTAAAGTTGAATATTCACTTACACCTATTCGTGGAAAGCAGATGTTAGATGCTTTGGCTATAATGCAAGATATAGGAATTAATTTCATGCTAGAGAATGGTAAAGTAAGTAATTTACCATTATTTACAACTGGTATATAATAAACTTACAGAAAATTTTTATTAATTTATTATATATTTAGGAGGCAAATTATTATGAAAGTAACTAGTACAGGTATAGTAAACGGTGTTATAGAAGATAAATATGGAAAAAGAGGAAATCAATTTAATAAAGGTGGTATGCCTACATATTCATTACCTCTAAAATTTGAAGATGCTCCAGAGCATACAGTGTCCTTTGCTGTATTTTTAGAGGACAAAGATTCAGTTCCTGTATGTGGATTTGCATGGATACATTGGCTAGCTGCAAATATAACAAAAGATGAATTAAAGGAAAATGAAAGCATAACAGCTACTGATTTTATTCAAGGGACTACTAGTTGGCATAGTAAATTAGGTGATATTGGTAGATTAGAAGCTAGTGTTTATGGTGGTATGGCTCCTCCAGATAGACCACATGTTTATGAAATACATGTGTTTGCCCTTGATACTACTCTTAATCTTGAAAAGGGATTTTATATGAATGAGTTTTTTGAAGCCATGGATGGGCATATTTTAGATAGATTTACACTTAAAGGGAGTTATTCTAATTAATTAGATTTACTATAGCTAATCATTAATTTGTTACACTTAATTAATGATTAGCTTAATTGCTATTAAATTATTTTTCTATTTTAATTAATTGTTGATTCAATGGATTCGAATTATTTTTTATATTTTATTTAACTATTAAATCAATTAATTTCAGGTTATTTCTTATATTTAACTAATTATTATTTTATGCCTTATTAAAAGAAGATATAAACACATTTAATAAATCTATATAAAATTTCGAGGAGTTATTATGATAAAAAAAATAGACCATGTGGTCATTACTACTAATAATATAGAAAACTGCATAAATTTTTATAAAAAGCTTGGTTTTACATTAAAGATGGCAAATGAAAGATATGAACTTTACTCTGGAGATTTCAAAATAAATGTCCATTTAAAAGGTCATGAACTTTCACCTCACAGCAAAAACGTACAAACAGGTAGTGCTGATTTGTGTTTTGAGATAAATACTAATATTGACATGACAAAAACAAACTTAGAACAAAATGAGATTAAAATTGAGCAAGGAATTGTAGAACGCACAGGAGCCCTTGGTGAAATGAAGTCTATTTACTTAAGAGACCCTGATGGAAATTTAATTGAATTGTCAAGTTATGGAGAATAAACTTTGGAAAATTTAATTCTATCTATAAATGTAGTTCTTCCTTTGTTTCTCACAATGTCACTTGGGTATGTTCTGAAAAAATTAAGTTTATTTGATGAACATACTTTAAATAAAATGAATAATGTTTGTTTCAAATCTTTCCTGCCATTACTATTATTTTTTAATATATACAATACGGATTTAAATGGTTCTCTTAACCTCAAACTTATGGCTGTAGCTATTATAAGTATTTTTTCAATCTTTTTACTCTTAGTTTTTATTATACCTAAGATTGAAAAAGATAATAAAACAAGAGGTGCATTAATACAAGGTATCTTTCGCAGTAATTTTGTTATATTTGGTATACCTGTAACAATCTCACTATTTGGTGATAAAAATATTGGGGTTACATCTTTATTAATTGCAGTTATTGTTCCTATGTTCAATGTATTATCAGTCATAATACTTGAGATTTTTAGAGGTGGTAAAATAAATATAAAGCACATGATTAAAGGTGTTTTAACAAATCCTCTCATAATAGCTTCTGTAATAGGATTGATAATGCTTATTTTAAATATTAAAATCCCTGAATTTTTACATAAAACCATTGGTGATATTTCCAAAATTGCTACTCCCCTATCACTTATAATTCTAGGTGGGTCTTTCAGCTTTTCTGCTATAAAAGGACATATAAGACCAATTATACTGGGGGTGTGCGGAAAACTTATTCTTATACCTGCTATATTTTTACCAATTGGCATTTTTCTTGGATTTAGAAATGTAGAATTAGCTTCACTTATGATAATGTTATCTGCTCCAACTGCTATTTCTTCATTTACAATGGCCCAACAGATGAATTCTGATAGTGAACTTGCTGGACAAATTGTAGTATTTACCTCTGCATTTTCCATAATCACAGTATTTATAATAATATTTATCTTAAAACAGAATAATCTTATTTAGTAATATCCTATAGTATAATCTAATATAATAAGGAGAAATACTAATGAAGAAAACACTCTATAGTATTACAATACTATTTCAAATTGCTTTTCTAATAGGATGTAATGTTTTTGAAAAATATGCAAATACAAGAATGGGAATGCATAGGTGGGTAACATACACTAACAGAAACTTTGAAAGAGATTATCCTATTGAATCACTTAAAATAGCTCTAATAGCTATTCTTATCGTTTTTACTATAATTGCAATTATACTGCTAATTCAAAACACTATTTTAAAAAAGAACTATAATTTATTTGGTAAATTAATGGGTCTTTTAACAATAATAATCAACACTCTTTTATTAAAGTTTATATTAACAAATACACAATATACTAACAGTTCCTACTTTTTTTTAATAATGATGCTTAGTATGGTATCTATTTTGCAAATTATCAAGTTGATTGTGCATACTAGAATGATTAAAAATTAGATATATCAAAAGCTAGATATTAAAAACTATATAACAAAAATAGATATATCAAAAATTTATTTTATAAATATCTGACTCAATTCATAAAATAAAAACTGGACCAATAATATAAAATCATTAGTCCAGCTTTTATTTTACGTACTTTTTTATGTTGACGTACTTTTATTAAAAACTAAATTTAATTTTTAAATGTAACCAAAATGCACTAATTAAATAATGGCCAGTTATTCAACAATACCACTACTTCTTAACTATAAGTAGTGCCAATGCATTTATAAAAAATAATACTGCTGTTATCTTTGTAACTCTAGCAAGAAATGCTTGTTTTCCTTTTGGTTTAAAGTAAGCTTGACTTCCTTCTCCACCAAACTCTGAAGGTAAAGCATTCTTAGAATCTTGAGGCATTATGCTAATTACTAGTAAAATCCCTAGTACTACTTGCACACCCATTAAAATGTTGCCCATTCTTGCCCCTCCTATCTTTCTATTACTTAAATTTCATTACTCTTTAGTGTATCACAATAATATAGTCATTTCAAGACTATTATGTTATAAATCACAAACAAAACTGATATCAAAAGCCATCAAAATATATCTATAGTTTTTAATTATAGCAATTATTTCAAAGCTTTTATTTATTTTCCTAATAAAAATGGCTTACATATAAAAAGGGATAAGTGCTTTGAAAAATCAATTAACACTTATCCCATTTATCTCTTATAAGATAAACTTAAAATCTTTTATACTATCTTTTTAATCCTTAAAAACTATTTTTTTAAGTTATAGAAAGATTTTAATCCACAGTATCTAGCTTGCTCTCCAACCATTTCTTCTATTCTTAATAATTGGTTGTATTTAGCAACTCTATCAGTTCTTGATGGAGCACCAGTTTTTATTTGTCCAGCATTTACTGCAACAGCTAAATCTGCTATAGTAGAATCTTCAGTTTCTCCTGATCTATGAGATATAACAGCAGTGTACCCTGCTCTCTTAGCCATTTCTATTGCATCTAGAGTTTCAGTTATTGTACCTATTTGGTTAACTTTAACTAATATAGAGTTAGCTACTCCATTTTCAATTCCTTTTTCTAATCTTTCTGTATTAGTAACAAATAAGTCATCTCCAACTAATTGTAATTTGTTTCCTAATTTTTCAGTTAATAATTTCCATCCATCCCAATCTTCTTCATCTAAACCATCTTCTATAGTTATTATTGGGAAGTTGTTTGACCAATCTTCATATAAAGCAACCATTTCAGCAGCAGTTAATTCTTTTCCTTCTCCAGCTAAAACGTATTTTTTAGTTTCTTTGTTGTACATTTCTGTAGCAGCAACATCAAGTCCTAACATAACATCTTCTCCTGGCTTATATCCAGCTTTTGTTATAGCTTCAACTATTAATTCTAAAGCTTCTCTGTTTGAACCTAAGTTTGGAGCGAATCCACCTTCGTCACCTACACCACAAGCTAATCCTTTTTCTCCTAAAACTTTCTTTAATGAATGGAATACTTCTGCTCCCATTCTTAAACCTTCTTTAAAGCAACAAGCTCCTACTGGTAATATCATGAACTCTTGAACATCAACGTTATTATCAGCATGTTCTCCACCATTTAATATGTTCATCATTGGAACAGGTAATTGCTTAGCATTTACTCCACCTAAGTATTGGAATAATGGTAAACCTATTTCATCAGCAGCTGCTCTAGCTACTGCCATTGAAACACCTAATATAGCATTAGCTCCTAATTTACCTTTGTTTGGAGTTCCATCTAATTCTATCATCATTGCATCTATAGCTGGTTGGTCAAATGCATCCATTCCTTCGATTTCTGGTGCTATTATTTCATTTACGTTAGCAACAGCTGTTTCTACACCTTTTCCTAAGTATCTTCCTTTGTCTCCATCTCTTAATTCAACAGCTTCAAAAGCTCCTGTAGATGCACCTGATGGAACTATTGCTCTTCCCATTGCTCCATCTTCTAATACTACTTCAACTTCTACAGTTGGATTTCCTCTTGAGTCTAATACTTCTCTAGCATATACTAATTCAATAACTGACATTTGTATATCTCCCTTCGATTTTTCTATTAGTTAAATTTTCATTTACTGTAAACATCCGTCTACTAGTTTTAATCAACTTATTATATTATAGTACAGAAAGTTATTTTTGAAAATTAGATACAAATTTATTTGATGGGTAAATTTGTAAAAGTTTCTATTTTTATTTTATTTTTTATAATTTTTAACTTATCTATTAGCCAAAATCAATCTTCAATACATAAATATACAGATAAACTTAAAACATGAAACACAAAATGTACAACTAATGATTCTAATAATTTTTGATTTTATAATATATATTAATTATTATTTTTTACATCATTTTATTTAAACTTTATAAAATGCACTTAGACTGAAATACTTTTAAGTTTACCTTATTATAAGTTACTATTCTACTTATTAATTCAATTTATAAACTTATTGATTAAATTTCTAGCACCTAATTTTGCATATTCAAATTCTTTAGCAAAAATTTCAAATGGCACTAGATTAATAGATAATACTTATTAAGCTTAACTATTTTGAAATAAGTGAATGACCAGTCATTTCTTCTGGTTTTTCTAACTTCATCATATCTAAAACAGTTGGCGCTATATCAGATAATCTTCCTGCGTCTAATAATTTTGCACCTTCAAATTCTTGTCCAACAACCACAAATGGTACTGGATTAATAGAGTGGGCTGTTACAGTCTTTCCTGTTTGTGGGTCTAACATGTATTCAGCATTTCCGTGGTCAGCAGTTATTATTGCACTTCCACCTAGCTCTATTATTTTATCTACTAATTTTCCTACACAAGTATCTACAGTCTCAACAGCCTTTATAGCTGCTTCAATATTTCCTGTATGACCTACCATGTCAGGGTTTGCAAAGTTTAAAACTATAAAGTCAAACTTATCTTCTCCTAGTTTTTCTAAAGCTTTGTCTGTTAATTCATATGCAGACATCTCTGGTTGTAAGTCGTAAGTTGCAACCTTTGGAGAAGGTATTAATAATCTCTCTTCACCTTTGTTTGGCTCTTCTACTCCACCATTGAAGAAGAAAGTAACATGCGCATATTTTTCAGTTTCAGCAGCTCTTAATTGAGTTTTTCCATTTTTCGCAAGATATTCACCCAGAGTATTAGTTAAAGATTGTGGTCCAAATGCTATATGCACTTCTTTTATAGTTATATCGTACTCTGTTAAACATACAAAGAAGTTTTTAATTTCTTCTCTTTTAAATCCATCAAACTCTTCACTTACTAAAGCTCTTGTTATTTGTCTTGCTCTATCTGGTCTGAAATTGAAGAATATAATTGAATCATTTTCTTTTATACTTCCAACTGCTTTATCATCTTTAACAATAACTGTTGGCATTATAAATTCATCATTTTTTCCATTATCATAAGAGTTTTGAATAGCTTCTTCAATAGAAGTTGCTTTTTCGCCAATACCTCTAGCCATGGCATTGTATGCAAGCTCTACTCTTTCCCATCTCTTATCTCTATCCATTGCATAGTATCTACCAGAAACTGTAGCAAATTCACCTACTCCAATTTCATTCATACTAGCTTGTACTTCCTTAGCATATTCCAATGCGCTTTGAGGGTCCGTATCTCTACCATCAGTAAATGCATGAACATATACTTTTTCTACACCTTTATCTTTTGCCATTTTGATTATAGCTTTAAGATGGTCTATATGTGAATGTACTCCACCATCAGACAAAAGACCCATTACATGAAGAGAATGTTCTTTTGCATTGTCCATAGCTTCACATAAAACTTTATTATTAAAAAAATCACCATCTTTTATAGATTTTGTTATTCTAGTTAAATCTTGATATACAATTCTACCTGCACCTATATTAGTATGGCCAACTTCTGAATTTCCCATTTGACCATCAGGTAGACCAACATCAAGACCACTAGCATTTATTAATGTGTTTGGATATTCTTTCATTATTCTGTCTAAATTAGGAGTTTTGGACTCAGCAATTGCATTTCCCTTAACTTCCTTATTATATCCAAATCCGTCCATAATAATTAAAGCAACTGGTTTTTTCATCATTTCACTCCTTAGAAATTAACAAGGTCTAAATAGTCATTAGCAGCTAAACTAGCTCCACCTACTAAAGCTCCATCTATATCACTTTGACCCATTATTTCAGCTACATTTGAAGGTTTAACACTTCCACCGTATTGTATTCTAACTTCATTAGCTAATTCTCCATATAATCCTTTTATAACTTCTCTTATATAAGATATAACATCATTAGCATCTTCAGCAGTTGCAGTTTTACCAGTTCCAATAGCCCAAATTGGCTCATATGCAACAACTACTTTTGCTAAATCATCTTTAAGAACATTTTCTAAAGCTTTTTCAACTTGAACTTTACAAACATCTTTAGTTTTTCCAGCTTCTCTTTGCTCTAAAGTTTCACCAACACATAGTATTGGGTCTATTTCTACTTCTAAAGCTTTTAAAACTTTTTTGTTTACAGTTTCATCAGTTTCATTGAAATACTGTCTTCTTTCTGAATGTCCTATTATAACATAGTCCATATCTATTTCTTTTAACATAAGAGGTGAAACTTCTCCTGTAAATGCTCCTTTTTCTTCAAAGTGCATGTTTTGAGCACCTATCTTTATATTTGTACCCTTAGTAGCTTCTTTTAAATCCTTCAATAAAGTAAATGGTGCACATATAACAGCTTCTGCCTTATCAGCATTAACTTTTCCTTTAACTTCATTTACAAATTCTAAAGCTTCTTTTATTGTTTTATGCATTTTCCAATTTCCTGCAATTATAGGTTTTCTCATTTTACAATCTCCTCTATATAGTAGTTTATTTATTATCTAATGCTGCAATACCTGGTAATTCTTTACCTTCTAAAAATTCTAGTGATGCTCCTCCACCTGTTGATACGTGAGTCATCTTATCACCAAATCCTAATTGATTAACTGCTGCTGCACTATCACCACCACCAATTACAGTAGTTGCGTCAGTTAATTCTGCCATGGCTTTAGCTACTGATAGTGTTCCATTTGCAAAGTTTTCAAATTCAAATACTCCCATTGGTCCGTTCCATACTACAGTTTTTGATTCTTTTATGGCTTTTACAAAGTTTGCTATAGTCTTAGGTCCCATATCTAGTCCCATATAATCTTCTTTTACATTAGCATCTTCTGTTACTATTGGAGTTGCATCTGGTGCAAAGTGGTCTGCCATAACAACATCTACTGGCAATAATAAGTTAACGCCTTTTGCCTTAGCTTTTTCCATCATTTCTTTTGCATATTCTACTTTATCTATTTCAAGTAAAGATGTTCCTACTTCATAACCTTGAGCTTTTAAGAATGTATAAGCCATTCCTCCACCTATTATTAGATTATCAACTTTTTCTAATAGTTCATTTATAACAGCTAATTTATCAGAAACTTTAGCTCCCCCAAGTATAGCTGTAAATGGTCTTACAGGATTGGCAACAGCTTCTCCTAAGAATTTTAATTCTTTTTGAATTAAGTATCCGCAAACTCTCTCTTGTAAAAATTCTCCTGCTCCAACTGTTGAACAATGCGCTCTATGAGCAGTTCCAAATGCATCATTTACAAATATTTCAGCAAGTGAAGCTAATTCTTTAGAGTAGTTTTCTTCATTTTTAGTTTCTTCTTTTCTATATCTAGTATTTTCTAATAACACTACATCTCCGTTTTCCATTTTTTCAGTAGCTTTTTTTGCATTTTCTCCTACAACATTATCATCTGCTGCAAATACAACTTCTTTACCTAACATTTCAGATAATCTCTTTGCAACTGGTGCTAAAGATAATTCTGGTTTAGCTTCTCCCTTTGGTTTTCCTAAATGAGAACATAATATAACTTTTGCTCCTTTAGAAATTAAATATTGAATTGTTGGTAAAGCTCCGTTTAATCTATTTTCATCAGTAATTACACCATCTTGTAATGGTACATTAAAGTCACATCTCACTAATACTTTTTTCCCGCACACATCAATATCTTCTATAGTTTTTTTGTTTAGCATTGACATAAATATCTCTCCTTTTAATAAAGTAATTTTTTATTGCCAAGTATAATATAGTACATACTTTTACCCTATTAAATATATCATATTATCATATTTTTATATATAGTATGTAACATTATTTAGGTGTATTTTATATATTTTTTCTTAAAAAAAGTCCAGAGTCCGTAGTGTTAAACTACAAACTCGGACTTTGTCAATCTACTTTTCTATTTTCTAAAAGCTGACTATTTTGCTAATTGTGCAAAGTATCCTAAAGTTCTTATTAATTGAGAAGTATAAGACATTTCATTATCATACCAAGAAACAACTTTAACTAATTGTTTTCCATCTACTTCCATAACTTTTGTTTGAGTAGCGTCAAATAATGAACCGTAGCTTATTCCGATTATATCAGAAGATACTAACATTTCTTCAGTGTATCCGAAAGATTCGTTTGAAGCTTCTTTCATAGCTGCATTTATTTCTTCAACTGTAACATTTTTTCCTAATGTACAAACTAATTCAGTTATTGAACCAGTTACAACTGGTACTCTTTGTGCTGCTCCATCTAATTTTCCTTTTAATGCAGGTATTACTAAACCGATTGCTTTTGCAGCTCCTGTAGTGTTTGGAACTATGTTTCCAGCAGCAGCTCTAGCTCTTCTTAAATCACCTTTTGGATGAGGACCATCTAAAGTATTTTGGTCATTAGTATATGCATGTATAGTAGTCATTAATCCTTTTTCTATACCATATTTATCATTTAATACTTTAGCCATTGGAGCTAAACAGTTAGTTGTACAAGAAGCTCCTGATATAACTGTTTCAGAACCATCTAATATGTCACTGTTTGTGTTGAATACTATTGTTTTTAAATCTCCAGTTGCTGGTGCAGATATAACAACTTTTTTAGCTCCTGCTTGTATATGAGCTTCTGCTTTATCTTTAGAAGTAAAGAATCCTGTACATTCTAATACTATATCTACTCCTAATTCAGCCCATGGTAGGTCAGCAGGATTTCTTTCTGCTGTTACTTTTATTTCTTTTCCGTTTACTATAAAAGCACCTTCTTTAACTTCTATTTCACCGTTAAATCTTCCTTGAGCTGTATCATATTTAAATAAATGAGCTAACATTTTAGCATCTGTTAAGTCGTTTATTGCAACAACTTCAAACTTATCTTGTTGCTCCATCATTTTTCTTAATGCTAATCTTCCTATTCTTCCAAATCCATTTATAGCTACTTTAACCATTTTCGCTACCTCCTATAAAGTAAATGTATGTTGTCTAGCTCTGTGCTAGTTTTCGACTTTTATAATAATGACAATATCTTATAAGCACTTTCTTCATCTGTTACAAGAACCATGTTTTTATGCATATTTGATATGGCTAATAAGGCTTCTACTTTTTCTGTTCCTGCAAAGATTGCAATAGTTTCTTTTACTTCTTTAACTGTCTCTAAATCAATTCCAACAGTATTTAATTTATAAACTATTTCTCCATCTTTGTTGAAATAATATCCAAATGCTTCTCCAACTGCATTTTTAGATAATATCTCGTTAACTTTATCTTCTGGAAGTTTTCTTCTCTTTGCCATGACATCTGCTCTACCTATGCTGAAAACTAAAATGTCTGTTCTTTTAATATACTCCAAAGTTGTCTTAATCTCTGGCACTTGGCTAAGAGTTTTCATTGCACTCTCGTCCAATTCATCTGGTATATGTAAAAGTTTGCAATTAGAGTGTAATTTCTTACTTACTGAAGCAACTATACTATTAGACTGCATCTCTACATCAGTTCCCATACTTCCTCTAGCTGGCACTATTGTAGAGTTTGGATATCTCTTATCAGTTTTAATAACATTTGAAAACTCTAACATAGTGCTTCCCCCTGTTATTGAAACTATATCTCCATCTTTTAAAATACCTAAGAAATACTCGCATCCATATCTAGTTACATCTTTTAATAAGCTTCCATTTTCATCACAGCTTCCAGGAACTAGTATTACCTTTTTTATTCCAAGCTTTTCTCTGACCCTATCTTGTAACTTAGACAACCCCATGATGTCACTCATGATGTCTTTAAGTTTATCTAATAAATCAGAACCTTCTTTAGTGATAGTCATTCCAGATACAGCAACATCTATAAGTCCTTGTTCTTTTAAAAACTCTGTTTCTGACCTAATTATTCTTTCACTAATTTCTAATACATTTGATAAAGTTCTTCTACCTATTGGTTCACTTAAAGATATTTGTCTTAAAATAGAGTATCTTCTTTCCATAAGTTCAATTGCCTGTGGAATTAGTTTCTTTTGAATTTCTAATAAGTTCTTCATAACATACTCCTTATTGCTTTCCTTTAGGGACTTTTTTTGTCCCTAGTGTTTATTTAAGTCCCACAAGATAATTTTATTTTATAGGATTTGCGTATAGATTTCAATAGTTTTTCAAAAACTTTTTTATTTTTTTGTTTTATAGCAATTTCTCCACCATTTTCAAAGTACAGTATTTTTTATTTTTTATATAATATTTTTTCCATATATTTTTTGGTTTTTATTCTAATATTTTTGACTCAATCTTGTATGTTCTACTCTGATAGATTCTATATGTCTTTGTTTTTATACTTTATGTTTTTATTTTTGTGCTCTTAAAATTAACAATAACAGTTTATTTATCTCTGTATTTTTTTGACTCTAGTTATCGTTCTAATTCCTGATTTTTCCTAATATTTAATTTTCTTTCTAATACTTTTCTTTCCAATACTTAAATTCATTTGTATAATGCTCATTTGTATTTTAATTAGCATTTCCCCTCATTTTACTGATACTTCTTTCTCTTTTCACTAATATTCTTTTCTCTTACTTGAAGACAAAATTCCTAATTCTTCACGATACTTGGCAACTGTTCTTCTTGCAACATTGATTCCTTTTTCTTTTAATAGCTTAGATATATGGTCATCACTTAAAGGTTTCTTTTTATTTTCGTCTTTTATTGTTTCCTTTATAATTTTTTTTATGCTTGTACTAGATGCCATTTCATGATTTTCAGTTTCAATAGCACTACTGAAAAAGTACCTAAATTCATATACTCCAAAAGGTGTCAGCATATATTTCCCATTTACACCTCTACTTATAGTAGATTCATGAAAATCTAATTTTTCTGCTATGTCTTTCATTTTTAAGGGCTTTATATATTTTGTTCCTTTTCTCAAAAACTCATCTTGAGCTTTTACTATTTCTTCTGCAATTTTAAGTACTGTAGTCTTTCTACTTTCTATATTTTTCATAAGCCCTGTTGCCGAATTTAGTCTTTCTTTTATAAATTCTTTTGCACTTTCGTCAGACTGTGAATTTTTTAGTATGTCTTTATAATAACTGTTTATTTTTATTTGATAGGAGTCTTTTTCATTTAAATACACAATAAATTCATCATCAATTTTTTCAACTGTTACATCTGGTTGTATATATACACTTTTTTCTACTGAACAGGTTCTTCCTGGCTTAGGGTCTAATGTTTTAATTATATTTATTAGTTCAACGCATTTTTGTAGTGACATATTGTACTTCTTGCTTATCTCTTTATATTTATTATTTGCAATTAAATTTAAGTCTTTTGTAACGATTTCCTCTAAAATTTCATTATATATTCCTAAGCTTGCCATTTGAATCATCAGACATTCTGAAAGACTTCTTGCACCTACTCCACTAGGTTCCAACTGCTGAACACTAATCAAGCATTTTTCAAAAAGTTCTTCATCTATCTTTAAAGTATCAACAATTACTTTTTCCTCAGTTCTCAAATATCCGTCCTCATCTAAGCTATCAATTATATACTCACAGACTTCCATTTGTTTATCTGTTAGCTTATATAAGCTTATCTGAAACTTCAAATCCTCATATAAATTTGACGAATATTTAACTAAATTTTCTAGATTAACTTCATTGTCAGGGTTATAACTTATTTCTGTTCTATCTAAACGTCTTGATTTTTCCATATCTTTTATATATTCTTCCCAATTTATCTCCCCACTTTTCTCAACTTCGACTAATGGGTTATTCTCTGCTTCCCTTTTAATCTCTTCTTCTAACTCCAACTTACTCATATTTAATATTGATAATGATTGCTTAAGTTGTGTAGTCATGATTAGCTTCTGAGACTGAGTTAACTCTAGACTATTATTAAAATTCATTTTGCTCACCTCTCAATTTTATTAAACTTATTTTATAAAAGAAAAACCCTCCTGTATATGTATATTCTATCATTTAAAATATACCTTATGCAAAAGGGTTTTTTTTATTTACAATTTAATTGATTTTTTTTATTTAATATTTATTTTTTTGTTATTTTTTTTTACTATATGGCGTATTTTGAAGTGGTAGTTCAGTTCTAAACTCTTTATCAAATACATAATAGGCATTTTGCACTGCTGGTGCAGTGGGAACTGTACAAATCTCTCCTACTCCTTTTGCACCATATGCCAATAAATCTTTGTTTTTTTCAACTATTACGGCTTGTATTTCTGGTATATCTGTAGATTTAAATAAGCCTAATGTACCAAATTTAGCTGTAGGTACAGAGTTGACTACTGGGTAATCCTCTGTTAAGGCATATCCAAGACCCATAACAACTCCACCTTCTATTTGTCCCTCTAAACTGATTGGGTTTATAGCTCTTCCTACATCATGTGCTGCTACTACTTTTTCTAATTTTCCATTTTCATCTAGCATTACAACTTGTGTTGCATATCCATAAGCTACATGGCTTACTGGATTTTCTTTATCAGAACCCATTTTGTCTGTAACACTTGCATATTCTCCGTAAAATTCTTCTCCCTCTAAATCAGATAATGCTTTTCCAGTTGCTAAAGCTTCTTTTAATTTAATTGCTGCAACCTTAGTAGCCTCCCCTGTAAATACTGTCTGTCTTGAAGCTGTAGTATTACCAGAATCTGGTGTCAAGTGAGTATCTGGAACTTCATGCACTATGTTTTCAGGTAGTAAATTTGCAGTTTCACAAACTACTTGAGTCATAACCGTACCAAGACCTTGACCTATACAAGAGGCACTTGTTCTTATATGAACTTTACCATCTTTTATTACCAGTCTACATCTTCCCACATCAGGTATCCCAACTCCTACACCACTATTTTTCATTGCACAAGCTATACCTGCACGTGGGTGTTTTTCATACTCTTCTTTTACAGCTTCTAATGTTTCTGCCATTGCTGTTCCTTCATCTGCAAATTGACCATTTGGTAAAACTTGACCAGGTCTTATTGCATTTTTATATCTTATTTCCCAAGGTGATATTCCAGCCATTTCAGCAAGTAAATTTAGATTACATTCTGTAGCAAAACAGCTTTGTGTAACTCCAAAACCTCTAAATGCTCCTCCAGGAGGATTATTAGTATATACTGCTGTTCCAGTTATATCAATATCCTGATAATTGTATGGTCCTGCTGCATGAGTACATAATCTTTGCAATACTGGTCCTCCAAGAGATGCATAAGCACCTGTATCAGATATTATAGTTGCTTTCATACCTGTTAGATATCCATTTTCATCACATGCTGTTGTAAATTCCATTTCTGTAGCATGTCTTTTTGGATGAACAATTATACTTTCTTTTCTAGTAAGCTGTACTTTTACAAATCTCTTTGTGTGGTATGCAAGTAAGGCTGCATGGTGTTGAACACTCATATCTTCTTTTCCACCAAATCCGCCTCCTACCATCTTATTTATCACTCTTACTTTTTCATGTGGTAATCCTAACATATCTGCACATTCATGTTGAGTAGCAAACACACCTTGGTCTGTTGAGTAAATTATTACTCCATCTTCTTCATAAGGACCTGCTACTGCACATTCAGGTTCTAAAAATGCATGTTCTGTTGCAGGTGTAGTGTATTTTTTAGTTACAACGTATTTTGAGTTCCTTATTTTTTCTTCAGCATTTCCTCTTACTAAATGTTCCTTAACAAGTACATTACCTGTTTCATGTATATTTGGAGCATCTTCTTTAAGAGCCTCTGCTGTAGTACTTAAAGGTGTCAATTCTTCATAATCTATCTTAACTAGTTTTTTCGCTTCTTCTAATGCTTCTCTAGTTTCTGCTGCTACTAAAACTATTCCATCTCCTAAGTATCTAGTTATTTCACCTTCTGGAATTAAAGTATCCCAATCTTTCTTTAAGTGACCTACTTTTATAGTTCCTGGAATATCTTTAGCTGTAAGAACTGCAACAACTCCTGGGTAAGCTTTTGCTTCTTCTATATCTATCTTTTTAACTAATGCTCTTGGATATTTAGCTCTAACTGCTGAACCATAAATCATACCTTCTAATCTTATATCATCTACATATTCAGAGTATCCAAGTGTTTTGCCTACTGCATCAACTCTATGAAGACTTTCACCAACTAGACCTTTGCAGTTTACTTTTGGCACATCTATATCTTCTCTAAATATCTTTGCTGCCAAACTCACAGCTTTAATTATTTTTACATAACCTGTACATCTACATATATTACCTTTTAAAGCTTTTTTTATGTCATCTTCAGTAGGATTATTATTAACGTCTATAAGCGCTTTTGAACTAATTACCATACCTGGGATGCAAAATCCACATTGAACAGCTCCTTGGCTGGCAAAAGAATATGCAAAAACATCTCTTTCTCTTTCTGATAATCCTTCTATAGTTGTTATATTTTTCCCAGCTAATTTATCAGTTTTAAATACACATGCTTTAGTTGCTTTACCATCTATTATGACCATACAAGTTCCGCAAGCACCTTCTGAACATCCATTTTTAACTGAAGTTATATTCATATCTTCTCTAAGGAAGTCTAAAAGTTTTTTGCCTTCTTTTGCAACAACTTTCTCTCCATTTAATATAAATTCTACCATTCTCTAGCCCCCTCTGTTAGACGCCTTTTTATATATCTCCCACTTGGAGTATTACAAATTAATTCTCCCTCTCTAACAACTTCTTTTCCTCTTAAATAAACATGTTCTATTTGACAATTTACTTCATAACCTTCATAAGGCGTATAATCTACATTTTGTAATTGTTTTTTTGCTTCTATTTTAGATTTTTTATTTGGATTTAAAACTAATATATCTGCATCACTACCTATTTCTATAGTTCCTTTTTCAGGATACATTCCAAACAGTTTGGCGGCATTAGTCGATGTTACTTCTACCATCTTGTTGATAGATATTTTATTTTTACAGACTCCATATGTGTATAAAAGACTCATCCTATGTTCCACCCCTGGCGAACCATTAGGAATTTTACTGAAATCGTTTATTCCAAGTTCCTTTTGCCCCCTATAATTAAAAGAACAGTGGTCTGTACCTATAGTATCTATTTGATTATTTAAAATAGCATTCCATAAAATTTCATTATTTTCTTTATCCCTTAAAGGTGGTGACATTACATATTTAGCACTTTCAAATCCTTCTAAATCATATAATTCATCACTTAATAGAAGGTATTGAGGACAAGTTTCAACTATCACATCTACTCCTCTTTGTTTAGCTTTTAGAATTTCTTCCAAAGATTCTTTACAACTTAGGTGAACAACGTACACCTTAGAATTTGCCACTTCTGCTATCTTCATCAGTCTTGAAGTTGCTTCTGCTTCTAATATAGCTGGTCTAGTTAATTGATGATATTTTGGAGATAGATTATTTTCTGCTTTTGCTTTATCCACAAGTTCACATATTATATCCCCATTTTCACAATGGAATCCAATAATCCCTCCTACCTCTTCTGCTTTTCTCAAAGCTTCAAAGATGACACCATCATCAACTTGAAGGCTTCCTTTATATGCCATATACAATTTAAATGAAGATACTCCCTCTTTCACTATGTCTTCCATTTCATTACAAACTGAAGCATTCCAATCTGTTATAGCCATGTGAAAACCATAGTCTGAATAAGATTTATCTCTAGCTTTTTCATGCCATTCATCTAATCCTTCTTTTAAAGAACAACCTCTAGATTGTGTAGCAAAATCTAAGATAGTAGTAGTACCTCCAGCTATTGCAGCTTTTGTTCCTGTTTCAAAATTATCTGCTGTCTTAGTAGTTCCTGTATCTAAATCAAAGTGAGTGTGTGTATCTATACCTCCTGGTATAATATAAGAATCACTAACATCAACTACTTCATCATTTTCTTTTGATATATCAACACCTATATCAACTATTTTCTCATTTTCTATTCTTACATCTGCACAGTAAGTTTTTTCACTTGTTACTACTTTCCCACCTTTTAAAACAATTCCCATATAGACTCCACCTTACTTATAACGTATCAATTTATTTTATCTGAAGAAATTAACTTAAAGTAATTTGATTAGAGCACTTATACACAGTAAATTTATATTTAGATTAAACCATTATTTAATTAAATTAATATTTAATTAAAATGATATTTAATTAAACTAATGTTTAGTTAAATCAACGTCATAAGATTATTAACTTCACGTTGTATTATTAATGTATAAACTTGCTTATCTAATATATTTTATTATCTTAATATATTTATTACTCTAAGTTAATTACTAAAATTCTATATAATTATTATTCATTAACAGCTTCTACTTGATTGTAGCAAATACTTAAAGCACCTTTTGGACATCTAGTTACACATAATCCACAACCAAAGCACTTATCCACATCTATATTTAATTTATCTGTCACTTCTAAAGCTTCATATACACAGCTTGTTACACATTGTTTACATTTGATACACTTATTACCATCTACAACTGGAGCCACTGCATGAGTTCTAAATCCTCTAGCTGCCATTTTCTTATGAGTTAATCCTTTGATTTCATTAACATCAGCATATCCATTTTCATCTAAGAAATCATTTAATTCTTTAGCAATTTTTCCATATATAGAAGGTCCTTTAAGGATTGCTTCTGTACATACTTGAACAGCACTTGCTCCTGCCATCATCATTTCAGCTACATCTTTTCCACAAGTTATTCCACCAACACCTATAATTGGTATATTTACAACTTGAGAAGCTTCATATATACATCTTATTGCTAATGGTCTTATAGGAGCTCCTGATAACCATCCATATCCTGCTTTACTTCCCATTATAGGGTATCCTGTGTTTACATCTATTGCCATACATGGTCCAAATGAGTTTATCATTACAAGTCCATCTGCTCCTGCTTCTTCAACAGCTTTTGCAATAGTTTGAATATCAGTATGAGGACTCATTTTCATAAATACTGGTACATCTAAAACAGCTTTTGCAGCTTTTAAAGCATTTACTATTGGAGCAACATCTGTGCCTACATAATGAGTTGATAATTCAACTGCATCTGCGTAAGGTTTTACTAAAGGTGCAACCTCAGCTATTTGTTCTGCTGAATATCCCATACTTACTATTACTGGAAGACCTGCTGCTTTTACTTTTTTGTATTCTTCTTCTATCCATTGTTCTTTTGGAAGCTCTGACCATAATTCTGTATTTAAGAAACCACTGTTAGTTTTTGCCATACATGGTCTTGGTACATCTGCTGGTAATACAGATATAGTTTTTGTACATATAGCTCCTGCTCCACCTTTTGCTGCCTCTTGACAGAGATCACCATCTTTTGCTCCAGGACCTGCCGCTGTCATAACTGGATTTAAGAATTCCATTCCATATAAATTAACTTTTAAATTAGCCATATTATTATCTCTCCCTTAATTAAATATATTTTTTAATATTTAGCTTAGATACTCTTTTATATATGTTGCTTTTCATTTATTTCTTCCTATTTTGCTTCTTCAGTCTTAGGAGCTTTTTCCTTTTTTGAACCTAATTCATTGAAGAAGATATTCAAAAGTACTGCTGATAAACTTCCTGTTGTTATTCCACTGTGGAATATCGTTTGCACCCAAGTTGGAAAATTATGATAGAAATCAGGATTTGTCAGTGGTATCATAGATAACCCAACACTAACTGCTACTATCACTCCATTTTTAGTTCCATCAAATTTTACTTTACTTAGAGTTTTTACTCCTCCAACCATTACCATTCCAAACATTGCAAATCCTACTCCACCAAGAACAGGCTTAGGTATTGCTCCTATTATTGCTGCAAACTTTGGTAAGAAACCAAGTACTAGCAATATTACCCCTGCATAAACTGCAATAAATCTTGATTTTATACCTGTAAGTCCAACAATTCCTGTATTTTGACCAAACGGAGTTATTGGAAATGAATTGAATATTCCAGATAAAGCTGTAGATATTCCATCTCCAAATAGACCTCTTTTAATATTTTTACCAGTTACCTCTTTGTCTACCATTTCGTGAATAGCTATCATATTACCAACTGATTCTGTCATAAGTACTAACATAATTAAGCATAATGATAATATTGCAGATGGTTCAAATCTAGGCATTCCAAATTTTAAAGGTACATTTAAGTTAAGCCAACCAACTCCACTTACTGCACTAAAATCAGCCATTCCAACTGCCATAGAAAGTAATGTACCAAGTACTATACCTACCAATATCGCTGTACTATTCCAAATTCCTTTTAAGAACTTAAATGAAAGTAAAGTTATCGCCAATACTGCTAAAGCTAATGCTAATGAGTTTGGTTCAACCGCTTCCAATTTGTTGTCAGTTATCCACTTTATCCCAACTGGGAATAGTGAAATACCTATTACCATAACAACTGTTCCAGTAACTACACTAGGGAAGAATCTTATTAGTTTTTCAAATACTGGAGCAAGTAATATACAAAATAGTCCAGCTACTATTACAGAGCCAAATACTGTCTGTATTGCAACTTGAGAATCACTATATGATGAGGCTATTGCTGTCATACCTGCCACAGCGGCAAAACTAGTTCCTTCAATTACTGGTATTTTAGCGCCTACAATATTTCCTATACCAACACTTTGTATGAGTGTTCCTATACCTGCCATAAACAAGCAAGCATTTATTAAAAAAACAATACTAGCATGATCTAGTCGTGCAGCACTTCCTATCATCATAGGAACTGCTACCGCTCCTGCACACATTGCTAAAACGTGCTGTAGTGAAAATACCCAGGATTTGGATACAGGTAACCTTTCATCTACTGGAGCTATTTTAGGGCTTTCATTTTGAGACATGTTGGGTCTCCCTTCTATATTTAGTTTAATATTCTATTCCATATATTTTTTATCTATATACTTCATTTAAATTCTACTTTTGTCTAAGTTTTATTTTTAACACTTATATTCTTGTCTCTTACTTGTATGTCATTATCAATTATTTAGATTCTATTCCATAGGTTCTGACTTAGTTCTCTACTCTTAGCTAGAATACTTTCTTCATCAATGTTTACCAATTTTCTGTCTTTCATAAGTACTTTTCCATTTATAATAGTTGTATCCACGCTTCTTCCACTCATTCCAAATATGATGTGTCCCCCTATTGTGTTTTCTGTCAATGGAGTATGTGGTGTATAATCAACTACTATGACATCCGCATAAGCACCTTTTTTAAGTATGCCTAGGTCATTTTTATAATAAGCCTTTGCTATTTTTTTATTGTTATCAAATAACATTGTTTGTGATTCTCCAAATCCAACTCTTGGGTCACTTAAGTGGTGTTTATGAATTATATTAGCAACCTTTAACGATTCAAACATATCACTAGTGTATCCGTCAGTTCCTAGACCTACTGTAACACCTCTTTTTAGTAATTCTATTGCAGGAGAACATCCAACTGCATTTCCCATATTAGATTCTGGATTATGAACTACAAATGTATTTGTTTTATTTAAAAGATTGATTTCATCTGTACTTATATATATACAATGAACTGCTATAGTCTTTTCTTTTAGAACACCAAAATCATTAAATCTTTCTAAAACTCTTTTTCCATATTTATCTACATTATATTGTAAGTCTGCTAATCCTTCAGCAACATGTACATGATAACCTGTATCAATACCAGCCATTTCTGAGGCACACTTATTTAATGTATCATCAGACAATGTAAATGCAGCATGAAGACCAAACATTCCCTTTATCATGTCTGTATCATCTTTTTGAGCATATTTTATGAAATTTACATTTTCATTGATACCTTGTTGTATTGTATCTCCACCATCTCTATCAGATACCTCATAACAAAGGCATGTTCTTATTCCCAAATCTTTTGCAACATCTGATATTGTAAATAAACTACCTTCAATTGCATTTGGACTTGCATGATGGTCATAAACTGTTGTGACACCATTTTTTATACATTCTATATAAGTTGCATATGCACTGTATTTTGTATCTTCTAGTGTAAGTTGTTTATCAAGTCTCCACCATAAATTGTTTAATATTTCTAAAAAATTTTCAGATGGTTTTCCTGGAACTGCCATACCTCTAGCAAATGAACTGTATATATGCATATGTGAATTTATTAGACCAGGCATGATTATCTTCTTGCCTGCATCTATAAATTCATGTCCTGGATATTTCGCTTTCATTTCCTCAGTAGTACCTATATCTTCAATCAGATTGTCATTTATTACAACACATCCATCTTCCATATAGGGATTTAAAGAATCTTGGCTTATTAGCCTCCCATTCCCCACTAAAATCATAAATTTATTCCTCCTTAAAGCTAAGATTTAATTTTTAAGTACTTTTCCTGCTTTAATTTTATTGTATTTTCCTTCTTCAACAACACAATTTCCATTTATAATTACATAATCTATACCTGTCGGATATTGCATGGAATTG
Organism: Clostridioides sp. ES-S-0123-01; assembly: GCF_020658415.1. Classification (NCBI taxonomy): domain Bacteria; kingdom Bacillati; phylum Bacillota; class Clostridia; order Peptostreptococcales; family Peptostreptococcaceae; genus Clostridioides; species Clostridioides sp. ES-S-0123-01. The sequence continues at coordinate 521,861 of NZ_JACVWD010000002.1, forward strand.
ATAAAATCATCACATCCACTAACAGTATCCTTGTCAAATATAACTAAGTCTGCAAAATATCCTTCTTTTAGTTCACCTCTATCTTTTATACTAAAGCTTACTGCTGCTTTTTTAGTCATTTTATAAACAGCTTCTTCAACTGTTAGTACATTTAATTCTCTAACATATCTTCCTAGTATTTTAGGGAAAGAACCATATGCTCTTGGATGTGGCTTACCTGCTAAAAGACCATCTGTACATACATTTTGCTCGTCTCTTTTCATAAAACCTATTATATGTTCTTCTAATCCATAGAAATCTACCATTCCAACTGCATTTTCTTCTTCTTTCAATAAATCAAACGTTGCATCTAACGGGTCTTTACCTCTCATCTTTCCAATTTCTAGTAGGCTCTTACCAATTGTATCTTGATTTTTTTCTGTCTTTACACTTGTTACAAAGATTTGGTCTATTCCAGCAAATTCTATAAAGTTATCCCAACCTTCGATTCCATTTGCTATATCTTTTTTCATTTTTGCTCTTTCGTTTTCATCACTTAATCTTTCTATTAATTTATCAGTTCCTCCTGAATGTGCCCATGGAGGTAAAACTACTCCAAGCATTGTACTTCCAGCTGCATAAGGATATTGGTCAAATGATACTCTTATACCTTCTTTTTCTGCTTTTTCTAAAAGTTCTATAACTTGAGGTATATACTTCCAATTTGATTTACCACAAACCTTAAAGTGTGAGAAGTGAACTTTTACTCCTGATTGCTTTCCAATTTCTATAATTTCTTCCATTGATGTTAAAATTGTATCTGCTTCACTTCTTTGATGAACCACAAATACTCCATCGTATTTTGCTACTACTTTACACATCTCTATAATTTCTTCTGTCAATGAATACGCACAAGGTATATATATAAGTCCAGTTGATAATCCTATAGCTCCTGCCTTTAATTCTCTTTCTGTGATTTCACACATCTTTTGAATTTCCTCTTTAGTGGCAGGTCTATCTTCAAGCCCCATTGCTTCCATTCTTACATTTCCATGAGGTACTAAATAGGTTTCATTTAACCCTACTCCATTTTCATCCATCATTTTTAAATAGTTTTCTGTTGTTTCATATTTCCAATCAATTTCATCACTTTCACCATCTAGGCCTGCTAAATTTTTTCTCCAAGAAGATATATGCTCTTGAGGTAGAGGGGCCATAGATATTCCATCTTGGCCCAACACTTCTGTTGTAATTCCCTGTCTAATCTTTACCTCATTATATGGATTAACCAAAATCACTAGGTCTGAATGGCTATGAGTATCTATGAAACCTGGACATATAACTCTACCTTTTGCATCTATAACTTTGTCAGCTTCTTCGTTTAAATCCTGTGATATTTTTAATATTTTTTCGTTTTCTATTAAAATATCCCCTTCATATGCTGGTGTTTTATTTCCATCTACTATAAGCCCATGTTTTATTAAAGTTCTCACAAAACCATCTCCTAATTATTTTTTATAAACTGATTTTAATATTCCATAATATCCTTCTGCACCTTTGAATAATTGGTCTAACTCTATATGTTCATCTATTGTATGAGCAAGATTTTCTTTAGAAGGACCAAATCCTATAGTTCTTATCCCAGCCTCACCTGCATAATGGCTTCCATTTGTACAGAATGAATATTGAGTTATTTCTGAATCTATTCCAGCTTCTTTTAATCCTTTGTATGCTGCTTGAACAAATTCATCATCTTCATCATATAACCAACCTGGGAAGAATCTTTCACTTTCTATAGTATTTCCTGTATAACAGTCAGCTTTTTCAGATGCATAAGAAACTTTTGCATTTAATTCTGAGTCTTCTTTCATCATTTCATCTAATAAGGCTTGTATTGGAGCTAGTACTCCTTCTCTTGTTTCTCCAACTAATAATCTTCTATCAAAAGTAGCTTTACAATAATCTGGCACCACTGATGCACCTGGATATGGAGAAGATTTTATATCTGTTAAAACTAATATTCCATCACCTAAAACTGGATGAGTTGGAGGTACTAATTGTTGTATTCTTTGAATTACATTAGCCATTTTATAAACTGCATTTACACCTTTTTCTGGGTTAGCAGAGTGAGCTGGTTTACCAAAAGTTTCTACAACTATTTCTCCTCTACCTCTTTGACCAATCTTTAAGTTTAGTTCTGAAGATTCTCCGATTACAACATAATCAGGTTTAACAGCTTTACTTATTTCTCTAGCTGAAACTCCTTCAAATATTTCTTCATGAACAACTCCTGCTACATATAATTCACCTTCGAAGTCTTTATTAGTATCTTCTGCAAAGTATGAAACAGCCGCCATCATAGCACTTACTTGACCCTTCATATCAGAAGTTCCTCTACCATATATTTTTCCATCTACTATTCTTGCTTCAAAAGGAGGAACACTCCACTTACTTGCATCTGGAACTGGAACTGTATCTATATGCCCATCAAATAATATTTTTTTCCCTGGTTTGTTTCCTTTTATGCATCCTATTATATTTCCATATCTATCTCTTGACCAGCTGTCAAAACCTAGCATAGCAAAATTTTCTTCAATTGCCTTTACTACATTTTCTTCTTGGCCTGAATAACTAGCATTTCTTATTAAATCTTGGCATACTTCAGTTAATTGTTTTTTTCTTATTTCATTTAACATTTTGATATTCCCCCATATAATTTTTAATTTATTGATGTTTCACTTTATTTATTGTTATTTTACTTATTTACTTATTAATATTTCACTTATTAAACTTTTATTTATTTTTTATTTTAAATTTTTTATTTACTTTGGTATTCTCCATTCCAAACTATATCTTTATATTTGTCTGGGTCAGTGTCTCCTTCTGTACTTATTAATAATACTTTAGAGTTTTCATCTAATTTCAAAGCCTCTCTTAAATCTTTTAAATCTTCACTTTCAAGTATTGAAACTAATGCTCCAGTTGTAACTGCTCCAGATTCTCCAGAGATTACTTTTTCATCTCCTCTTAGAGGATTTCCTAAAACTCTCATACCTTTAGCAGAAACCCAGTCTGGTGCTGAAACGAATGCTGATGAATAATTTTTTAATACTTCAAATCCTATAGTATTTGGTTCTCCACAAGCAAGACCTGCCATTATAGTTGGCATATCTCCACCTACAAATCTTGGTTTTCCATCTCCTGCTTCTGCTGATTTATAGTAACAATCTGCCTCATCAGCTTCTACTACTACTGTTATTGGGCATTCGTCATATATTGAAGCAACATATCCTTGAACTGCACCAGCAAGCGAACCAACTCCTGCTTGCACAAATACATGCGTTGGTCTATCTACTCCATATTCTTTTAATTGTTCTATAGCTTCTTTAGCCATAGTTCCATATCCTTGCATTATCCATGCTGGTATTTCTTCATATCCATCCCATGCTGTATCTTGAACCATTACTCCATAGTCATCAGCTTCTGCATAATCATTAGCTAATCTTACTGCATCATCATAATTTAAGTCTGTTATACTAGCATCTGCACCTTCTCCCTTGATTTTATTTAATCTAAATTCAGAAGAACCTTTTGGCATTAATACAACAGATTTTTGACCTAATTTATTAGCTGTCCAAGCAACTCCTCTACCATGATTTCCATCTGTAGCTGTAAAGAAAGTTATTTCTCCTAATTGGTCTTTTATTTCTTTTGAAGTTAATTTTTCATATCCTAACTCTGATATATCTTTATTTAATCTTTGAGCTAAGTATTTACCCATAGAGTAAGAACCACCCAAAACTTTAAATGCATTTAATCCAAATCTATAAGATTCATCTTTAACATATATTCCGCTAACTCCTAATAATTTTGCTAAGTTATCTAATTTAACTAAAGGAGTTTTTTCATATTGTGGAAAACTCTCATGAAATGCTTTAGCTTTTGCAATTTCTTCGTCCTTTAAAAATTCAATTCCTTTTTCTTTTTCCTCTGCTTTAGGTAAGTTATTTAATTTCCATTTTATTTCTCTCATTTATTTTATATTCCCCTTTCAAATTTTTCGATGTCATTATTAATTTTTTATCTTTGTGTCTTTATATAAAGCAATTACTGTGCCAATATTATTTATTCTAAAAATATTTTTTTTATGTTGGAATTACATACTTTTTTCAAATTTATTTAAATGTTGTAAAATCTGAGTGTGAAAAATAAGATTTATAAAAGAAAAAATTCTCATATTGGGAAATTTTTATCAATACGAGAATTATCATTTCGAGAAACCGTTTCTTTGTGTTTATTTTCCTTTATTATGCTTTTACTTTTCTATATGCCTGTTATTTTGTCTTGTATATTACTATTTTTACCTTCTATATTTATATTGTTATAACCTTCTATATTTATATTGTTATAACCTTCTATATTTATATTGTTATAACCTTCTATATTTTATGTTTTTATTTTAGCTTTCTATAATACTGTTATTTTTATGTTTTACATATTTGTACTTTATAAGCTCAAACTTTTATTTTCTATTATTTATACTTACTCAATATCTTACAAGCTTATAATTTTATTTTTATATAGTATTATTACTATATTAGTCTCTTCTAGTGACACTTCTATTATAGAGGCTTTATTTTTATTGACCTACAAATCACATTACCATACATTTAAAACTATTTTCTATGTTTAATTTATTGTTGTTCCTCTTCTAGTTTTCTGTATAATGTAGCTAAACCTATCCCTAAATCTTTTGCTATTTTCTTTTTTGTCTTTGTATCTCTTCCATATTTATTTAACAACTTATGTATGTAAGTTAACTCCAATTCTTTAATTGAAAGTATTTTTTCTTGGTTTTCTACTATTCCCCCGACTATATCATCTTCAAACTTTGTTACCTCATTATTACTCTTAAAACTATTTCCTTCAATATTATAATAGTTCAAAATATCTAATGGAAGCATATCTTTATAGATTATTCCATCTTCTCCAACTAAATTCATCATATATTCAACTGCATTTTCTAATTCTCTTATATTTCCCGGCCAATTATAATTAACCAACATATTCATTACATTTTTTTCTATTTGATTCAATTTTATATCTAATTCTAAAGAATACTTGGAAACAAATTTCATCATTATAGTTTCAATATCATCTTTTCTTTCCCTAAGAGGTGGCAAATTTATAGGAATTACGTTTAACCTATAGTACAAATCATCTCTAAACTTACCTTCATTCACCAACTTAAGTAAGTTTTTATTCGTTGCAGCAATTACTCTTATATCTAAATCTATAAGTTTATTTGAGCCAATTCTTGCAAATTTTCTTTCCTGCAAAACTCTAAGTAACTTTGCTTGTAAAGGCATAGATAGGTCTCCCATTTCGTCAAGAAATATGACACCTTCATTTGCAAGTTCAAACTTACCAACCTTACCTCCACTACTAGCCCCACTAAATGCACCTTTTATATAGCCAAATAACTCACTTTCAAGAAGGTTTTCTGGAATAGCAGCACAGTTTATAGCAATAAATGGCTTATTCCATCTACTTCCTTCAGCATGTATAGCTCTAGCAATTAGCTCTTTCCCTGTACCACTTTCACCAGTTATAAGAACTGTTGAATTTGACTTTGCTAATTTCTTAGTTCTCTCTTTAACTTTCACCATTGATTCTGAGTTCCCAATTATAGACTCTATATCACTATTTCCCCATCCACTATTGACTTTCCCATGTCCTTTATGGTTTATATATGTCTTATCAAATATAATTATCTTGTCATATTGATTTATATATGGATATACAGGAATTATTTTGGCATTTATATTATAAATTTTGTTATCAATATCAATTTCTAGTAATTCATGTCCATTTGAAGAAGATTCAACAGATACTATTTTTACTGTATTTTCTATTATATCTTTTCCAATATCTAATTTTTTCAAAGCAATATTGTTTATATAAGATATTTTGCTATTTATATCTAATATAACAACACCTTTTTCAACATTTTCAATTATTTCTATCATCATGTTCATTTTTCTACTGCTACTTTTTGACACTTCATGTTCTTCTATCTTCATAGAAATTAAATCGCATATATGATTGACAAACTTCAAATAATTGTCTATTTTTGCACTTATTTCTACTTTTTTAGTTTTATCTGTACTAATAGCGCCAATTACTCCTATAGTACGATTATTATATTTTATTGGAACTGCTATTATTACTTTATTTAGGCATTTCATGTAATGGGAACATTCTATACAAAGCTGATTATCACATATATCTAATACGACTAATTCCTGACCTGTCTGTATAACTTTATCATAAAGAAAACCTTCAGTAACAACGCTTTCATTTATTTTTGATTTATACAGACCTGTGCCACTAATTCTTATTAATCTATCATCAACTATTTCAATATCTACATCTAACACGCTAGCTACTGTTTCAGTGTATTTTATCATTTCCTGTTGAAATTCTTTTAATTTACTTACCATAGTTTCCCCCATTAGAATTTAATTTACTAAATTATCAGTTTAGCTATATTTTAACATATAGTTAATTTTTAAAATATATATAAAACATTACTTATTTATATATTTACATTGAAATACATAATAATAATTATAAAAAGATTGTTTTATATTAGGATTACTTTAATTATAATACACAAATAATAAAATAAAAAAAGCTTTCCTCCTATAACAAATATATTTTTGGCACAAAAATATATGTTATATAAGAAAAGCTCAATAGTTAAATATTTAGATAGATTTTTATATAGACTTTTTTAATATAAACTTTTTAATTGTAGACTTTTTTTATTAGTTTTTAATTTTCATTAGTTTTGTCATTGGTTTTATTATTATAATACTGCCATTGCTTCAATTTCTAAAACTGCATCTTTTGGTAATTGAGCAACTTGTACACATGATCTTGCTGGTGGATTTTCTTTAAAATATGTAGCGTACACTTCGTTAATATCATTAAAATCTTTTAAATCTTTTACGAAAACTGTAGTTTTAAATACTTTATCCATAGTTGTACCAGCTTGTTCTAGTATTGCTTTTACATTGTCTAAAGAAGCTTTTGTTGCTTCTTTTGGGTCAGATACTAACTCGCCTGTCTTCATGTCTATTGGAAGTTGACCTGATGTAGAAACTATATTTCCAACTTGTATTGCTTGAGAATATGGTCCAATTGCTCCTGGAGCTTTCTCTGTAGCTATTACTACTTTTGACATGATTTCACCTCCTATTATTAAGTTATATTTACAGGAAAATAAAATTTCCTAAACACCAATATTAATATGAACCTCTAGACAAGAAATCAAGTCCAAAGTTTCAAATAATCAATACTCAGATTATTATATTTATTTGTGTTCATGTTAATATTTATTAAAGCAATTAGCATGCCAATTTCTTTTTATTCATAAAACTTTATAGAACCACTTAAAACACCTAAATTGAAACCTTTCCATAAAAAATAATCCGAAAATAGTTTTTTTATAGTACTAATTTTTTTCTCATATCTGGAATTTTACCAACTTGAGAATTCTTGTTTTGAGAATTTGCGAATTTTATTTAAATAGTTCTAAAGTTTTAAGTTATTATGCTATCATGTATGAAAGAACTATGGTTGACAATCCTACTGCTACAAATAGCAACACTTTAATCCAGACCTTATTTACTTTTGTTATCATAGAACCTATTGAAAATATAATAGCCAAGTATAATAGTAACCAAAAAATTATCATTCCACTACTGCTGCTGAAAACTTACAAAACTATTTTTTAATGACCCCATTTATTTTATAAGATATACGTTTATTTTATAAAATATAAGTAAAGTATAAAATTATTTCAGCAACTTTCTCCCTTCTTATTTTTTAAATCTTTTATAGAATTGTATCATGTTTGAGTGAATTTTCATACTATTAAGTCTTTACCTCTACAAAACAATACCTCTCATTTCATGCCTAATAATGTAAGATTACAGCTATTTTATTGATTTTGATAACTTGATTGACTATACTATTATTAGTTTTTATTTGTATATAAAGCTACTATTTATATGCAAAATTTTTATTTATATAGGGGGTTTTTAATTATGAACAAAAGTCCATTAACAGCAGAAACAACAGAAGAAATGCTAAAAGTACTAAGTGGGAAAGATTATAATATTGCTTATGATTTTCATAAGCTTGGTCAATCACTCGATTGCAAGATTGAACCACGAACAGGAGCTCGCTCTTATCGTATATTATATTCAACTAAAAAACCAAATCGTAGTCTATTTACTATTGAATGTAATGAGAAAAAATGGAGAGTTAAAGCAAACCTTTATAATCTAAATACATATAGAGATACTGTGGAGGAATGTTCTAAAACTATTAAAGATAGTATTACAAAAACTCGTACTTGTAAAAAATGTAATCCAAAATGTATTGGTGGTTCTTCATTTGAATTAGATGGCAAGTCCTATATAACTTGTGTAGGAAGTGGACATTATTTTGCTAATATGGAAGAAATAGATTGGAAAAATCTAAAAAAGTTAATTAGTAAAGAGAATGATATTATGCAGAAATCTGTTTAATATGCTACTAACTATTAAAACCAAAACAACTACTAAAACACATATAAATTTAGATATCAAATAAAAGATAAAAATGTGCATAGATTTGTATGTATATCAAAATTCTGTGCATATTGAAAAACTGTGTATACCAAAAGGCTGTAGATAAATTTACTTTTCTGTAAATCTAATTATAGCCTTTATGTATTGCTTTTACTATATAATCATTAAAGTTATTTTGTAATCTTAAATTTCCTCCTACATGTACTGCTTCTATATTAGTTTTTGTATTATTATATTCAGCTTTTATTTATAAAAAATGAATCCTATTACAAGGATTCATTTTTTTATATTATTTAATACTTATTTTTTTGAGTTTCAGAGGATTTTTAAGGTTTATGAACCTTATAATAATATACAGTTTCTTTTCCAATAAGTTCAGAACCAAGTTCTACCCATTCTCCTCCATAGGTAGATTTTATATGAGAAATATCTGAATCTAGTGATGTAACAATAAGACCTTCTTGAGCTCTAAATATATTTCTTTTCTCATCATCAGGTCCTGTTTTTAAACTCAGTTTACCCTTATCTAATATTAGCACATTTTTATTTTTATGATAGCCTCTCAAGTTAATACCATTAATAATTTCTGGAACAGATGAATCAATAAATATATAATCATTAAAGTTATTTTGCAATCTTAAGTTTCCGCCTCCATGTTCTGCTTTTATTATACAATCATAAGCATCTATGTTACATTTCAATGTAGATTTTATCATATAAGTAGTTTTAAATACATAAACTTTATGTTTATATTCTAATCCATCATCCCAATTATCTTTGTTATCACTAAGCAAATTAACATGGCAATTCTTAAAACTCTCTCCATAGAATAATGAATATGCATCTTCTTTCCTATTTTCCATATTTGAATAAGTATCATAATCTGTATTATAATAATACTGACCACATCTTCTTATAATCCCAGATATAAAAGTATTAATCATTGTACCAAATGCAAAACCACAATGTCCACATTGATCAATAGTAATATTATTAATCTTATAACTACCGCCACCCTTACTTCTAAGGCCTACTTCTTGTATTTTCTCGATTTTAATATTATTCAAACTAGCTCCTACCTTAATTTCCATACCCTTTTGGCATTCATATATTCTACTATTTGAAATAATTATGTCATTTCCTGTATCAATACCTAGCCCGCAAGAGGAAACTGTAATATCATTTACAATTGAATAGTAAGGAATTTGAATTCCTGTACCTGAGAAGCCATTTATATAAAGGTTTTCATAATGACCTAGGCCTGTAGTTTCAGTAGTACATGTAATAGCTGATACATCCTCCATTTTTTCATTATTCTCATTTTCCTTAATGTGGATTTCATAATGATAATGTGGATTTCCTTTTGTTGGTGGTTCATCATTAACAAGTACCTCACAGCTATCAGAGTAAAAACTTATATTTTTAATACATTGTTTCATTTTTGTCAATGTAATAATACTCATATTAGGAACTCCATGAGTTATAAATTCTGTAGCAGATGTTGATGAATTAGAATCTCCCAGTAAGGTTATTTCTTTATCAATCGTAACACCAGTTTCAAATAAGTATTTACCTTTGGGAAAATATAAAATACAAGACTTAAGTGGTAGCTTATCAATAACTTCTTGTATGAAAGGCCCCACATCTTCTGAACCATCATTTTTAATCTTAGGATATTTTTCTAATATGTTAATTGTTATTTCATTTTTAATTTCTTCCATAATATTATTTATTCCTTTCTTATTTACTCAATACCAAAAGATTATGTACTTTTGGGATTAAATAAATTTTTATAGTTACCAATTTAACTATATAAAATTTATTAAAACTAATAACTAGACCATTATCAAAATACTTGCTTAACTCTAATATATTTGCTTACTTATCTATCACTTTGTAATAGTGTATAGTTTTTCCAAAACCTAATTTTTGACCAATTTTCTCCAATTTTACTTTATATTGACCGAAAACTGAATCGATATTACTAATTGTTGTGGATATAATATCATTTACCTGTGGGCTATGCATCTTAATATCACCATTTATATACATCTCATAATTTTTTATATTTATTTTGTCATTATGACCTTCTTCAGATATACCAACTCCATTAATACTACTAAGTTCGCCATCATAAAATATAACTGTTTGTTCTTTATTATTGTATATTAGGTTTCCTTTTTCTGAATTAACAACCATATCAGTAGCATCTATATTGCATCTTAATAATACATTCTTGGTTTCAAAAGCTTCTATAAGGTATATCTTATGTTCCCTAAATCTTAAATCCCCTTTTCCTTCATCAAATCTATCCTTACCTTTATCATCCCAATAGTCTCCATTGTCATTTGCGATTGTTATATTACTTGACTCTATTGAATTCCCATAAAACAAGGAATAAGCTTCCTTAACTCTCTCGTCTAACTTCAAATAGTCATCATAGTTAAAATTAAAATAAAATTGCCCACATCTTGAGATATTTCCTGATATGTATGTATTAGACATTGAGTCAAACTTGAATCCGCAATATCCACATTGGTCAATTGTAACATTTGTAACAAAGTTTAAGCCCTTACCAATATTGTTAATAGCAATCCTACCAACTTCTTCTACTCTCATACCATTTATAAATGTTCCAGTAGAAATTTCCATTCCATAATCACATCCCCAAGTCTTTCCATTAGTAATTATTGAATTTTCTCCTGTACTAATTCCACGATTACATGAAAAAACAGTTATATCATTTACTGTGGAATTATTAGGCATCTTAAGTGCAATTTCACCAAAACCACCAAAGTCCACATTTTCATAATGACCAGGCCCTTCTGATACATTTTCACATACAATTGCTGATATATATTTGCCTTTGTGTGCAAATACTATCTCATGATGAAATCCTGATTCACCATTTGCAGGAGGTGCATCAGGCGACTTCGCATTATCACAGTTATCTGATTGAAAAGAAATACTTTTAATACAATGTTTTACTCCCTTTACTGTTATCATTGCAAAACTTTCCATTGTACCATTTGCCTCATCTTCTTTATCAAATTTACCAGAAAATTGTGTTGTTCCTGAATAAAAATACTCATTAGTTGGATTATTTGACCTAAAATAGGCATCTCCACATAGTGTTAATCGTTTGTTAATCTCTATACCATTTGTAAATAAGTACTGCCCTCTTGGAAAATATATAATAGAGTCTTCTGGTGCAGCATTTATAATTTCTTGCACCCTAGAACTTACATCTTTTGTTTCATCATTAAAGACTCCATAATCTAAAACATTAATCCAGCCATCTGTTTCTTTAATTATTATCGGTTCTCCCATAATTCACTACCTCCTAATTTTAAAACTAATCTTCTATTTTTTTATAATAATACATAGGTTCTTCATTAACTGTTTTTATACCAATTTGTTCCCATGTCCCACTATGCAACTTGCTTATCTCTTCCTCAGAGTTTAATATTGAAGATATAACAGAGTTTTTTTGTAGTTTAGGAACTACTAAATCTTTCCCACCATCATCTACATAAAGTGTATTGTCAACTATCTTAAGTAAATCACCCTGATTTACATCAGAAACTTGAACTCCACCTACAGAACAAATCTCACCATCATAGAACTTGTAAGTATTCCTACCATTCTCTAATAATAAGTTTCCTTTTGCACATTGTATAAAATTATCAGCCTCAGCATCACATTCTAGAGTTACATTTTTAGTATCATTTGCTTTAATTACATGTATTTTACGCTCTAAACCGTTTTCTAGAGTATCAACATTATTATTTACCAATACAATATTGCAGTTATCTAAAGTGTCTCCATAGAATATAGAATAAGCCTCTTCTTTTTTGTCTGGAAGATTCTTATAAGTATCATAGTCAACATTTTTATAATATTGGCTACAGTTAGTAAATCTTGCAGTTATCTGGCTATGAGACATTTTTTCAAACATAAATCCGCAGTATCCACATTTATCAACTGCAAGATTCATAATAAGATTGAAACCAAGCCCTTTATTATCAATACCTACTTCTTGAATGTCTTCTATTCTTATATTGTTTAAGCTGACACCAGTTGTAATTTCCATTCCCTTTTTACATCCATAAATCTTACTACTAGAAAGCATTGATTTTTCTCCAAGTTTTATACCAAGACCACATGAAGTAACAGTAATATCATTACCATTTGCATAAAGTGGAACTTCAATTCCTGTTCCTGAAAATCCAGATATATATAGATGTTCAAAATGTGATAGAGCTTGTACTCCTTCACCTTCTGTTATAGCAGATACATCTTCAGGTAATTTATTTTTTTCGCGATTATCATAGTAAAAGTTAATATTCTTTACAGTTTGATTTTTCTCTGCTAATGTAATGATACTCATATTAGAAACGCCTCTAGTTATAAAATTTGTTGCTCCTATGAATGGTTTTTTATCTTCTTCACTTTCACTTAATTCTGGAACATCTCCCCCATAATAAGAATTTCCTTGAAGTGTTATTTGTTGGCTAATTTTGATACCTTTTTCAAATAAATAGTCACCATTTGGAAAATATATAACGGAATCCTTTAATGATTCATCAGAAACAATTTCTTGTATCATATCACTTACATCTTTTTTTCCAGTAATGTCTATTTCACTGTTTAGTTCCAGCACATTAACCCAGTCTGGAGTTTTAGTTTCAATTGCCATGATTAATTCCTCCTTTTAAAATTTAAATTGTTTGTATTTACAGGAATAAGTGCATTTTAACTATAATCATATACTTCCTGTAACTCCTATACTATCATTAAAATTCACCTTATCAGTAGTTGATTTGTTTATAAAACGTTTATATTTTATATATAATTTTTTTATATTTATTTTATAATTTATTCACTTTATAAAATTAGTATTTATATTTATGATATGATAATAAAATATGAAGACTGATGCTATGGATGAAAAAACTAATTATCTAGTTTACCAATTATATACAACAAAAAGCTGTAGGTAAATTTGTTTTACACAAATCTACTTACAGCCTCTAAATGGTAGAATACATTTTAGTCTACTATTTATTTTATCAAGATTATTTTGTCTAGATTATTCTGAACTCACTCTATCAATAAAATTTAGTAAATCTGATACTCTTAAAAATCTCTCTTCACTACACTGACTTGCCCATTTCATAGGCATGATTCATTGCTACACTTTCTTTGATGTCACCTACATGCCAAGCTCCTATGCCATACACTATACCTTTTTCCTTAGCACCATTTAGACATGACGTAAATCCTCTGAATCCTTCTAATGTTCTTTCCATAGCCTGCTCACTATTGTCAGCTGCAGCAACGATGAAATAAAACTCTTTTCCAGAAATTTCAGTGTATCTCGAACAAGTTCTATCAATCATAGTTTTCATCTGTGCATTCATAGTATAAAAATAAACTGGAGTTGCCAAAACAATCACATCTGCTTTAATCATTTTTTCAAGAATTTCTTCCATGTCATCTTTTTGTGAACAGTTTCCACCTTTCTCGTAACAGACTCCACATCCTATACAATATTTAACATCCTTATCTTTTAAAAATATTTTCTCTACTTGGTTTTTAGATTCTAATGCCCCTTGCATAAATTGGTCACATAATAAATCAGAATTACCACCTTTTCTAGGGCTTGCAGACAATACAAGTACACTTTTATTCATAAGACAATACCTCCGTTCTTTGACTCTCACTATTATTTTTTAATGTTTTTTCTTTTTCAATAACTTTATCCTCGTATCCATCAATTTTACTATTTAATCGTTCTAAAGTTTTCTGCATATCTTCAATTCTTCTAGAAAGCTGATTTCGTTGTTCTATTAAAAGTTCTTTTCTCGCTTTGATAGTTTTGTTCCCTTGTTGAAACATAGTTACATATTCAATCAATGTCTCAATGGAAAGTCCTGCACTTCTCATACATTTGATGAAATTAACCCACTCACAATCTTTTTCTGTAAAAGACCTAATTCCACTTTTATTTCTATTTACAGGTGGTATTAAACCAATTCGTTCATAATATCGTAAAGTATCTGCTGAAAGTTCGTATTTTCTACTTACTTCTGAAATTGTCATACAAATCCTCATCCTTTCTTGATACTGTATAATTTAAAATCCGATTAAACAGTTTAACTGATATTTCATAAACTTCAACTTTTCTATATAACATTAATTATTTCACTTATACTTAATTAACTTCAAGTTCTTTATATATCATTAATTATTTTATAGTAGCAATTATTTTTCAAATATTTCTGCTACATTCTTTAGAGATTCTACAATTTTAATATGTTGTGGACAATTTTTTTCACACTGTTTACATCCAATACAATCTGATGCTTTTCCATAAGTTTTAGTGTAGTTATTATAATAAACCATTTGTGTTGAAAATCCAGTATTAAGAGCTTGCTTTTCTGCATTGTATAAAGCAAAATAGTTTGGAATAGCGATATTTTTTGGACATCCTTCTACACAATACTGGCAAGCAGTACATGGAACTGCGATTGCTTCATTTATAATTTCCACTGCTTCATTTATAACATCATATTCTTCCTGTACAAATGGTTCAAAATTTTGCATATACCCTGTGTTGTCTAATAGTTGTTCCATATTTGACATTCCACTTAAAACCATCATGACATTATCTTTACTTGCTGCAAAACGAATTGCCCATGATGGCACTGACATATCTGGATTATAATCGTTAAATAATTTTTCGGCTCTTTCTGGTATTTTTGCTAGTGTACCACCTTTTACTGGTTCCATAACTATAACAGGTTTATTGTGTTTCTTTGCTACTTCATAACACTTTCTAGATTGTATGCTTTCATTATCCCAATCTAAATAATTAATTTGTAACTGCACAAAATCTACTTCTGGATGCTCATTCAATACTTTGTCTAATAGTTCTGCACTATCATGAAAAGAAAAACCAATATTTTTTATTTTTCCTTCTTTTTTCTTTTCTTCAATAAACTTGAAACTGTCAAATTTTTTAGCTATTTCATAATGTGATACACCAATGTTATGTAAAAGATAATAATCAAAATAATCTACACCACATTTTTCTAACTGTTCATTAAAAATAGGCTCCTGCTCTTCTTTTGTTTTTAAAGCCATTAGTGGTAGTTTTGTAGCTACGGTAAAACTTTCTCTTTTATGTCTCTTTACTAGAGATTCTCTAAGTGCTATTTCACTTTTACCCATATGGTATACATATGCTGTATCAAAATATGTGAATCCTCTCTCTAAAAAAGTATCAACCATATTATTTAAGTAGTCCATATCAATACTTGTAGCATCATTTTCGTCTTTTATTGGTAAACGCATTAACCCAAACCCTAATTTTTTTTGTTCCATTGTCTTGCTTCCCCCTTTATGTATTCTCTACTTTAATTTATGTTTTTAAATATTTATAAATTTTCTATAATTATACTTTACTACTTAGAGTTAACTTCAAGTCAATAGTTTTTTTATTTTTTAATTAAATACTATAAAAATTTATCAAGAAATTCCACCTAAAGTAGAATATTTCCTAACAGATTTAGGAATAAGCTTTGTCCCTGTTTTAGAACACATGAAATAATGGGGAAAAACCTATTTATCAAATGATAAAAATAATCCATCCTGATTTACATATATTCAATGTCGAAAACATTTTCCCAAAGATTTATGATACAATGTTAAATAATAAAATAAAAGCTTTATATTGAATAATCTTATCTGTTGATTTTAAGATTATATTTTACTAGTTCATACTAAATAATAAAATATAAGGATTGTGAGGTAAAAAATATGAATAAGAAAAACTTAGCTATATTAGTGGCAGGTATGATGTTTTTTTCTAGCTCTTCAGTAATCTTTGCAAACAACATAACAAAGCAAGAAAGATTAATAGGTAAAACAAGATATGAAACGGCTGTAGAAGTGAGTAAATTAGGATGGGTTCAATCAAAAGTAGCAATTATAGTCAATGGCAACTCTATTCAAAGTGCACTTTGTGCAAATCCTTTTGCTAAATTAAAAAATGCTCCTATACTATTAGTAAATGATAATAGTATAGAAAGTTCAACTAAAACTGAACTTAAAAGACTTGGCGTAGATAATGTATATATAGTGGACAGTGGAAATAGTATATCTAATAAAGTAGAAAATGAAATAAAATCACTCAACATAAAGGTAAATAAAATAGTAGGAAATAATATCTATGAAATGTCTACAAATTTACTTAAAGAAATAGATAAAATAAAAAAAGTGGAAAATGTAGCAGTTGTAAATGGATTAAAGGGGTTATCTGATGCTGTTAGCATAGCTTCTCCATCAGCAATACATAATATGCCTATAATACTAGTATCAGAGGAAAACAGCAATAATAGCAGTATAAATTTCTTAAACAATAGGTCTATAAAAAAATCTTATATAGTTGGTGGAAATAAGATTTTATCAGACAATACAGTAAAAAAATATCCGAATAAAGAAAGAATCAGTGGTTCAGATAGAAACAATACCAATGCCAAAATTATTGAACAATTTTACAAAACCAAAAATATAAAAAATGTGTTTGTTACTAAAGATGGTATGAACAAGGAAAATGCACTAGTAGACGCATTATCAATAGGAGTATTGGCAGCCAAAGAAAATTCTCCTGTAATAATATCTAATGGCACTCTTGTAAACAGCCAAAAAGATTTTATTAACAATAAAGACATAAAAGAAGTAACACAAGTTGGCGGAGGTGATAACCAAAAAGCATTTGAGGATATCTTAAAGCTAAAAAATGTCGATATAAGAAATAAAACTAAAAAAATATCTTTAATTGAAGCTAAGGAAATATTAAAACAAGCTGTTCCAGAAAGTAATGTTTTAGTTTGTTACTACGACCAAGATGATAATAAATACGACAGTAAGGTTATAAAGGATAATATTGTATATGAAGTAGAAATAGACGCCTACTCTGGTAAAATAATAGAAATTGAAAAAGATGATGATATAAATAATAATTTAGGTGTCAAAAATATATCTTTAGATAAAGCTAAATCTATAATACTAGATGCCATTCCTAATGGTAATTTAATATACTGTAAATATGATGCTGGCGATAATGAATATGAAGCTAAAGTTGTAAAAGATAATAAAACATATGAAATAGAGATAAATGCATTTGATGGAAGAATTATAGATATTGATATGGACGATGATTATGATGATAATGATTATGATGACTCTGATAATAATCACAATAATAGTGATTCTAATTCTAATAACAATAACTCTATAATTAGCATTGAAAAAGCTAAGTCAATAATGCTAAACAAAGTACCTGGTGGTAAAATAGTAAAATTTGAATATGATAAAGATGATAAAGAATATGAAGGCGAAATAATAAAGGGAAATAATGAATATGATATAACAATCAGTGCAATCACTGGAAAAATATTAGAATATGAAGTTGATACAATATAGTGTATGACTCTAATGATACAGTTTATAAAAATTTTCTTATTTGATATTGCTGTAATTTAAATTTGATATTACTGGAATTTTAAAAATTCCAGTAATATTTTTTATTATTAATAACACTAATAACCCTATTTTCTATACATATAATATATCTGAACATAAACTATATATGAATTTTAGATTTTTCATAATATCTATTCTAGTATATCTCTTCTAAACTTATATTTCTTATCCACTATAATCACTTTTCATTTAAGTAAGTCTTGAATTCATGACCAAACAGAGTCTCTGGTTTTATATCCACTAGTGTAGGAGTCTCCTTCCAGCTCTTCACTCTTGATTCTATAACTTTATAAAAATCTTCTAAGCTATGGCCTTCTTTTCTTCTTTCAGCTATAAGTTTATTATCTGTTTCTGAATCAAACCTAAAACTTTCCCCTGACTCTTTATTTAACTTTTTTATAATATTTTCATAAATACTTTCTATATAACAGTATTCCTCTTCCACATCAGTATTTTTCTTGGAGTTCTTTTTTAATAACTCTTTTTTTAAATTTTTTTTTAATAATTCTTTTTTCTTTGTTACATCTTCTGTTTCATCTACAGTATGAAGTTCTGGGTCATAACCCCATTGTCTATACTCTTTATCTACATAGCTATACATATTGGTATCACTGGTCTTATCTTTGTCATACTTATATTCATGTTTTGATACCTTTTGGATACTATTATTTGTTTCATTAATATTTTCTAATATATCTTCAAAAAAACTTCTACGTTTCTTTATTACACCTGTATCATTACTTTCAGAGCATATATAACTATATACAGAGCAACAATTTCCCTTCACTCCTCGACTTATTAGTCTCAATATTCCTAAATCTATAAATTCATTTACAAGCCTACTTATTGTAGATATTGATAAATCAAGGTCAGATGCAGCCTTTCTTACAGTCATCATAAACTGTCCCCTTGGTAAAGTTCCCCTTAATCTTTGTATGTTTTCTTTTCTCATTATATAGTGATTAAACCTTATTTTGTTTACATCACTTCGCTCGTTAAAATATAATACTGCTGAATTTAATTGATAAAAACCATTGTTCATATTCTTATTCCCCCAATTCAAATAAATAGTTGTTTGTAAGTATTTTTGTATTTCTTAATAATTTATTAGATGATTATATTTTATTAAAAATCATTCTTCTATATTTTTCATTTTAAAGTTTTAAAGGCTCTATGTTAATAGATGAGATTTAACTTTTTTATTTAAACAATAAATTTAATAATTTTTTTAATATAAATATTTTATTATTTAGTAAACATTTTCTTAAAATTGATATATTGTTCTTAGTATCAAAGTTTACAACCCTACTAGATATTAAGTTTTTGTCCATGTTATAGTCTCTAACTTTATATAAATGTATAATCAAATATACAATCTAAAAATATATCACTATGTTATACTAAGTGTTACAAAGTAAGATAGAAATTCTCTTATAATATAAATTGTTGTTATATATAAGAAAAACTCCTAATAAAAAATCTATTTAACATTTTTTTACTTTAAATTTCACATACTCAACGCTTTATTTACTATAAATAAGGGTATTTAAAATATATATTTTTACAATAAGGAGGTATACTTATGACCGATTCCCAAATTAAAAAAGAATACTTACGTCGTATTTGCAAAGTACAAGACTACATAGAAGAGCATTTGTATGATTCTCTTTCTCTTGAAGAGCTTTCTAATATAGCAGGTTTTTCAAAGTTTCATTTTCATAGAATTTTCAAAGCGATAGAAAAAGAAACATTGTCACAGTATGTAAATAGGTTAAAACTAGAAGGAGCCACTTCTTTTCTTATTCATCGTACTGATATGACAGTTACTGATATTGCACATTATTTCGGTTTTACTGATTCCGCAGTTTTTTCGCGAGCCTTCAAAAATTATTATAAGATAAGCCCTATAAAATATAGAAACAATTATAGCAAGAATTGCAAAGAACCATATAAAATTTCTCAGTATAATAGACACATATCAAAACTTAAATCTAAAAATAAGAGAGAGGTTAAGGGAGAAATTGAAATCTTAGAACTTGATAATGTAAATACAGCTTATATTAGATACACTGGGTCATATGGAAATTTGGCCAGTCACTTTCCAAAGATTGTAGAAAAACTCTTTGATTATGCAAATGAGCAGAATCTAATTGAACTTGAAAAGACAAAGATATTAGCTATTTATCATGATAATCCTCAATTTACACAAGAACATCATTTGAGGACTAGTATTTGTATGACAATTCCAGATAATATTGTTGTCAAAGAAAATAGCGACCTTGGCAATATTACAATACCTTCTGGGAAATATCTGGTGGGACATTTTAGTATTTTTCAAGATGAATATAGTGATGCTTGGGATTTTATGTATAATGAATGGCTATCAAATGATGAACATAAACTACGTAATTCTTTTCCTTTTGAAGTATATCTTAATGACCCAAATAGTCACCCACAAAATAAACATATAGTTGATATATATTTACCTATAGAGCCTTTTTAATACTATGATTTCGCTTAACCTCTTCTTATATTAATGATTAAAACATACCAATTTTATAGTTTGATAAAATTAATAAAATGAGGTGAATTAATGAAAGAAATAAAAATCAAAGGTGCAAAAATACATAACCTAAAAAATATAAATATCTCTATCCCCAAAAATAAGCTTGTAGTTGCAACAGGTGTTAGTGGTTCAGGTAAATCCAGTCTTATGTTCGATATTGTATTTGAGGAGGGGCGTAAACAGTACTTACAGTCCTTAGGCATACTTTCAGGCATTGATAATGAGAATAAATTTGACAATATTCAAGGATTAGCTCCTACTATAGCTGTTAAACAAAATATCATCCGTCAGAGTAATCCTCGTTCAACAGTAGGTACTAGAACCAATATTATTAGTATGCTTACACTATTATATTCAGGAGAAGGACAAGTAATATGTTCTGCGTGTAACACTCCTGTAGACAACAATCTTATTTGTAATAATTGTGGTAATAAAGAAGAACGCTTAAGACCAAGTTATTTCTCATATACCTCTTCAGATGGAATGTGTATGAAATGTTCTGGACGTGGAGCATACTTTGAGATTAATATTGAAAAACTTATCTTGGATAAGCGCACTACCCTAAAAAAAGTTTTGGATAGAGCCCAAATCACACCAGGATATTTGAGAGTGTTATCTAAGAAGTTCAAAGATTACTTAGATATACCATTCTTACAATTGCCTGAGGAAGTACAAAACGAGGTACTATATGGTCACTATGAAAATGGAAAACAAAGTTCTTCTTTAGCAAAAGTACTTCATGGTCGTCACCAAAGAGGTGAAGACTTAAATGGTATTTATAGAATGACTACTTGTTCTGAGTGCCATGGTTTTAAAATTGGTGAAGAAGCACGCCAAGTTTTATTAAATGGAAAGCATATTGGTGAACTTGGAAAGATGAGCATTTTAGAAGTTCATGAATTCCTAAAGTCATTATTGAATCAAGACAAACTAACTATTCTAGGTAAAAATTTAATAGCTGATATTTTAATTAAGACAAATAATCTAATAAGGGCACGACTAGGTCATCTGTCCTTGTACAGAGAGATGTCAACTTTAAGTGGCGGAGAAATACAAAGGCTATTTTTAAATTCTCACCTTGATTCAGAGATGGATTCATTAATTTACGTACTTGACGAACCAACTGCGGGATTGCATGAATCCGAAAAAATCGACATTCTAAAATCCATTAAAGATTTAAAAGATTTAGGTAACACTGTCATTGTAGTTGAACACGACAAAAATACAATTAATATGGCAGAACATATTATTGATATAGGGCCAAAAGCTGGTATTGAAGGTGGACAATTAATATATCAAGGAGATTTAGAAGGTCTACTTAAGTCAAATGAATCAATTATTGGACAATATATCTCAGGAAAATACTCCATGCCTACTAGAACATCATCTAAAAATATTACGGACATTGAAAAAATGCATTGTATAGTTGTTCAAAATGCAAGTACAAATAATCTTAAAAACATTACTGCATCATTACCTTTAGGTGCTATGGTTGGAGTAGCTGGAAAATCTGGTAGTGGAAAAAGTTCCCTTATATCAGATACATTACTCCCTCTTCTTAGAAGTTACTTCAACAATCAAGCAAGTAATAATAAAACCACTCTTAAAGAAAATGAAGTAAGTAATGAGGATGATTATACAATTGTAGAAACTATTGCTGATAAATTAAGTGGTACACAATATATCTCTGGATATTCAGAAATATCTCAAACTCCTATTGGTAGAAATATGAACTCAACTCCTGCCTCTTATATTGGGATATGGGATAAGATACGTGTTTTATTTGCAGGTCAACCAGAATCAATAAAACAAAATTTCACTGCTGGGCATTTTTCATTCAATTCAAAAGGTGCTTGTCCTAAGTGTAGTGGTAGTGGATATGAAAAAATCTGGTTGGGAAATAATTTAAGTATGGACAGTATATGTAATGAATGTCATGGAAAAAGATTTAATGATGAATCCCTATCCATTAAATATAAGAATAAAAATATCTATGATGTCTTAAATATGAGTGTATCTGAAGCTGTTGTTTTTTTTGAAGATACTCCAAATATTGTTTCACACTTAAAAGTACTAGAACAAATTGGTATGGGTTATATAAAGCTAGGTCAACCTACCCCTACTTTAAGTGGTGGAGAATCTCAAAGAATCAAGCTTACAAAAGAGATTGGTAAAAAACGAAAAGGCAATATACTCTATGTGTTGGATGAACCCACTACTGGTCTAAGTCTGTATGATACTGCTAAACTAATTCAATTGTTGGATGAATTAATCGAAAATGGAAATTCTGTAATTGTTGTTGAACATGATATAGAAGTTCTAAATACTTGTGACTGGATTATTGAACTTGGTCCAGAAGGAGGAGACAAAGGCGGATATCTCATTGCAGAGGGTTCTCCTCAACAACTAAAAGAAAACTCAAAGTCTATAACAGGGAGGTATTTATAATGGATAAAGGCTACTGCTTAGATTTGAAATTTGAAAATATAGACCCTTCAAGTGTTGGAATGGATTCAAAAAAACTTTCACAGCTTGAGCCTTTAATAATCTCACAATATAGCAATATAAACGCAATAATCATAGCAAGAAGAGGAAGTATCGTCTTTGAAAAATATTATAATGGTTATAATGCTGACGATACTTTTCATGTTGCATCTGTCACAAAAAGTATCATATCAGCCCTAATTGGTATCGCAATAGACAAGGGTTATATAAAGGATGTTGAGCAAAAAGTTGTTGATTTTTTTCCTGAATATAATTGTAGCCCTGCTGATATATACAAAAAAGCAGTAACTATACGCCACTTGCTTACGATGACTGCACCATACCCTTTTAAAAATACAACTGAATCATTAGAGAGACTTTCTAAACAACGAGATTGGGTAAAATATGCCCTAAATCAACTTGGTCAAAACAAAAACATTGGAACTTTCAAATATTCTTCAGCTGGAGTTCACCTACTTTCAGCTATTATTACAAATACTACAGGAAAGTGTGCTCGTGAGTTTGCTAATGAACATCTATTCAAACCTATTGGTATGAGAGAAATACCCGATTATGATATAGAAAATTTTGATTTTGAAGATTTATTTGGAAAAAATCTTAAAGGTTGGGCAAAAGACAGACAAGGTAATACTGCTGGTGGCTGGGGACTTACATTGAGTGCCAGAGATATGTTACGATTTGGTTCTCTGTATTTAAATGATGGTATTTGGAATAATAAACGTATTATATCTAAATCATGGATTGAAGAATCAACCAAAATGAATTCCAATGAGTATGGTTATCTATGGTGGCTATGTGAAGAAGATGGAGTTCTTTGGTATTCAGCAATGGGAGCTGGAGGAAATGCCATCTGTTGTATACCAAAGTACGATTTGGTTATAGCAATACCATCTAAGATAGTTTTTAAACCTCGTGATAGATGGCAGCTTATTAAAAAACATATACTTACTTCTATAATAGAATAGTTATATATGGAATGATTATAACAACCCTCCACTATAACACCAGACTTTCGTTTAGTGATATTATTGTTGATGCTATATACACACAAGAGGAGTTGAATATAAATGAATACCTACACAACATCAGAAATAGCAGATTTAATTGGTATACATCCTAATACAGTACGTTTATATGAAGAACTTGAACTAATACCTAAACCTAAGCGTAATCCTAATGGCTATCGTATTTTTAACGATTTTCATATAGAGCAATTTAAATTTGCTCGTACAGCCTTAAAAATTGAAGTTACACAAAGAGGATTGAGAAAAAATGCAATTGAGATTGTCAGAACATCAGCAAATAAAGATTTTGACAAAGCTATTTCTCTTGTTAGTCACTACTTACAACAATTAGAAATAGAAAAATCAAATGCTGAGGAAGCAATCAATATTGTTAAAGAAATTTTAAATGGAAACACACAAGAGACAGACAAGTTATTTTTAACTAGAAAAGAAACCTCAGAATACTTAAAGGTTACAATAGATACTTTAAGAAATTGGGAAATGAACGGGTTGTTAAAAGTAAAAAGAAAGCAAAATGGTTATCGTGTATATACTGATGAAGATATAAAGCGCCTTAAAATTATTAATTCGTTACGCTCTGCAAACTATTCTCTTTCAGCTATTTTAAGAATGTTAAATGCTTTGTCTTGTAATCCCAATGCTAATATTAAAACTGTTATTGACACTCCAAAAGACGATGATGAAATTATCTCAGTATGTGACAAATTGATAACCTCATTGAAAGAGGCGGAATACAACGCAAAAACAATGAAATCTCATCTTCAAAGCATGAAAGAACAATTTTCTTAACCCTCCACTCTAACTCCATACTTTGATTTGTGTGTTATTCTTAAGAGCAAGAAAAATTAAACACACAAATCAAAGGAGGAATAGAATGGAAAACAAAAATACTCATTTTACATGGAAGCAAAAAATCCTTACCTTTTTAGTGAGCCAATATATTTCCCTATTTGGTTCATCACTTGTACAGATGGCAATGATATGGTATATCACACTTCAAACGTCATCAGGCATATGGGTAACAATCTTAACTGTATGCTCCTTCATACCACAAATGCTAATATCTTTTTTTGCAGGTGTATGGGCAGATTACTATAATCGAAAAATACTCATCATTGTATCTGATGCTATAATCGCTGCTTCTACACTAATACTACTTATGCTTATGATGTCAGGAATTAAAGGAGAAAATGAATTAATCGCAATTGCTGTTGTATCTATTATTCGTTCTTTAGGAAGTGGTGTACAGACACCTGCTGTAAATGCACTGATTCCTCAACTTGTGCCAGAGGAACACTTAATGCGTTTTAATGGTATAAATGGCAGTATTCAATCTATAGTACAATTTATAGTTCCTATTGTATCCGCAGCAATTCTTGGTCTAGGAAATAAAATATCTCAAGTACTTTTAATTGATATTATTACTGCAATTATTGCTATTGTATTACTCTGCTTCATTAAAATACCTAAACATAATATAATAAAACAAACTGAAAAAGTATCATTTTTAACAGACATGATATCTGGAATAAAATACTCTTTTTCGGATAAATTTATTAGAAAAGTAGTTTTTACTTATGGCGCTTTCATTTTTCTTTGTGTACCATCAGGCTTTCTTATAGGATTATTGATTGAGCGTACATTTGATAAGGGGTATATTTATCTATCTATTATTGAAATGATTGGCTTTTCAGGTATGGTTCTAGGTGGATTAGTTATAGGAATATTTGGTGGCTTTAAAAATCGAAATAAGACATTTTTCTTGGCAATGTTATCTTATGCTATCTTTTCTATTATTTTGGGGTCTGTTACACAAGCTTGGCAATTTTTCATATTAATGTTTTTTACCAGTTTTTCAATCCCAATTATTCAAGCAACAGCTATGACCATGTTGCAAGAACATGTAGTACCAGAAATGCAAGGTCGTGTATTGGGCTTACCTACTATTATATATACTGGTCTTATACCTCTTGGGATGATACTCTTTGGACCACTCGCTGATATAGTATCTATTAATTTCTTGATTATTGTTTCAGGTGTAATAATTGCATTTTTTGCTTTATCTATTCCTTATTCAGGACAATTTTATAAGCAAGGCATCTTTAAATCAAAAGAAATTAAATAATATGCTAAAGAAACTAAATAATATACTAAAAAAAATTAAGTAATACACTAAATAAGCTAAGTAATATACTAGAGAAATTTTAATTGTTCTATTTTGATTTTTATACATAATACACTAAGATAGTTTTAATCACTACGATAGTTTTAATTAACCTAGTTCAAATTTTATAGACCTCCGTTTCATTTACATCTTCATTTTCATCAAGAATTAAATGAAACGGAGAAAAGCTATATGCCAATAAGGTTATTATTATTTTGATTCATTTTTAGCATGACACTCAGAACATTCAGAGTCATGTAAAGAAATAATGCCACCACAATAAATACAAGTCCATTTTTTTGATTCCTCTTCCATCAAAGTAGTTATTCCAGACTCTTTAGCTAAAATACTATTTTTTATAAGGCTCTCTTCGTATCTTTTATTGTAACTTTTTTCCAAATTTTTGACCAATTTGCATGGAAATTTTTCACACTCAAAACAGTATTTAATTTTTTCTATCTTTGTACACTCTTTTATAGTACACTTTCTGCAATGTTCTGGTTTCCCCAAGTCACCTGCATAACATCCCTGACAAGGTTTCTTTGAATAACAATGTTTATAACAGACTTTACAGTTCATCCCACAGGGAGCAAACATAATATTTTCAATCTTATTGGGCATTTTCATAATACATTACTCCTTTATATAATATTCTTAATTATTGAATAACCTTAATTATTGAAATCGTGAAATTTTTGAATAGTATCATTATGAAAAATCATTTTAATAAGATACTTTCATCTATCATAACTCTTTATAATCAAATCATCTACTTTACTTACCTTAATCATATAATAAACACATAATATAAGTATATCAATCAATTGTATTTAATTATCTACTGAAAAATAGACTTCTTCTTTTATCCAAAGTCATATACAGCAAAAACCATGCAATACAATGTACAGCTAAAACTACAGCCTCTTTTATAACATTAATATTTCCATCAATAATTTCCATAATTCCTTTAAATGTTGCTATTGATGGCATTATATAACATAAATTTCCTATTCCTCTAATATCAAACCCTAAAAGGTACACTAGTAATGGAGCTCCTATAAATAAAATCATTATTAACTTAATATAAATAATCCCTATCATAAGACCTTCTGATAATTTACCAATAAATAAACCTATTAGTGAGGATATAAATGTAGAAAATATGATAAGTAACAACATCATTACCATATCTAATATTGAAATCCTTAGACATATAAATACAGTTACAATTGAAGATAGACATCCACATAGAAACCCTATAAATATTTTCTGAATAATATATTGACTCCTAGTTTGTGGTAAGATTTCATTGATAAATGAAATTCCATCTTCTTTTTCAGATATGATATTCATTGCATTAAAAGTACATCCCATAAACATAGCTGTAATTAGAATCATAGCAATAAAAATATTTTGAAATTCTTCTAGCACATTGTCTTTAGGTAATATTGTAACCTCAGTATTTTTTAAATTTCCTTTTAATCTAAAAATTCTAGGTAACCTCTTTGCTACATTTTTTATAGCATTAATCTCATTTCCATAAACTATGGTTTGAATTCCCTTACCATTACTAACAACTCCTATTGTATTTGTTTTAATATTTTTAACTTCACTTATTAAATGGCTCTCAGTTTGATATTGTTTCACTGACCCATATCTACTTAGCCATTGCTCTGTTTGTGTAGAAAGGTTGTCTTTTATTGTACCAAATTGCAACTCTCCTATTGAAGATATATCAATAGTTCCAACAAGATTTATTAAAACAGCCATAACAATTGGTAAAAAGAAGGAAATTATGCACATTTTATCTTTTCTTATACTTTTCAACTGATAACGTAATCCTATCAACACTATCCCTCCCTAATCAATTCTTTATCAAAACCATATTTAACAAGTAAAAAAAGAACTATTATTGTCAAAGAACATGCAATAAAATAACTAATTTCACTTGAGAAACTTATAAAAAAAGCATTTTTTAACTCATTGTAAACATGATAAAAAGGGTGATATTTAATCCAACTTATTTCAAAAGATGTATTTGAAGATAAAAACACAGGTGTAGTTATAAATACAGCAACTAAAAGATATGCAAGAGAAAATTGTTTAAAATCCTTTAGTAACATTGAACATCCAAATCCAATTAAAGACATAATAATAGATAAAATTCCAGTTTGAACTAGTATCTGAGGAAGTATTTTTATTCCTTCAAAAAATCCAATATTAATTATTAACAAAAGCACTGTAAAACATAGGTCACATATCAAAAATATAGATACTTTTGATAATATAAAAAGACTTCTTTTTACAGGCAAAATACCTGTGATATACATTACACCCATTTGCTTTTCTTTAAACAGTAATGAAGCAATACCTAAAAATCCAATTGCTACAATTTCAAAGAACAAAATCTCACAAGTCATTTCTTTTCGAAGTTTCATCTCAGATGTATCTTTATCATTTATTTGAATTACTTCATCTTTTCCTAATATTTTTGTATCATTATCTTTTTCTGATAGTAACAAGTACAATGCATAATCAGCCCTATAATTATCAACTTTTTCAAGACTTTCATGCAAAATTACCTTTGGTCTATTCTCACTAGCATCAATCCCAACTGCATTTGTATCTTTAGATAACTTTGATTTTAAATCATCAATAGAAGAAACAGGATAAATTAGTGAAGATTCATTCACACTTACACTTTTTGCTTTGTACATATAAACACTATTGTGATATGAATCTTCCTCCATAAATTTTATATAACCAAAATTAATATAGCATGAATAAAGTATAAGAGATGAAAATGCCAATATAAAGAATTTGCCATAAATAATCATCCAAAAATCTTTTTTAATTAAGGTAAAAAATTTAGAATACATCAATATAACATCCTTCCTGTATATTTAATAAAAATTTCTTCTAAAGTAGGTTCTTTTGAATGCATACTCACTATTTCATCATATTCAAAAGTTATACCAGATTCTAATTCATCTATATTTAAACTCTTAATCTCTCGTTTCCCATGATATATAAACTCAACTTCAACCTTATTATTACTGTTTTTCACCTTTAAATTTTTAGGGCTATCTATTGCCATAATTTTACCATCTGCAATGAAAGCAACTCTATTACACATTAAATCAGCATCCAACATATTATGAGTAGTTAAAAATATAGTCGTTCCTTTTTTTCGTTCCTCTTCAATAATTTTACGAAACAATACAGCTCCAGATGGGTCAAGCCCACTAGTAGGTTCGTCTAAAAATAACAATCTTGGATTACTTATCAATGCCCTTGCCATACTGATACGTTGTTTCATTCCTTTTGAATAAGATGATACAGGCTTGTTTATAAACTCTTTCTTAAACTCTAACAAATCTAAAAGTTCACCTATATCTCTTCTTTGTCTCTTAGGATAAAATGATGAAAAATATTCAAGATTGTCAATTGCACTTAAATTTGTATATAAATAGGGGAACTCAAATAGGACACCAATTTTTTGATATAAAGATTCTGTATATGCTTCAACTTCTTTTCCAAAAAGCGATACTTGACCACCATACCCTTTTAAAACTCCATTCAAAATTTTTTGTGTTGTGGATTTTCCTGAACCATTAGGTCCAAGAAATCCAAATATCTCCCCTTCTTTTACAGCAAAATTAAGCCCATGTAATATCTGCTTATCTTTTCCATAAGAGAATGTCAATTCTTTGACTTTTATCATACATCATAATCCTCCTTGTCATTTTTTTCTTTTTGTCGTCTATCCCACCATTTTATGAATTTAACTTTAAATGGAATAGAAACTAAAACTATTAATACAATGATTAACCATGTATACCATTTCACAAATACCCCTCCCTCCTGTTTTACTTAGTGGTTTTACCTAGTTGTTATGTTTTATTTATTTCTTTAACTTATTTTATTGTTATCCAGTGAAATCAAAGTGTCTATCTTGTGAAATCGAAGTGAAATAATAAAAAAGAGGCTTATCTTTATTTTGAGACAGCCCCTTTTTATTAAGTACTTTTTATCAGCATTTTTATTAACTTTTTTAGTTGTCATTTTTATAAACCATTTTCATCTTTCATCTTTCATCTTTTATGATTTATAATCCACTCCTCACTTATCATCAATTGGAATCATAAAGTAAAACTCTACCCCCTTATCACAATTTTTAACTCCATATTTTAAACCTTGCATTGTAAGTATTTGTGAAACAATAGCAAGCCCTAAACCAGAACCCCCTTTTCTTTGAGATTCAGTACTACTATAAAATTTAGACCAAATCTTTGGAATCTCATCCAACGCTATAGTTTTCCCATCATTATAAATCTTAAAAACAAGTAAACCATTACAGCATGTAACAGATAAGTCTAAATTGCCATTATACTTGACATGCTTCTTTGCATTGATAATTAAATTTTCTACTACTTGCTCCATTCTCATTTTATCTACAACAACAAAAACTTTATTTTCTGGCAACTCATAAGTAAAATAAAAATCAATATCTGGAACATCAATTAATATACGCCCTGCTACAGTTTCAACAAATTCTATAAAATCAAAACGCTCTGGATTAAGTTTAGATACTCCTGCTTCTAAAGCAGATAAATCCAATAAAGATACAATCATATTGTTCATTCTGCCAGTTTCTTCTATAATGATATTCATATAAAGCTTCTTCTTTTCTTCATCAGCTTCATCCATAAGAGCCTCTGTATAGGCACGAATAATACCAAGTGGTGTTTTCATTTCATGTGAAATTGTGTCCACTAATTCCTTTCTTTGCTCTAATAACATTCTTTCCTTATTTACATCTTTTTCAAGTTGGATATTTGCATCTTCTAGTTCTACTAAAGCCTGTTGTAAATTTGTGGACATTGTATTTAGACTCCTAGAAAGCTCTCCAAATTCATCATTCGTATTAACAGTACATGGATTAGAAAAATCTAGTTGTGACATACTCTTTGCAGATTTATTTATAGAGGTAATCGGTTCTGAAATAAACCTTCCCAATAGAAAATCAATACCTAAAATAAATATAATCATTATTATAAACCAAATACAAAATCCAATCTTACTATTTATTGGAAGCTCTTCAACAATAAGATAAAACAATATAATAATCGCTCCTGCTAATTTAGAGAGAAAAAATACTTTCTTTCTCACCGAGTATAATCCAAAATTTTTCTTAATCCAACTTGACATATTTACATTCTTTAATTTATTTATAAACATTCTTAGATTATCCATTATTTAACCTCGAACTTATATCCTGAACGAATTAATGTAACTATATGATGACCTTCATTACCAAGTTTTTTACGCAGAGTTTTTATGTGTGTATCTACAGTTCGTGTATTTCCTTCAAAATCATATCCCCATATACAATTCAATAGTTTATCTCTGGAAAAAACTTGATTGGGATTTTCCACAAATAAACGTAATAATTCAAATTCCTTATATGTTAAATCAATAAGTTTATCTTCTACATATACTTGCCTTGACTTCAATATAATAAATATCTTCCCTACACTTAATGAACTTTTTGGAATGTCAACAGTATATCTACGAAGTAAGGCTGTCACTTTTGCTAATAACAACTTTGGGCTAAACGGCTTTGTTACATAATCATCAGCTCCATACTCATAGCCTTTTAATTTATCTTCTTCTTCACCTTTAGCTGTCAACATAATAATAGGTATATTAGTCATTTCACGTGAAACTCTACATACTGAGAATCCATCTAAATATGGCATCATAATATCCAATATCATTAAATCTATATCATTATTCTTTAGTATTGTAAGTGCTTCTACTCCATCATCAGCAGTTATGCAAGTATATCCTCCTTTTTGCATATATTCTACAATAATATCTTTCATTCTTTTTTCATCTTCTACTACTAATATTTTAGCCATTATTATTTTATCACCTCAGTTTTTTAACTTTATTTTAGTTTATATTAATTTATTTATTTTGTAACTATTTTTTTAGAAAATAATATGTTTATAAAAATAACCTACCAATTTATAAAAATAGCCTGCCAACTTTGATTCATGTTGGCAGGCTAAGAATTTCTAAAATACTTATTATATTATTTTAATACTAGTTTATTTTTTCGATTAAAATATATTCTAAAGCAAATCTCTTCAATTAATGCATAAATTGCACTTGTTATAAAATATAGACCTAGGGCTACTGGAGTTCTAACAGTTATTATAAGACTCGTTATAGTAGTCATTATAATCGTTTGTTTGTTAAATGTTCTTTGAGAACTCACCTTAAAATATGGTATATAATTTATTAAATTTGGAGCTAGCATAGTTAATGTGTATATACAAGGTAGTATAAATAAATTATCAGCTGTATTTAAATTAGCAATCCAAGGAATTATAACTGTCGTAAATCCCTTTGGCATATTTAAGCATACATGATACAGTGCATATATTACTGGCATTTGTAGTAAAATTGTGGAACACCCAATCATACTCTTCATACTTTCCACAGAGTGCATCTGTAGTTGCTTTTCAAGTTCTTTAGCATTATCCTTATATTTTTCTTTTATATGTTCCATCTTTTCTGCCAATTCTTGTTGTTTTTTCATAGAAAATCTTTGTTTTAATGACAATGGCATTAGCATCAACTTTACTATTAAAGTTATAAGTACTATTGCAATCCCAAAATCTCCTGTAAAACTAAATAATATATTTAATACCTCTTGTAGTATATTTGAAATGAAATCCATTCTATTCTCTCCTTTTATCTTAAATTCTTGAACTGTAATAGAATCATTTCAAATTAAAATATACTATAATACCTCCAAATATCATATTTTTGAAAAACAATATAATGCTTAGGCAATCTTTTTTCAGAATATGTAAATCTATTTATAAATATGTTTTTCCTTAAAACATATTTAATTTTATGATATAAGAGGTCTTTACAAAAGTAAATTATGCATCCAAGGATAGATACTAATAATGTCATATAAATTAGTATATATAACAGATTATCCATATCAAATCTCATTACATCACCTCATAAGTATTTATTTTTGTGTTTATGTTTATGTTTATGTTTATGTTTATGTTTAAATAATTATAGTATGTTAATCTCTTAATGTCAATATTTTTATACACTATCTATGCTATCCATCCACACCTAAAAGAGCGGGCTTTCTGCACTAGGTTGTAAATATACAAGTACTAATACCTTGATAAAACTACATTAAATTTTCAGTATTATTTTTACCAGAATTCTCATGCTCTACTTCTAAAGACAATGACTTTTTTCTAAATTAATGATAAAATAATTAAAACAATTCTTCTATATGTGAATATGTTTTTTGTAAACATAACGTAAATATATTTTATATAAACAGATTTTATCTAAATATATTTTTAAAACTAATATAATCTTTAAAATAAAAACCTTAATTGGAAATATCAACAAAAATAAATGGAGGTTACTACAATGATAAGCAATTCTATATCGAAAAGACGTAGCATTAGAAAATATAAAAATCAAAGTATTTCACATGAAACTATAAAAAAAATAATTGAAGCTGGAATAGATGCACCTTCATCTAAAAATAGACAACCATGGAAATTTATTGTTGTCACTGAAAAAGAAAAAGAATCTATGCTTAGAGCTATGAGCAAAGGTATTCAAAATGAAATTGATAACAATGGACTTCTTCCAGAAAGTCGTCAACATATTGCAGGAGCAAATTATACTGTTGAAATTATGAAACAAGCTCCCATAACAATTTTTATTTTAAACAAGTTGGGAAAGTCACCTTTAGAAAACTTATCTGCTGAAGAACGTTTTTATGAGATGGCAAACATACAATCAATTGGAGCTGCAATTCAAAATATGTCTCTTACAGCTGTAGAATTAGGTTTAGGTAGTCTTTGGATTTGTGATGTGTACTTTGCATATCGTGAATTATGTGAGTGGTTAGATACAGATAGTCAATTGGTTGCAGCAATATCGTTAGGTTATCCTGATGAAAAACCAGCAAAAAGACCTCGATTAAAGTTAAATGATGTAACTGAATGGAGATAAATAACTATTTATAATTAAAATATGGTAAGTAAATTCAATAAAAACAATTTACTTACCATAAAAAATAATTTGATTACTATGCTGTTAGAACTATTGAAGATTATCTTATACCTCTACAATCTCCTTATGATTACTCACTACTTTATTTTGCTTTATAGTCAATGATTTCATTTCATGAACTGCAAAATATATACATACCATTGCAGCAGCGGCATCCGCTATTGGCCCCGCATACATTACTCCATCAATACCCATAAACATTGGTAAAATCACTATTAATGGAATTAAGAACAGAATCTGACGAGTCAAAGAAGTAAAAAGTCCCAGTACTGATTTCCCAATTGATGTAAAAAAAGTTGATGATACTATTTGAACACCATTTATAAATGTTAAGAACAAGAAGGTTCTAAAATAATGTTCTGCAAATATAAAGTAAGTTTCATTCCCATTACCAAATATAGATGTAATTTGTCGTGGGAAGAATTGGAAGCATAAGAATGCAATAACAGATATAACAGTTGCACTTCCTACTGCTAACTTATATGCTTCTTTTACACGATTATATTTTTCAGCTCCATAATTGTATCCTATAATTGGTTGCATACCTTGTGATATACCAATAATTATAGATATAAAAATCATATTTACTTTAATAATGATACCAACACAAGCAAGTGGAATTTCACTTCCATAAACTGACCTAGCTCCGTAATATGCCAACGTATTATTCATAACTATTTGTGTTACAGTCATTGCTAATTGGTTAAAACATGAACTTGAACCTAGCGCAAATATATGTTTATAAATTATACTCTCTAATTTAAAACTTTTCTTATGTAGTTTAATATGTTGAAAATTCATTACATAATAAACACTAAAGCCAAAAGATATAAGTTGACCAATAACAGTAGCTAAAGCAGACCCAGCAATTCCCATATCAAGCACAAATATGAATAGTGGATTTAAAATTGTGTTAATAACTGCTCCTACCAACATACAAAACATAGAAGCTTTTGGTTTTCCATCAGCAAGTATCAACTTACTCATTCCAGTAGACATTATAAGAAATGGCAATCCAATTGATGTAATCTTTGTGTATGTGTGTGCATAAGGTAATATTTCTGATGTGGAACCAAAGAATTTCAATAGTGGTGTTAAAAATATTGATACTATTATAAACAAACTTATTCCAAAGATAGCCATTAGACAAATAGAATTTCCCGCTGATTTTGTAGCTTTTTCTGAATTTTTAGCACCTAATTCTAATGAGCACTTAGATGCTCCACCAATACCTAATAATAAAGCAATTGCAGTACATATTGTTGTTAGTGGAAAGCTAACATTTGTAGCAGCATTACCTAACACTCCAACACCTTGCCCGATAAAAATTTGGTCAACTATGTTATATAACGCACTTACTAACATTGCTATAATGCTAGGTATTGCATACTTAGTCAATAATTTTGAAACTTTCTCATACTCCAATGGTTCTTTATATTTTTCTTCCATCTTCCTTCGCCTCCAATTTTGCTTCTTCATTCATATCAATAGCTATAAAAGCAGTCTTTTTTAACATTGACATGAACAACTCTTGCTCTTCTTTTTTAAATGAACTTAACAATTCCTCTACATATCCATTCGTTATTTTTATTATTTCATCATAACATGCCAAAGATTTTTCTGTAGGATACAGATGCCATGTTCTTTTATCTTTAACACTTGGTTCTCTAGTGATAAACCCTTCTTTTTCTAGGTTTGCCAAAGCTCTTGTTATATTACTAGGATTTACAAGAATTCTTTTAAATATAGTATCCTGTGTAATACCTGGATTACTACATATGTGTAATACATAAAAATATTGGCTATTATTAATTCCAATATCAGCCAATTTCCTATCAATATAGTTTGCGTTATATCTATTTATAATGGAAACCCATTTTAATAGCTCTCTCATGTTCTCTCCTTAATATTGTTATTTATATTTTTGTTGCGAGCGCAACAATCTATTTGCTCATGCAATTATTTTACTGCTAAATTTACACTTTGTCAATAGTTCCTAATTCTTAATTCCTTTTAAGCTGTCATGTCAATGTGACATAATATAGTAAATTAGACAAGATGCAAATCCACAGAATTAAAATTAAATGACAACAAGTAAAATCAAGCCATAACTTCTCTATTTCGTTATAATGAATGTAGGGTAATTGAAACGAGGTGAATAGTTAAATGTATGAGTGGCAACAACAAATTCAGATAATCATTGACGAGATTGACAAATGTATTAAAAATTACAACGGCGAAGTCTTAACGTTACGCTTTCTTTCTCGCAAATTGGGATATTCTGAATTTTATACAACGAAAAAATTCAAAGAAATATCGGGTATGCAGTTTAGAGATTACTTGCGGAATAGAAAATTAGCCTTTGCATTAAAAGAGGTTAGGGACAGTGATAAGAGTCTATTGGACATTGCTTTTGATTATGGATTTTCATCACATGAAGCTTTTACCAGAGCTTTCAAAAGAACTTATGGTGTAACACCAAGTGAATATCGAAAAAATCCTAAGCCAGTCGTTCTTCGTACAAAAATAACCCCTTTTGACCGCTACTTTTTAGGATTAGGAGAAATAGGAATGATTAAATCAACAGATGGTGTCAAGATTTATTTTGCAACCATACCTGCACATAAATTTTTGTACATTAAAAACAATGAGAGTAACGGGTATTGGGATTTTTGGAGAAAACAAAACCTTATTCCAGGACAGGACCACGAAACAATTTGTGGTTTGCTCGACAGCATCAAGGGTAAATTGGATGATGATGGTGGAAGCGAAGCTAACTGTGGAAGTGGTCAGATTATGGCTTATATAAACAGTCCAGATGGCAGGCTCTGCGATTGGGGTATTCTCCGTACAGAGTGTTGGGGCGTACGACTTCCTTTTGATTATAAAGGGGAACTTCCGCCACAAATGCTTATGATTGATATTCCTGAAGCCGAGTATATCATCTTTGAACATGGTCCATTTAATTATGAACAGGAAAATTGTAGTGTTGAAGAAAAGATTGAAATGGCTATGGCAACTTTTGATTACATTGGTAAGGGTTACTGTCCTGATATTACCCCTGGAAGAATCATGTACTTTTATTATAACCCAGACCAGTATTTTAAGTACATTAGACCTGTGAAAAAGATGTACGCCTATCCACTGTAAAATCCAAACTAAGTAGATAAGACGTACTCGATAAAATAAAATTTAAGGAGGAAAATTAAAAATGACTAAGTCTATTTGCGGAGTTGATTGTAGGAAATGCGAATTGAGTAACACTTGTAATGGATGTGCTGAAACGAAAGGTCATCCTTTTGGTTCAGAGTGCTTGGTTGCATTATGTTTGAAAGAAGGTAAAGATGCTCTATACAAATTCAAAAAGAATTTGATTGCAGCATTTAATGCACTTAATATACAAGATATGGAAGAAGTCACAGAACTTAATGCACTGAAAGGCTCTTTCATTAACATTGAATATACCTTGCCAAAAGGGCAGCTTGTAAAGTTTTGGGACGATAATAAAATTTACTTTGGAAATCAGCTTAGCAAAAAAGACAGTGACAGATATTATGGAATTATTGCTGATGAAAAATATCTCATGGTATCTGAGTATAGCGTTTATGATTCTGATGCTGAAATTGTAGTATTTAAGCGTTGGATGTAAATGCAAATTGAAAGTTGAATCAAAGATTATTTATAATAGATGGAGGTTCTTTAAGTTAGAAAAATATATTGCTCTTTTTCGTGGCATAAACATTAGTTGTAAAAACAAAGTGTCAATGCCATTATTAAAGGCGGCATTTGAAGGTATGGGATTTTTGAATGTTAGCACCTATATCAATAGCGGAAATGTTCTTTTTCCAGTGAAAGCAACGATAAAAGTGAATGCCAGCACTACAAAAAAATTATTTTTGTTATCTAGCAAGTAAATCTATTATGGGCATAACATGGA
Organism: Clostridioides sp. ES-S-0123-01; assembly: GCF_020658415.1. Lineage (NCBI taxonomy): Bacteria > Bacillati > Bacillota > Clostridia > Peptostreptococcales > Peptostreptococcaceae > Clostridioides > Clostridioides sp. ES-S-0123-01. The sequence goes on from NZ_JACVWD010000002.1 coordinate 560,364, forward strand.
GTTCCCAAATTTCAGTTTATCTTTATCATTGACTGACTAGAAAATTTGAAATTGACTAGAAGGTTATAACTGGATGGAAGTAGTTAAATTTGCAAAAAAACAGCTATACGAAAGCATCTGGAGCTATGACAATACCATAAAAGGTTAATAATCTAACGTCGTCATTTGTACAAAACTAAGAAAAAAATAGAGGCTGACTCAGACAATCCACAATATATTGGCTGTTTGGGGTGTTGGCTATAAATTCAGCGAATAAAAACCGCAGATTGTATATAATTCACTAATTAGTGAATTATATACAATCTGCGGTTTTGTGCACTATTCAAATAATTTATATGCTTTTAATCATATTATCATATCAAAGTTCTTATGTAAGTGGTAAATTCAACTCTTAAAACTTAAGATATTGATAATAAACCTAGTGTTTAAGCGATAATCTGTATTTCTGTTTAAAACTTAATTGAAAAACATATTGACAGTCTACCCATTATTTGTAATAATCAATATATCAAAACGATATATAACTAAACAATATATACATAAACGATATTAGGAGGCACTATGTTAGAATACATTATTTTAGGATTTCTGATGGAAAAAGAATTAAGTGGATATGATTTAAAACAAAAGATGTCACAAAGTACTTCATACTTTTTTGATGCTAGTTTTGGTAGTATTTATCCTGCGCTTAAAAGATTAGAAGAAAAAGATTATATCTACTATCGCGAAGTTATAGATGGGGGCAAATTAAAAAAACTATATTCCATAACTGATATAGGGAAATCATACTTTCTCGAGTGGTTAGAAAAACCAATTAAATTTTCTAAGACAAAGCATAACCACCTTGTTAACATATTTTTTTATGAGTACTTACCTAAAGAAATAATTGAAACAAACTTAAAAATGTTGATAGCTGAAATTGAATTACTTTTAAATAAATTAGATGCACAAAAAACTGAGGTAGAACAAAATTGTTGTATTGACCAATACACATGTATGTATTTCACAATGATTTATGGCGTTGACTATTATAGTTTTGTAATTAATTGGTGTAATGATTTATTAAAAAAATTGTAGGATAGAATTACAAAAGTCAACCTACATAATATAAAGGGGTAAAACTTATGAGACTTTTAATACATGATTTAACTGAAAAAGATTTAGATAATTTATTACCTAAACTTGATGACAATATAAAAATACTTTCAAACACTGAAGAAATCCACAAGTGTATTGGTTGTTTTGGTTGTTGGATTAAAACACCTACTACATGTGTCATAAAAGACTATTACAGAAATATGGGTAAATTGATAGCTGATTCTGATGAATTTATTATAATTAGTAGATGTTGTTATGGTGGCTTTAGCCCATTTATTAAGAATATACTTGATAGAAGTATAAGCTATCTCCTTCCATACTTTGTAATAAAGAATAATGAAATGCATCATAAAAATAGATATGAAAAACAGATAAATTTAAAGGCTTTATTCTATGGGGATTGTATTACAGATACTGAAAAAGACACTGCTACTAATCTAGTACGTGCAAATGCTGTAAATCTCAATATGAAGGAACATTCTGTTTCATTTTTTAAAAATCCACAAGATGTAAGAGGTGAATCTTTATGAATATAGTAATGATAAATGGAAGCCCAAAAGTAAAAGAAAATAATTCACAATACTTTTTATCTGAAGTAGAAAAACTTATACAAAAGGATAATGACATTCTCACATTTAAAATAGACAATGTATCTAAATATCCTAAAGCTATTGAAGCCATACTTACTTGTGATAGGTTAATAATTGCATTTCCTCTTTATGTAGATGGCATTCCTTCTCATTTAATTCGTTTTTTAGAGGAATGTGAAGAATGTGCGAAGAAACTAAATAAAAAATCTATTCCAGTATATGCAATAGTTAACTGTGGATTCTATGAAGGGAAACAAACTCATTTAGCAATTCAAATGATAGAAAATTGGTGTAAAAGGGTTAACTTTACATGGGTTCAAGGGATAGGAATTGGTGGAGGAGAAATGCTAGGTTCATTACAATCTACTCCTTTAGGTAAAGGTCCCAAAAAAAGCTTAGGAACTTCATTAGGAGAACTATCAAAGAATATACTTAGTAACAACATAGATAGTAACACTTCTAGTAAAGATAATATTTTTATATCACCTAACTTTCCTAGATTTCTATTTAAATCTATGTCTAATTATCATTGGACTCCTCAAGGTAAATCAAATGGACTGACTAAAAGTGATATATTAAGAAAATAAAAAATTAATATTAAAATAAATTTTACATAAGATATAAGTATTTTATTTGTCTTTAAAATTATGCATACAAATCTATACAAATCATGTAAAGCTTAAAATACTATATTAAAAACAACTTCTAAAAAGGGGCTGTCTCAAAATAGGGATAAGTCTCTTTTTCATTGTTTAAATAATGAAAATATATTTGATTTCATACAAAAAAAGAGTGCCTCATGAACCAAAAAGCTCATTTTGAGACATCCTCTTTCTATTGTGCATATAAAAAAATATCTTTTTATGCTACATTTAATTATTATTTAGCTTGAATTATATTTAACCATTATTCAGTTTCTATTATATTTAATTATTATTCAGCTTTCCTAATTCTTTCAACAATACTATCCTTAGAAACATTATGATAAACTATTAAAGGCACTATAGACGTTATCAAAAATACTATTAATATACTTATTATAAGCGCCCCTAATGGATAAGCATACACAGAATATCTTAATTTCATAATATTAAACCCTAAAAATGTTGCGATACTTCCAAAAGTAAGATTTACAATAGTTATTATCACCCCATAATAAAAACCTTCAAGCATTATCATTCTTTGAAGCTGTTTTCTTGTCATTCCTACTGCCTCAATCATTGCAAACTCTTGTTTACGAGACATTATATTTGTTATCATAGTATTTATAAAGTTTAGCACTCCAATCAATCCTATTATAAATACCGCACTCATACCTACAATCTTTATAACCTTTTGACTCTCTCTTGCCTCTTCTATATAGATATTTTTTGAATAAACTTTTGTATATGGATTATTGTATTTCTTATTCAAATTATTTATTTTATTTTCAACAGACTTCACATCACCATTTATATCAATTACCAGATTTTCTATATATGGCTTTATAACCATATTTTTAAAGTCATTTTCATTAATGTACATCCCCATATTAAAATTTTGTGCACCATCAAAAACTGCCATGACTTTAAACTCTTTATCTATATATCCTTTCCCTATAGTATCTCCTTTTAAATATCTAAACTTAATTTTATCTCCTGCTTTTATTTTACTTCCTTCATGTCCAGTAATTACTACATATCCACCTTCATCAAATTTTTTCTCATCTATAGAACCTGACAGTATTTTAGAATTCTTTTGAGAATATATAATATTGTTTTTTGATAGTTTACTTAATAATCTACCTGAAGATAATCCAACTGTATCTGAGGCTAAAAAACCATTATTTTCTGCAATTTCTTTTGGGTCTCTGCCCTGAAGAAATTGCTTTTTATATTCTTCATCTACTTTTTGAGTCAATATCTCATCTTTTAAATCTCCTTCATAAACTATATAACTTAAATCCTTGTACACCTTACTTACATTACTCACTCCATCAAGATTCTTAATATCTTTTATAAGATTTTCGTCAATTGGAGCAACTTCGTTATCTTCAGATTTAGCAGTGTCTGCAAGTCCATGACGTATTTCTATATCCCCTAACATCATACCTTCAGCAGCTCTTTCTGGATTAGAGCTACTTATAATTGCAGATACAGTCAAAAATATTATACAACTTAGTGACATAGAAACTAAAACTAAAATAGCTTTGCGTCTATTTCTAAACACATTTGCAAATGCCATCTTATGAATTTTAGAACCACTTTTCCCTCTTTTAGACTTACGTTTAATCTTATTACTTTTATCACTATATCTTACAGCATCTATAGGAGATACAGAACTTACAATCTTAGCAGGTTTTTTGCATGACAATCTAACAGTTACATATGAAAATACAACGGCAAATACAAATATTAACGGATTAAAATATTCAAATGCAGTTTTATTTAATCCATCCATAAACTTACCAACTAGAGGAACAAACACTATTCCTATTAAAAATCCCAATAATAAACCTATTGGTATAGCTATTATACATAATCTATTAGCTTGTTTAATAATCAATTTTTTTAATTGATATGGAGATGTTCCTATTGTTTTTAATAATCCATAATATTTTATATCTTTAACAACTGAAATATAAAAAATATTATAAATTAATAAATATCCACTTAAAAGTATAAGCATTACAATTAATATTATTGGTAATACATTTTTAACAACTTCTTTGAAAGTAGTTGCTTGTTTACTTAAATATATAGGATTTATAGTTGATTTTCCTGAATAAGGTTGGATTTTCTCAGTTAGTTTATCAAATTTAGACTGCAAATCTTTATCATTAAAAAAATTAAAGGATACACTTGTAGGAGCTACTTCATTTGTTTTTTTGTAATTATCATAGAAAGCTTCACTCGTAAATACATCATGAAGAGGTATTGCTGTAGCTGTTTTGTATTCAAAATATCCAACTAGTTTAAATTTGAACGTTTCTTTTTCATTAGTTAGTACCCCATCTTTAGTTTTTGGAATTATTAATTTTACTTCAGCACCTATTTTATGAGGTATATCTAACATATCTAATATCTTTGTAGGCATGACTATTTCATCATTATTTTTTGGTAAACTCCCTTCAATCATCTCTACATTTGCAGCATTTTCAAGACTTTTTTTATCATAAACGGTTAAATTCACTGTCTGAGTTGAAAACTCTGGATTTTTTAAACTTGCTATGTTTTTTACTATTCCAATACTGTTTTTGTCTACTGAACTATCTTTTTTTATAATTTCAATTTGCCTATTACTTAAAGCTTGAAATTGAACATGGTTCTTTGTCCCATATTCCATAGCTTTGTAACTATTAAAAGCGTCCAACATACTATATCCCACTGTAAACAATGATGTAAACAAAACTGTTGTCAATACTATTGCAAGCACTGAAACTATATTTCTCATTTTATTTGTTTTGAAACTTCTATTACTTAACTTTTTTATAATTTCCTTATTGTTATTCTGTAACATTGTTCTCACCTCTATTTACAACTTTTCCATCCTCAATCCTTATAATTCTATCAGCCATTTGAGCAATTTGTTCATTATGAGTTATCATAATTATAGTTTGGCTAAACTTATTACTAGTAACTTTTAAAAGTCCTAGCACATCTTGTTCTGTTTTGCTATCTAAATTACCTGTTGGTTCATCAGCTAGTATTATTGATGGTTTTGTTGCTAAAGCTCTTGCAATAGCTACTCTCTGTTGCTGTCCTCCTGATAGATTATTTGGTAGGTCATCCACTTTTTGACTTAATCCTAAAACTTCTATTATCTCATCTATATATTTAGTGTCTATTTTACATCCATCAAGTTCTATAGGTAATACTATATTTTCATAAACATTTAGTATTGGAACTAAATTATAATTTTGAAATATAAAGCCTACATTACGTCTTCTAAATATTGTAAGTTCTTCATCATCCATAGCAAATATATCATTATTATCAACAATTACTTTTCCATCACTTGCTCTATCAAGTCCCCCTATCATATGTAACAAGGTACTTTTTCCACTACCTGAAGTCCCAACTATAGCTACAAACTCCCCTCTATTTATACTTATATTTATTCCATCTAAAGCTTTTACTATATTTTCACCTTTTCCATAATATTTTTTTAAATTATTAGTCTCCAGTATTTTCATAATCAAATCTCCCTCTTACTTTATTTTATATATTTTTTAATTGTATATTAAACTTTCACGCTTATTGATTCCTTACTTAGATATTATCATGTAAGCCCCTATCCAATCCTCACAGTGCTGTTATATTTTAGATATGAATTATAACAATTTCGAGATATTTTGTGATATTTATTGAAGTGAAACTAAAAATAGTGCATATAATGTTATCTAATAAACACTATATACACTACTTCTAAGAATTTTTGATTTTATTTTCAAGTTATATATTATAAACATCAATTTTAAATAAATGCTAAGTCTAATTTTTCATATAAATATTAAATGTAGTTCCAATATTTTTTTGAGAATCTACTTTTATATATCCATTCTGTTTATTTATAATTTCTCTTGCTAAGTACAATCCAACTCCAATACCTTCTATATTCCCAACTTCTCTACTTCTATAGAACCTTTTAAATATATTGTTTATTTCACTCTCATCTATACCCATTCCATTGTCACTTATGATAATTTTAGTGAATATATCCATTTTATCAGTCTTTATACTTATCTTTCCTTCCTCATTGGTATACTTTACTGCATTTTCTATAATATTAAATAAAGCTTCACTAGTCCACTTTTTATCGTGACAAACTTCAATTTTATCATCTAAATCAATTTCTAGTAATATATTTTTTTCTTCTAATTTTAAAAACACTCCACTTAATGCACTTGCAATAGTATCACTTATTCTGCTTTTAGTCGTATTCAAAGATATAATACCAGTTTCTAACCTAGAAATTTTTATAAGTGCTTTTCCCAACCAGTCCAATTTATTTACCTGACTTTGCATGTTTTCTAAAAACAATACTTGATTCTTTCTATCTAACTCTTTTTGTATTAGAGTCTCATTATACATAGATATATTAGCTATTGGTATTTTTATTTGATGCGATATATCTGATATTAAAGTTTTTATATTTTCTTTTTCCTCTGAATACTTGCTGTTTTTAACTTCCATAACCTCTATCATATATTTAATTTTATTTTGAACTTTTGCAGTTAAAGTATCTTTATTTAAATCAAAGTGCATATTTTTATTACCCGATATAAATTCATCTATGTTATATATGATATTACTACTAAATTCAACTATGTCTTTTCTTATTTTATATACAAAAAATAACGATATAAAAAACATAGTAAATATAAAAATTAAAATTATACAATTAATATTTACAATAAATTCAGCTAAGTCAGGATGCACATATAAAATTTTGTTAGTTTGCATTCTTATTATTATTAAGGATAAACATGACACTATGAAATATATAATAGAAATGTTCTTGTAATAGTTCTTATTTAAACTTTTATTATTTTTCATCTTGTTCACCAACCCACATATAACCTATTCCATAAATAGTTCTTATGTACTTATGCTTTGATGTTTTCTGGTCTATTCTCTTTCTCAATCTATTTATATTTACAGTCAATGCATGTTCTTCCATATACTCACTATCATTGTCCCATATTGCATCTATCAATGCTTGTCTTGTAACTATTTCATTTTTATGTTGCACCAATTTCTTTAGAATTCTATATTCTATAGGTGAAAGGATTATATTTTCGCTATTTCTAGTTACAGTCATATTATCAAAATTAAATTCAAATTCTCCCTCAAATAAGACCTCTTCTTGTATTTCAACATTACATCTTCTAAGCAGTGCTTTTATTCTTTGTATCAATATGTTTATACTAAATGGCTTTGTTATGTAATCATCTGCTCCTATCTTAAATCCATTTACAATATCAGATTCCATATCACATGCTGTCAAAAACAGAATACCTACTTTTGAACTAGCTCTTATTTCTTTGCACAAGTCAAATCCATTTCCATCAGGAAGATTTACATCTAATATCATTAAATCTATTTTTTCTTTCTCAAATTTCTCTTTAGCTTCTTTTAGACTATATGTTGGTACAACTCGAAATCCATCACTTTGTAAGTTAAAACATATACCATTATTAAGCATAATATCATCTTCTACAACCATTATAGTTTCCATTTTATTTCCTCCATATTTTTTATACACATTAAATCATTGAGTTTCCTATTTTATTATACTAATTTTATTTTCTAAAAAACTATTATTATCTTAAATTTTCATTAATTCAAAATAAAAAGAGTGTATATTTAGTAATTTTAACTAATATACACTCTTCATTTTTTATAAGTTTATAAATATTCTATTTTAGTTTACCATAGTCTTCATCAGATACAGGCTCCAACCATTCATTGAAGGCTCCCTCTGCTGGTACTTCTACAGCTAGATGCTGAAACCAACTATCTGGTGCAGCTCCATGCCAGTGTTTTACATCTGGTGGTATATTAACTACATCACCTGCATGCAATTCCTGAGCTGATTTTCCAAACTCTTGATAATATCCTCTACCTCCAGTTACAAGTAAAATCTGTCCACCCTTATGATGTATGTGCCATGAATTGATTGTAGAAGGAGCAAAAGTCACATTACCAATTCCCACACCCTTAGTAGTAAGCATATTTAAATAACATTCTCCTGTAAAATACTGTGCAAATGCTTTGTTCTCTTCCCCAATAGGGAAAACTGCTCCTGTACCTAAATCTCTTTCTCTATCCATATTTAATACCTCCTATGCCTTGCTTAACTATTCTTACATTTTTAGTATACGACTTAAAGTTAACTCAAGGTCAATAGCTTTTCAGTATTATCATAATTTAATTTTTGGATTAACTTTATTCTTTTAAGTCATCATAACTTGTTATAGATTTTTTTACATTCAGTAATTGGTCTACAAATTGATTCGCAGGAGCATTTAAAATATTTTCAGGAGTATCATATTGTTGAATGACTCCATGATTCAATACTAAAGTTTTTGTACCCAAAATCAAGGCCTCATAAATATCATGTGTAATAAAGATAATCGTAATTCCTGTTTTTTTATGAATTTCTTTTATCTCTTTTTGTAACTGTTTTCGTGTAATTTCATCAACAGCTCCAAAAGGTTCATCCATCAATAAGATTTCTGGCGAAGAAGCTAAAGCACGTGCAATCCCTACACGCTGTTGCTGACCACCTGATAATTCAGATGGGTATCTTGTTTTCATATCATTTGGTAATCCCACGATTTGCATCCATTTGTCTACAGCATTTTTTATCTCTAACTTATTTTTTCGATTAAGGAGATTTGGCACATATGAAATATTTTCTTCAACAGTCATATGAGGAAAAAGAACACTTCCCTGCACACAATAGCCTATTTTTCTTCTTAATTTAATTAAGTCCTCATTTTTAATGTCTGTTTTATTAATTAAAATATCTCCTCCATCTGGCAAAATAAGACCATTAATCATTTTTAGAAGTGTTGTTTTTCCACTTCCAGATGACCCAATAACAGTTAAAAATTCTCCTTTTTCTATATCTAAATTTAGATTATTTATGATTGTTTTATCATTATATTGTTTTTCAATATTTTTAAATTGTATAATAGGTGTCATTATATTTCCTCCAATTATAAAAGTCCCTTTTTGTTCAAAAACTCATGTGCAACTTCTCTAGGCTCTAAATTATTATTTTCTACATCGTAATTCAATTTAGCCATCTCTTTATCAGTTAAAATATTTTTAACCATCTGGAATACTTTTGAAAGCTCTGGATGTTCCTCTAACACCTCTGAACGAATAACATTTCCACATTGATAAGATGGATAAAAGCTTTTATCATCATTTAAAACTACAACATCTGAAACACTATACTGACCATCAGTTGTAAATATAGGCATTACATCAATTTTTCCCTCATTGATTGCCTGATATTTAAGTCCAATATCTAAATCAACTGTGTTTTTAAAGTGTAAGTCATAGGTATTGCATAGTGGAGTATAGCCATCTTCTCTTTCATAAAAATCATACTCTGCACCAAATGTCAATTTAGAAGATATATCTCTCAAATCTGAGATATTCTTTAATTTATATTTATCTGCAATTTCTTTTCTGACTGCCAACGCATAACTATTAGAAAAACCATACATCCCAGTCCACTGCATTTTAAGTTTAGTTTTATATTCAGATTGTAATTTCTCAAACATATTTTCAGTGTATAATTCATTTTTCTTCAGTACCATATTCCATCCTGTCCCTGTATACTCTGGATAAATATCAAATTCTCCATTCTCCATAGCTGGCTGAATATTGGATGTTCCTCCGCCTACACCTTGTGTAATTTCTACTTTTAAATCTGTATTTTTTTCAATTAAAATATCCAACATTTCACCAAGAATATATTGTTCAGTCATTGGTTTTGTAGCAATATGAATAGTTTGAGTCTTTGCAGAGTTAAAAAAATAAGATGTAAAGATAGTTGTTATGAGGATAAGACTTCCTAGAATGGCAAATACTTTTTTCCTATTTTTCTTTTTTCTTTTTCTTTGTAAAAATCTTTCTACTAATCCTAGAATAAAATCAAATAACAAAGCCAATAGAGCAATAAGAATGCTTCCAGTGACTGTCATTACTGTGTTGTTTGTTGTGATTCCTCTATATATAGCTACCCCCAGACCACCAGCACCTATAAATGAAGCGATACCAGTCAATGCAATTGTCATAATAACCATGTTTCTAATCCCAGACATAATAACAGGTAAGGCTAGTGGAAGTTTTATTTTATATAGTATCTGAAAGTCTGTACTTCCCATACCTTTCGCTGCTTCAAGTATATTTTTATCTACGTTAGTAATTCCAGTATATGTATTTCTAACCATAGGTAATAATGCATATATAGTAAGAGCAATAACAGCTGTAGTATTTCCAATTCCAGATAATGGTATCAAAAAACCTAACATAGAAATAGATGGTATAGTGTATAGAAAATTGATAGTCCCCAAGATGGGCTTAGAAGACTTGTGAAATTCACTTACAATGATACCAATTATACCACCTAAAACAATTGCAATTATTATAGAAATAATAGAAATTGTCAAATGTTCGATGGATAGTTTTATAAAAAAATCACTTCTTTCAGATAATAGCGTTAGCATATCGTTTAGCATTACTTACACTCCTTTTATGAGTTTTACTTAATAAGATTCAAATTATAAAATTATAGTTTAGTTATAGATTGCATCTTACTACACTAAGTAAATTATTCCATAAATTACATGTTAAGGTCATAATATAAAACTTTCAAGTAGACACTAAAAAGTAACTAATAGAAAATCCTACCTTGTCAATCTTCATGAAAATAATAAAAAATGTCAGAACCGTTAAAAACTTGCTATTTAAACGGATTTCTGACACTATATTTAATTAAATTTGAATATTTATCATATTATTTATTATTGTTAAACTTAACTATCATATTATATACCCATTATATTTACTCATATATCATCTATATTTATTGTATTTTATTTATTATACTATATATTTTGCTGTTAGCGATATTTTATTGTTAGACAATTGTTTTGGAGTTCCTTCAAAGATTACTTTCCCACCTTTTGTCCCTCCCTCAGGACCCATATCAATAATCCAATCTGCTCTTTTAATTATATCTATATTATGTTCAATTATGATAACTGTATTTCCATTATCTACAATCTCTTCAATTATACTTATAAAATTTTCAATGTCAGCCATATGAAGACCTGTTGTCGGCTCATCTAATATATACACTGAACTTTCCTTATTTAATTCATTAGCAAGCTTTAATCTTTGACACTCTCCTCCAGATAATGTATCCAGAGTTTGCCCTAAAGTAAGGTATCCGATTCCCATTTTTTCAATGCACTGTAATTTCTTTTTAATCTGTTTTAGACTAAAAAATTCAATCGCATCTGAAACTGACATTTCAAGAATTTCTATTATATTTTGCCCTTGAAATCTATATTCTAAAACTTCTTTTTTAAATTTTTTTCCTTCACAAATATTGCAAGTACTTTTTATACTTTCCATAAATGCAAGGTTTGTTTGTACTGTTCCAGAGCCTTTACAATTATCACAAGCTCCTTCTGAGTTTGAGCTAAACAAAGACGCTTTAACACCATTTACTTTTGCAAAACTGTTTCTTATATCGTTCATAATTCCACTATATGTTGCTAAGCTTGACCTAGAATTAGCTGATACAGGGCTTTGGTCTATTAATACAGCATCTGTATTTTGCTTTAAAAATTCATGTTTAATTAATGTACTCTTACCAGCTCCTGCTACTCCTGTCACTAAAGTTAATACACCTTTAGGTATCTTTATAGATATATTTTTTAAATTGTTTTTATTACAATCTTTAATCTCTAAATATCCTCTATGTTCTCTTACATTTTCCTTAATAGAAAGAGCTTTATTTAAGGCATTTCCTGTCAATGTCCCACTTGAAAGCAACTTTTCATAACTTCCTTCATATACAACTTTACCCCCATACCTACCAGCTTTTGGACCTACATCTACAATGTGGTCTGCAATTTTAATAACATCTGGGTCATGCTCAACAACTATAATTGTATTTCCTTTATCACGTAATTTTCTTAGAAGATTATTTAATTTATAAACATCTCTTGGATGAAGACCTATACTTGGCTCATCAAAAATATACATCAAATCTACAAGGTTACTATTTAAATATTTTACCATCTTTACACGCTGAGATTCTCCACCTGATAGTGATGATGTTTCCCTATCTAAAGTTAAGTACCCTAGACCTATATCTATGATGTTATTTAGTTTTTCTAGTATTCCTTTAAGTAGAGGTTGTGCTTCTGGCTCATTTATATCTTTAATAACCTTAACTAATTCATCAAGTTGCATACTTGTCAAGTCTGCAATATTGTAGCCATTAATTAAAGATTTATATACGCTTTCATGAAGTCTTCTTCCATTGCAAACAGGACACTTGTCTTCTATAAGGAGTTTACTCAATTTTTTCTTAGTAGTCTCAGAAATTTCTCCTTCTTTACTTAGATATAGACGATTAAACTTAACCATTAAGCCTTCATATGTCATATTTATTTTTCCAGTTTCTTCTACTGTAATCTTTTCTGGCTCACCATATAAAAATTTTTTCAGCTCTTTCTCTGAATAATCACATATTTTCTTATCAATATTAAAGTATCCTGATTCGGCAAATATATTCCAGTGCCAAGAACCCACTCCGAAACCTGAAAGCAAAATAGCACCCTCATTTAGCGATTTATTCATATCAAGAATATGCTTCATGTTAGGTATTAGTTTTTTCCCAAGCCCATGACAATCTGGACACATACCATTAACATCATTAAAGGAAAACATGTTAGCATTACCTATATGCTTGCTTCCAAATCTAGAATATAAAGCCCTTAAAAAGGAATTTACATCTGTGATAGTACCTAAGGTTGACCTTGAATTACCTCCAAGTCTACTTTGGTCTATAATAATCGGTGTTGATAAATTTTCTATACAATCAGCTTTAACTTCTCCATACTTAGGTAAAAAACTTCTTACAAAAGTACTAAATCTCTCATTTAATTGACGTTGTGATTCTTTTGCAATTGTCTCAAAAACAATAGATGATTTTCCAGAACCAGATACACCTGTAAATATAGTTATTTTTCTTTTTGCTATTTTTAATGAAATATTATCTAGATTATTTTCCTTACATCCTTTTAAAACTATAAATTCATTACCCATACTTTAACCTCCTAAATTGTTTTTATAGCAAATTATAGCACGTGACCTATCCCTTGGTTGTATACTGTAGGGTTTAAAATTTCATATAAAAAGTCTATATAAACTTATTAAGAGCATAAAAAAAGTACCTCAAAATGATTTTTAAAATCATAACTGAGATACTAAACCTTGTCTAATCATAATATATTCTTATTATCCTCAAATACTTTTTTATCATTAGTAAATAATATTTTTAAGATACCTTTATCTAAATTACTTTAATCTTCACTTAACACAGACGTAAGTTCAGGGTCATTTAAAAGGTTTTCAAAATAGCTATGTGCTGAGATATACCCTATACCATACATTTTTCGTTTTGAATTTACAACCTTATATTCATAACACGCACTTTTGACCTTACTATAATCATTAAAATTAGTTGCTTTATAAATAGCTCTTTCATTTCTTGGTATGTACTTTACATATTTTGGTTTTATAAAATACAAGTCATCTTTTATCTTACGTTCACGTTTAAGCTTCTTTAAAACTGCACCATTTTTTCTATGCATTATATGGTCATCGTACTTATAATGATGAGCTATATGAGTGACATCACCCTTAAATTTATGTTCAAAATCTAATATTGTCTTTTCCATTAACTTATAATGTGTCCCCTCTTTTTTATCTATATCAGCAAGTATAATTATATTTTGTTGTTTTACTCCAAGCTCTTTTAGTGCTGACTTAAATTCATTGTTCCTAAGCTCTTCCTTTTGCTTCCTAGTTAAATTTCTAAATTTAGTATTAGCTCTAAAAACGTTCACTCCAGAGCCATCTGATACCAACACAACATATACATTATCAGTTCCACATTGTTTTATTGCATTAACAATAGCACTTCCTCCCCATAAGACTTCATCATCTTGATGCTGTGGGTAAAATACAGCATTAGATTTAAATTTTCTGCTATTGCTCTGTGGAATAGGTGTCTCAAGTTTACCATTAAGGTTAATAGCCATTATAAATATCATAAACAGTATTAATATACTTATGACTATGTGCTTTTTTTTGTTTTCCATTCTTAAAATTTTCTCCTTTTTATCAATTCAAATATCTTGTAAATTTTTGTTGTAAATAGGTTAAAATACACAAATTATTTTACAATAATTTGTAGCTTTATACAATCTTTGACACAAGGCACAATAAACTAAAAAAGCTCTCCAATCGCAATATTACAAATACTGCAATTAGAAAGCCCTTTAATTCTTAAAATTTATTAAGTTTATCTTTCTCAACATATCTTAGATTTCTTTCTTAACATCTTTAACATATAATTCTTATTTTTAATGAATTATATTTAAATTTCTATATTAATACTGATATTTTAATATTTCACTATTAATGCTACTATTTTAATATTCCACATTCATTTTATTCTACATTTCCTTTAAAATTTCAATCAACTCTTCTTCACTATACATATATTTCTCGTTACAGAACTGACATCCAACTTCTGCCTGTTTATCTTCTTCTATTATTTGAGCCAAAGATTTTTTCCCTATTGCCACTAAAGCAGTTTTCACTCTTTCCTTTGAGCACTCACACTCAAATCCAACTTCACAAGTATCAAGTACTTTAGGCTCTAAACCATCTAAAACTCTATTTAATATATCTTCTGGTAAGTTTCCTTCCTTTAACATATTAGTTATTGAAGGTAATTTAGCTACATTTTCTTCTAATTTTGCGATAGTTTCTTCTTCTGCATCTGGCATTAATTGAACTATAAAGCCTCCAGCAAACTCAACTTCATCCTCTTTTGTAAGAACACCTAAAGCTACCACTGATGGAGTTTGTTCTGACACTGCAAAGTAATAAGTAAAGTCTTCTGCAATTTCTCCACTTACTAATGGATAAGTTCCATTATATGGCTCTCTAAGACCTAAGTCTTTAATAACTTTTACAACACCTTCTGTTCCCACTGCTGCTGCAACATTCAACTTTCCATTTGGATAATCTTCAACTTCTACATGAGGATTTCCTACATAGCCTTTTACTATCCCCTTAGAATTTGCTGTTGCGATGATAGTTCCAATTGGTCCACCACCTTTTATTATTACAGTCAATTTATCACTGTCATTTTTCATCATCAATCCCATTATAGATGTTGCTGTTAATGTTCTACCAAGTGCTGCTGTTGCTACTTTTGTAGTTTCATGTAATCTTCTAGCTTCTTCTACTGTATTTCTAGTAGTTGCAACAAATGCTCTAACTTGACCATTTCCTGATGTCGCTCTTAGTACATAATCTTTCATCTGTATTCCTCCACATTTTGTTAATCATACTATTTTTCTATATTATTATTTTTTTCTATATTACTACTTTAAATTACTTTAATTTTTAATACAGAAAACTTTACCTTTTTTATTTTTACCAATAATATTTTATATCTTCATCAATAACATTTTATATTAATAACACTTCTTTTTGTACACAACAAGAAAAGCTTTATTTTTTACATACAAAGAATATCCTTTGACTTTCTTCATTAGGTTTTTCAAATGTAAAATCTCCATAATATTTTATATCCCTAAATCCAGATTTTTTAAGCATATCAACTATTTCATCCTCAGTATATGCCCTTTGTTGATGTACTTCTTCAAATCTTTCAAACTTTCCATATTCATCTTTAATAAAAAATGTCAGTTCCATTTCAATCAAATTTTCTTCATCATCAAAGTAATTTTGCCACATATAAGCTATATCTTCTCTGTTTTCTCCATACATATTATCTCCTAATATATTGGCTAATTTATAAAATGAACTTATATCAAATATAAAGATTCCATCTTGCTTTAATAATTCATATGTTTTTGAAAATACATTTTCTAAATCATCATCATAAGTTATATAATTAAATCCATCACAAGCACAAAGTACACAATCCAAATCGGATATATCAAAGTCCAGCTCTGATATATCTTGTTGAAGTAAAACTAACTCTACGCCTTCTTTTTCTGCCTTTTCTCTTGCTACACTAAGCATTTCATCAGATATATCAATTCCAGCTATATCATAGCTCTTTTTAGTTAATGGAATTGTGAGATTACCTGTACCACATGCTAATTCCAATATATTTTTTACTTTTACACCTTCATTAGCTATTATATCTTCTATATATTTAACCCATCCATCATAATCAACTTCATTCATAAGTTCATCATATACAAACGCAAAATCACTATATTGACTCATCCTTTTTATTCTGCCCCTCCACAATCTTTCTCAGCCTCTTTTTGCGTGATGTAAGCATACCTCCAATTCTTCCAGCTTCTTTAGCTGTAAGTCCTGCCCACCCACGTTCTCCAACTTTGTCCATAAGACCTAGTTCAGAGGCTATCTCATATTTCATTATATCATCATTTGTCAATATTTTAGTATTCTTGCCATTAGTTATCTTCTTTTCTCTTTTCATATTTTCTTTCAAAAAAATCACCCCTTCTTATTTGTATTTTTGTCAATTAAAAGAAATTTATACAAATAAGTAAGGGGTATTTATCAATTCATATGTTTTTAAATGTAAGTATTTTAAATTTATGACTTTTTAAAATTATTCTTTCTAAGTATGTGTTATTTATAATTTTAATATATGTTATTTACAGTCTTACCAAAAAATTGACCTTTTTCTCTAAGCTATCTACAACTTATTCATTACAAAACTGAATATATTTTAATCTATTGCTTTTTTATATTTTAATAGTTTTGCATAGACATTTAGTGCATTCACACATATTTTTTCATCAAAGTTAAAGTTTATATTATGAAGTCCATTTACAAATCCTTTTTTTTCATTTCTTGAGCCCAACATAAAGAACAGTCCTGGAACTTCTTTTTGATAATAAGAGAAATCTTCTGATATCATAAGTGGGTCTAATTCTATAGCCGTATCCTTTCCAACAGCTTCTACAAACTCTTTATACAAGTCCTTATCATTTTTAACAGCTATATAATCATCCATAATATTTATATTTACCTTACAGTTATAAGACAATTCAAAGCCTCTAGCAAGTTCTTTAACTCTAAGTTTCATTCTCTCATACACTTCTGGATTAAAACATCTAATAGTGCCTTCCATCTTTATATTTTCAGCTATTATATTTCTTCTAGCCCCTCCTTCAATTCTACCTATAGTCAACACTGCATTGTCTATTGGACTTATATTTCTTGATACTATAGTTTGAAGTGAACTTATAAAGTTTGAAGCTATCACTATACCATCAATTCCATTTTGTGGCATAGCTCCATGTCCACTTTTAGATACTATTTCTATATCAATATCTCCTATTTGAGCCATGAAGTATCCTTCTCTTGTACCTACATAACCTTCTGGTAATTCTGGGTATATATGAAGCCCATATATCTCATCCACATTGTATTTTCTAAGCACACCTGCATCTATCAATGCTTTTGCTCCACCTGGCCCTTCTTCTGCTGGTTGGAATATAAATACAACATTATCATTTAAATCTTCTTTATTATCATTTAAATACTCAATTAATCCAAGCAATATAGTAGCATGTCCATCATGGCCACATAAGTGTTTTACACCTTCTTCACTACGAAGACCATCTATATCAGCTCTAAAAGCTATATCTTTTCTTGGTCTTTTACCTTCTATCACACCTACTATTCCTGTTTCTAAATAAACTTCATATTCAACTCCTATTTTATCAAGATAATCCCTTATATATTTTGAAGTCTTATACTCTTTTCTTCCAATTTCTGCAATAGGATTTAATGCATTCCTATGCTTGTAAAGTTGTTCTTGTAAATACGATGCCTCTCTCATGTAATCTCCTCCAAATTATAATTTATTATAAAAATATTTCTATATCTCTTATAATTAAAATATTATATAATATACTTTCATATTTAAAAATAAAAAACTAAATTGAATATAAAAATATTTTGCATTATTAAATAATTCACCATTAATAATAATTCCCCTGTTTCATAAATCAAAACAGGGGAATTATTATTGAAAAATTTTTAATTTTAGCAAGAGAAGAAGTGTTTAGCAAGTCCACCTTTTGCAGTTTCTTTGTATTTATCCATCATATCGATACCAGTTTCTTTCATTGTTTCAACGACTTGGTCCAAGGAGACAGAATGTGAGCCATCAGTTAATAATGCATACTTAGCTGCATCATAAGCTCTTTGAGCTGCCATTGCATTTCTTTCTATACATGGAATTTGGACATATCCATATACAGGGTCACAAGTCATTCCTAGATGATGTTCAAGTGCTATCTCTGCTGCATATTCAATATGGTCTATAGTACCACCCTTTAAATACGCTACTGCCGCTGCTGCCATCGAACAAGCTGCTCCAACCTCACCTTGACATCCTACTTCTGCACCAGATATTGATGCATTAGTTTTTATTATATTTCCAATTATTCCAGCTACAAGTAATGCTTCAATTATTTTTTCATCATCGTATTTATAAAAATCTTGCATTGCAAAGAATATTCCTGGTATTACCCCAGCAGAACCACAAGTCGGTGCTGTAACTATTATATTACCAGAAGCATTTTGCTCTGAAGCTGCTAGTGCATATGCATATACAAGTGTTGAAAAACTTTTATCTTCTTGATACGCTTTATAAAAATTATTTGCTCTTCTTTTTAATAATAATTTACCTGGTATTACTTCATCTGTGCTTAGTCCATCATCAATAGATTTTCTCATAGCATCTTTTATAGTTTTTATATAGTCTTTTATATCAGATGGTTCACATTCTAACACAAAATCAACTAAAGTTTTATTATTTTCTTTACACCATTTCACTATTTCATCCATAGTGTCTAAGTGATATATACTATTGCTTTTACTGTTTCTTTGACCTTCTTCTGCTATAGTTCCTCCACCAACAGAATATACAGTCCATTCAGCTGTCACATTTCCATCTTTATCTAAAGCTTCAAACTTCATTCCATTTGGATGAAAATCTTTTATTATATCTTCCTCCCAAACGATTTCAACTTTCTTTGGAGCTATAGTTTTTTCAATTATATAATCTGTTAAGTGACCTTTTCCTGTAGCAGCTAAACTACCATATAATATTGCTCTAAAACTTTCTGCATCTGGATTTTCATTTTTAAATCTTTCCGCTGCTCTTTGTGGCCCCATAGTATGAGAACTTGAAGGTCCACTTCCTATTTTAAAAAGTTCCTTTAAAGTATCCATATTATTCCTCCTAAATTTTCTATGTTAATGCTTATTATTTATTTTTACGCACATATTTATTATAACCTAAATATATTAATTATTAGTTATTAAATTCGCATAAAATTTATTTTTTATTTCCATTTTGGTATATTTTATTAAATTAATATGCATATTTTGAGAATAAAACATTTATTTTAAATTTTTTTAATATTAATATAATATAAATATCTTACTTTATACAGTTAAGATATTAACTATACCTATTAAAATTAATTAATTTGTACTATAATTATTATTGTACTTAAAAAATTAAATTTAAATAAAAAAGGAGATTTGATTATATGTTATTTAAAGGTTCTGCTGTTGCTTTAGTTACCCCATTTATGGAGGATAACAATGTCAACTTTGAAAAATTAGGTGAATTAATCGAATACCATATTGAAAATGACACAGATGCACTAGTTGTTTGTGGAACAACAGGTGAAGCTACTACTATGAGTGAATCTGAGATTTTTGCTGTAATAAAATATACAGTTGAAAAAGTCAACAAGAGAATACCAGTTATAGCAGGTACTGGTTCAAACAATACTATGTTGTCTGTTCATATGAGCCAAGAAGCTGAAAAATTGGGAGTGGATGGTCTTTTAATCATAACTCCTTACTATAATAAGACTAATGAAAAAGGTCTTAAACTTCACTTTGAAACAATAGCAAAAAGCGTTAAATTACCAATTATTTTATATAATGTACCAGGAAGAACTAAGGTAAATATAAAGCCATCTGTTGTGGCTGAGCTTGCTAAAATAGATAATATAGTTGCTGTGAAGGAAGCTAGTGGAGATTTAGCTCAGGTTGCAGAAATAGCTAAATTAGTGCCTAAAGACTTCGCTATATACTCCGGTAATGATGATACTATACTACCTCTATTATCATTAGGTGGAAGTGGTGTTATCTCTGTACTTGCTAATATATGCCCTAAAGAAACCCATGATTTAGTAACTAAATTCTTTGAAGGTGACATTGAAGGCTCTAAAAAATTACAACTTGATATGGATACTTTAATTGACGCCTTATTTATAGAAGTAAATCCAGTTCCAGTTAAAACTGCTATGAATATTTTAGGTTTTAATGTTGGAGATTTAAGACTTCCTTTAGCTGAAATGGAAGAAGCTAATCTTAATGTCTTAAAACAAGAATTGACAAATTTTGGATTTAAATTTTAGCAATATTTCTATAAATAAGTTGATTTTTTCTAAAATATGTATTATTATTAGAATAATCAAATTTTAATATCCTATTAACCTAGGGTAGAGGTAGCTGTAAATAAGAGTATCCAATAGGAGCTGGCAAGCGTTAATGATTGGAAAAAGGATTTATAGCCGAAGAAAATATTTCTTGCAATAATATTTTCTGGGATTACACATAAGATGTGTAATACTGTCACTTATTTGTATAGGTGATGAGCTACAGGGTTTACTTTGAGTGATAAACTAGACGTACAAAGTATACCTTTGTACGTTTTTTGTATATAATTAAAGTTGTTAATATAATATTAAAGTTTTTAGACATATAAAAATATTAACATATCTTACTTGTATAGCTAAAATCAAATAATGTTTTAATAATTAAAAATTGGGGTGAATTTAATATGAAAAAAGTAAATGTGGCAATAGTTGGTGCTACTGGAATGGTAGGTAGAACATTTTTAAAAGTATTAGAAGAAAGAAATTTTCCAATAGAAAATCTATTTTTATTCTCTTCTTCTAAATCTGCTGGTTCTAAAGTAATGTTTTGTGGTAAAGAATATATAGTAGAAGAATTAAAAAAAACTTCATTTACTGATAGAGGAATACAAATAGCGTTATTCTCTGCTGGAGGAAGCATTAGTGAAAAATATGCTCCAATAGCTGCATCAAATGGAATCTTGGTAGTAGATAACTCTAGTCAATGGAGAATGAATCCAGATGTTCCTTTGGTTGTTCCTGAGGTAAATCCAGAAGCTATAAAAAAACATAAAGGTATAATAGCTAATCCAAACTGCTCTACTATACAAGCTATGGTTCCTCTTAAACCTCTTGATGACAAATACAAAATTAAGAGAGTTGTTTACTCTACTTACCAAGCTGTATCTGGTTCTGGTGTTAAAGGGGTTGAAGATTTAGAAAAAGGAATGACTGGTAATCCTACTGGATTCTATCCACATCAAATTTCTTATAACTGTCTTCCTCATATAGATTCATTTACTGAAAATGGATATACTAAGGAAGAAATGAAAATGGTAAACGAAACTATGAAAATACTTGATAACTACGACTTAAAAATAACTGCAACTACTGTAAGAGTTCCAGTAAAAAATGGTCATAGTGAATCTATAAACATTGAGTTTAATAATCCATTTGAATTAGAAGACTTAGTAAAAACACTTGAAGAAGCTCCAGGAGTTGTAGTAGTTGATAATCCTGCTAAAAATGAATATCCAACTGCTGTAGAATTTGATGATAGAGATGAAGTGTTTGTTGGAAGAATTAGAAGAGACTTTAGTGTTGATAATGGTGTAAACCTTTGGGTTGTTGCTGACAATATAAGAAAAGGTGCTGCAACTAATGCAATCCAAATAGCTGAAATGGCTATATCATATGATTTAGTATAGTATACAAATTTGTATAAATATATGATTTTGTAAAATATTAATAATAAGTAAAGATAAGCATTAGAAGTAACTGTAATATAAAACACAAAACTAAAAAAGAGGGGATTGATTTTTTATGATATTTAAAGGTTCTGCTGTTGCTCTAGTTACTCCATTTACAAAGGATAGCAAAGTTGATTTTGACAAATTAGGTGAATTAGTTGAATACCAGATAGCTAACGGTACTGATGCTATAGTAGCTTGTGGTACTACTGGTGAAGCTAATACTATGACTGATGAAGAACAACTTGCTACTATTAAGTATGTTGTTGAAAAAGTTAATAAAAGAGTTCCTGTTATCGCAGGAAGTGGTTCTAATGATACTATGCACTCAGTTAATTTAAGTCAAGAAGCTGAAAAATTAGGAGTAGATGCTCTATTAATAATAACTCCTTATTACAATAAAGCCAATAAAGCTGGACTTAAACGTCATTTTGAAACAATCGCTAACAGTGTTAAACTTCCAATTATACTTTACAATGTACCTGGAAGAACTTGTGTTAATATAAGCCCTAGTCTCATAGTTGAACTTGCTAAGATAGATAATATAGTTGCTGTAAAGGAAGCTAGTGGGGACTTAGGACAAGTTGCAGAAATAGCTAGCTTAGTTCCAGACGACTTTGCTATCTACTCTGGTAATGATGATACTATACTTCCTTTATTGTCTTTAGGAGGTCAAGGAGTTATATCAGTACTTGCTAATGTTTGCCCTCAAGAAACACACGATTTAGTAGCTAAATTCTTTGAAGGCGATATAGAAGGTTCTAGAAAATTACAACTTGGTATGGATGCTTTAATCGCTGCTTTATTTATAGAAGTAAATCCTATACCAGTTAAGACTGCAATGAATTTATTAGGATTCAATGTTGGAGATTTAAGACTTCCTCTAGCAGAAATGGACCCAGCAAACTTAGAGGTATTAAAGAAAGAATTAGTTAACTTTGGACTAAAAGTTAATGCATAGTACAAATTAATGCATGATAAAAGACTAAGTTTGGTCAAAAGTTAGCCCTTAATCATAGGAGGAAATTATGTTAAAAGTTATAGCAACTGGTTATGATGGAAAAATGGGCAAGATTTTAGCCGATACTATAAGAGATGATAGTGAACTAGAATTAGTTTGTGTTGCAGCTAGAGGTATGGATAGCTGTGAAGGCAATCTTAAAATTTATGAAGATATGAATACTATAGTTGAAGAAGCTGATGTAGTTATAGATTTTTCTCATCACTCTAATTTAGATAATATTTTATCTTATGTTTTAAAAACTAAAACTCCTTTAGTAATTGCTACTACTGGATATAATGATGAAGAAATTAATAGAATACATGAAGCGGCTAAAGTTATTCCTGTATTCCAATCATATAATATGTCTCTTGGTGTAAATGTATTAGTGAAATTGGTTAAAGATGCAGCTAAATTATTAGAAGGATTCGATATAGAAATAATAGAAAAACATCACAACAGAAAAGTAGATGCCCCAAGTGGTACAGCTGTTATGATTGCTAACGCTATAAAAGAGGTTTTACCAAACGTTGAAAATAATTATGGTAGATATGGGCGTAGTGCAAAAAGACAACCAAATGAGGTTGGTATCCACGCTATAAGAGGTGGAAATATCGTTGGTGCACATGATGCTCTATTTGCTGGAGATAATGAAGTCCTTACAATAAGTCATCAAGCTCAATCTCGTGGTATTTTTGCAAGTGGTTCTATAGCTGCTGCTAAATACTTGGTTAAACAAAAACCAGGATTTTATAACATGGATAGCATGTTAGGATAGTAAAAATCTATATCACAAGTAAAAAATATAAACAAGTAAAAATATATGATATAACAAATAAATTTACTCAATATTATGCTAAAATAATAATGCTATTAAAAAATAAATAATAGTAAGTATATACTAAAGTTGATAAATTAGTATATCTGAGTATATAATAAAAGAAATATAATGAAATACAAGGAGAATTAACAAATGGTAAATTTAAACGATGCTTATGAAATAGCAAGATATATAAAAGAAGTTAAAAAGAAAACACCTGCTAAAGTATATGTAAATACTAACTCTTTACATTTCCAATCAACTGATAAATTTAAAGTATTTGGAAACAATGGTTCTTATGTATTTGTAGGTGACTATGAAGATATAATGGAAGTATTAGATAAACATGGTAACGATATAATAGATACTCATGTGGAATATGATAGAAGAAATTCTGCTATTCCTCTAAAAAATACTTTAAGTGAACATGCAAGAATCGAACCAGGTGCAATAATAAGAGATATGGTTACTATAGAAAAAAATGCTGTTGTAATGATGGGAGCTGTTATAAATATAGGAGCTGTTATCGGTGAAGGTTCTATGGTAGATATGAATGCTGTTATTGGTGCTAGAGGTACTCTTGGTAAAAATGTTCATTTAGGCGCTGGTGCTGTTGTTGCTGGTGTTTTAGAGCCACCTTCTGCTACTCCTGTTATAGTTGAAGATGATGTTTTAATAGGAGCTAATGCAGTTGTTCTTGAAGGTGTTAGAATCGGTAAAGGTGCTGTTGTTGCAGCTGGTGCTGTTGTAACTACTGATGTAGAAGCTGGTGCTGTTGTTGCTGGTTCTCCTGCTAAAGTTATAAAAATGAAAGACGAAAAAACGGCTGACAAGACTAAACTTATGGAAGACCTTAGAAGCTTAGACTAATTATAAAATAATATTATTGATTAAAAGGTGTCTCTATATGAATTTAATTCATTAGAGACACCCTCTTTTTTATAGCTATTTAATTTATCTTTGTTACATCCCCTTAATTTACTTGCATGCAATTTAAACATTTTTAATTTATTGATTTTCTTACACTCTAATTAAAATATCCTTAATTTACTGATTTTCTTATATACAAGCTAAGCACTCTTGACTTTATTACATATTAATTAAATACTCTTAATTTAATGATATTACTTTTATACTAATAAATTGAGCCACTATTTACTACTGGTTGTGCATCTTTATTACCACAAAGAACAACCAATAAATTGCTCACCATAGCTGCTTTATGTTCCTCATCTAAAGTCACGACATTATTCTCACTTAAATTAGTTAATGCCATCTCTACCATACTTACAGCCCCCTCAACAATCTTTTTACGTGCTGCTATTATATCTTCTGCTTGTTGGCGTTGTAACATAGCCGCTGCAATCTCTGGTGCATAAGAAAGGTGAGTAATTCTTACTTCACATACTTCAATTCCTGCAATATCTACCCTAGATTGTAATTCTTTTTGTAATTTATCTGCTATCTCTTGACTACTACCACGAAGAGATTTTTCATCACCATCTTCAGACACATCATATGGATAAAGTCTTGAAACATTACGAATAGTTGAATCACATTGAATTGATAAAAAAGTATTATAATTATCAACATTAAATACAGCTTTAGTTGCATCTATAACTTTCCAAATTACAACAACACCTATTATAATAGGATTTCCTAATAAGTCATTAACTTTTTGTTTTTCATTATTAAGAGTCATTGTTTTTAAAGATACTTTCTTTCCTCTTGGATTAGAGGATATATCTACTTTTTCAGTAGATGAAGATTTTGATACATTAATTCCTGATGATGTTGGATTTACTGCTGAACAAAATGGATTTACCCAATAGTATCCTTCTTTTTTTATAGTTCCATAGTAGTTCCCAAATAAAACTAGAACTATAGCTTCTTTTGGGTTAATCATTTTTAGTCCAAAGCACAGTATAAAATCTATCACTATAAATAAAATACTTAAAACTAACATAAACGAACCTATTCCAGTGAATCCATTGTCAAGTTTTATTATTCCAAAAACCATAACACCTATTGAAACTACTAAAAACAAGATAATCATTATCAAAGCTACTACTCCATTAAATGCTTTAGCATCCTTTTCTTGATAAGTTTTTTCTTCATTTAACATAGCCACCTCTCCCATCTTATTATATTAAGTTAAGATACTTCTAATTTAATAATATCACTTTTAATGCTCAAATTGTTGGGTTTAAAATTAATACTCTAAATTTATATATTTTTAAAGATGTATCTTTATTGATTTTAATATATTAATATTGATTTTTAAGTAAATTTTAAGATATACAAACTTATATTTAATATATGTTAAATATAAATAAAATTTTTTAATATCCAGCAAATTATAAGTTTATTATGACTAATATTATTTTATATAAATTATATTAGTGATAAAATAAACTTATAGAAATATAACAAATTTTTATTAATTTCATAGGAGGATTTTATGTTAAAAGTTATAATTAGCGGTTATAATGGAACGATGGGAAGAGTGTTAGCAGAATGTGTAAAAAAAGATAGTGAATTAGAGTTAGTTTGTGGTGTAGCTAGGTCTGCTGATGAAAATACTTATCATGGTGATACGAAACTTTTTAAGACAATGACTGATGTAACTGAAAAAGCTGATGTTATAATAGATTTCTCACATCATGAAACTTTGAACCCAATCTTATCATACGCACTAAAAAACAATACCTCTGTAGTATTAGCTACTACTGGATATGATGAGGATGAATTAAGTAAAATAGAAAAAGCATCAAAAAATATTCCTATATTATTATCCTCAAATACATCTCTAGGTGTAAATATTTTAATAAAATTAGTTAAAGATGCATCAAAAATGTTAGAAGGCTTTGATATTGAAATCATAGAAAAACATCATAACAGAAAGGAAGATGCTCCTAGTGGTACTGCTAATATGATAGCCAATGCAATTAAAGAGGTCTTACCTGAAAGTGAAAATAAACATGGAAGATATGGTAGAGATTGTAAAAGGAAATCAAATGAAATTGGAATACACTCTATAAGAGGTGGTAATATAATCAGTGACCATGATGTTATATTTGCAGGTGATAATGAAGTTCTTACATTAAGTCACCATTCTCAATCTGATGAAGTCTTTGCAGATGGTTCTATAGTTGCCGCTAAATTTTTAGTTGGTAGAAAGTCTGGGCTTTATAAAATGTCAGATATATTAGGATAATTTTTTTATACATAATAAATCTCAATCTATTTATAAATAGATTGAGATTTTTTAATATACTTTCTAAAAAATTATAACCTCTACATCATTTTCTTTCTTGTTAACAGCACTTTTCAGTTAATATTTTACCTACTGTTATACATTACTATATTTGCTATTTTATATTTTTTCCCCTATGGCAAATTATTGTATTCTATATACTGAGACAAATCCAGCCGCTGAAGTCCCTGATGTAGTTGAATTAAAAGTAAAGCTTAAAGTAACAGCTGCTGCTCTGGCATCGACTAAGAAATCTAACCCTACACTTACATCTGATGATGTAAGTGTATTTACTGCTTTTGCAATAAAGTTACTTTGAGCAGTTCCATTAAAGTTAGTAGTGATTGACATATATCCTGCAAGTGAAAGTGTCGCACGCACACCAAAAGATACATTGTATATACCTCCCACTGCAAGATTTATAGTACTACTTGTTGGTAAAGTTATATTAGTTCCATTTATAAATGATGAGTTAAATGTAACTAATGAGTTATTTGTTAAGGTTGTAGAAGACACTACAAACTGTGCATTATTTGACGCCAACACTCCTGTTGCTCCTGTTGCTCCTGTTGGACCTGTTGCTCCATCTGCTCCTGTTGCTCCTGTATTTCCTGTTGCCCCTGTTGCTCCATTTGCCCCTGTTGCCCCTGTTGGACCTATTGCCCCTGCTGCTCCTGTTGGACCTGTTGCTCCTATTGCCCCTGTTGGACCTACTGCTCCATTTTCTCCTGTTGCTCCTGTTGGACCTGTTGCTCCAGCTACTCCATCTGCTCCTGTTGGGCCTGTTGCTCCCACTGCTCCTGTTGCTCCTGTTTCTCCTGTTGCTCCTGTCGCTCCTGTTGGACCTACTGCTCCATCTGCTCCTGTTGCTCCTGTATTTCCTGTTGGACCTACCTCTCCATCTGCTCCTGTTGGACCTGTTGCTCCTACTGCTCCTGTTGGGCCTACTGCTCCATCTGCTCCTGTCGCTCCTGTATTTCCTGTTGGACCTACCTCTCCATCTGCTCCTGTTGGACCTGTTGCTCCTGTTGGACCTGCTGCTCCATCTGCTCCTGTTGGGCCTGTTGCCCCATCTACTCCTGTTGGACCTATTGCTCCATCTGGACCTGTTGCTCCTACTGCTCCTGTTGGACCTACCTCTCCATCTGCACCTGTTGGACCTGTTGCCCCTATTGCCCCTGTTGCTCCTGTTACTCCATCTGCTCCTGTTGCTCCTGTATTTCCTGTTGGGCCTGTTGCTCCTGTTGCTCCATCTGGACCCGTTGCTCCTGTTACTCCATTTGCTCCTGTTGCTCCTGTGTTTCCTGTTGGGCCTGTTATTCCATTTGCCCCTGTTGCTCCTGTTGCTCCTGTATTTCCTGTTGGACCTGTTATTCCATTTGCCCCTGTTGCTCCTGTTGCTCCTGTTATTCCTGTTGGGCCTGTTGCTCCTGTTGCTCCTGCTGGACCTGTTGCTCCTGTTACTCCATTTGCTCCTGTTGCTCCTTTGTTTCCTGTTGGACCTGTTATTCCATTTGCCCCTGTTGCTCCTGTATTTCCTGTTGGACCTGTTATTCCATTTGCTCCTGTTGCCCCTGTTGCCCCTCTAGGTCCTGTTTCTCCTGTTGCTCCATTTGCTCCTGTTGCTCCTGTGTTTCCTGTTGGGCCTGTTATTCCATTTGCTCCTGTTGCTCCTGTATTTCCTGTTGGGCCTGTTATTCCATTTGCTCCTGTTGCCCCTGTTGCTCCCTTAGGACCTGTCGGACCTGTTGGTCCTGTTGGTCCCGTTGGCCCTACATCTTGATATAAACTTGGACCTAAATTGTCTTTGTAATCATCCATATAATAAATCCTCTCTATTTTAAAATTAGAGCAATATTATACAAGTATCTAACATTGCTCTATATAATTATATGAACAGACAATTTATTATGTGATAATACATCTATTTACTTATATCAACATCTATACTTTGATTTTTAAATTCTATTATATTATTAATTTCTTTACTCCAATCTTCTATTGTTGGCGTTATTTTTAGGTTTTTAACATCTTTCTTAATTTCATACTCTAAAGAAGATTCAATATAATTACCCTTAGAGTAACTTAAGTCATAACCTCCTGCTCCACTAAGTAATTCTAAATCTTTTCCTCTTCCATCTTTAAGTGCAAACTCAAGTATCTTTGGTGTATCATCACCTTTATTGAAATTATATTTGTTAGTTTTAAATCCATAAATCACTCTGATTTTCGTAGGAGAGACTCTTACTTCTTTTAAGACTAAATCCACATCAATATTTTTATTTTTTAATTTTACATTTTTATCTACATTATAAACTCTTGTATCTTTGACTATATTTGAACCATTTATACTTGTATTAAATGTCCAATTCCCGCTAAGATAGCCATTTAGGTGTTCACCCTCTACTCCTCCCATATTTCCTATCTCTATCTCTTTTGATGTTTTTATATCTTTATTTAATTCATACTCAACTTTATTTATACTTATATTTATATCATAGTCTTTATTTAAATCCACATTTTTTAGTAAATCAAAATTTTCAATATCGCCTTTTCCATCTCCATCTTTATCCAGATTATCAAGCTTACAAGTCATAACCATATTAGTAGTACCATCTTTATTTTTTTCTGATGTGGAAGGACCTGTTATTGAAACAAAATTCATATCTCCAACCTTTATTTTGATATCATCAATTCCTAAAAATCCTTCTTGTTTCTTTAATCCCAAAGCATCTTTATCAAGTTTGCTATCATCAACACTTATATTTAAAAATAATTCTCCATCGCCAAGCATAATCTCATTTAACTTTATATCTATTCCTTTATCTGTAGCAATATTATCTACAATATTTTTATAAGGTTTAAGTTCTTCAGTATCCTTATTAAAGAAATATTCTATCTGCTTTCCAAGATGTTGCATATATGCTAATGTAGTTTCATTAGTAAATGCAGTTGAACCTAAAATAACCACTGATAATCCTCCTACTAAAGCATATCTCTTAAAATTATTCTTTTTACTATATTGAACCTTATATTTCATTCTCTTCTTCATTTCATCTTTTTCTTTATTACTTAATACAACATCATCGTATTTTTCTATATCTATATTTGTTTCATTAAATAAATCAAATTTATCTTTCATAAAAATTCTCCTTTTATTCTATATTTTCTATATTTAAATTCTTAATTATCTTATCTCTAAACTTTCTTTTTATTTAAATGCAGCCTCAACTTCTTTCTTCCTCTTGATAATCTATTATGTAAGTTTTCAACGCTGGTTTCATTTTGTATAGCTATATCCTTTAGTGATATATCTTCTAAATAATATCTTCTAAAAATTTCTGCATCTTTATCATTTAATGTGCCTATAAGGTCATTTATTTCCTCTTCAATTTCTCTCATACTCAACTCTTTATCTATATATGGTATTTCTTCATGTTCTATATTTAAATAAGTGTTACTACTTATATACTTTTTCCTATAATTAATCGCTCTGTATTTAGAAATAGAACCTATCCAGTTTTTAAAAGAGTTTTTTTCATTATCAAATTTTTCTATGTTATTCCAAATTGCCAAAAGCACATCATCAATACATTCTTCCTCATAAATTTTAGCATTCATAAGAGTCCTTCTAACTATAGATGCTATAAAATTCCCATACTCATCTATAAGCATTTCCATACCCTTTTCTTTTTTCTTTATTATATTTTTAATTATCAATTTATCCTCCAAGTTAACTCCTCCTTTGTAAAAGCTTCTACAACTACTAATACAATTAAAAATCGTATTTCCTATCAAATTTTTAAAATTTTTTATATTTCCAAACACAGAATTAAAACTTGGATAAAACTATCAAAACAATTTTACTATGTTGGACTTATAGCTTGATATAAATAGAAGATAATTCCAAATCAGACCTAAAAATAAAAAGGTACCTCAATATAATTTATCAAAATCATATCGAGATACCTATAAAATTAAATAATTGCTTATCTATCTTCATCAGTTACATTAAATATATAAGGAACATTCCTATAGTAATCCCCAAAATCAAATCCATATCCTACTACGAATTTGTCTTCTATCTCAAACCCACAATAATCTGGTACTAAATCAACCTTTCTTCTGCTTGGCTTGTCTAAAAGTACACAACATTTTAAACTAGCAGGATTTTTAGCTTTTAGATGCTTTAAAACAAAATCCATAGTTAAGGCAGAGTCAGTAATATCGTCTACAACCAATACATCATATCCTTTTATATCAGTAGTTACATCTGAAACAACCTTAACTGTTCCAGTGCTTTCTTCACTGTTTCCATAACTAGAAGTAGTCATAAAGTTGACTCTAAGAGGTAAGTTTATATTTCTAACTAAATCTGCACAAAATATAAAACTTCCTTTTAATAGAGACACAATCATAAGATTTTTATCTTTGTAGTCCTTCTCTATAATTGCTCCTAATTCTTTTAATTTATCATTAATTTTTTCTTCTGAATACAATACTTCCCATTTTTTTGTTTCTATATCCATAAAAAGACCTCCAATTGTAATAATCCTTCTTAATTTTATAAGAGATTGCTCACTTTTTCAATACTCTTATTCAATATTAGCCAATATTATTGAGTTTTTAAGTATATTCAACAATTATTAACAAGATATTATCTATTTTAAGTAAATCATATATCTCTACTAAATCATATACTATATATTTTAGACAAAAAAGAAAAAACTTGCACTAGCAAGTTTTTCCCATTTATACATAATCATAATTTATTAGAGGGTACTAATTAAATTTATTTATATCAGCTTTACTATATATTGCAATATAAGAAATATTGTAATATATTAATCAACTTTATTCATGTCATTCATTACATTTAATATTATCTCATCTGTTATAGACATACCTTTATCACTTACTCTTCCTAAGTTTTGTATACTTTGCTCAACACTTGAACCAACTATACCATTTAATGGTGGTACAAAACAGTCTTGCTTAGCTATTATAGCACTTTGTATTGCAGCAGATGCAGCAGATGATAATTTTAATGCACAACCAGCTTTTGCTCCGTCGCATATCATTCCACTTAAGTCAGCTATCATATTTTCTATTGCACCTTCTATTTGTTTTTCGCTTCCATCCATAAGCCAAGATATACCAGCAGTTGCTCCAGTAGATGCTGCAACTCCACAGCCACATACAGCAGATAATCTACCTGTATAATTCTTAATATAACCAGTTACTAAATGAGATATAGCTAAAGCTTTTGCTAGTCTTTCATCAGATTGTGGGAATTTTTTGTTGTAAGCAACAATTGGAAGAATTGCTGTTAATCCGTGATTTCCACTACCATTTGAACTCATAACAGGCATTTTTACTCCTGCCATTCTTGCATCTGAAGCTCCAGCAGTTAACATCATTGCATAGTTTATAACATCATTACCTAAAAGACCTTCTTCCATAGACTTTTTGATTCCGTATCCAACACCAATTCCAGTCTTTTGTTTCAATCCATATTCAGCCATTTCTTCATTCATTTTTACTCCATCTAGTAAAAACTCTATATCTTTAAAATCAATGCCTTCTACATTCTTTATTAATTCTTGTATAGTTACAGTATCCATTAAGCTCTCAACTTTTTCTGCTGAAGCATTTGAAACTGATACTTTTGGTTCATTATCCAATAATACTTCTCCATCTTTTTCTAAAAATGTAAAGTTATCATGTTTAGTTCTTATTCTAACTTTAGCATTATGATTTGCTCCTTTTAATGCAACTTCTATAAAAACTTTCTCTCTTGTATCAGCAGGTGTTATTGATAAAGGAGTATTGTCCATATAATCTTCTGCTATTTTAACTTCTTCCTTTGTTAAAGTTTCTAATACACTTAATCCGTTTTCAGAATGTCCTCCTATTATCCCTAGAGCTGCTGCTATTTTTAATCCTAATCTTTCAGTTCCTGGTATACCTACACACATACCATTTTTATAGATACTAGGGCTAACTAACATGTGATTTTCTACTATTTCTTCTCCTAGTAATTCTTTTGCCTTTGCACATGCTAGAGCTAAAGCTACTGGCTCAGTACATCCTACTGCTGGTTTAACCTCTGCTTTTAACATTTCCACTAATTCTTTTCTTATATCTCTCATTATATATAAACCTCCCAATTAAGTTTAATTTTAGTACTTAAATAATTTTATTAAATAATTTCTTATCTATATTTATAGCAAAATACATGCCACATTTTTTGTTTTTTTCAATTTTTTCACTTTGATATTGTATATCCATTGAAATAACTGCTTTTAATTATATTTTTTTTTACTCAGATATAGATTTTATTTTTTTTTTACTCGCTAAATAGACGACAATTTCGCAAAAAGACAAAAAAAAATCTCAAAATGAGATTCTATATCATTTTGAGACGATTATTATTTTAATAGTTACTATTTTTTAGATTCTCAGGATTTAAGCATCCACTACTCTTTATAGACTATTGTTATTTGTTTACATTTAAATTTTATATCACTTTTTATTGTATTCTTATATTACTTTATATCACTAAGAAATTATATTGTATTTTTCAATTTTTCTATATAATGTGGCTCTTGATATTCCAAGTGCCTTGGCTGTTAATTCTTTATCTCTTTTATAATCTTTGTATTTATTTAAAGCTTTTATTATCTCAATTTTCTCAAGTTCTTCTAATGGAATTATCTTATCACTTCTAACTTCTAATTCTTCTATTGATGTATTTTTAATCTTCTGAGGAATTACATTCATCGTAATTATTGGAGATGAAGACATATTCACACTGTATTCAATAATATTCTGCAATTCTCTTATATTCCCTGGCCACCTATATTCAATCATAGCATCGACAACCCTAGTATCTATATCGATAACATTTTTATCTAGTTTTTTTGAGTATTCTCTAATCATATGCTTTATTATAAGTGGTATATCATCTTTTCTTTCTCTTAAACTTGGGAGCTTTATTGGTATGACATTTAATCTATAATATAAATCTTCTCTAAAAGTTTCATTCTGAACCATTTTTTCTAAATCTTTATTTGTCGCAGCAATAATTCTTACATCTATAAGAACATTAGATTTACTACCAATCTTGTTGAGCTCTTTTTCTTGTAATACCCTCAACAACTTTGACTGTAAATGCAAGCTCATATCTCCTATTTCATCTAAAAATATGCTTCCTTTATGGGCTATTTCAAACATACCAAGTTTTCCACCTTTTTTAGCCCCTGTAAAAGCACCTTCTTCATATCCAAATAATTCACTCTCTAATAAATTATCTGGTATCGCTGCACAGTTTACAGCTATAAAAGGATTATCTACCCTATTACTATGGTTGTGTATAGCTCTTGCAAATAGCTCTTTACCTGTTCCACTTTCACCAGTAATAAGTACTGTTGAAGTAGATTTAGAAGCCATTAAGGCTTCTTTTTTTGAATTTCTTATAGCCATACTCTCTCCAATTATATTTTCCAGTTTTATCTTATAATCTTTATTCATCTTATTGTAGTTTTTTATAGCATCTCTTTTATCTATAAAGTCAATAACATATCCTTTTAGTTCATTTTTTAATACTATTTTATTGATGTTATATATCCCTTTTGAATCATATCCGTATCTCCTATAAAAAAAGCTACATGATTTGTCCTTCTTAAAGTTATTTATAGAAGGTTTCTTTATAAAATCTAACTCAGTGAATATATCTTTCCCAGTTATATTGTCCTTTAGATTGAAAAGTTCTTTAAACTTTGAATTATATTTATCAATCTTACCATCTACATCAATGGACACAACAGCTTTATCCATATTGTTTAATAAAGTCTCTAATTTTTTCTTTTCTAATTCCAGTTCGTACGTTTTAATTTGAGCTTTTAGTTTATTGGATATCAAGTCTGCCATCTTACATAAAAAGTTTATAAGTCCACTTTTATTATTTTCTATAATCTGTGCTTGTTCTTTCGTAAATGCTATAAGACCTATAACACCATGAGACTCTCCATCACATATAATTGGGCAACATACTTCTGCAAACTCCACACAGACATTATTTTTATAACATTCTCTACATATATCACTGCTCTTTGGGTCATCAATTAGTATTGTAATTTGTTCTGTAAGTGACTTTTTAAAAGCTGTATATTTATCTACTTTTTCACCTATTTTATCTACATATATACCTGTACCCGCAATCCTAAATAAGTCTCTATTTACTATAGTTACATCTATATTGAGTACTGAAACTATAGCTTCAGCTATGTTCTGAATATCAGATTTTATATATTCTAAATCTATCATAGTTATCATTCCTTATTTTTTCTTAACATAAGTATTTGTCTTATTTCCTTAAGGATTAAATATATCTTATTTAAAGTAAATTGAATTGACATTAGGATTACAAAGAGCATAACAATTATTATTAACTCATAATTTATTTCCATATCTACATCTCCTTATAACAAAAGACTAGGCTTAACCTAGTCTTTTATATTATATCCATATTTATATTTTAACTCATTTATCTTCTTTTTCCCACATAAATATATTTTAATTTATTTGACTCTTTAATCATACCATCAAAATTTAATCTTGAAAATATATTAAATACTTCATGTGGATAGTGAATCTTTGCTACAGAACCACAAAATTTATGCTTAAGATAGTTTAGTTTAACTTTTAAATTTTTTAAGTTTAAATCTTCTAATATAACCTCTCCATTACCTTTTAAAACTCTTTGTATTTCAGATGAAGCTTTTTCACAATCTGTAATAACATTAAATTGGTCTACTATTATTATCTTGTTGAACTGATTATCATCAAACGGCAAAAACTCTAACTTACCTTTAACTACATTGCAATTTTCATTATATACTAAAGAATAACATACATCTTCATAGTTACTATTCTCTAGTATAGTTACAGAAGTACCAAGACCTCTTAATCTCTTGCCTAGGTTTCCTATATGGCCAACAAGCAATATTTTATCCCCTACATTATACTCAATTGTATCCAAAAAACATTCTAATTCATCAGATGTATATTTAGCTTTAACTGGCTGTCTATTTATCTGATATAATATGCTTTTCACAATGCTTCACCTCTTCATTTTCTCAATTATAAATTATGTACAGATTACATTATAATAAATGGCGAGCAACTATTCAAGAGATATTTCATTAGTATTTTTTTAAACAATCTTTATTTATTTTTAATATATTATTATAGCAAATTTATTAGTTTTTTTAATGAAAAAACAATATATTTTTAATATTTAATCATTATTATTTTCATCTAATTTTTTTATTTTTGATATAGATACTTCATATGCCATTTTTTTCACTACATTATCCTCATCTATTTTTTTCTCATACTCTCTACTTTGAACTCTACCCCAAAGCTGTATTCTATCACCAACTTTTAAGTTTTTTGCAAACTTTGCATTTCTCCCCCAAACTATTGATGGTATATAATCAGATTTATTATAAGGTCTGTTTATAGCTACCAATAAATCAGTTATTTCCCTTCCTAAAGGAGTTTTCCTATACACAGGCTCTTTACATACATACCCATCTAGAAATATGCTGTTTGGGTCTTTATTTTCCTCCTCTATAGCCTTTATTTCTCTAACAAATACTGTAAGCACTAATCTATTTTTATTATTTAAGGTTTTATTATATGATCTCAATTGACCTACAACATTGACTAAATTTTGTTTATTGATATCAATATCTTGAAGAAGTCTCTCTGACACAGTCATAGGAAGTGTATCAAAGGAATCACTTAGTCTGTTTATCTTTATTTTCACATTATAAAATTTCTCTCCAAATATCTCATGACTAAATTCTAGCTTATTGTCTAACTCCCCTCTTAAGTTTACTACGTTATTCTCATCTTTAACAGCTATCATATTTTATCCCTCCACAATTGTTAATTCTTATATTTCTGGTATCAGCTTATATAATAAATATATTTGTGAGTGATGTATTTTATTACAAATCTTTGATTGCTGTTTAAAACTTTTTATTTATTTATAAATTTCATTTAATCTTTTGATTTAAAGTTTGTAAAACTATTATGGATTCATACAATATATTATTTATTTTAATCAAAATTAATTATTAAATTACTCCTTATCTACTTTTAAGTCATATATAACTCAAGGCTAATTTATACACATAAGCAATATCAATATTTCAAATTAATTCAAATGATTCAGATAACTATCAAGTCATTATAAACTCAATTTTCTTCAATTATAAGTTATATTCGACTTATTATACTAATATTTTTGTTAATATACATCAATATATTAACTTTTTTTCTTATATCTAGTATTAAATTTAAATATTTAACTTCAGTTTACACCTTAACTTTAGAAAATATAGCTATATTTATACTTAATTTACTAAACTTATATATATATTGTATAATTGGCACACTAATTGCTTTATATAATAATTATATCTAATAAATAAAAAACTGCCTTAGAACATTAATATTAACGTTCCAAAGCAGTTTATAATTTTTATTGTTAGCTGTAATATTTAATAAATACTAAGCAGTCTTTTTATTTTTATTTGCAGCCATTATCATTGTAGCAGAAGTGTAAGCTATAACTATTATTACTAATGCTTTTAATATATCCATTGGTAAAGTTTTTACTATATATGCTGCTACGAAAACCCCTATTAAACCACAGATAGCTATTATAACTGATGCTTTTTTAGTATATGCATCTTCTTTTATGAATTTCATACTTGCAACTGGCATTAATAATGCACAAGAACCCATAACTATTGGGAACGCAACTTTTGCAGACATTCCTAAGAAGTAAACCATTGCCATACCTGGAGCATATAGTCCTATACCAGCTGTCATTAAAGCACCTAGTATAAAGTTACCTACTACACCTATTACTAACTTAACACCAGTAAGACCTAATTCATTTCCTCCACCTGGTAATACATTAACCCAAGGATGACCTAATAACATTAATATTGCTGTTAATGCTAGAGTCACACCCATAACCATTTGTATCTTTCTTTCGTCCATTTTAGCTATTATTCCTGCACCTATATATGAACCAACTGCTGCTGCTACAACCATAGATACTAGAGTTACACCATCAACTGGTATGATTGATGTAAATATAAATGCTTCAGTAACAACTGGAATAGTATGTGCTACGTTTAACGTACCAGGCATTTTCTTATCTGGTATGTTTAATTTTAAAGCTTTTGACATTGCTATTGTTGGAGCAAATGAGCCTATTCCTAATGTATCAAAAAAATCTGTTATAAATCCTGTTACAGCAACTTTTGGAGTACTTTGTTCTTCTAGTTTCCCCTCTTTGTTTGCTTTAGCTACGTCTTTACCAAATACAACTGCAAAGATTGCTGCGAATACTACGTATAATGCCTTTAAGATTGCTACCATAATCCATCCTCCTGTTTTTTTATTTTTTTATATATTCTGAATCTTATAGCCTAAAAGCTATAGAATAGTAACCAGCAAGAGGTTACTATTCTATTTTAATTTCCCAATTTATTTGTTTCTATTTAAGAATAAATCCATGTTTAAGTGGATCTTCTTCATCTATTACAAAGTGATTAAATCCAGTTATATAAGCAGAACCACTTATTTTAGGTACTACAGCATTGAAATCTGCAACTTTAGTTTCTTCAACTATTTCACCTTTGAATAAAGTTCCTAATATACTTTCATATACGAATTTTTCTCCTACTTTTAATTCACCTTTAGCATGTAAAGTAGCTAATTTAGCACTTGTTCCAGTTCCACATGGAGATCTGTCAACTTGACCTTGACCAAATATAACTACGTTTTTGTAAGTAGCTTCTGGATGAGTTGGCTCATCATATATTTCAACTAAATCTACAGTTTTTATATGAGCTAAAGTTGGATGTTGTATTTCTATTTTTTCGTTTATTATATCTCTAAGTTTCATAGCTAGTTCAGTTAATTTACCAGCATTTTGAGGTTCTATTTTTAAACCTAATTGACTTGCATGTATTATAGCAAAGAAGCTTCCACCAAATGATATATCAAATTTAACTGTTCCAACACCTGGTAAGTCAACTTCAACACCTTCTTTATATAAGAAAGCTGGTACGTTTAAGAATGATACTTCTTTAGCTTTTCCATCTACAACTGTAACGTCCCCTCTTATTATTCCTGCTGGAGCTTCCATAACTACATGAGTTATAGGCTCTACTGCTGGAACTACACCTGTTTCTATAGCTGCTGTCATAGCTCCTATTGTACCATGGCCACACATGTTAAGGTATCCGCCACCGTCCATGAAGATTATTCCAAAGTCAGCATCTGGGCAACAAGGTTGAGTCATTACAGAACCAAACATATCATTATGTCCTCTTGGCTCTAACATTATAGCAGTTCTTAAATAATCTAGATTTTTTTCTAAATATTCTTTTTTCTCAGGCATAGAATTTCCTTTTATGTTAGGTATTCCACCTACAACTATTCTAGTTGCTTCTCCTGCTGTATGAGAGTCTATAGCTTGTATACTTCTGCTAAATTTCATATCAAATTCCCCCTTAGGTTTATTTTGCGTTTTTACGCATTTTTAGTTTTAGAAAAGCTAATGCTTTTTTTACATCAACTTCATCCAAGTGATTGTCTCCAACTACTTCTGTTTCTATGTAGCCTGTTGTCTTTTTATAATCAATTATGGTAGCTTTATCTAAGTACTGATTGGTAACTACTAGACCATCTGCTCCCATAATAGTAAGACCTACTGTAGGTATGTCTGATTTTACAAACTCTGATATAGCATTTGTAAAATCAATATGCTGGTTTCCTGCCATATCTAAGGTTATAATCACTCCATCAGGTCGCAATGCTTCAACCCATCTTCCAAGCCTGGCTGATAAAAAGGATTTCCATTCATTGTGCTCTGATGTACCAACTACAACTACTCCTAGCAAATCTACGTCAGGATCATTGTCTATTAAATCAAGTAATGGGTCTCTAAAAATCTGAAGTGATGTGTTTTTCATTGATGTAGAAATTCCCACAAAACTCATCCCCTTACTTAAATTTTTTATCCATGCTTTCTCATTTTTAATTTTAAAAATGCCAAAGCTTTTTTAGCATCAATCTCATTTGTGTTGTTTTCTCCAACAACTTCTGTCTCAATACCTTCTTTTGATTTATTCATATCAACTATGGTATCCATATATTGATTGCTTACAACAAACTTAGCTTGAGTACCATTAAATGTTACTCCAACTACAGGTATATCTCTTTTTCCTATTTCTTCAAATGTATTAGCATAGTCAACATGTGAGTTTCCCCAACCATCTGAAGAGACTATAGCTCCATCTACTCTCATAGCTTCCAGCCAAGCAGCTGTTCTCTGTCCTACAAAAGTTTTATTTTCATTTCCATCTGGAGTTCCTACTACTATTACTCCAAGTAAATCTACATCTTTATCACTTTCAACTATATCCAAAAGTGGGTCTCTAAAGTGATGAAGAGATGTTTCTTTTGTTGAAGGTCCTATTCCCATAATATCCACCTCTCTTAAGTCATAGCTCTAAGGGCACCATCTCTATATTCATTAGGAGATATAATCATAGGTACATTTCCCATATCTATAATTGATGTTCCTCCTTCAAAACCACTAGGTTCCTTTGAGAATAACTGATTGTCATACATAGCCCCTTGACCTGCTATTTGTTTTACTATGACAACCTTTTTTGCATTTGGTCGAATTTTGTCAAAATATTCACGAACTTGAGTAGCATTTCTTCCGTCTTCCATTTTCAAAGACGTTCTTATTTCTTGTATAAAATCATCACATGCTTTAAATGCTGCAAGTGGAAGTGTTCTTTCAAAAGGTAAACCTCCCTTAAGAGTTACATCCACATGGATTATATAGTCTTCAACTGATGGAGTCCCATATCTCCCAAACACCATTTGTTCACTCAAAATTCCTTCTGAAGAACCAAATTCATGCATTTGATTTCCATCTTCGTCTGCACCAGTTAGCATTACATATACACCAGTTAAAGTATGTGTAATTCCCTCTCCCAATCTGCCTAAAACTTTGGTTGATATTGGTATAATGTCCATAATAGTATTAATTTCCCTGTCATAGTCTCCAGGTTTTATAATATCTACTTTTATATCTGTTATTAAATCTTCTCTTGCTTTTATTTCATCTATACTTGATAAATCAATTGTAAGTACATCTTTCTTTATAGAAGTTTTTGAACCGAAATTAACTTCATTCATATGAAACGGTTTTATAACAAGTCTTCTCATTATTTTTTCTTCCATAATAGCCACCTTTGTTCTTAAAACCCCTCTCCTAATTATGTAGGAGAAGGGTTTTGTATTTTCAAATATAAATTACATTTTAAACGTGAGCTTTATATTCGTATGGTAATGGAACTATCTTACCAGCAGATGGTATAGCAACTAATTGCTCTAATGTATCTCTTAATATATGTGTTTGCATTTCTATGTTATGTGGTTCACCAGCATTAGCACCCATTGGAACTAATGGAGCAACTGCTCTAGGAGTTCCGTTTTGTCTAACTACTGGAGGAAGAGCTGCGATTATTATTGTAGGTATTCCAGCTTCCTCTATTGCTCTCTGCACGATCACGGCAGTTCTATGGCAAGTACCTCAGCCAGCTGTCATGACTACACCGTCTACTCCCTCTTCTTTAAGTTTAGCAGCGATAGCAGGACCAGTTTCTTCAGTGAAGACATGTTGGTTTCCTCCACCACCCATGAATGCATAGTGCATAGGAGCTACTGCTTTTATAAATCCTTCTGCAGCTAATTCATGTAGTCTATCTATAGGGAACATACAGTTTATATCTTTATTTACATCTCCATTATCGTATCCACCATGTGATACCATCATTTCATCAACTGTAGCTGTGTTAGGTACAGCTCTAAAAGTAGTATCTCCTGCTAGATTGAATCTCTTGTCAGATTTTAAGTGAACACCAGCTGCTGTAGCTAAAGCTATAGTCATATCTTTTAATTCTTTAGTTACAGGAGTCCAAACTGGAGGAGGTGTTATTGGAACAAATATTTCAGATTGAAGTCCTTGTACTGTTGTAAGGCTCATATATTTCCTCTCCCTTCTATTTTCAAACGATTAATTATTATTATTTTTCTTCTTCTTGCTTCTTTTTAGCTTGCATTTCTGCTTGCTTTTCTTTTTCTCTCCTAATATTTTCTACATACTCATGATTAGGTTCTGGACTTAATACCTCAGGATAGCTTAGCATGAATCCAACCTCTTGACCTATCTTAAGTTCGTAGTCAGTTATAAGCATTCTATTAGGTATTTTAAATTGTCCAAGTCTACCTTTTAGGTCTATAGTTACTCCACCACCCATGATTTCGACTATAACACCCTCATAAAAAGTCTCTGATGAGATATATTTTAATCTATCCATTATAATTTTACCTCTCTATACTTATTTTAAACTTGGATCTAAATTTATATTGTTATCTAAATCTTAGTTATTATCTAAATTTTAGTTTTCGTCTTTTTCGTATATTTCTCTTCTCTTCTTACTCATTGGTAAAGATTGCTCATTATCTTCTAATACTATTTTTTCTCCTGTAGCTTTTTCTATAGCCTCTATGTTATTTAACTTAACATTTGGATTCCATTTTCTTTCAGGAGCTTTAACTTCTACACCTGCAATAGCATTTTTAAGCATAGCCATGATTCTTATAGCCTCTTCTGGAGCTAATGTATTGTTTGATAATATTTCATTTTCTATACCTTGCTTAGACTTGTTATTGTCTACCATGTGAGTCATGTATTTATTACCAACAACTAGAGCACCTTGAACTGCTGAATAAGTTACACCAACTACTGGTATACCTCTCATACCTATTTGCTCTATGTGAGATGCGAAATCTATATGGTTGTTTCCGAAACCTTCAGTAGTTACTACAGCTCCATCAACTTCCATAGCTTCAACTAACATACCTAATCTCTTAGATACATAGAATTTCTCAGCATTTACTTGTGGAGAACCAACAAATACAACACCTACTAAATCTATTTCTTCATCTTGCATAGCTCTTATTACTAATGGCTCTCTCCAGTAATGTCTTGACATTTCTTTTGATGCAGGTCCTATACAAGTTAATGCATGGATACCACCATCTAATACTTCAAGTGGAGATAATACAACTGGCATGTTTCCTAAGTCAACGTTTGGTTGAGCTCCTAATGTACCAACTGGTTCAACTGGTAATATTAAGTTATCATGCATTGCACCTTGTCCCATTATTTCTTTTATAACAACAACTTTCTTTTTACCTTCTCTTCTATATTGCTCGATTACTTCTTCATCTACTACTAAAGAGTTGTCAACTTTCTTTAAAGCTTCTCTTATCTCTTGAGTTATATAATCAAAAGCACGGTGAGCAGCTAAAGGTCCTGGTCTTTCCATGTTAGTTCCAGCTTTTATTGTTACTTGACCTTTGATGAATATTTCACCTTTGTCAGCAGCACCTGGTCTACCCCACATTATAGTAGTGTTTAATTCACCTTCTGAAGAACCGAATTCACCTATTTGAACTCCATCTTCATCTGTACCAGTTAATACCATTATAGCTCCATCTATAACTCTTGTTATACCTGAACCTAATTCGCCTTCTTCTTTAGTAGCGATTGGTTGTATATCTAATACAGCCTCACTGTAAGTTTCATACTTATCAGGAGTTATTATTTCTAATTTAACATCAACAACTAATTCTTGAGTGTCATTAGCTTCCTTACATATTTCTGCTGCATTTCTGATGTATAAAGTAGTTCCTTCTATTTTAGTTTCATCAGCAAATTCAACTTTGTCTATTTTAAAGTGTTTTTTAGTTAAGCTTCTTAATAATTTCTTTTCTTCAGCTTTTGGAGCTACTTCTGCTACTGCACCTGCTACTGGAGCAGCAACGTTTGCTACTGGAGCAACAACTCCCGCTTGACCAGCTACTGATAAAGGTATTTCTAAGCTTATATCTTTACCTTCACCTATGTGTATTTTAACTGTTTCACCTAAAACTCCTGTGCTTACTGGCACTACTGCTTCTAAAGCTGCTGGAGCTTCTTCTACTACTGCTTCTTCTACTACTTCTTTAGCTTCTCCTGCTTT
Source organism: Clostridioides sp. ES-S-0123-01 (assembly GCF_020658415.1). Lineage (NCBI taxonomy): Bacteria > Bacillati > Bacillota > Clostridia > Peptostreptococcales > Peptostreptococcaceae > Clostridioides > Clostridioides sp. ES-S-0123-01. The sequence goes on from NZ_JACVWD010000002.1 coordinate 605,074, forward strand.
GTATCCTTCTACATTTTCTGTAGTCATTGGAGATAGAGCATCTAAAGTTTCTTTTAACTTAGCTCCTAGTACTTGACCTATAGTTAATCCATTTTCTGGTATTGTTAATAATCCAGAATCCTCTAAGTCTGCAAATATTGCTGGATCTTCTAAGTTTTCTGGTGCTATTATTGTTCCCGCTTCAAATCTACAACAACATACTGCTGGGTCATTTGCATGGGCTTGAGCTGTTTCTAAAGTTATTGACATAGTATAAAATACCTCCTTACATTATTTTCTTATTTATTATTTTAAATCTCGATTCCTCAACAGGTAACCCCTTAACTGAGGAATCAAGTAAATTAAAACCGGCTTTAATAGTTATATTTCAACTATTATTTTTGTGGTACTACTCCCATTTGAGCAGCTATTTTCAAAGGTATTTCTAAGTTTATATCTTTACCTTCTTTTATGTGTATTTTTATTACTTGACCTGTTGTAGCTTGAACTGTAGCACCTTGAGCTACTGGAGCTTCTACTTCTTTAGCAGATTCTTCAGCATCTGTTTCTGCTACTTTATATCCTTCTACATTATCTGTAGTCATTGGAGATAATGCATCTAAAGTTTTTGTTAATTTAGCTCCTAATACTTGACCAACTGTTAAATGATTTTCTGGAATAACTAATAATCCTGAATCTTCTAAATCTCCAAATATTGCTGGGTCTTCTAAGTTTTCTGGTGCTATTATTGTTCCTTCTTCAAATCTACAGCAGCATACTGCTGGATCATTTGCATGGGCTTGAGCTGTTTCTAAAGTTATTGACATAATAAAATGCCTCCTTCATTTGATTTTTAATTTATATTGATGCCCTAACACTCTTAATAATTAACATATTTACTGTTCCCTACTAACAGCCCTAAGTGTTAAAACTTTTCAACTTACATAAATCGTCATAATTAATACTATTTTTTTCTCATTTGAAGTCACTTTATATATAAGCAATTCCTATGCCAACTTATTAACAAAAAGATATTTTCTATAATACAACCTTCCTCTATCGCTATTTTTAGCCAAATATTATATAACTATTTATTTACAACACCCTGTTTTTTATGTTTGGAAACATTTTCTCAAAAGAAAAAAAGTGTCAATTAATCAACACTTTTTTTTTTTTTTTAACACAGTCACATATATCACACTACTCCAAACATTGATTTTGCTTGGTTTGAAATTAAAGATTATTATTTTGTCAAAATTTAGTCATGTGTCATATTTTAGACACATCTATTTTATACTGATCTATCTTATAATATAACGTGGTTCTCGGTATGTTTAATATTTTAGCAGCTTTAGCTTTATTTCCATTAGACATTTTAAGTGCCTTTGTTATATTTTTTACTTCAATCTTTTGAGTAGCTTTCGTCAAATCTAGAGGATATTCTTCTTCCTCTGTATTGTTATTTCTAGAATCCATCATATAGCTTGGTACATCATCTACTTCTATTCTAGGATTTTGGGATAGGACAACAATATTTTCAATTGTGTTTTTTAATTCCCTTATATTCCCTTTCCATCTATAATTTTGAAATATATCAATTACATCTTTACTTATTGTAAGAACAGGCTTATTGTTTTGTTTGCATATTTCTTCCAAGAAACTATGCACTAATAATCCTATATCTTCTTTTCTCTCTCTAAGAGGTGGTATTTTTATTTCTACAACATTTAATCTATAATATAAATCTTCTCTAAATTTTTCTGCTTTTACCATTTTTTCTAAATCTTTATTAGTAGCTGATATTATTCTAGGATTTATTTTTATTGTAGTATCTCCACCAACTCGTCTTATTTCTTTTTCTTGCAATACTCTAAGCAATTTAGCTTGCATACTAAGAGGTAAATCTGCGATTTCATCCAAAAATACTGTTCCATCCTTCGCAAGTTCAAATATACCTATTCTACCTTTTTTACTTGCTCCAGTGAATGCACCTGATTCATAACCAAAAAATTCGCTCTCAAATAATTCATTTGGTATAGCACTACAGTTAACAGGTATAAATTGACCTTTTCTTTCACTATAATCGTGAATAGCTCTAGCAAATACTTCTTTACCTGTACCACTTTCGCCCCAAATGAATATACTACTGTTGGTTCTAGCTACTTGTTTTGCAATCGCTTTCGATTTTTCCAATTTATAACTTTTACCTAAAATCTTGTCAAAGCTACCTTTAGATAAATTTTTTACTTCATCTTTTAAATATTTTAATGTATCATTTACTTTTTCAAGTTCAAGAGCTAATATCTTAGCTTCTGTAACGTCTACTTCAGTACATACAACACCAATGAATTCTTCTTTATAAAATATAGGATTTGCATGAACTAATGCATACATGTTTTCTTTTTTGTCAGTAAAATATAAATCACTCATACCGACTTTACTATTTAGTACTTTTTCTGAAATAGTATTTTCCAAAAACTCGTTCATCGGTCGACCCACTATGTCTTCAGACTTTATATCATACCTTTCTTCCATAAAATTATTCCATAAAATTACAACACCTTCATTATTTATAGCACAAATTCCTTCTTTAATCTGACCTATAATGTATTTTAAAGTTAATCCATAATCTTCTAAATGCATGTATAAATAATCTCTAATATGCTCTTGTTTCAAGACACCAATGATTTTATTATCTCTAAGCACAGGAAGAATACCTATATTTTTTAATATCATTATATCTCTACACTCATCTAAGGTTAAGCCTTCACTGACATATATAACATCTTTTTTCATTATAAGTTTTACTGGTTGGCCTTCATATTTTTTATGCATCTCATAAAGATTATGTATATCAGTCATAGATATAATTCCTTTTAATTCACTAGATGAATCTATTACCATTAGAGTTTTTGTATTACTTCTTATCATTTCTTTTATTGCACTTTCTATTTTTGTGTCTTCGTCTATAGTTGTAAATTTTGTATCCATTACTTCTTCTACTTTTTTTACTTCTGGTATCGAAAACATAAAGTCCCCCCTTTATAGTAGTACCTCATCAAAACTTATTTATATATATTTATTCTAGCATATTATAATAATAATTTATTGAATAATTAATATTAAAATTTCTTAAGAGATTAATATCTAAATTTGTATAATCACTAAAATTGACTTATAATTCATACAAATAAAATCAAATGAATTATATACTTAGTACATTACTTTTTCAATACTATTTTCACCTTCAAACCATTTTTCTATTCATAAAACAGTTAGTGTACACTTTAAAATAAGTTATACTTACGCAAAAAAAATGTCTCAAAACGATTTTTAAATCAATTTGAGACAATGTATTTTTAAACTTAATAAGTAATAATCTAGATTAATTTTTTGCTCTTTTACAATGATACCCTAATCCACAAATTGCAATTATGCCAATAAATACATATGACATTATTTGAGTTTCGTCACCTGTTTTTGGTGATTTTACCACAGTATCATCTGTTGGTGGTACTGATGTATCTACCACAGTATCACCTGATGGTGGTACTGGTGGATTTACCACAGTATCATCTGTTGGTGGCACTGGTGGGTTTATCACAGTATCATCTGTTGGTGGTACTGGTGGGTTTATCACAGTATCATCTGCTGGTGGCACTGGTGGATTTATCACTGTGTCATCTGTTGGTGGTGATGGCTTATGTCCATTTGAGTCTCCTCCTCCTGATGGTGGTACTGGTGGATTTACAGTATCATCTGTTGGTGGCACTGGTGGATTTACATCTGAACCTCCATCTGTTGGTAAACCTATATTAAAGTTAACTTCTTCACCATTCTTTTGTTCTATTGTATAACTCAATAAATTTTGCTTACTAGCTGGTAATAAAGATGAATGGTCTTTCTCTCCAAAATCAAAAACTGACTTATAATATTGAATAGCTTTAGGGAAAATATAATCATAAGATACTGCAGAGATATTAGCCTTTGAATCTGGCTTTTCAACACTTTTAAGTTTAAATTTATGTTGTGTTGAAACTTCTACTTCACCTGTACCTATTATATTGCCCTCTTCGTCATAGGCAGTTACTCCATTTGGCAATCTTAACTTAACTACACCACTATAACCCACTAAAGCTATAGCTTCTGTTTCATAAGTTCCATCTTCATTTTTATCAAATTTAATATCAGTTGAACCATTGCTTAGGCTAGGTTTTCCTGTATCATCTGGTTTTAGTTGTTTATGACCTGCATCTAACAATGCTTCTAAATAAGCTTTTATATTTATTGCTTGTTCTTTACCTTTTTGATATTCAACTTTTTCTTCTTCAGTCTTTGCACTTTCTATAAGTATATCATAAAAGTTTATACTTCCTTGATATTGTTTAAGTTTTGCTTGTTCATCCACTTGTCCAAGCATAATCCATATTGCACTTTGAGTTGCTGAATAAACTGCACCTTCATTTTCTTCTCCACCTAAATTGAACTGTTGTTTATATCCAAATCCATCAAATTCAGAACCTGCATAGATTATAGATTTAATTGCATCTTCATTTTTATTTTCTTGACCATTAAAATCTTCTGCTGGTAAATATGGACTCTTACTATCACTGGTTGGAGCTTTTAGATGATTATTATAACAAAATGCAGTTTGTTCGCCATCTTCTCCATCTATTATATATTTGTTATCTTTAGTACTTGCGCCTATAAGACCCTCTACTATATAATCAAAAGTTAACGTCTTTGTAATATCATCAAATCTTATATCATAATAAGGTCTATTTGAACCATCTTCTTTTAGTAAACATGTATTTTTTACTTTTGCTTTTTTATCATACCATAGATGTAAATTTTGATCTTTTGAAGTAAGTACTTGTCTAATTTCTGATTGTTCATCTGTTTTTACAGATTCTTCATCTTCCCAGAAATTATATACAATTTTAGTTATCTGAGATAAAGTCATATCAAGAATTTTCTCAATATTTTGCTTTAAGTTCATTTCTTCTACTACTAGTTCTTCTTCTGGAGTTTGTTCATCCGATGGTTGTTCTCCCTCTGGAGTTTGTTCTTCTAAAGGCTGTTCTCCTTCTGGAGTTTGCCCCTCTGATGGTTGCTCTCCCTCTGGAGTTTGCCCCTCTGATGGTTGTTCTCCCTCTGGAGTTTGCCCCTCTGATGGTTGCTCACCCTCTGGAGTTTGTCCCTCTGATGGTTGTTCCCCTTCTGGAGTTTGTCCCTCTGATGGTTGCTCTCCTTCTGGAGTTTGTCCCTCTGATGGTTGCTCTCCTTCTGGAGTTTGTCCCCCTGATGGTTGTTCTCCTTCTGGAGTTTGCCCCTCTGATGGTTGTTCTCCTTCTGGAGTTTGCCCCTCTGATGGCTTCTCACCATCAAGAACTACATCTTTGCCCTTCATTTCAGCAGCGTAAGATACTATTGGCGTAAATGTAGCAAATACCATACTAAAAGCGATGGCTAAACTAATTATGCTTGATTTTTTAATTTTTACTTTCAAAATTCTCCTGATACTAAAAATATATATTGTATCTATCTAATATAATTCAAAATATTATATTCTTGTATAGATTTGATTCCACAATACATCTTTAGCGTGTTCAATTAGGGTCGTTAATCCTAACCAGTTCTCTAATGAACTTCTTAATATTTCTATTAAGCACAGACTATATCATTACCTAATAATTAGGTACTCCCCATTTCCCCACACTTGTAGGTACGAGATTTCTCTCTAGTCGTTGAAGTTTCTTCTTTTCGAAGCTTACCTGCTGATTATCCATTTTTAAGGCACTTAGGATTTAACCTTATGCTATCTAACTAATTTTTTCTACTTTCGTAACCATCAAGTATCTATCAAATAGACACTCTATCACATCTATCCTTATTTCATGATTATGTTGTGGTTTAGTTAGCTTTAGGAACTTCCAGCAATTAAAGGAGTTTTGGGCAGATGTTCTGCCACTCTACACTCTTTATGAATGTAGGGAGCTATTTCAAAAATATATTTTATATTTATTTATATTTACTATGATTTATGTACTTTATTATATCTGTTTATATATTTTTGATAATTAAAAGTTACTCCTATTTATATTTATAGCAGGTTGCACTACTAACTCCATATATCCCTTAAGTGCCCAAATTTAAGATATACTTCAAAGTTTCTATAAATAGGTTTTTGTAATTTTTATTTTTTTAATATTTTGTTCAATGCTTTAACTCTTTAAGTGCACTTTTTATGAATGTATTAAAATACAAACTAATATTTCAAAATAATTTTTCTAATATAAGACAAAAATTCGTTTCTATACTAAAAAAGATACCATGGAGTATCTTTAAATAACACAAAAACTTTTACTCTATTGGATAGTTAACTAAATTTAATTTATATATGTCAACACAAATCACATACTTGAGCTTTACTATTTTTGTCTGATATAATTTTAATAGCTATTGTCATTATTATACAATATAGATTAATTTTTGTCTATTTTTTCCATTTCATTTATATATTTTATAAATTTAACTTATATATTACATAAAAAAACATCCTCAGAAGTAATTTTTAAGACTCACTTCTAAAGATGTTTTTATTATATGATTTTACATTAATTAATTATTTTATTTTTAATCTTACGTCACCTTTTATTCTTCTTATTAATGGGTGATTAACTGTTCTCATTACATGGTCAGTTATATGATATACACCTAATTTTAATTTTGGTGCAGAACCCATTACTGTATTACTACAGTCAGTACAGTTACCTATTAATATAACTTCTGCTCCAGCTTTTTTAAATTCTATACATTTTTGAGCTTGTCCTGGACAGTGTCCTGGATTTTCACATTTTAATGCACCTTTTATTTCTTGAGCTTGTTTACATTTTTGAACTGATACTATATCAGTAACGCCCATTTTAGCTGCTATGTCTCTCATTCTTTCTTCGTTAGGTCCACATGCACAGACTAAAAGACCCATTTTTCTCTTTTCATTAACAAATGGCATAGTAACTATTATACCACCACTAGTTTTAGTTATTGGAGTATCTAAAGTAGTAGCTTTTCCTGTGAAAGGTCCTCCTAGGATTATTTCACCATATTCACCTTTTATTCCACCAGCTCTTTCAATTAATTCTCCAACAGTAGTTCCAATTGGCACATCTTCAAATACTATAGATTCTTTTCCACTGTTTAATTGACCAACTACAGTTATATTTTTAGATATAACTGGTCTTTTTTGCTCAACAGCTTCTACTATTCTAGTTAATGTTTCCACGTTTATTACTACTGCATTAGCTTCTGAAGGTAATTGAGTTGGCTCAAGTAATTTTCCTAGAACATCTCTTACTATAGCTCTTTCTTCTCCCATTGGGTACATATCAACTAGTTCAGCAACTTCTATATTATCTCCTGGTTTTATTACTTTTTTGAATGCTGCTATTGCTTCTGGATGTTTGCTTTTTATTGCTAGCATACCTTTTCCAGCATTAGTAACTTCCATAGCATATTTTATACCTTTGTAAACTATTTCTGGATTTTCTTCTATTTCTTTTATGTTATGAGCTAGTAAAGGTTCACATTCAGCTGCATTTGCTAATATTGTTCCACCTTTTAAATCTATGTTTAATTTTATATGAGTAGGGAATCCTGCTCCACCCATTCCTACAACTCCAGCTTCTTTGATTAAGTCAAGTATACTTTCTCCTTTTAATGGTTCAAAAGTATCATCTTGTACTTCATCAGCTTCAATTACTATAGCTTGGTCATTTATTTCACTTATTTTTCCACTAACACTGGCATAAATATTTGCTCCTAATCCAGCTGGTTCTGCGATTAGAGTTCCTTTTTTTACTACATCTCCAACACTTACTACTGGCTTATCTGGACCACCAACGTGTTGTTTTAATAAAATAGAATATAGTTTGTTCAACTAGTACGCCCCCTTAAATATATTAATTTTTTTTATAAGCTGTTCAAATAATATTAATCTTGTTTTTCTATTACAAGACTTTAACATATTGTTTATTTCTATAGAACATATCGCTTATTATCAAAGCAATTTCTATGCCAACTTTTAAACAAAGTTATACCCTTTGAAAATACTATCTTACAGCGTTTATAATTCAATTTAATCATTTAAACCCAATAAAAAAAAGTCAATTATTAGACGTTTTTTTTACTGATTTAATCTATAATTATTGATATTACATACATACATAAAAAAGTGTCAAAAAACAGACACCGTCTTTTTATCGACACTTTTCTAACATATACTATATAATTTTCCACAACACTGCTAAAAATATACATTTATTAATTATTAATTTTTTAGTTTTTGTACTCCATTAGAATCAACTATGTAATTGTCTTTATATAATAAATCAGATATTTTTACTAAGCTATATCCATCTTTTTTAAGTCTATTTATTATGGTGTCCAAATAGTTATCTACATCATTTATATTAGCATGAAATAAAACTATTGAACCAGGCTGAGCTTCTTTTATTACTTTTTCAATTACATGATTTGGGCCAAGCTCTTTCCAATCTATCGAATCTACATCCCACTTAATTACTTTATAACCTAAATCCCCACAAATGTCCATAGCTTTATTGTTTACGTCTCCAAAAGGTGGTCTAAATAGATTAGTCTTTTTACCTGTTATGCTAAATATTTTTTCCGATGTAGTTTCTATTTCTTCTTTTATATCCTCTTTTGATATCTCTTTTAAATTAGCATGTGTATTTGAATGATTTCCAATCTCATGTCCTTTTTCATCTATAGCTTTAACAATTTCTTTGTTATCATCCACCCAACTACCAACTAGAAAAAAAGTAGCTTTTATGTTATGTTTATCCAAAATTTTAAGAATATCATCCATGTTATCAGTTCCCCAAGCAACATCAAAACTCAGAGCTATCTTTTTCTCATTTGTATCAACTCTATATATAGGCATTTTTGAGTTATCAGATTTAGAGCACACATATTTTATTCCATAAACAAGAGCAAATATTAGTACCAATAATAATGAAAAAAATAAAACACTATATATTAAAGCTTTAGTTCTCTTAACTTCTCTTTTCATACTGTTCCCCCTTTTAAATAAATTCTTCTATATTTAAAATTTATTTTTTTTTAGCTCAAAAAAGTACTGTAATATTTAATTTATAGGACAACAAATAAAAAAATAAACTCTATATTAGGCCAATTAAATCCTTTAAAATACTACTTTTTTTAATTTTTTTATATTTTTTACATTTTTACCTTTATTTTTCTGTATATATTATTTTTATTTTGGAGAAATTAGTATTAACATCACATAAATAAAAGTGTTGTTAGACATCATAAACTAATTATTTAAGGAGGAAATTTACTATGTCAAATTCAAACAGAACAGTAGTGCCAGAAGCAAAAGCAGCTTTAAATCAAATGAAATTAGAAATAGCTAACGAAATAGGTTTATCTAACTATGAAAACATAGACAAAGGTAACTTAACAGCTAGAGAAAATGGATATGTTGGTGGATACATGACTAAGAAATTAGTTGAAATGGCTGAAAGACAAATGGCTGGAAAATAGATAGTAAATTTTGACACCTGGGTATCAACAGGGCTGCCGATTGGTAGCCCTGTTTTCTTGTCTTCATTTATAAAATTAATTTTATATAATTTGTTAAAGATTAATGATACTATACAAATTATTCTTTTAATTTTGTATAAATTAGTTTAATATATTATATATAGAAATAGTTTGACGGAGGATGATATTTATGTTTGAAAACTCATCTGAAGAATTAGCTTATCACAAACTTTTAATTTTGTATATATTGGAAAAAATTAAAATGGATTTAACTAATTCTCAAATAACTCAAGTAGTATTAGAGACTGAAATGATGAATTACTTTTCATTACAACAGCTTTTATCTCAGCTTATGGAATCTAAGTTTTTGACTACATATAAAGACTCTGACAGAGAATATTATGCTCTTACTCAAAGAGGTGTAGAAAGTCTAGAATACTTTTTTAATCGAATACCTACTAGTGTTACTGAAAAAATAGACAAGTATATAGATTCTAATAAAGAAAATTTACTAGCAGATACTCAAGTAAAATCTAGCTTCGTAAAACAAAGTGATAATGAATTTATTGTCAATCTTAGAGTCATAGAAAATCAATCTAACTTAATAGATTTAAATCTAAATGTTTCATCAGAGAAACAAGCAAAACTTATTTGTAACAATTGGAAAAACAATGCATCTTATATGTATGCTGAAGTTATCGACTTACTTATAAGAGACATACATTAAGGCCTACAAACAAACTATAGTTGTAGGCTCTTTTCCTACCTTGATTACTTTTATTAATTTATTATTTGCAGTTTCATATACTTTAACTGAGTTTTCTTGAGTATCTGATACAAATAATAACTTTTCATCTTTAGATATTTCTAATCCCTGAGGAATTCCATCTATTTCAATATTTCCAATATATTTACTTGTTGTATAATCCAAAATTCTTACATTATTATAACCCAAGTCAGCAACATAAACTTTTTTCCCACTATAATTAAACCTTATTTCTACTGGCAATAAGAATTCATATAATACCTTTTTTATATCCATACTTACTTCATCAACTATTACAAGCTTTCCATCAAGTGTTGATATATACATTTCTTTCTTTTGTTTATCAAGTGCTATATGCCATGCTCTAAAGTCCATATTGATTTTCTTTTGTATACTTTTATTTATTGTGTCTATACATACTATCGAATTTATACATGGTACATATAACTTTTTACTCTCTCTGTCAAAATCAAATCCATGTGGCATATTATCAACACCAATGATTCCTATTGGATTTAATGTATTTTTATCCAACACATATATGCTATTTGAATCTTCATTTGCTACAAATAGCTCATTATCACTAAGCATAACTTGACTAAGACTTCCTCCTATAGAAACAGTATCAATTATTTTATCATTACTTAAGTCTAAAACATATAGTATTCCATTGCTCGAACTAGGTATGTATATCAAATTTTTTTCCTTTTCTATGCAAAAATGATGTGGATATATATTATCCTCTAATACTATTTCTTTTTCTAGTTCAAGTGTAGAATAATCAACTATACTAATGCTCTTTGATAGGTAGTTAGAAATATAGATTTTCACATAACCCCTCCTCTCTACAATACATATACTACAATAATATATTATTTTATTAGCTTGTATTATGCTTTATAGTTGCATTATTATACATATATTTGGTATTATTATTGATGTTGACACAATGAAATAATAATTAATGGAGGTCTTTTTTATGAAGGTTACTTTTAACCCAAGTGGTGTTTGTTGTAGAGAGATGTTTTTTGAAGTTGATGAAAATAATGTGATTGTTGATGCTGAGTTTATAGGCGGATGTAATGGAAATTTATTAGGGCTTAAGAGTTTAATAATTGGTCAAAATGCTCTTGAAATTGCTGATAAATTAAATGGTATTGATTGTGGAGGTAAGGGTACTTCTTGCCCAGACCAATTATCTAAAGCTATTCGTCAATCTATATAGATATTACTAATATATAGTGATACGCTAATCTAAAAACTGATTTCATTAAAAAAGGAGTTGTCTATTATTTTAGCCAACTCCTCTTTATATATCTTTTATTTATATCCATATATTTATATCTATGTATTTATTTTATAAGATTATAATTTCTTTACCAAAGTTCTAACTGTGCCTATCATATATAAAGAACCTGCACTTATTATAATATCATCTTTGTTTGATGTTTCCAATGTATAATTAACTGCATCTTCTATTTCATGCTTTGATGTTACATCACTTACATATTTTAATATTTTTTCTTTTAATATATCTGAATTTATAGCTCTTGGATTATTAGGAGTTGTTGTCACTACTTTGCTAAATTTAGGCATTAGTATGTCCAAGACACCATCAATATCTTTATCTTCCAACATGCCTATTAATAAAGTTAGTTTTTTGTCTTTAAAATGTTTATCAAGTGCTTTTGCTAAAGATTTTGCTCCATCTTCGTTATGTGCTCCATCTATTATAAATATTGGACTTTCTTTTATCTTTTCTATTCTTCCTGGCCATTTAGTAGTTATAAGACCTTTTCTTATAGATTCTTCACTTATATTATCTAATTTTTTTATATCTTTTAGATATTTTAGTACACTCATTGCCAATATAGAATTATTTATTTGATGTTCACCTATCAACATTATTTCAAGATTCTTATAAGTTTCTCCCATTATATTACAGTCATATATTTGAAAGTTTATGTTTGATTTTTTTATATTTATATCATCAAAATTAACTTCTATGTATTTTGCATTTTTTTCTTTGCAAACTGACTTTATAACATCCTTTGCTTCATCAGTCTGGTCATATACAAGTACTATTCCATTTTCCTTTATTATACCAGCTTTTTCATATGCTATTTTTTCTATTGTATCTCCAAGTATTCCTGTATGGTCTAAACTTATAGATGTTATTACACTTACAAGTGATTTTGTTATTATATTTGTAGCATCATATCTTCCACCTAATCCAACTTCTAAAGCTACAAAATCTACTTTCTGCTCGGAATAGTAATAAAATGCCATTGCAGTAACCACTTCAAATTCAGTTGGATATGCATAACCTTGGCTTACCATGACTTCTATCTTTTCTTTTATTAAACCAATTATTCTAGCAACATCTTCTTGTGGTATATTCTCTCCATTTACTCTTATACGCTCAGTAAAAGTTTCTAGATATGGAGATGTGTATAAGCCGACCTTATATCCACTTTCTCTTAATATATTAGAAATAAAAGAACACACTGAACCTTTTCCATTAGTTCCAGCTACATGTATTATATTTAAAGTTTCTTGTGGATTTCCCAACAGTTCTAATAATTTTCCAATATTCTCTAACCCTAATCTTATACCAAACTTATTGGTTTGTGATATATATTCTAATGCTTCTTCATATTTCATTATCTAATTCCCCCTGTATTGGCATTTTATTTTATGTTATCTAATTATAGTATATTTTTAACTTTTAATCTACTGACAAAGAATACATATAATCTAACACCTTCTACATTAAATTTAGTTAATAAATTTTTATTTATTTTTTGTATTTTTATATCTTTCTACTAATTCAGTTAATGTATATATTGAAACTAAGTCATATTTTGATATATCCATATAATTAAATTTCAAATCAAATCTTTTCTCTAATTTTTCTAATAGATTAAAACAATTATCATAAACTAATCCTATCTCTTTATTAAAAAGACTACATTGAAATAATTTTTCATTCTCAGCTTCAGTATTTAAACACTCTCTAATAACATCCGCAACTTCCATAAGCAGAGCATTTTCCTTATCATATAAATCCACTTTAAAATCTGGAATCCTACTATAATTATCTAAATCACGACTACTCCAACAATTTTTGGTTGCTAGAGACTCAAGTTTTTTATTTAACGCAGATACTGTTATGTTTGGTTCTTCTGACAATATTTTAGCTATTTTCCCAGTAAATTTTGCAGCTACATAACTATTACATTTTGGTGGCAATCTGAAAGAATTATTTATATCACAACTTATATATGAATTACTATCCATAACACATTGAACATCATATTTTTTATTGTACCAAAAAGAATTCTCTATATCTAAAGTAGAAGCCCTTACACCTATAACATTGTTAAACATAGCTGGATAACTCAAGTCAAAGTTATTGGCTAAGGAACATACTATTATCTTTCCTTTTCTAAACAATTCATAGCAAACTTCAAATAAACCTTTAACACTTTCTACACCTATAACTGATAAACTTAAGTTAATCAGTCTTATATTAGTATCCAAAAGGTATTTTAATGCCTCTTCAAGGACCTTTATATTTGCAATACTATCTTTACCTAAAACTTTTATCACAAATAGTTCTACATCTTCATACTCCTTTTTTATTATTGATGCACAAGCAGTTCCATGACCATCCTCATCATCAAATTTGTCTGATATAAAGATATAGTCATGCATACATTCAAAAGCAATTCCTCCAACTAAGTTATCTTTTAAGTAATCATGTTCTTTATCTATTCCTGTATCTAATACTGCAACCTTAACTTTATTATTCATATCACATATATTCTCCATTACTAAAAGTTTTTAATATATCTACATTAATAGTTCATCTTAAACTTTAATTTATGTGGCACAATTTATCTTTTAAATGCTATATTTGTTGCTAAAAACGTAAAATAAGTACACTATATACTTAATTCATCTTAATTATATCAATTATTGTCATTAAATTGTTAAATATTACGATAAAATTTTTAGATTTATATCACATTTTAGAATTATTTGTAAAAAGGGGACTGTCTTTTTTATTAGACAATCCCCTTGTATATTTTATTATTTATTATTCACAATTAATTATATTTCATATTTTGTAATTTAAATGTTATATATCTTAATTCTATTTATCTAGGGGAATAATTATCTTTATATGTTGTACAACCCATTTAAGCACTATTCTAAAAATTAATATCCGTAAGTAATATTAAAAAACTATATTTTGTTAGTATCTAAAAAATCCAATCAAATAAAATTTCTCTTGCATGTTAAATAATACCATATATCTATACATTATATCATATTTCAATAAATAAATTGCATAAAAGGAAATCTTTTAATAGAATTAAACTATTTATAAAATCATTACCATAAGTTCTACAGACTATAAGTGAATTTTTGATACTTACAGGCTACCATCTTAATCATTGATATAACTAGCTAAAATAGCTATAATAAAATGAAACAATTATTTATAGAATTTTATAAATATTCATTATTTTTAAGGGGTGATTGTATTTGAAAAAAGACATGTCAAAAAGAGAAATCTTAAAGGAAAGCTTTCTAGCATCAATCCCAATATTTCTAGGATATATTCCCTTAGGACTTATTTGTGGTATTATGCTTCAAAAATCAGGTCTACCAGCCTTCTATATATTGTTTATGTCATTTATAGTATTTGCTGGTAGCTCACAATTTGTAGCTGCTTCTATGCTCGCTTCAAACGGAAGTATTACTTCAATAATTTTAACTACATTTATATTGAATCTTCGCAACTTCCTAATGAGCTCTAACTTACATATACACATAAAAAATAAGAACATGAAATTTTTAATGTATTTTTGTCATGGTGTTACAGATGAAACATTTGCTATAAACTTAGAAAAATATACTTATGGAAATTGGACTGATACACATGCTTTATACTTAAATAACCTTTGTATAATAGTATGGGCTGTAAGTTGCTTCGTGGGTGCATTTCTTGGAGAGATTGTTCATATAAGCGATTCTGTTGCTGGCTTTCTGCTGACAGCTATGTTCATTACTCTAATAGTTAATCAAATTAAAAATAAAATATATGTACTTGTTTCTATACTTTCTATATTATTATCAGTAGTTTTATATACTTTCTTTAAGAATAGTTTAGTTATTATAATAGCATCTATTTTATCTGCTTTATTTGGTTTTTATATTCAAAAATTAACACATAGAAAGGAAGGCAACTATGAATAATAACTACATAATTATAGTTATCTTAGGCATGGCAATTGTTACTTATATTCCAAGAATTTTACCTATGATAATATTCTCAAAAAATGATATGCCTGAATCTATTAAAGATATCATGAAATTTATACCTATTGCTATACTTAGTTCACTAATAGCAAAAGATATTTTCTTTAATGGAGATAATCTATACCTTTCATTTACTAATCCTAAGATTATTTCAAGCATAATAGTACTATTAGTAGCTTATAAATTTAAATCTATTGCAGTATCAATAGCTGTAGGTGCAATATCCATATTTTTATTTGGAATTATATTATAATACTATATACAACATATGATATAGTACAAAATATAAAATATACTATATTGAGGTTAATATTTAAAAATTAAATTAATGCAGATTATAATTGGGATACCTTACATATAAAACAATATTGATAACTACTAAATTACCACTTTACATAATAGAAACTGTCTTAATATAGAAAATTTCTTCTACATTAAGACAGCTTTGAATCAATAGCTTTGTGATGACATTAAATATTTTTTACTATATTTCTTTACCTTTTTCAAAATTAATACATTATATCACATAACAAGCTTGTTAAAGTTGCTTTTAAATCTTTAAGTCTGTACTTACTAATAGGTATAAATTTTTCATTAATAGTAATCATATTGTCTCCAATATCTTCTATTCTTCTCAAGTTAACAATGAAACTTGTATGACATCTAAAAAAGCCATTTTCACACAATAACTTTTCCGCTTGTTTCATACTCATATTAGCTTTATAATCTCTACCTGATGTATGTACAACTAAATCTCTCTTTACAGTTTCAACATACAAAATAGAATCTATCAGTATTCTGTTAAATCCTTTTTTATTGTACAAAACTATATAACGCTCCTTCTTTCTTTGAAGGTTGTCAATACAAAGATTTACACCCATTGCGAAATTACTATACTCTATAGGTTTTACTAAATACCTATAAGCACGAACTTCATAACCTTGTGGGGCATACTCTGAAAAAGCTGTCGTAAATATAATCTCTACCTTTTCATCAAATTTTCTTATTTTTTTAGCCACCTCGATTCCATTAATATCTTTCATTTGGATATCCAAAAATATAATGTCAATTTTTTCTGGGTATTTGGAGAGTAAATCTTCTCCACAGGAAAATTCCAATATTTGATAATTTAGACACCTTTCAGACAACAGTTTTTCTGCAAACTCTTTTAGTATGCTTCTTTGTATTTTCTCGTCATCACATATAACTACCCTAAACATAATATCACCTCCAAATCTAAAATATCATTTAGTTTACTTTATTTCAATTTACAAACTGTATCTAACTAGCTTTATATTTAAATTTTGATATAAATTTAAATTGTCGATTAAATTACTCATAACAATTATTTTTGATATATAAACTTATTTTTTGACATATTTATCTTTTTTTTTAACTATACAACATAAAAAATATAGGAAAACAAACGCAACATGTATTTATTATCCTATATTAAATATTATAATATATCAATTTTTTATTGATTATAAAGTTCAAAAATATAAAATTAATACAGTCATAATAAGATAAAAATATCACATATCTCTAAAAAATTATAACATCATATTTATCTACATAGAAAGAAAAACATACAAAGAATACATATTTAGTACTCTTTGTATGTTTTTATCCCACACATTTATTTTACTTTAGTTTTTAAATTTGCTAATCTTTCCTCAACAGATTTAATCATTTCTTCAAATTTTTCTTTTTTAGCTTTTTCTTCTTCTATTAAGCTTTCAGGAGCTTTTGCTAAGAATCCTTGATTTGCAAGTTTTCCATTAACTCTCTTTATCTCTCCCTCTAACTTTTTCATTTCTTTAGATAGCCTTTCAATTTCTTTTTCAAAGTCAACTAATTCATTAAGAGGTATGAATATTTCAACACCATCAATAACTACACCAACTGCATCTTCTGGTACATTTGATTTGTCTTTTGCTATCTCAACAGTTGAAGCAGATGCTAAAGTTATAAAATAATCCTTACCAAGTTCAATAGTTTCTATCTTATCTTCACTTGGTACTATTATTAATTTAGCCTTCTTAGAAGGTGGTACATTCATTTCTGCTCTCACATTTCTTATACTTCTTATACCTTCCATTAATAAACTCATCATTTCTTCTTCATCAACCATATTATCTTCTTCATTATATTTTGGCCATTCAGATACTATTATACAACCTTCAACAGTAGGAAGATGAGTGTATATTTCCTCTGTTATAAATGGCATATATGGATGTAGTAATTTTAATATTTTTTCAAGTACATAAGTTAATGTATATAAAGCAGCAGACTTAGCATCTGTATCGTCTCCATATAATCTAGGTTTTACCATTTCAATATACCAGTCACAGTATTCTGACCAAGTAAAATCATATATCTTTTGTAATGCTATCCCTAAATCAAATTTATCCATATTATTAGTAGCTTCTTTTACAATATTATTGGCTCTTGATATTATCCATTTGTCAGCTAGAGTTAAATTATCTTTTACATTTTCTCTATTTATATTCTTAATTATCTCCTCATCAATATTCATAAATACAAATCTTGATGCATTCCACAATTTATTAGCAAAGTTTCTAGCAAATTCTACTCTTTCCATATAGAATCTCATATCATTTCCTGGGGAATTTCCAGTTGTTAATGTAAATCTTAGTGCATCAGCTCCATATTGCTCGATTATTTCTAATGGGTCGATACCATTTCCTAAAGATTTACTCATTTTTCTACCTTGAGAGTCTCTTACTAAGCCATGAACTAGTACATGGTCAAATGGTTTTTCATTCATACAGAACATACCTGCAAATGCCATTCTAACTACCCAGAAGAATATTATATCGTATCCTGTAACAAGTACACTTGTTGGATAATAATAATCTAATGCATCTGTCTTATTTGGCCATCCTAGGGTAGAGAAAGGCCATAATGCAGAACTAAACCAAGTATCTAGTGCGTCTTCATCTTGTTTAAAATGAGTGCTTCCACATTTAGGACATTTATCTGGCATCTTTTTAGCAACTACTATTTCTCCACACTCTTGACAATAGTAAGCTGGTATTTGATGACCCCACCATAATTGTCTTGATATACACCAATCTCTTATATTTTCTAACCATTGTAAATAAGTTTTATCAAATTTATCTGGAACAAATTCTAATTCTCCTTTTTTAAGAATATCTATAGCTGGTTTTGCAAGTTCTTCCATCTTAACAAACCATTGCTCTGATAATCTAGGCTCAATTACTGTATGGCATCTATAACAAGTTCCTACATTGTGATTATGCTCTTTTATCTTGATTAGATACCCTTGTTCTTTTAAGTCTGCTATGATGGCTTTTCTACACTCAAATCTATCCATACCTTCATATTTTCCACAAACTTCGTTCATAGTTCCATCTTCATTCATTGTATTTAATTGCTCAAGATTATGTCTTAAACCTACTTCAAAATCGTTAGGGTCATGAGCTGGAGTCATCTTAACAGCACCAGTTCCAAACTCTAAATCTACATAACTATCTGCAACTATTGGAAGTTCTCTTCCTACTAATGGAAGTATTGCTGTTTTTCCTATTAAGTGTTTGTATCTATCATCGTCTGGATTCACAGCTATACCAGTATCCCCTATCATTGTTTCAGGTCTAGTAGTAGCTATTTCCAAGAAGTCTTCACTATCTTTTAATGGATATTTTATATGATAAAAGTTTCCATCCTGCTCTTCATGCTCAACTTCTGCATCTGATAAAGTAGTTTTACAGTCTGGACACCAGTTTATTATTCTATTCCCTCTATATATATGTCCTTTTTCATATAGGTTTACAAAGAACTCTATAACTGCTTCATTACAACCTTCATCCATAGTAAATCTTTCTTTATCCCAATCACAAGAATCTCCTAATTGTTTAAGCTGATTAACTATTTTTCCTCCAAATTCGTCTCTCCATGCCCAAGCTCTCTTCAAAAATTCTTCTCTTCCTATTTCGTATTTAGTCTTACCTTCTTCTTTTTTTATTCTTTCAACAACTTTAACTTCAGTTGCTATAGAAGCATGGTCAGTTCCTGGAAGCCAAAAAGCTTCATATCCATCCATACGTTTCCATCTAATAAGTATATCTTGAAGAGTATGGTCAAGAGCATGTCCCATGTGCAATTGACCTGTTATATTTGGAGGCGGCATCATTATTGTAAATGGTTTTTTATCTGGGTTTGGTTTAGATTTAAAATACCCTTCATCCATCCATTTTTTATATAGCCTAGCCTCAAAATCTTTAGGATTATAAGTTTTTGATAAGTTCGTATTTTCCATTGTATTGCCTCCTATATTTTTATAAATAAATTTTTTAAATATTTTTGGGAATAAAAAAGAGCCTTTCATCCTCTTTTAAAAGGACGAAAAGCTCGCGTTACCACCTTAATTCCAAAGATTAAAAATTCATCAACACATAATTAAATTAATAGTTAATGACAATCTTAATAACTTTGACTCTCAAAGAATTTAACGATTCTAACCGTCTAAACTTACTAATAGTTCAGTTTAGAAACTCCAAAGCTACATTCAGCAAACCTTATACTTAGAAAATCTTACAGCCAGTGAATTTTCCTCTCTTTTAGTAGTATTTACTTACTCCTCTTCTTCTTAGTCTTTAATATTATATATTATTATATACAAATATTATTCTCTTTGTCAATTATTTTTATTTTATTTTTTCTGAATTTTCCCAATTATCATTTTTTATATTCTATGCTAATTATTATAATCTATACTATTTTTTTAAATTATTTTGTCTTACATAGTCAATAATTATTCTATTACTTTATTGACATTTTTACTACTATTTTATCAATTTTATGTTAGTTTCACTTTATATGCTATTTTCCTATATGACATTTTAACTATAATATTTTAAATGTAATTAAGTTATGTATTATATTTTATAAATGCTTTATTTTATATTTTTTAAAGTTCACTATAGGTTTTCTTGCCAGAAGTTTTTAGGCATAACATTCTCTGTAATTGGCAATATAGTATATCCTCTCTCTTTTAAAATTCTTATCATATTATTTAAAGCATTTACACTTTGTTCTTTTTCATGAATTAATACTACTAATTCATCTCTTTTTCTTCCATAATATAAAATATTACTAACTATTTGACTTGTGGACGATTTCCAGTCTTGTGTATCTAAATTCCAATCCCAAATTAGGTAATTATTTGCCATAAGCTTATCGTATGAACCTTCTGGCATATATGGCTTACTTCCATATGGTAGTCTTATTAACTTTGAGCTTTGACCAGTTATATCCTGTAGCGTTTTATTACATGTGTCAAATTCTCCAACTGTTACTTCTGGACTCTTATACAACTTATGTATATCATGACTTACACTATGAAATCCTATCGAATTTTGTTCTTCTAAGACTCTCTTCACCTCTTCTTTGTGGTTTTTCATATTTTGATTAAGCATGAAAAATGTCGCTTTGACATCATTTTCTTTTAAAATATCGAGCAATGCATTTGTATATTTTGATGGTCCATCATCTATTGTTATGTATGCAACTTTTTCAGATGTAGCTCCTGGTCCTTTCCTCTCTTCTTGAGATGTTTTATATATAATTTCTCCTAAAGTGTTATTTTGAGAAAGTAATTCTAATGTAGTTTTATCTTTTGTATTGAGATTTTCAACTGGAACATTGTTAATTTTTTCTTCTAATAATGTCCCAGTTAAAATTAAAACAGCTACAAGAAATACACGTATAATTACATGAAAAACAGTTTTATTATCTTTAATTTTCATCCCCCATATCTCCCTTTTTATAAAAACATAAACTCAAACTAAAAAAATTATTTTTTATATTTATTGTCCTTCTTATTACTTTTTATGTCTCTGCTAAATATTTTCTTTACTTGTTCTTCTTCTTTTTCTCCCAATGATTCTACTCTCTTTATTCCCATAGAAGTTAAAAATTGTAGAACATTTAAATTATCAAATGGTGTTTCCATATTTGTACTTTCACTGTATTCATCAACATTCTTAGTACCTTCTTCTACACTTAAAATACGCTTAGGACCTCCCACACAACCTCCTACGCAGCCCATTCCTTCTATGAAAGTAGCCTCTATCTCTTTATTTAAAACTTTCTTCAGACCATCCATACATTCTTTTGTTCCTTCAAATGCTTTTTCTTTAAACTTTATGTTTTTATCAATTCTTCTAACTGATAATTTGACTGCTTTACTTACACCCCCTGTTCTAGCATAAACTCTACCTGAAAGAGATGCTTCTACTCTATTACTTTCATCCATTACTGCTGGATTTAGTTCTAATGCATCAAATATTTCCTGTAATTCTTTAAACGTAAGTACAAAATCAACTGCATCCTTTATATCTTCCAACATTGCTTCTTTCTTCTTTGCCATACAAGGGCCTATAAATACAACTTTAGCCTCTGGATTTAAAATCTTTACAGCTCTACCACAAGCAATCATAGGTGACACAGATGGTGATACCTTATCTAATATTTGAGGAAAACTATTTTGTATTAAGCTAACCCAAATAGGGCAACAGCAACTAGTTATAAAGCATCCTTCTTCGTCCTTTTTCATATGCTCATAATAGTCATATGCTTCTTTTGCAGTAAGCATATCTGCTGCTAAAGCAACTTCTATCATATCTTCAAATCCTATCTTTTTTAATGCAGTTCTTAACTTACCAGGACTTACATCTTTTCCAAATTGACCTACAAAAGCTGGTGCGACTATTGCATATACGGGACTCTTTATATCTTTTAATAGCTTTATCATTGGTATGAATTCAATCTTATCTGATATCGCACCTAATTTACATCTTGACACACAATCACCACAGGCACTACATGTATCTTCCTCATTACAATTAATATGCTTATTTCTTATATTGCATGACTCATCTTCTTTATTATTTTCATCACAATATTTACAAGCATCTGATATTATAGATATTATTGGTCTTTTTACTTCATCCAAATTTACAGCTTCGTGCAATGCATCTTTTAGGTTTTTATCTGTATCTCCTGTTACATCCAATCCCATAGTTACCCTGATTAAATTCACCATAGTATCTTTGTCAAATTGATTATCAGAATGACTATCTAAATTTTCGTTTAACTCTTCACTTAAAATTTTTTCAGGCAAGTTTTCAATATCTTCTGTATCCTCATTCCATACTGCCTTTACAAGTTCTCCAAAAAGCTTCATTTTGTATCTTTCTAATATTTTAGAATTATCATTTATAGTATTCATAAAAAATAGTACCTCCGTAAATTAAACTTATATATGTTTAATATTTACAAAGATACTATTTTTTATTTATTATTTATTGACTATTATTGATATGACTTATTTAATTTTTTCAATAATTCTATTTCAAGCATTATTTTCATTAAATGATAGTTAAACACTGGACTTTTTTCTTCATCTACATTCCAATCCAGTTCATCCACACCATATGTTTTCTTAAGGTATTTATATGTATGCTCTTTTAAATAGAGTTTATTTTCTAGTAACTCTATAGATTGCATGTGAAAGTGGATTTCTCTACATATCCTTAAGGCATTTTCTATTTTTTCTATATTGGTTTCACTTAAACTATAGTCTAGCTCGTCGATAAGTTTTGAATATATTTCTTCCAATTTTTCTACTTCTTCTTCAAATTTTTCTACATCTAGATTTTCTTTTCTAAGTATTTTTTCTTCAATAAGCAACATTGAAAGTTCTTCTATTTTTTTAAACTCATCTATAACACTATTTAGGTAGTTTGGTCTAGCAACATAATAATTAACGAGTACACCAAATAAAACTCCTACAGATGTATCTAATACCCTGTGTAAAGAATAGTATACGGGGTCATTGTTTCCTACACCTAGATGTATGGCTAGAAAAGTGACACAGGCAACAACTACTGACTTTATTTTAAACAGATTACATAGATATATTGAACACATTACACCAAGACCACATAAAAATGGGTCTCCTGCTTTGGTGATAGCAAATAAAAATCCTATTATACCACCCAAAATAGTACCTTCTACTCTATTGATTCCTGTCTTTAAAGAACCTTTCACTGTGTCCTGAACAGAAATTATACATGCTACTAGAGAATAAAACATATTCTCAACTAAATAATTACCAAGAAGCATACATAAAGTTACACTAATTCCTGTCTTTATAGTCCTCATACCCATCTTTTGAAGTTTCAAATTTCCACCTCCTAAAAGCACCTTATATAAAATACCCATCCTCATATTTAATATGTTCCTAGTATATCACAATTTTTTAAATTTACCCATTAATCGCATTTTTTTAACAATTGCTTTTTAATTTAGACAATAAAAAAACTGCTATAAAGCAGTTTTTTATCCTATCTCTACCATTTTACCTTCAATTGCAAAGATTATTTTTTCACATACATTTGTTATATGGTCTCCAATTCGTTCAAGGTATCTTCCTATAAGTAAAAGTTTTACACCTTGATCTATTGTATTTGAATTTTCATGCATTATTTTTAAACAATCAATTTGTACTTGCTCATATAAATCATCTACAATGTCATCTTTACTTCCAACATTATAAGCTATACTTGCATCAAATGATATTAAAGCCTCTCTAGTTTGAGACATCATATTCTTACATTCCTTTGCCATTTTAGGTATATCTATCAACTCTTTTATATAAGCTTCTCCACCTATTTTCAACATTTCTCTAGCTATATTTGCTGCATAATCTCCAATTCGTTCTAATTCTATTGATATGTTTCCCAAAGAATAAATAAATCTTAAGTCTCTCGCCATTGGCTGTTTTAGCACTATTAATTCTATACTTTTATCTCTTATTTCTTCTCTCAATTTATTTATTTCTTCATCATCATCCACTACTTTTCTTGCACCTTCTAAATCTTTTTCTATCATACAAGTTACAGACTTTTCTATTGCCTCTTCACATTTTTCCATCATAAGTACTGTCTGCTCTTTTAAAGTATCAATACTTATATCTAAACTATTATTGACCATTGTCTAACTCCTTTATAGTTATATATTTTAACCGAATCTACCTGTTATATAGTCTTCTGTTCTTTTATCCACAGGAGTAGTAAACATAGTTTTTGTATCACTAAATTCTATAACCTCTCCATTTAGGAAAAAAGCTGTTTCATCTGATATACGAGCAGCTTGTTGCATATTATGTGTAACTATGACTATTGTATAGTCATTTTTCAAATCTTCTATAAGTTCTTCTACTTTTAATGTTGAAATTGGGTCTAAAGCAGATGTAGGTTCATCCATAAGTATAACTTCTGGTCTCATAGCAATTGCTCTCGCTATACATATACGTTGTTGTTGTCCTCCAGATAATCCTAATGCAGATGATTTAAGCCTATCTTTAACTTCCTCCCAAATAGCTGCTCCCTTCAAACTTTCTTCTACTATCTTGTCTAGTTGCTTTTTATCTCTTAACCCATGCGTACGAGGTCCATATGCAACATTATCATATATACTCATAGGAAATGGATTGGGTTTTTGAAATACCATTCCTACTTTTGTACGAAGGTTTATAACATCATCTGAAGTATAGATATCTTCTCCATCAACGGAAATAGTCCCTGTAATTGTTACATTTTCTATTAGGTCATTCATTCTATTTAATGTTCTTATAAAAGTAGATTTTCCACATCCAGATGGACCTATTAAGGCAGTAACTTTATTTTCTTTTATATCCATATTTATTTTATTTAGAGCTTGTTTGTCACCATAAAATAAATCCAAATCTTTTACACTCATTTTTATTTTATTGATTAATTCCATCATTCACACCTCTTAAATTTAATAATTAGCCTTATTTAACTTCTTAGCAACAAATCTTGCTAACATATTTAATACTAATACAATTACTATTAAAACAATACCTATACTAGCTGCTGTCGCTATGTCTCCACTCTCTTTAGTTAGTAAGTATGAGTGTACAGTTAGTGTTCTTGCACTATCAAATATTCCTCCTGGCATCTTAGCTACAGTACCTGCTGTAAGTAGTATAGCAGCTGATTCTCCAATTATACGACCAACTGACAATATTACTCCTGACAAAATTCCTGGTACTGCACTTGGAAGTACTACTTTATATAAAGTTTGAAATTTAGTAGCTCCTAATGCTAGAGATGATTCCCTATATGATTGAGGAACTGTCTTTAAAGCTTCTTCTGTTGTACGAATTATTACTGGTAATATTATTATTGCAACTGTAAGTGACCCTGCAACTATTGAATATCCCATTTTTAAAGTAACTACAAAGAAAATTCCTCCAAATAATCCATAAACTATAGATGGTATTCCTGATAAACTTTCAGTGGCAAACCTTATAGCTGTAACTGCTTTTCCTTTTTTAGCATATTCTTGTAAATATATAGCTGCTAAGATTCCTATTGGTGTTGCTACAATTATAGAAACCAATACAGTATATAATGTTGTAATTATCATTGGGAATATACCACCATCACCTGATGCTGAATAATTACTAAATAAGAAGTTAAAATTCATATTTCCGATTCCCTTTATAAATATAAATCCTACTATAACTACTAGTGATACTATTGTAAATAATGCTGATAGATATACTAATAATTTCAATATATTCTCTCTGAACTTTCTCATCTTAATTTACCGCCTTATTTGAAAGTTTATTTAAAACTAAGTTTAAAATTAATATAAATGTAAACAATACTACTCCAGTTGCAAATAACATTTCTTGATGTGTCCCAAATGCATATCCCATTTCAAGTGCTATATTAGTTGTAAGTGGTCTTACACTATCTGTTATAGAAGTTGGCATAACTGGTGAATTTCCTGCAACAAGTATTACTGCCATTGTCTCTCCTAAAGCTCTTCCTACGCCTAGTACTACTGCTGCTAATACTCCAGACTTTGCAGCTGGTAATACAACTTTAAATATTGTTTCTATTTTTGATGCACCAAGTGCTAATGAACCCTCTTTATATGCTTTTGGTACTGCTCTTATAGCTGTTTCTGATACAGATATTATTGTTGGAAGCATCATTACTGCTAATACTATTATTATTGCTAATAAACTCTGTCCTTTTGGAAGATTAAATATACTTTGTATCATTGGAACTATTACTGCAAGGCCAAACACCCCATATAGTACTGAAGGTATACCTGCCAGAAGTTCAACTGCTGGTGACATTATTTTTGCTAATCTTTTAGGTGCTACTTCTGCTATAAATATAGATGTTAATATTCCAATTGGTACTCCTATTATAAGTGCACCAATTGTAGCAACTATTGATGCTGCTATCATAGATGATATTCCAAACTTATTAGCTGAAGGAACCCAATCCGCACCTGTTAAAAAATCTATAAATGAGTATCCCTCAAATATAAAAGGTCTTAACCCTTTATAAAATACAAATCCTATTATCAAAAGTAAACTTGCGACTGCTACTAAAGCACTTAATAGAAATATATTTTTTGCTACTTTTTCGACTATATATTTAGTCTTATTTCCATTATTGTCATTTTTTTCTAAACCTACTAACCTAGATTTTACTATCATAATATCCTCCCATTAAAATATACCTATTTATTTTCGTTCTGTATTTAAAATTTAAATTTTTATAAGTTCGTCATTATTAAATTTTCTATATTTTTATTCTACTTTTTTTAAGTTAAATCTATATTAGGTTTAAGTTAAACAAGTGTAAAATTATATTCACTTTTTTAACATTAATTTTACTTTTTGGACTATATTTGACATTTACTTTACAATTTAACTATATTTGGCAACAATAAAATAGCAGATATAAGTAATAATACGTACTACACGTAATTTATTATTTATATCTGCTATTAAAATTTGTTAACTAGATTTAACCTTTTATAATCTATATATTTATTATTCCTTATTAAAGTAATACCCTGCTCCTCTTATTGTTATGATTTTTTGAGGATTTTTGTAATCTTTCTCTATTTTCTTTCTCAGTCCGTTCACTGCAACTACTACACTATAATTATCCTCTAGATAATCATTTAACCATACATGTTCATATATCTCTTTGGTAGTTAAGGTCTTTTCTGGATTCTCTATAAAATAGTTCAACAACTTATTTTCTGTTGGAGTTAATTTTATTATTTTATCTTCTAATTTTATTACTCCACTTGTTCTATTGTATTCTTCTAATCTTGTATTGCTTTCATTGTTATTTATATATGAATTTACTCTTCTTAAAATTGCTTTTACCTTTGCATATAGTATTTCCAAATTTAAAGGTTTGATTAAATAATCATCACCACCAGAATTTAAAGCATTTAAAATACTTTGGTCTTCATTTATATAAGTCATATAAACAATCGGACACGTAGTTACATTTCTAATCTTTTTACATAAAGTCCATCCATCACCATCAGTTAAGATTATTTCTAAAAATATCAAATCGTATTTATTGCTAAATATTTTTCCAATAGCTTCTTCACAGTTATACGCCAAATCTACATTTATTCCTTTTTGCTCCAAGAAATTTTTTAATTCCTGGCAATTATTCTTGTCTCCATCTATTATTAATATCTTAGTTTGCATTATAATCACTCCTAAATATCATTATTCTTTTATATTAAATAACTATTTATTATAAAAAACATAAACTTAATTTTATTGTAAAAACAGTTCCTTTTCCCAACTCTGAATCTACAAAAATCTCTCCATCATGCTCTCTTATAATGGATTTAACAATATATAATCCTAACCCTTGACCTTTTGAAGTACTATTGTCCCTTTCTGTAAAGAATCGGTCAAATATCTTTGGTATATTTTCTGCTGGTATACCTTTACCATTATCAGAAATTTTAATAATTGCAAATCCATCTTCTTTATTCACTGACAAAATTATTTTCCCATCAAATGAAGTAAAGCTCAAAGCATTATAAATTAAATTTTCAAATGCTCTAGCCAATCTTTCTTTATTTACTTTTGCATATATTTTTTTATCTAATATATAAACTTCAAAATTTACACCACATGCTTGTGTATCTGGTAAATTATTTTCATATACCTCTTTAATAAAATCATTCAGACATATTTTTTCACTAAGACCAATTTTTTTATCTTGTAATGTAAATTCTTGTAAACTACGTACTCTATTTTGAACTTCATTTGATTTTTGGTTTATTGCATAAAGATAGGTTCTTGTCTCCTCATCTACATGAATATTCCCCACCTTTATTAAATCTATAAATGCCTGTATAGCTGAAACAGGTGCCTTTAAATCATGTGCTACATCTGCCAAGAATTTTTTACGTTCATTTAATAGTGTTGTAAGTTCATTAGTTCTTACTTCAACTTCATGCTCAAGATTTTGTGTGAGTTTTTCATTTTCTTTTATTATTATTCTATTTCTATTTATCATCATAATAGAAAATAAAATAACTATTAAAAAACCACAGTATTCTGTTTGCCATCCTGTAAATATAGGTTCAAACCTATTACTAGTCACTACATCAAATAATATACTGACACCAAACACTATGTTTGCTGAAACTAAAATATAGGAGCTTAATTGCTCAAAGTATGTTTTTTTATAAATTGAAACTATTGAAGACATCAATATATAAATAAATACAACATATTTATATATGTCTATTAATTTTCCATAGATATTAACAAAGTATATATCATATGGAAGAAGAATAACTGGTATCACAATGGATATGATACACATAGTAATTCCTAATGGTAAAATTAAAAATCTATATACTTTATTTCTTTCAATTTTGGATATATTTCCATTTATACAAATAATACATAAAACTGCTATAAAGTATGATGAATCTTCAACTGCATATGTAAAGTTCACTAAAGGAAGCCCCATTAAATGTATAAAAGGATATGACACGTGTATAGCAAAAAAAATACACATACATCCAAAGTATAAATATAGCTTGCTTTGTTTTGAAAGTACCCAAACAGCTAGAGAAAATATAGCTATTGCAATAGTTGTAAAACAAATAACACTATAAAAAACTAATCTATAAAATATCATATTACTTACATCTTTTGTTTTTCCTAATGCAGGTGGATAATACAAACCGCTATAATAATGTGAGAAATTGGACACATTGATTATAATTTCTGTATCTTTCTTTGCAACAAAACTTACTACTGTGTTTTTAATTTTAGGTCTATATCTTTCTGTACCTATATCTCCTAACTTAGAGACTATTTCACCATTTATCCAAACTTCACTTGAACAAAAGATTTCTGGAAGTTCTAGGCTTAGTACTTTGTCTTTACCTTCATTTTTTATCCTCATGCGATAAGTTGCATTTCCATATGGCGATTGTTTTTCTTTTCTCATGGAAAAATCTGGATATTGTCCTATAAAAATATATTCTGGTTTTATATGTTTCTCTCTAAAATCTTTTGGCTTAAATATCTTATGGTTATAAAATTCCCAATCATCTATTAGAAAAACAAGTTTATTTTTAGAAAAAGTATCCTCATCTATAGTTAAAATTCCATCACTTGCTCTAATAGACTTATATGTATATTTATTATCATATTTATAAAGAAAATTTAATCCTATTATTGCCAACAGAGAGACTATCAATACAATGAGAGTTCCTTTTAGTACATTAGACTTTTTCATTGCATTAACCACATCTCTTTCTTTTGTAGTAATATTAAATGATAAAATAAGAACTATTTATTGCTTACATTATCTTGCTTATGGTACAAACTTATATCCTTTACCCCACACGGTTTGAATATATTGATGCTCTCTGCTTAAAGAATTAATTTTTTTCCTCATCTGTGCAATATGAACTTGTACAGTATGTTGATCTCCAACATCAGGCATTTTCCAAACTTGATTATATATCTCTATTTTTGAAAATACTTGTTCTTTATTTTCAGCTAAAAATAATAGTATTTCAAACTCCATGGTGGTTAAGTCAATACCCTTTTCATCAAAGGTTACTTTTCTTGAATTTACATTTATTACTAGGGATGAAAACTTTAACACATTAGGAACTGATGTAATGTTTTTATATTGCCTCATCCGAGCATAGATTCTAAGTTCAAGTTCTTTTAAGCTATATGGCTTTGTTATATAATCATCTCCTCCAGATAAAAAACCTTGCACTCTTTCCTCTTCATGTTCGTAATTAGATAAAAATATTATAGGTATGTTAACCTTTTCTTTTATAGCATTACATATTTTATATCCATCTGAATCTGGTAGTGCAATATCTAGTATTATACAGTCTAAAACTATACTTTCTACTATCTTCATTGCACGTTTAGCAGTCTCTGCTGTGTATACGTTAAAACCTATGTTAGAAAAATAAATTTGATTTATGTTTAAAATATCAACATCATCATCTACAACTAATAAGTTATACATTACACCACTCCATTCAAAAATATTTTAATCATAATCTAAAGTTATAAGTATTACAAATTATAATGTTTTACCTCTTATCTAACTAATATTATTATTTTATAATATCTTTACAAACTAGACTATAAAACTTAAGTATTTTTGAATAATTCTTGAACATTGTCTTAAATATTAAGCATTCATTATTAAATACTAATCAAAGTCT
The DNA here is from genome assembly GCF_020658415.1 of Clostridioides sp. ES-S-0123-01. NCBI lineage: Bacteria > Bacillati > Bacillota > Clostridia > Peptostreptococcales > Peptostreptococcaceae > Clostridioides > Clostridioides sp. ES-S-0123-01. Next base: position 636,380 of record NZ_JACVWD010000002.1, read on the forward strand.
CCGATTGTTGGAAAATGGAACTTAAAATCATTATATCTCATATATATACGATATTTATAGAAACTTGTCCATTAGCCAGTTTGAGTATTGATTTATACGATTTATATGGTTATAATATAAAATAAATTGTATTATTTTGGTAAGTACATTGTTATAAAAAAATTATATTATGTATTTTAATTGATTATAAAATTATTATATCTTCGTTATAATTGCATTATATTTTTTAAAAAATTTCCCTTTTCCAACAAAGGGCTACTTTGGCTAAATATAGCCATTTATATATATAAGTAAAGTTATTAAAGCTTATAATTTTCAAATTTCATATCAACTATGTTAAATTTAAAACAAAAAAAAGGCTATGTAATATAAAATTATATTCATAGCCGGTTGCACCACTAACTCCATATACCTCTAGATGCCCAATAATAAGATATACTTCTCAGTTTCTAAAATATTTTCATTAAACTTGTTTAAATTGTTCTGATAAATTTCATTTCTATTCTAACATTGTAATATTATCTTGTCAATATTTACATATTTTTTAAATATAATGTACTAACTATATATATTTTTTATTTAAAAATGTTTATATTTCTATCATCAATAATAGACAATACCCTGCAAGTTATAGTAGCATTTTTATAAGCTGACTTTGCAGGGTATCATATATTTTTTTATGTTAAGTTTTTATCTTAATAATTAGCTTTATCTTATTGATTAACTTTAATGAATCCTTTTTCTGAAACAAGTGCTTGTCCTTCATCACTCAATATATAGTCTATCAAAGCCTTACCTTTTTCTGATAATTTATCTTCTTTATTAACTAATATAAATGGTCTTGATATTGGATATTTATTAGCTATTACATTGGCATCAGTTGCATCAACATCATTTACTTTTAAACTATTTACTTTCTCATCAACATATCCAAATGATATATATCCTATAGCATTTTTATTTCCTTCAACTGTAGTTTTTATATTTCCTGAACCATCACTTATTTGTGCATCTTTAGTCAATTCTTCTGACTTGAATCCTACAATTTCTTGGAATCCATCTCTAGTTCCTGAACCTTCTTCTCTTGATACTATTACTATTGGTTCATCATTTCCATTAACTTCTTTCCAGTTAGTTATCTTTCCTGTGTATATACCTTTTATTTGGTCCATTGTAAGATTTTTTACTGGGTTGTCTTTATTAGTTATTAATGCTATACCGTCTATTGCTATCTTAGTTTCCTTTAATCCAGCACTTTTTTCTTCATCTTTTAAATCTCTTGAACTCATACCTATTTCAGACGTTCCTTCTATTGCATTTTTTATACCTCCAGAAGAACCAATTTGTTGTACTTCTACACTAACACCTTGATTTTTTTCCTGAAACTTCTCTCCAATAGTTTCCATAAGAGGCCCTATTGAAGTTGAACCTGAAACAGAAACTTTATTTGAATCTCCTGAACCTCCAGAGTCAGAACCACATCCTACTGCTAAGACTCCAACCAACATTGTACTAGCTAAAAGAACTCCTATTTTCTTTTTGAACATTTTACTTACCCCCGCTTATATTTTAATTTTTTTGTTTTCATATTTGCTATATTTTAATAATACATATTTTTTGTTAAGTGAATATTAGAGCGAGGTTAAGTAAATGTAAATATTGTTAAATGCATGTAAAAATTTAATTTTATATAGTATATTTAAAATTAGATTAATTTTTTTAAGTATTTTCCAATCAACACTAGTATAATACATCATATAATATTCTTATAATTTTTTATCTAAGCTATTAATTTATCATATTTTATAATTCTTTTTCTAATTTATTAACCAAACTAGCAAACACATTTAAAGCTTCTTCTATAGATTGTTTTTTCGTCATATCTACACCAGCAGATTTCAATTGTTCTAAAGGATACTCTGACCCTCCACTTTTTAAGAAGTTTATATATCTATCTACAGCTTTACTACCTTCTGAAAGTATCTGTTGACTTAATGCACTTGCAGCAGAAAATCCTGTAGCATACTTATACACATAGAAATTTGAATAAAAATGTGGAATTCTTGCCCACTCTATCCCTATTTGCTCATCTACTATTGCAGATTTTCCATAATACTTCTCATTTAATTTATAGTATATATCAGTAAATTCATCAGCAGTAAGTGGCTCTCCACTTTCTACTCTTTCATGTACAATTTTTTCAAATTCAGCAAACATAGTTTGTCTATAAACAGTAGTCCTAAATTGCTCTAAATAATAATTTAATAGATATATAGTTTCATCTTTAGACTTAGAATTTTCTAATAAATAATTTATAAGAAGTAATTCATTTAATGTAGATGCAACTTCTGCAACAAATATTTTATAATCTGAATATAAAAATGGCTGACTTGTTCTCGAATAATGGCTATGGACAGAATGACCTAATTCATGAATTAATGTAAATAGAGAGTTAAGGTCATTTTTATAACTCATTAATATATAAGGATGTGAATCATAGCTTCCCCAAGAGTAAGCTCCTCCTTTTTTACCTTCATTATCATATACATCAATCCAACCTTCTTCAAATGCATTTTTTATAACTTTTAAGTATTCTTCTCCTAAAGGCTTAAGTGCCTCTAATATAATGCTCTGTGCTTTTTCATAAGGTATATCCATATCAAATTTATCAGTTAGAGGAACATATAAGTCATACATGTGTATTTCATTTAATCCCAAGAACTTCTTTTTAAGTTCAACATACTTATTCAAAGTAGGAATACTTTCATCTATTGCTGATATAAGATTATTATAAACCTCTAGGCTTACATCATCTGAAAATAGCGATGCTTCTATTGCTGAATTATATTTTCTAGTTTTTGCATAAAATATCTCTGACTTTATTCCACCATAAAGTGTTGAAGCAAATGTGTTTTTATATTTTCCATAAGTAGAAAATTCTCCTTCAAAAGCTTCTTTTCTAACTCTTCCATTTTTACTTTTTATAAATAGAGAATAGTTTGAATGTGAAAGTTTAACCTTATTACCCTTTTCATCCTCTATCTCAGGAAATTCCATATCTGCATATGCTAACATATCATATACATTTTCTGGAACTGTTGATAATTCAGATGTAGCTGCAAGTATCTCTTCTTCTTTTTCACTCAAAGTATGAGGCTTATCTCTCAATATATCTTTTATATATTTTGTATAAAATGATAACTTCTCATCCTTCAAATATTCATTTAATCTGTCTTCTTCTATGGACAGTATTTCTGGAACTATATAAGAAGTAGCCACTCCTAAATCAGTTGATAACATTTCTGTCTTAGTGGCTCTTCCTTGATTATCATTGATTCTAGTATCTTCATGTTGTTTCATATGAGTATATACATATAGATTTTGGATGATTCTAGATGCATTTTCAGAGATACTTAATACTTTGTATAAATTTTCCTTACTCTCAGAAAATTTACCTTTGTATTCTTTTACTTCTTGAATAAGATTTTTTACTTTACTTATGTCTTTTTCAATATCTTCTTTAGTAGAGTACATCTTATCTATTTTCCATTTGTATTTTTCTTCTATCGTACTTCTATCAGTTCCCATATTATACACCTCTATTTTAATTCATTTTTATATTTTATTTACTTTACAAAATATATTGTATATATTTTAGTCCAAATAATCTACATTTATTACTCCTTCTATCATATTTATTTCTTTCATAACATCATGTAAGTGTATTCTCTTATCATAAGATATAAAAAAGTTTACTTTCCAATATTCTTCACTACGACATTCTATTTCCATATTCCTTACAATAAGTTGATTTTTTTCAAATTTATCATATAAAAAAGGTATTGAATCTAAATTATTTATTTTTAATATCAATACATTTTTTTCTTGACTAAATAGAAACGTATTTAGTATCCTAAGCACAAATAATGCTATCATTACGAACAACCATCCTAAAATTGCTAGCTCATAATAACCATAACCAACTGCTATACCAATACATGCAGTCGCCCACATACCAGCGGCTGTAGTAAGCCCCTTCACTCCACCTTTGTTCTTTAGAATTGCTCCTGCACCTAAAAAACCAATTCCAGACAACACTTGAGCAGGCATTCTTGCTGGGTCAGCATTTGTATATAAACTATAGTCAGACAATAACTGGATTGAAGTTATTGAAGTAATACAAGAACCTATTGCTATTAATATATGTGTTCTAAATCCTGCAAATTGCCTTATCTTTTCTCTCTCTAGTCCTATTATTCCTCCTATAACTAATGCTAATAATAATCTTATTGCTATCTCCTTAGTTCCTATATCGCCCATAATATAAAACCTCCTGACCCAATTATAATTTATATCATATAAATAACTTCTACATCATATCATACAGATAATTTCTATATCAGAAATAACATCTTATACCTTAATATTATTATTAGTATATGATAAATAGTAATATCTGTTAATTTTTAATACAAAAAAACCCACAACTGTGGGCTATTTGCTTAAGTACATGTATTTATTTATTAATATATCTATTTTCTTACTTGATTCTACGAGCTCTTCTTGAAATATTTCTGGATATTCTATGTATGTATTTATCTCTTCCCTAACTGCTTCAATTTCATTTTTTAACGCTTCTAATTCATTGTTCGCCATAATAATCACCACTATTACAAATTTGTATATTTTTATATACATTTTATCAAACAATATTATATTTTGTCAATATTATGTCAATAAAACTTACTATAAAAATGCTTTAATTTGGGCACCGTATACCTAGATACTAATCCTACAAACATACCCGTTACTAATGATGCCATTAACATAAATGGCAAGTATCCTATAGCAAGTATATTTTCTATTATTAAACTTGCAACTATTAATTGACCTATATTATGCCCTATTGCCCCTAAAATACTTATTCCTATCATTGATAATCCCTTTATTTTACTTGCTAAATACATAAATAAAAGGCTCAAATAAGCTCCTCCTATGCTAAATAAAAGATAAGATAGAGGACCTGCAAATATTGATGACAAAATTACCCTGATAGTAACAATTATAACAGTATCTCTGACACCTAACAACATTAATGAAATTAAAGTTATAATATTACTCAAACCCAATTTTGCTCCTGGAAATATAATTATAAGAGGGTTTGGTATATATGTCTCTAGTACATATAAGGCTAAACTGTATCCTATCATAAGACCTAAAAATGTCATTTTTCTAGTTTTCATTAAGTTAATTCCTCCAAATTTTATATATCATATTACATTATAATACAAAATATATAAAAACACCTAATTTAGACTAAAATATTCTATAATATATTTAAAGTAAATATCATCAATTTGAACTTGTAATTCCCCCTATAATCCTTGACTTTTTGTATCATACTTGTTACAATTTTAATGATAATGAATTTCATTAGGAGGTGTTAATAATGACTGTTTACGATTTGAAAATAGGAGAAAAAGGACTTATTAATAATATAGATGGAGATATTAAATTATCTAAAAGATTACTTGCACTTGGATGTATAAATAGTACTGAAATAGAGGTTAAAAAAGTTGCTCCATTTGGAGACCCAATTATAATTAGATTTAGAGGATTTGACTTAGCTATTAGAAAATCTGATGCTAAAAATATTTCTTTACAATAATAGAGGAGGAGCTACCTGTGATTAATGTAGCATTATTAGGAAACCCAAATGTTGGTAAGACTACTGTTTTTAACCTGCTTACAGGCTCAAATCAGTATGTTGGTAACTGGCCTGGTGTTACTATTGAGAAAAAAGAAGGATTTATTGGGAAAGAAATAAAGGTTGTAGATTTACCTGGTATATATGCAATGGATACTTTCTCAAATGAAGAAAAGGTTTCTAAGTCATATTTAGAAAATGAAGATGTTGATGTAATAGTGAATGTAGTAGATGCTTCTAACTTATCAAGAAATCTCTACTTAACAACTCAACTTATGCAATTTAATAAACCTATCGTTATACTGCTTAACATGTTAGATATTGCAGAATCTAAGGGTGTTAATATAGATGATAAAAAATTAAGTGAAGAACTTGGAGTAATTGTTGTTCCAATCATCGCAAAAAAGAAAGATGGCGTAGAAAAAATAGAATCAGAAATTAAAGATGCTACTAAAAAATCATTTAAATATCGAACAGACTTTGGAAGCGAAACAGAAACGTATAAGAAGTTAGAATCTATCTTATCAAGATGTACAAAGACTACATATACACACAAAAAATCTATCAGTGATAAAATAGACAATATAGTTTTAAATCCTATATTAGCCTATCCAATATTTATTGGTGTATTGTTTCTTTTATTTAAGTTCACCTTTGATTGGGTTGGAGGCCCACTTCAAGAGGGCTTTGCAGGCCTTATAGAAGCTTATATCTCTACACCCGTTAGTGATATGTTAGCTAACTCTAGCCCATGGTTTAAATCACTTATTGTTGATGGAATAATTGGAGGTGTTGGTGGTACTTTACCATTCTTCCCTTTAATATTTACATTATTCTTTGGTATATCTCTATTTGAAGATAGTGGATATATGTCAAGAACAGCATTTTTGATGGATAAAGTTATGAGAAAGGTTGGTCTATCTGGTAAAGCTTTTATACCCATAGTTATGGGTATGGGATGTTCTTCTCCTGCTATAATGGCAACTAGAACACTAGAAAGTGAAAAAGACAGAAGAGTTACAGCTCTTATTGCACCACTTATGACTTGTGGAGCAAAGCTACCTATATATGCATTATTTGTAGCTATATTTTTCCCACACAATGCTGCTTTAGTAACTACATCATTATACTTGGTCGGTATCATTATGGCAATTGTGGTTGCACTAGTTTTAAATAAAACAGCTTTTAAGACAGAGGCTGAACCATTTATATTAGAGTTACCAGAATATAGAATACCTACTATAGACGCACTTATTAAAAATACTTGGAATAAATCAAAAGGTTTTTTAATAAGAGTAGTTACTGTAATGTTTGCAATGTCAGTTGTTATTTGGGGACTTTCTTCATTTAATGTATTTGGATTTACAGAAGATATAAATGTAAGCTTTTTAGCTACTATAGGTCATATTATATCTCCTATATTTAAACCTCTTGGTTTTGATGACTGGAGAACTTCAGTTGCTATCTTAAGTGGTCTTGGAGCAAAAGAAATCGTGGTAAACTCTTTGAATATACTATATGGTAATTTGACTGTTGTATTACCAACAATATTTAATGGTGTTACTGCATATACATTCTTAATATTTACAGCTCTATATACTCCATGTATAGCTGCTCTTGCAACTATGAAAAAAGAATATGGAAATAAAATGATGTTTACATCATTTGCATATCAGTTTATATTAGCATGGATAATGGCTTTTATAGTTAAAAGTATTGGCGGAGTATTATTTATGGGAAATTCAATAATGGAGGCTTTAATCGGCGGAATAATCATAGTTCTTGCATTTTTAATTTTGTTTAATAAATTTAAATCTACCAAAAATGGAAATAGCTGTAGTGGATGTTCTGGTTGTTCTGGATGTCCAAGTACTAATTCTTGCTCAGGTGAGGAAAACAGTAATAAAAAAAGTAGTACACACTAATATGTAAATATTTTAATTTAAAAATAAATTTAAAGAGCTATCTTTCAAAAATAGTTCTTACAAAAATCTTGTTATAACAATATAGAAGCTATCACACAAACAAATGTAAATTGTTGTGTAATAGCTTCTTTTTTACTTATTTAGTCTCTTATTTACTTATTTAGCCTCTTATTACCTAACTTCATGTTCAACTCCCTATGTTTCTACAAATCAATCTTCTTTTGTTTTTACCTCATATGTTTCTTCACCATCATATAATTCTTTGAATAATTTTGCAGTTTTTTTACCTGCTTTTGCATAAGCTTTTCCAACTTCAACACCAGTTTCATGGTATGCTTTCCCAATTTTTTTAGAAGAAGATACTATATTTTCTATTTCTTTTTTTATACTATTCATATAAAATTCCACCTTTCCAAAAACTTGATTTTTATTTTAGATAGAGTATACTATTATATAATATTATACACAATGTATAAATTATAAATGTTTTGTATAGTTCTATACAAATTAAATAAATTTTGTATGAATTTATACATATATCAAAAAATTATTGGAGATAATTAGAAGATGAAAAAAGAAAGAAGAGATATAAGAAAATCAAAAGAAGCAATAAAGCAAGCATTTATTAAACTAAGTATAAATAGTGATATTAGTAAAATTACTGTGAAAGAAGTTTTAGAATTAGCTGATGTAAGTAGAGGAACATTTTATGCACACTTTAAAGATATTTATGATGTTCAAGAACAAATAGAAGAAGAACTATTCAATAAATGTATAAGTCTAATGAAGGAAAGTAATATTTATGATATTGTTGAAAATCCATATCCTCAAATTTTAGAAATTGTTACCTTTTTCCAAGAACATGCAAACACAATTAAAAATTTATCTTGTAATGGTAAAAGTACATCCTTTTTTTATAAATATAAAGAAATACTGAAAAAAGGCATTCAAGAAAGTAGTCATACAATAGAAGATAAAAAAACAGTTGATATTTTGGATGCTTGTATTATAGGAGGAATTATAGATGGCTGTTTAGAAATGATTTCTAAAGAATATAGTGGAAATAATTCAGAAACAGCAGAAAAAACTGCAAAAATTATTAGTATATTTATTACAAAAGGTATGCATGGGCTGAAAAATAAAATATAAAATAAAAATTCCTATGGTATCATTAAAAAACCATAGGAATTTTTATTAATTATGGTTATAATTATTAATTAATTAGAACCATAAACTTCTTCTTTTGTATAACATTTGCTATCAATTAGTATCTTATCTAAATTTTCTTTTATAACCAAGCGTCCAATAATAAGACTCGCTGATATTGGTTTTTCACTCCCATTATCCAAAGTGTCAGTATAGTTAATTCTTTCTCCTCTAGCCACGTAATAGGCTTCATTTATAGCGGTTTATGCTAATACCTTTCCGTCCATATATAGTACTTGATTGTGTTCCTGCAATGATTTGTTTCACTGCTTCTAACTGGGCATCCATATCTGTAGTATCTTTAGGTCTTATAATTAAGACATATATACTACTGTCAATTAGCTCTATGCACACTTCATTTTGTGTTTTTCTATCTTTAATAGAACTAAGACATATATCAATTTCAACACCAAGTTCTTTTGCTAGTTTTTCCATATATCAAAAACCGTTAAAATAATAGATTCTATTGGCTATTTATATAAATATTTTATTTTAAAATAAAATTCATATTATCAAACTAATATTTAAAAAGATTAATACATATTTATATAATCTGTAAAAAATCAATATGAAGATTACTTCTTTTTTATTAGTAGAATTATAATCGTTAATACATATAAATAATGTCTCAAAATAAACTACAAAATTCATTTTGAGACATATATTTTTATCTTATTCTTAATTTACTATTTACTCATATCTTTAGATTTATCTATGCAAGCAACGATAGATTTTATAACTGCTGATCTAAATCCTTCCTCTTCCAATACCTTAACTGCTTCTATAGTAGTTCCTGCTGGAGAACAAACCATATCTTTTAATTCTCCTGGATGTTTTCCAGTTTCAAGAACCATCTTAGCTGAGCCCATAACAGCTTGAGATGCAAATTTATAAGCTTGCTGTCTTGGCATACCAGCTAGTACTGCTGCGTCTGCAATAGCTTCTATAAACATAAATACATATGCAGGAGAAGAGCCGCTAATACCTGTAACTGTATCCATTAAATATTCTGCTACTATTTCTGCTTCTCCGAATGATTCAAATAGAGCTTTAATCATATTCAATTCTTCATCAGTAACATTTGAATTTTTACAAAGAGCTGACATACCTTCTCCAACAAGTGCTGGAGTATTTGGCATTACTCTTACTATCTTTTTATCTGAACCTATAATGCTTTCAAGAGTTTCTATAGTTTTTCCTGCTGCTATTGATACTATTATTTTACTTGCATCTATTAATTCTTTAAGTGGAGCTAAAGCTTTTTCACATATATTAGGCTTAAGTGCTACTATCACTACATCTGAATTTGCAACAGCCACCTTTGAATCAGTTGTAGTATTTATTCCAAATTGTTCTTTTACTTTATCTAAAGCAACTTGACTTAAGTCTGATACAGTTATATCTTCTGCTTTTACTAATCCTGATTTTACTATACCACCTATCATTGCACTTCCCATATTTCCTGAACCAATAAATCCTAAAGTTTTCATATCAAATCTCCTCTTTTTCTATTAGTTTTTATTTTAAAGTAGCTAAATTTATAATATTTTAACTGCTTAAAATTATCTTAGTTATTATAAAATATAATTTTATTATGATTATTATAAATTACTTCTTTATATAGTTTATTAAATATAAATTTAACGATTTTTTCATTAAACTCAACGAGCTAACTTCCTATCCAGAAAGTTAGCTCAGAATTAATCTAAAATTTTTTAAAATGGTATCTGGTAATATATACTATTATACCAGTTACATTTTTATATAGTAAGAAGTTTTATTTACAAACAATCCTAGAATGTTTGCTCAGTTCTACCTATTATTTCATCTTGTAATGTTCTACTTAAATTGTTGAAATGGTCACTATATCCTGCAACTCTAACTATTAAGTCTTTGTAATCTTGAGGATTCTTTTGAGCCTCTAATAATACATTTTTATCAAATACATTGAATTGTATATGATGTCCATCCATATTAAAGTATGCTCTTACTAGATTAGCCATGTTGTCTAATCCTTTTTCACCTTGTACTACTGATGGTGCAAATCTTTGATTTAACAATGTTCCACCAGTTTTTATATGGTCCATCTTAGCACAAGATTTTATAACTGCTGTAGGTCCATTAGTATCTCCACCTTTTTCTGGAGAGATTCCTTCTGAAACTGGCTTTGCACAAAGTCTACCATTTGCACTTGCTCCCATAATTTCTCCAAAGTATACATGGCAAGTAGTTGGCAACATATCTACTCTATATTCTCCACCACAAACAGTTGGTCTACCAGTTACTTCATTGTAATATGCATTAAATATTTCTTCCATTATTCCATCAGCATAATCATCATCATTTCCATACTTAGGAGTTTTATTTGAAACTATATTAAGTATAGCTTCATATCCTTCAAAGTTAGAATCAAGTGCCTTAAGTAATGTATCCATATCAAATTTTTTCTTGTCAAATACATTATATTTTATTGCTGTTAAACTATCTGTTATAGTTCCTATACCAACACCTTGTATATATCTAGTGTTATATCTTGCTCCACCTCTTTGATAGTCTTTACCTTTTGCTATACAATCATCAACTATTGTAGACATAAGTGGGCAAGGCATATGTTTTGCACATATATTTTCTATTACAGCATTTCCTTGTATTTTTATATCAATCATATAATGTAACTGCTTTTTAAATGCGTCAAATAATTCTTCATAAGATTTAAAATCTCTAGGGTCTCCAGTTTCAATACCTATTTGCTTTTTCGCAATTGGGTCATAACCGTTATTTAGTGTTAATTCAAGTATTTTTGGAATATTCATATATCCAGTTAAAACATATGCTTCTTTACCAAAACATCCAGTTTCAACACAACCACTAGTTCCTCCAAGTCTTGCATCTTCTATAGTTTTACCAGCTTCCATAAGCTCCTGAACTATTGCTTCAGTATTATAAAATGCTGGTTGACCCCATCCTTTTCTTGATATTTCACAAGCTCTCTTTAAGAATTTTTGAGGAGTCTTTTTACTTATTTGAACATTTGAACTAGGTTGTATTAATTTCATTTCATCCATAACATCAAGTATTATATAACTAACTTCATTAACACCATCTTGACCATCTGGATTTATTCCACCAGTATTTATATTTGCAAAGTCTGTATATGTGCTACTCTCTTTCAGTGTTATACCAACTTTTGGTGGTGCTGGTTGATTGTTAAATTTAACCCATAAACATTCAAGTAATTCTTGTGCTCTATCTCTATCTAATATTCCATTTTCTACATCTCTTTCATAAAAAGGATTTAGATGTTGGTCTAGTCTTCCTGGAGTAAATGCATCCCATATATTAAGCTCAGTAGTAACCCCTATATGAACAAACCAGTACATTTGTATAGCTTGATGATAAGTTTCTGGTTTATGAGCTGGTACAACATCACAAGTTTCAGCAATTAACAATAAGTCTTTTTTCTTAGCTTCATCAGTTTCTTCTTCTGCCATTTTTCTTGCCTTTTCAGCATATCTCTTTCCTAATATAACCATTGCATCACAAGCTATTGCCATAGCTTCTAAATCAGCTTTTTTGTTATATGCATCTAAGTCATTAAGGAAATCTAATTCTTTTAGTCTTGCTTCTATATCTTTCTTTAAATCTAAAAATCCTTTTTTATATATTGTATCTCCACAAACTGTGTGTCCTGGAGCTCTTTGTTCCATAAACTCTGTAAACATACCTGCTTCATATGCTGCTAACCATTCAGGTGTCATAGCATTTATTATCTTATCTCTGGTTTGTCTCTTCTTCCAGAAAGGTATTATTTCCTCTTGATGTATTTTTCTAGATTCTTCAGACACACTAAAATTTATTATGTCTCTATTATGCATTACTTCTAAATCTTCCATTGTATGACAACAAATTTCTGGATATGTTGGTGCTCCATTAGGTGAATCTCCTTTTTCGCCTACTATTAATTCTCCATCATTTATACTAAGAGTTCTGTTTTCAATGTAATGTTTAAATGATAAAGCACGAAGTACAGGAATTTCTACACTTCCTTCATATTTTTTATAAGCTTCTGTCATAAGTACTGCTCTTTCAATAGATATGTGTGGTTCTGCATTAACACTTTCTTCTCTTAATTTTTTAGTTCTTTCAAAAGTTCCTCTTAACATTTTATTACCCCCCAATCTTAGTATTGAAATTACTTGCTTCAAACAGCCTTTTTATTTCTTCTAATTTTTCTTCAGTAGGTCTTTGTAACTCTTCTCCTTCATACTTTTTATAAATTTTATCATACTTATGTTTACCAATATTATGATATGGAAGAAGACTTACATCTTTTATATTCAAAGGCTTTAAAAACTCTATCATTTTTTTAACCTCTAAATTTTCATCATCTACATTTACGCCTACAATTAATGGTATTCTTATATTTATATTAGCTCCTGATTCACTCAAAAGTTTAACATTTTTAAGTATTAAATCATTTGATTTTCCTGTAAATTTTATATGTTTTTCCTCATCAATAAGTTTAATATCGTATAAGAACAAATCTGCACATTCAGCAACTCTTTCGTAATTTTCTGACTTTGCATATCCACAAGTATCAATTGCCACATGAATTCCCTTTGATTTACACATGTTTATTACTCCACAAATAAAATCCATATCTTGAGCCATTACTTCTCCACCTGATAAAGTTACTCCTCCACCTGATTCTTCATAGAAAATTCTATCTTTTTCTATCTCTTTAACCAGTTCTTTAACAGAATACTCTTGACCTACTATTTCTCTAGCATTGTTTATACAATAATCTAAACAAGTTTCACAAAACTCACATTTTTCTTGGTCTAGACATATTTTTGTTTCACCTTTGTAAATTGCTTTGTGAGGACATATATTTATACATGCTTCACATCTTGAACATCTTTCTTCATTATACAAAACTTGTTTTGTATATGTTTGACTTTCTGGATTATGACACCAAACACATTCAAGTGGGCATCCTTTAAAAAAAACTGTACTTCTTATCCCTGGACCATCATGTATACTACATTTTTGTAAATTTATAACTAATGGATTCATAATTTTTTCACCCCTAAAGAATATCCATTCCTTTTTTTTCATCTTTATGTAATTCATCTTCATAGGTTATTTCTATGAAAAGCATTTCTACAATTACATAATACTATATTCGTTATTATTTTGTCTATATTTTTTTAGTAATATTAAAAATTTTTATTTTATTATGATATTTATATTGATTTTATAAATTAAATTTAAATATTTATTAATTTTATTTTTATAAGTAAATATAGATAATCTCTATAAACAATATGTTATTTTAATTAATTTAGATATATATACTATAAAAATTAAATAAAAACAGAGACTACACTTTACCATGTAGTCTCTGTTTATCTAGTAACATTTAGAATTTTACATTTATTGTTACTGCTTTTCCGCCTCTATTTAATGTAATTTTTGTGCTAGCACCTTTTGAGAAAGTATATAACTTTTTATTAAGGTCATTCATACCAGTTATATCTGCATCTCCTACTTTAGTTATAATATCCCCTACTTTTACTCCTGCTTTTTCTGCTGATGAACCAGATATTACTTCTGCAACATATACTCCTTTGTCAGTACTTAATTTTGTACCTGTAGCTGCTTCATAATTTGATACATCTGTTCCTTTTATACCTAAAGTTACTTTTTCATATTTTCCAGTTTTTATTACTTCTTCAACTATACTTTTAGCTGTATTGATTGGTATCGCAAATCCTAACCCTTCTGCTTGAGAAGCTTTTGCTGTATTTATACCAATTACTTGACCTTTTTGATTTAACAATGGCCCTCCACTATTTCCTGCATTTATACTTGCATCAGTTTGTAATAACCCTGTCATATTAGTTTTTTCTGTTTGTATAGTTCTATCTAATCCACTTATTATACCTTGAGTAACTGTCTTTTGGAAGTCTAGTCCAAGTGGGTTACCTATTGCTATTGATATATCTCCAACTTTTACTTTATCACTATCTGCAAATTCAGCTGGTGTTAATCCAGTTTTATCAACTTTAACTATGGCCAAATCAAGTTGTTGGTCAAACCATACCACTTTACCTGATGTTGTTGAACCATCATTAAATAAAACATTAACACTAGTTGCTTGGCCATCTGATATAACATGAGAATTAGTAAGTATATATCCATTTGAATCTACTATAATCCCAGTTCCTACTCCTTGTGTTTCAGTTGGTATTGCAAACATATTACTAGTATCGACGCTAGTTGTCGTAATACCTACAACAGATGGTGTTGCCTTTTCTGCAACTGCTTGGTAAATGTTTTGGCTCTTTCCATCATCATTTACAACTATGGGCGTAGAACTTCCTGTAGATTTACTTCCTAAATTATCTTTAACTAAAATTATTGTTAGCAAACTACTAAGTATTGAACTTATTATAGCGACTAATATTACTAAACTTATACCTTTCTTTCTTCTTGACATCTCATACCACTCCCTATCTAAATATAATATAAATTATCAAAATATATTTTTCCCAATTTTCCATAAAAAAATGAAATCATCTATTTTGAGTAAACTCTCTTTCGATGATTTCATTATATTATTCTAATCTTAATTAAACCTTAACTATCTAAAATTATTTAAGTCTTTTTTCTAATTCTTCTTTTTCTTTTTCATAACCTGGTTTTCCTAGTAAAGCAAACATATTTTTCTTGTATGCTTCTACTCCTGGTTGGTCAAATGGATTAACTCCTAGTAAATATCCACTTATTCCACAAGCTTTTTCAAAGAAATACACTAAATATCCAAAATTATACTCATCTAACTTAGGTATATTTATTACCAAGTTAGGCACTTTTCCATCAGTATGTGCTAATAGAGTACCTTCAAAAGCTTTATGATTTACAAAATCTACAGTTTTGCCTGCTAAATAATTTAAACCATCTAAATCTACTTCTTCTGAATTTATAGTTATATTTTTCTTAGAACTTTCAACATTAAGTACTGTTTCAAATAAAAGTCTTTTTCCATCTTGAATATATTGTCCCATAGAATGTAAGTCTGTTGAAAAATCTACAGAAGCAGGAAATAATCCTTTATTTTCTTTTCCTTCACTTTCTCCATAAAGTTGTTTCCACCACTCACTCATATAATGTAGTTGAGGTTCATAGTTAACCAATAACTCTACATCTTTTCCTTTTCTATGTAAAATTGTTCTAGCTACAGCATATTTATAACTGTCATTATTTTTTAAGTCAGAATTTTGAAATGCTTCACGAGCATCATTTGCACCATTCATTATGGCATCAATATCAAGTCCTGCAGCTGCAATAGGAAGTAATCCAACAGATGTCAATACAGAAAAACGACCACCTACATCATCTGGTATTACAAAAGTCTCATATCCTTCTTCTGTAGCTAATTGTCTAAGCGCCCCTTTACTTGAATCTGTTGTTGCATATATTCTCTTTCTAGCTTCTTCTTTTCCATATTTTTTTTCTAAATAATTTTTAAATATTCTAAAAGCAAGAGCTGGCTCTGTAGTAGTACCTGATTTAGATATTACATTTACAGAAACATCTTTACCTTCAATTACATCTAGTAAATCCATAATATATGTTGAGCTTATGTTATGACCTACAAAATATACTTCAGGAGCATTTCTTTGCTCTTTTTTAAGCCCATTTCTAAAAGAATGACTTACCATGTCTATCGCAGCTCTTGAACCCAAATAAGAGCCTCCTATACCGATTACTAAAAGAACCTCAGAATCAGATTTTATCTTCTCAGCAGATTTTTTTATTCTAGCAAACTCTTCCTTATCATAATTTTTAGGAAGGTCTATCCATCCTAAAAAAGTATTTCCTAAACCAGTTTTATTATGTAACATATCATGTGCCACATCTACATACGGCTGCATGACATCTATTTCTTTTTGGCAAAAAAATTCCGTAGCTTTACTATAATCAAAATTTATTTTTCCCATTTAAATCCCTCTTTTCAGCATATGCGTTTTACAGAGATTATAACATAAAATCTAGGTGTTTTTTTAAAAAGTTTGCCACAAAATAATGCATATATCCTCAAGCATTATTAGGAAATCGATTCTTCTAAATATTACAACTATTTGTCAATTATAAAATTTTAATTAAATAAATGAATAGTCCAATAGCAAAATGTTATCTTTTTATTTCTCTCATATATATAAAATGTAACTTATTATAAATGTATTTTTCTTAACAATAATCTGTTGATTAAAATAATTAAGAATGTTATGCTAATTGTAATTATTAAAAGGGAAAAGAGGTAATTTAATATGTTTAAGCAAAGATTATTTAAGTTATTATCTAGCACATTGGTACTTAGTATGTTATTTACAGCTACTCCAAATATTGCTTTTGCTGATAATGACACAAACAATATCTCCGATAAGTATCAAAGCTCTGATATAGAGTTAAATGATTATAGTAAAGGTTCGGAGTCTTACACAAAAACTAGAGCTCTTGCTAAAGAGAAAATTCAAACTTTACTATCTAAATACGGAGCTGTAAGCGCTCAATATGCTCTAATTGATAATGGTAAGATTGAGATTTCTGGAAATGGTGGAGTATACAGCAAACAAGATAATAAAAATTTAACTAAGGATAATATGTACAATATTGCATCTATCAGTAAAATATTTACTACTACAGCTGTTATGAAGTTGGTTGAACAGGGAAAAGTAAATTTAGATACTCCTGTTGTAAAATATATACCTGAATTTAAAATGGCTGATGATAGATATAAAGAAATCACTCCAAGAATGTTATTAAATCACTCATCAGGGCTAATGGGAAGTAGTTTTAAAAATGCCCTTTTATTGGGAGACAATGATTCTTATAATCATGATAATTTCTTAGAAGAATTAAAGAAACAAAGATTAAAAGCTAAGCCAGGAGCTTTTTCTGTTTATTGTAATGATGGATTTACTTTAGCTGAAATTTTAGTAGAAAGAGTATCTGGTATGTCATTTACTAATTTTCTTGATAAATACATAAACAATCCACTTAACTTACAAAACACAAAAACTCCAGAAAATAGTTTTGATAGTTCAAAACTTGCAAAAGCCTATGTACCTTATTGGGAAGATGCAGTTCCACAAGATAACCTTAATACTATAGGTGCAGGTGGTTTATATTCAAGTGCAGAAAATCTATGTACATTTGCACAAACATTTATGAAAAAATCAAATGGAATTCTTTCTCCTGCTTCAGTAAAAGCTATGGAAAATAAAGAATATTTAAATGGTCTATGGCCTGAGGGAGAAGACTCTATCCTTGGATATGGTTTAGGATGGGATTGTGTCAACACTTATCCATTTAATCAATATAATCTAAAAGCACTTACAAAAGGTGGAGATTCTTTATTATTCCATAGTAATCTTACAGTGCTTCCAGATGAAAATATGGCAGTTGCAGTTGTTTCTTCTGGTGGAAGTAGTCAACTTAACGAAGTAATTGGGCAAGAAATTTTACTATCTGCATTAAAAGAAAAAGGTAAAATTAAAGAAATAAAACCTGATAAAACATTTAGTAAGCCACAACAAGTCAAAATGCCAAGTTACTTAAAAGAAAATAGTGGACTTTATGCTTCTTCAAATATGCTAAAAGTTGATGTTAATGATAATGGTACTCTAACAGTATCTTCTCCATACATAGAAAATGGACCTAAAGATAAATATGTATACATAGGTCAAGATAGATTCGTATCTGAAAAAGGTAATAGTTGCCTAAAATTTGTAAAAGAAAAAAATAATATCACATATTTAAATATGAGCTCTTATGATGATGTTCCTGGATTAGGTCAGACAGCAAGTTTATACTATGTAGCTCAAAAGGTAGATGACAATAATATATCAAATAGTGTCAAAGAAGCATGGGAAAAAAGAGGTGAAAAAGGTTACTATCTAGTAGATGAAAAATATACTTCTCAATACTATATGTTTGGCTCTGTTAAAGCAATGCTTGGTGTTTCTGATAAAACTCCAGGTTTTTTAGCTAATACTAAAATAATAGATGAGAATAATTCAAATGCTTTTATAGAAATACCTGGTGTAATGGGTCGTGATTTGAGTGATATCAAACTGTATAAAGAAAATGGTACAGAATACCTAAAATTTGCAACACAAACATATGTAAGTGAAGATTCCCTAACTAATTTATCATCAGAAAAATCTTTTACATATCAAATAGATTCAAAAGGGTATGCAAAATGGTACAAAATTGGCGATGATATAGCAAATAAAAAAATAGAAGTTAATCTTCCTCAAAATTCATCTTTTGCAGTTTATGATGATAAAGGAACTCCTGTAAATTACTCTTTAGTGACAAAGAATAATAGAGTTAGATTGCCAAAAGGAGGCGTAATAGCTTTCTTAGGAAGTCCAAATGCCAAATTTGAAGTTACATACCAAGATGAAGTAAATGCAAATGCATTAACAGGAACTGATAGATATGAAACTTCTATTAAGATAAGCCAAGCAGGTTGGGAAAACGCTGAAAATGCCGTTTTAATAAATGATTCTGCAATTGCAGATGCTTTGGCTGCAACACCATTTGCATATAAAAAAGATGCTCCTATATTGCTAACTGGAAGTTCTCAAATAAATGAGAAGACTTTAGCTGAATTAAAGAGATTAAAAGTTAAAAATGTATATGTAATCGGTGGTGAAGCTTCTGTAAACGAAAAATCTTTAGATACTATAAAGTCAGATAATATGTCTGTATCTAGAATTTCAGGAAATGATAGATATGAGACTTCTCTAAATCTTGCTAAAGAATTAAAAGGAATTAGTAATGTATCAAAAATATCAGTAGTTAATGGTGAAAAAGGATTAGCAGATGCAGTAAGTATTGGTGCAGCATCAGCTCAAAATGATATGCCTATAATACTTACTAATGAAAATAGTAATATAACTGAAATAAATGATTTATTCAAAGATAAAAAAATAGATAAATCTTATATAATAGGTGGAGAATACACAGTTTCTAAAAATATAGAAAACAAACTTAAAAATCCACAAAGAATATCAGGTAGTACTAGAAATGAAACAAATGCAAAAGTAATAAAAGAGTTCTACAAGGATTCTAATATAAATAACCTATATGTAGCTAAAAATGGAATCAATAAACAAGATGATTTAATAGATGGTTTATCTGTTGGGGTTTTAGCTGGAAAAACTAAATCTCCTGTAATACTAGTAGGAAATTTACTAGACTATAGTCAAAAAGAACTATTTAAAACTATGAGATTTAAATCAGTAACACAAATTGGTGGAAATGGAAATGAAAATTCATTTAAACAAATTAAAGAAATAGCTTAATATTTTGATTATAAAATATACAGTGTTATAAACAAATTGTATCGCCATTAGACATTGAAACAATTATTCTTTATGATGATTTATTAAGAATAATTAGCCTAAATTTTAAAGGAGTTGAACTTAAAATTTGATTAGAAAAAATCAATTTTAAGACAACTCCTTCTTTTTTGTTCATTATCTATTTTAATTCTTACTTTATTTTAAATTACTATTTTTAATCAGTTCCCAATCTCTTAGCTATAACTTGTTGTGCTATATTAACAGCGTGGTCAGATATTCTTTCTAGATTACTTATTACATCTAAATAAATAACTCCATTTTCTATACTACATAAATTATTATTCAATCTATACATATGATTAGCTCTACAAGATTTCTCCATTATATCAACTTGCTCTTCAATTTTTATAACCTTACAAGCTAAATCTACATCATCAGTTCTCATTGACTCTAAAGCATAAGTATAAGCTGAAACAACTTTATTGTACATAATATCAAGTTCAGCTTGTCCTTCTTCAGAGAAAGAAATATTTGAATCTATTGCAACTTGAGATAATTCAGCTATATTTTTAGCATGGTCACCAATTCTTTCTATATCATTAACTGTATTAAATAAGGTGTCTACAACTTCTCTAGAATTATCATCTAAAGGTGCCTTTGAAAGTTTAAGCAAGTAATTTAAGATAGCTTTTTGTAAATCATTTATTAGTTTTTCACGTCTGTATGTCTTATCTATTTTTTCAGTTGAATGTTCTACTAACGCTTCCATAGATGCATTTAAGCTTTCCTTAGCTTTTTCTCCCATACGAAGTGCTTCTTTTATCGTATTGGCAAGAGCTATGGAAGGAGTTTCTATCATTCTATCATCTATATATTTAATAGTCTTAGCTTCATCTTCATCTGCATCACCAGCTTTATCAGGAACAAGCTTAATGGCTAGTTTTATGATAACCTTTGTAAATGGTAGAAGTATTAAGACGGATATAATATTAAACAATGTGTGTGTATTAGCTATTTGTCTTGCAACATTACTTGGGTCCCAACTTGTAACTAAATTTACAATTGGTTTATTCAACAACAATAAGAATATTACTGTTCCCAAAACATTGAAGATTAAATGCATCATAGCTGCTCTTCGTGCATTTTTATTAGCACCAATACTTGATAGCAATGAAGTTACACATGTACCAATATTTTGACCATAAAGAATTGGTAATGCTGCTGCTAGTGGTATTAAACCTTCTGCTGCTAATGCAACCAACATACCCATAGATGCACTTGAACTCTGTATTATTGCTGTAATACCAAATCCTAATAATAGTCCAAGTAGCGGATAATTACCAAATGTAACAAGTAAATCAGTGAACCCTTGATAGTCCTTTAATGGTTCAACTGCCATTTTCATAAAATCCATACCTGTAAATAATATCCCAAAACCTATAAGTATCTCGGCTATATTTTTTATTCTAGGTTTATTTCCAAATAAATAAAGTATAATACCTATACCTAATGCTACTGGAGCCATTCCAGCTAAATCAAAAGATACTAATTGGGCTGTAACAGTAGTACCTATATTAGCACCCATTATAACCCCTATTGCTTGTTTTAAAGTCATTATGCCTGCATTTACGAAACCAACAACCATTACAGTAGTAGCACTTGAACTTTGTATTACTGCTGTAACTCCTGTACCTACTAAAACTCCCATAAATAGATTACTAGTAAGTAATTTTATTATCTTTTTTAATTTTGTCCCAGCAGATTTTTGCAGACCTTCTCCCATAAGGTTCATACCATATAAGAACAGCCCTAATCCACCCATTAGACTTATTATAATATTCAAATTATTTCCTCCTTGTAAAGAGATTACTATATTTAAAAATTTTATAACCTATTGTATTTTATCAAATTATAGGAGTAGTAATGTTAAATCCATGTTAAATATTAAAAAATCATTAAGTTTATGTTAAATTTTTGTGTTATTAGCATATTTTTGTATTATTTTTTCTGAACATTTTATACCATCTACTGCTGCTGTGACTATTCCACCTGCATATCCAGCACCTTCACCACAGGGATATAAATTTTTAATACTTATTGACTCCAAACTGTTTTCATCTCTTACTATTCTTATTGGTGATGATGACCTAGTTTCTACACCAGTTAAGACTGCATCATGCATTGCAAATCCATTTAATTTTTTATCAAGAGATATAAATGCTTCTCTCATAGTTTCTATTACAAAACTAGGCAAACATTCATTGAGATTTGTAAGCTTGTATCCAGGTTTGTATGATGGTTCAACACTTCCTAAATTTTCAGAAGTCTTATTATTAATAAAATCTCCAACAAGTTGAACTGGCGCATTGTAATTTTTACCACCTAATTCAAAAGCTAATTTCTCATATTTTTGCTGAAAATGAACCCCTGCTAGTGGATTATCACTATCAAAATCTTCTGGAAGTACATTTACTAGAAATGCACTATTAGCATTTGTTTTATCTCTTGCATGTTCACTCATTCCATTTGTAACTATTTCAAAATCATTTGATGCAGATGCTATGACACTGCCTCCTGGACACATACAAAAAGTATATGCTGTTCTTCCATTTGAGACATGCTCTATAAGTCTATAATCAGCAGCTCCTAGTCGAGGGTGATTATAAAATTCCTTATACTGTGCTTTATTTATCAAGTCTTGAGGATGTTCAATTCTAGCTCCTATTGCAAATGGTTTCTGAATTATTTTTACACCTCTTGAATGCAACATCTCATAAGTATCTCTTGCACTATGCCCAACAGCTAATATGACTGCATCTGTATCTATTTTTTCACTATCATTTACAATTACAGATTGTATAGAATTATTTAATACAACTATATCTGTAACTTTTGAATCAAATTTAACTTGTCCACCTAGATTTATTATTTCATTTCTTATATTTTTAACTACACTTTTTAATATATCTGTACCAACATGTGGCTTATGTGAATATAATATTTCATCTGGTGCTCCAAACTGAACTAATTCTTCTAGCACTTTTCTACATCGTATATCTTTTATTCTAGTTGTGAGTTTCCCATCTGAAAAAGTTCCTGCTCCACCTTCTCCAAATTGAACATTTGAATTATTTTTAAACTTTCTAGTCGTCCAAAAATTACTTATGTCCTTAGTTCTACTATCAACATCAAGACCTCTTTCAAGTATAATTGGTTCATAACCCATTTGAGCCAAAATAAGCCCTGCAAATAGACCAGCTGGTCCACTTCCAATTACTAAAGGTCTATTATTCAATTTTTTATGACCCATAGCTACATTCACATATTTTATATCTTTTATTTTTGTTACATCTTTTATTTTTGAGCTTAGTATTTTACTTTCATCTCTAACTTCTACATCTACAGAATAAACAAATTCCATCTTCCCTTTTTTTCTAGCATCTATAGATTCTTTATATATACTATATTTTATTAAGTTTTTTTCTTTTATTCTTAATTTCTTAAGTACAATATCTTTTAATAAAGATATATCTTTATCGATTCCAAGTTTTATATTAGATACCCTTAACATATTGTTTTCCTCTCTTAGATTATAATATAAAAAAGCTAGGGTTACTCCTAGCTTTCTACAAATATAACTTCTATATTCTCTTTTACTAGATTTTCTACCCAAATTTCGTCTAGCACAAATTTCTTTATTTTGTCTACAATAAGTTCTTTATCCAAATCTTTTTTTAGATTTTTTACTAAAACCATTGCTTCAACTGATTTATTCAATCTTTCAACGTATAAAGAATTAACTTTAATTAATATAACCCTTAATTCACATATATATAAATCTTCACTACCTAAAGTGATTTCATCATCGTATTTATATACACTAAATTCATATATGTTTTCATATGGTGTTATATTTTCTATACCAATAAACTCCATTAACTTATCCTCTTTTAGTTATAAGGCCTCTTATAACTTTCATGTTATTAAATACCTTTTCTAAGAAGTTTTCTGCTTCTTCATTATCCAAAAGATTTATTTCAAGATTTTCATTTTCTACAATATTTTTAGATTTGCAGTACTCCTTAGCAACTTCTACTAGTTCATTTTTTCTATCCATAGATAAATCGAACTCTTTATAGTCTATTATTATATATTGTTTAGTATCAGGTGATACACCATTATTATATCCTATTTCTATATGATAAATAACTGCATATATTTCTTCTCCGTCGTATACAGGTACTGCTGGGTTAGATTTTATAAAGTTTGTTGATACAGCAATTGCATTTCCTAAACTAAGACTCATTATTAATACCTCTTTCTACACATTATACATATATTATACTATAGATTCTTTATCTATGACTTAAAGCTTTTTATAATTAATTAAGATATTTTTAAATCTTTGTATCTTTTTCCTAATGTACTAGAGCTTATATCATATTTTTTTGATATTTGCACTTGAGTTATAGGTTGTCCTGCTTCTTTCTTAACATAGTACTCAACAGCAGCTGCCCAA
Organism: Clostridioides sp. ES-S-0123-01; assembly: GCF_020658415.1. Taxonomy (NCBI): domain Bacteria; kingdom Bacillati; phylum Bacillota; class Clostridia; order Peptostreptococcales; family Peptostreptococcaceae; genus Clostridioides; species Clostridioides sp. ES-S-0123-01. Next base: position 661,118 of record NZ_JACVWD010000002.1, read on the forward strand.
CCACTTTCAGCTCCTTTTATATTTTCATGACTTTTCTTATATTCATTCCAGAACTCTATACATGCATCTATATTTTCTTTTTCCACATTTTCTTTAAGAGTATCTAAAACTTTACATTCTACTTCAGCTAATTCACCTTCTAAATTAACTTTTTTATTATCATTTTTATCTCTTTCTCTTTTTAAATATTCGGCTATACTTGGGTCTAAAAGCTGTTGTATATATTTATATAATACATGTGTATGATAAATTAAGAACGTCTTCATATCTTTATATAGGTCTTTATATTGATTAAATAAATTCATAACATCATTTAAAATTATATCTTTAACTTCATTTGATATACTTATAGTTACATCTATTAATATATTAGTTCCTTCAACATCAATTATTCTAGCTATCATACAGCTTCCGATTTTAAAGCTTCTTAGAAGTTTTACATCTTCTGTGTAAAGTTCTTTCCCACTTAAACAATCTCTTAAAACTATTTTTCCTGTAGAAATTTCTTTTACTTCGTAAATGCTTACATAGGATTCAAACAAACTTTTTAATATTGAAATTTCTGATTGACTTAGGTTTGCACCATTCTCTTCAAGAAATCCAACCGTCATGACCTTTTTATTTTCCATTATGTGGTCTTGTATTAAATACGTATTAAAAAATCTTTCGAACTTTTCATTTACAGTATCATTTTGCATTATATAAAACATTTCTTTAGCTTTTTCACATTCATCTTTGAATCTATCCTGTCTTGAATAATCATATAATTTTGAATATAAATCTGTATATTGCTTTTGTGAAAGTTCAGTTTTTCTGCTTGCTCTTTCTGAAACAATATCTTTATTTAAACAACATTTCTTGTATTTTTTGCCACTTCCACAAGGGCATAGCTCATTTCTCCCTAACAATATGACTTCCACTCCCTTATTATTAAATTAAAGTACAATTTGTTATTATACCATTTTTTTATCAATCAATCTATAGTATAAGCAAATATTATCTCAAATTTACTTATATTTTGGTATAATATATTCACTTTAATTAGGATTTCGATAAAATCACTAACAATCCCTCTTACAGAAATGGATTATCGTAAAACTAATTCTTCTATAAAGTTTTATGAACTGATAATAGTTTTTTACTTTATCTATTCTTTTTTGTTATGTGACTCTAATTGTCATTTTACATTCTACAAGATTGTTTTTTTCTTGTTTATATTCGTTTGAAATGTTTTTGGCCTCAAGATTACTTGTTTTTAATTTATTAATTTCTATTTTTTCAATTTTATTATGTAACCTTAAGTTCTTCATTACACCTTCAAGTTTCAACACATTTTCAAGTTCTCCATTAACTTTTACTTCTAAATTAGTTTGTTTTTTACTGTAGTTGTCTAAGCTACTTTCTTGATTGATGTATTCCACATTTACAATATCTCTCAATTCATTTTCTACTAATAATACTATATCTTTATTTGTTTTTTTATCTAAAAATGAGTTATTAAAATTATTTTTTAATTTTGTATTACTATCTAATTCAACATTTTTTACATATCTATCATCTTTGTACCCATTACCTTTAATTTTGTAATTATCTTGTCGTTTTATTTCATTCACTATATTTTGTTTTTCTTTCTTCAAATTAGTTAGGTTCTCTTCTAGAGGTCTGGACATTACATTAACTACTAATACAATAATTAATATTAGCAATATTTTCATCAGATTTTTTTCTCTCTTATTTAATTTCAAAATTAATCACCTGTCTAACTTTTTATTCTAAATTTATAACATTCTCCATCTCTTATAATGCTGTCTATATAGTAATATTTTATGTAATTTATTTTTCTTAAATTATCTAAAATATCTAGATTATCACATACTCCTTCCATCTCCATTTTGTTTTTATCTATAGATATTTTAGTAATGTTATCTGTTCCAACTATTTCATATATTTTTTTAATTTCATCAAGCTTTATTCTAGAAAACTTTTCTTTTGTTTTTTCCAGATTTGGTACAGTATATTTAGATTCATTTATGGGTTTATTGTGACTTATATAATTTTCTAATTCATTTATAGATTTCATATACATAAACATTTTTAATGAAACACATATTAAAATTGATATTATCGTTATTTTATAGATTTTATTATATCGCTTAGTTTCTTTAAATCCATTTAAAAAATTTATTGTTTTATAAGCTTTCATTTAAATAATCATCCCTATACTGCTTATATAAGTTATACTAGTATCTCTTAAACCCTTATCAAAATTATTTTCCACCCTTACTTTATTTTTTAATCTCAATGGATTTACTTCAGCAATTTTTTCTGTATCTTTAAAATACTCCTCTATAAAACAATTTTCTATACCATAATAATAAACATATTTAAATCTACTTATTAATTTTTTTACTGAGTCATAGGATTTTATTTCTTTTGATAATAGATATGTTTCTTCTATTTTTTTATTTTTTGTTATGTTTATAATAAATTGATTTTTTTTGCATTCTATAAACACTCCATCTTCTATAAAATTATCTATTAAATTTAAACTTATAAGTTTTTGTAGTATATCAAAATTTATGTTTATCGCTTTTGGGTTCATATTTAGACTTTCTGAAATGATTTTAATTACTTTGATAATATTTTTAGGAAAAAGAATTACTTGTATATTTAACTTATCCTTACTAGAGTTTATAATTTTATATTTTATTGAATAGTTATTTATATTTATTGGAATATATTGTGTTATCTCAAATTCTATCATGTTTAATATGTCTCTTTTTTTCTTAGTATTCAATATCTCAATATTTCTAATAACTATGTCTTGAGTTTGAATATTAAAGTACAAATTTTTGTATGATTTTTTTATATTATTTATTTCATCTTTTACTAATTTTACTACATTTTCTACATATCCAGTTTTTTCAATCTCATCAATATCACTTTTAATATTAAAGCTAACTTCTTTTATAATAGATTTATCTATAAATATTTTTTTATAGTTTTTTCTTAAAAGTACAACCCTTATATAATCGTCATTTATTTCTAAAGTTAAAAATTTTTTAATTATAACCATCTCCTCCTTAGGTGATAATAGCTTTTAAATTTTACACAGTATATTTGATTTTTACAAAGCCTATACAGTATTTATATAGCCATATTTTAATTATATAAATACTTAATCTTTTATTTATGCATATATTAACTTTAAATAATCAATACCTATTTAAATCATTTAATTATGTTTTGAATTAAACTTAATATATCTACAATTCATTATAATTTAATACTAAAAATATCTTTATAATTTGACACTAAAAACGTATAAAAACAAATATTATCTCGGATAAAATTGTTTTGAGTTTACATTTACACTTATATCTGTACCATTATCACTTATAACAAGTTCAAACTTACCTGATGTACTTTGAGGAACTGGAACTGTACTTAGATAACCTTTTTCTTTAAGTGATTCTACACTTAGAGATTCAACTATATTTTCATCATCATTAATAGCCATACTCGCTGCGGTTACTATATTAGCTGCGTTTGTATAATCAGCATTTATCTTAGCACTTTCTTGGACCTTACCATATTTAACTAATGCTATACTAGATATAACGCCTAAAATTGTTACTACTACAATCATCTCAACAAGTGTAAATCCTTTTCGTTTTTTATTTATCAATTAAATTTTCGCTCCTTTTTAAAAGTTTTATTTAGTAAAATTTATTTTTATATTAGAAACTAGTAATTGCATCAAACATTGGAATAACCATTGATAAAACAAAAACTCCAACAATCAATCCCATGAATACAATTATTACAGGCTCTACAAATTTCATTATCTGCTCTATTTTATTATTTAATTCATTTTCATAAAATCTGTTTATTACATCTAGACTCTTATCGAGTTTTCCACTTTCTTCACCTGTATTTGCCATTGAAACAAATAACTTAGGAAATATATTTGCTAGATTCAAAGACTTACCTATACTATTTCCTTTTTTTATATAATTATTAGAAATCTTTAGTCTTTCATAAATGAATTCATTATCTATGACACTTGCTGACATCTCTATTGCATCCACTATTTGTATCCCACTACTAAGTAAAATAGATAATGCCCTTGAAAATCTAGTTGTAGCTATTAATTGATTAACTCCTTTTAAAAAAGGTATTTTGAACTTAAATAAATTAATTAATTTCTTTAGTTTATTATTCATTATAAAAAAATAAATAGTTACTATTGAAATCAATATAAGACTAAATATTAAATAACCTAGATGATTTGTAACTATTATAGAAATTCCTATTAAAACCTTAGTTATGAAAGGTGGTTCAATTCCATTACTGGCAAAAACCACCTGAAAATTTGGTATCACAAATATAAAGATAAATACTATTGATATTACAGATAATATGATAAGTATTATTGGATAGATTAAAATAGTTATTATTTTTGTTTTTAATTTATATTCTTTATCGTAATAATTAGATAAATCGCTCATTATTATATCTAAGTTTCCGCTGGTTTCACCCGCTTTTATCATACTTATAAAAAATTTAGAAAATGTTCCTGTGATTTGAAATGATTCTGCTATGGAATTCCCATTTTGAATATGATTTGATACTGTATTAAACAAACTTTTTACTTTTTTACTAGATTGTCCTTCAATAACTTGAAATATCTTTGTAATTTCACATCCAGATTCTAGTAAAATACCTATTTCTTTGCAAATTATTCTAAGCTCTTTATCACGAATCTTGTTTAAGAGTAAATGAATCTTGTCTAAATTATAAAATATATTTTTAGATAATTTCATGTATTATAATTCCTTCCAAATTATATTAATTACAATTAAATAATCTCGATATTTTCTAATTTAATATGTTAATTTTATTTTATCTAGATATGATTTACAATCGAGAATTTTTATTAAAATCGATTGTATGAAGTTTGATTACACTGTTTAATTAAATTATTTCGTTTACTACTAAACATTCTTCTAATGTTGTTATTTTTTCATTTATTAGCCTTTGGCAGCTATCTTCTAATGTTATCATTCCATTTTTTTGTGCTACTTCTTTAACAATACTAGAATCCTTCATATCCCTTATACATGTTTTTATATCATCATTGATTTCTAGAATTTCATAAATTGCTGTTCTACCAAAATAACCTTTGTCATTGCATTTTTCACAGCCTACAGCTACTTTAGTATTTACATCTCCACTAAAATCATCTTTTATCATAATCTCATGGCTACAATGATTACAAACCTTTCTAACTAGCTTTTGAGATATTACACCTATAAGAGATGCATTTAAAAGATATGGTGGGATTTGCATTTCCAATAGTCTAGCTATAGAAGATACTGCATCATTAGTATGCAAAGTGCTTATAACTAAATGGCCTGTTATAGCGGCTCTTACTGCTATCTTAGCTGTTTCTGCATCTCTGATTTCTCCAACCATTATTATATCTGGGTCTTGTCTTAATATAGCTTTAAGACCTACATCAAAACTCAATCCTACTTTTGAATTTACTTGTATTTGACTTATTCCATCCATCTTGTATTCTACTGGATTTTCTATAGTCATTATATTTTTGTTTATCCCTCTTAAATCATTTAATAAGGAATATACTGTAGTAGTCTTTCCACTCCCTGTAGGCCCTGTTACTAATAATATTCCAGCTCTTTTACTTATTATATGATTTATAGAATTTATCGCTTCTTCTGAAAATCCAAGTTCTGATTTATCTTTTAAAAAAGTATCTCTATTAAGGATTCTCAAAACAATTTTTTCACCATATACAGTTGGGATTGATGAAACTCTAATGTCAATTAAGCTATCATCTAGCTTTATGTCTACTCTTCCATCTTGAGGAAGTCTTTTTTCTGTTATATCCATTGAAGCTTTTAATTTAACAACTGTAGCTAATGCTGGATAAACATCTATTAAAAATTTTGATATTTCTTTTAACTCTCCATCAACTCTCATTCTAACTATCAAATGCTCTTTAAATGGTTCTATATGTATATCACTTGCGTTCTCTTTTATAGCTTTCTCTATAAGATTTTCAAATAATTTTTTTGCATAATTTTCATCAAGTTCAAAGCTATTGTAATATTTTTCTATCTTATCACTTATAAGTTCTCTTCTTTCTTTTTTTAATATAATTTCTTTCCCTGTTGCTAGTCTCAAGTCTTGTAGTGCATATATGTCTTCATCTTCTATTTCTACTACTAGATTGTCATCTTGAAATTCCACTGGAAATACATTATATTTTTTTGCAAGTTTTTCTGGTATTAACATTGGTAAACTGCTTTCCTCTAATATAATCTTACTCACCCTTTATATACTTTAATTTATTAGGTATTTTTAGTTTTTTCATAGAGATATTTTCTTCAGCTTTTATACTAACTTTCATTGGATAAGTACTTTGTATACTATCTAAATATTTACTACCTTTATCTACGTAACTAGATAGTTTATCTTTATCACCAATACATTTTATTTCATAGGGTTGTGCCACTGGAACTCCATTTATATTTATATGGCTACCTGCAAGTACAACTTCTGAGTACTGATTAATTCTTTGACCATTTATTTCTATGTATTTTCCTCCATTTGCTTTTAATTCATTTATGACTTTCACAAGGATTTTATTGTAGTCTATGCTATTGGCAATGTTTCCTGTTTTTTCATCTATGGCATCTATACTTAATACTATTCCGCTACCATTTACATCTGAATATGAAAGACTCTCCCTAAGACTTTCTATTTTAGAGATTTCATCAGAATTCTTTTGATTTTTCTTCATTGAATTAATTTCTTTATCTAATTTATCTTTCTCTTTTGCCAGTTCTTTTATAGATTTTCTTGTTATTCTTATTTCTTTTCTTATTGACTTATCCTTACTTGTATAAACTGTTTCTTCATTGCTATAATCTCTAAATATGGTTCCAACAAGCATACCTAAAATAGTACTTGCTAGTATTATAAACACATATTGTTTTTTCATACTGTATTACTCCTTACAAATTTATTTTTATATGATAATTTTCTTTAATTAAATATTAAACATTTACATATGCTTATTATATCAGAGTTATATGTTAAAATTCATCTTTAGTATATAATATCATACATTATACTTATGCCCCTACCCTACTAACATCGAATATATGGGTACATTGGATTTTGCTGTAGAAGAAAAAAATAACTTAAGTCGCCTTAAAAATAGTTTTTTCTATTTCCAATTTTTAAATATAATAAAATTAATGCTTTAGAAAATGTAATTGTAAATATAAATCTATTAAAATCTAAAATAGAAAAAGGAAATGAGTTTTTACTAGTTCATTTCCTTTTTATTTATAAATTAAAATATTTCTCCAATATAATTTAATTATAATAAATCTATATGTATACAAAGTATTAATATTTTACATCTCATTTAATTTTCTTTTTAAGTCTTCAACATATTGCATTTGTATTTTTTTTAAGTTCATAAAGAGATAAGATAAAATTTTTATAATAGGATTTTTAACATATATATTTTCTATAAACACTATTTTAGTTTTTTCATTCTCTTCAAAAAATTCACCTTGCCAATTACCATAGAAAAATTTATTTTCCATGTTAAATTTATAAAGCTTATTTTTAGTTTTTTCTGTAACAGTAAATTTTGTACTGTTTCCATCCTTATTGTACTCAATAAAAGTACTTCCATCATCAAATACTTCAATTTTACTTATATCACTTCTCCATTTATAATCACGATTGTCTGTAACTATATTCCAAACTGTTTCCACATCTGCACTAAAATAAGCTGTTATCTCAGATACTCTACATTTTTTCATAAACTCCTCCTATTTTTTATTGGAACCCAAATTTCACTAACATAATTATCTTTATTACTATCTCCTTCAAGGTAAAGTTCAAAATTGAAATCAGCAACTGGTTCATAGCTAGAGCATTGGAAAAACTCACTATATATTTTTACCCATAAGTTTTGAATAGAATTTGGCATGGCACCTGTACACTTAAAAATAGCCCACTTATGAGAAGGTATTTTAAATAAGGTAAATTTATCATTTTTAGGTTTTTCATCCGTCTCAACAGCTGCATAATAATTAAATAATTGTTTGTTTTGTGAAACTGCCATTTCATCTATTCCTAAAATCCCACCTTTTGTAATAGTGTTTTCTTTTACATAAGAAATTAGTTCTCTATACAAACTACTCTTAAACAAGTCTTGCCAAAACCTTGGTATTTGTTTTCTAAATACATCTTCATCTTTCGAAAATTGTTTTTTTAAAGCAATTACTGAAAATTCTCCCTCATCGACAATTTTGTAATCTAAAGTATTTCCTCCATCTAAAGATATTTTTAATGTTATCTTGCTAAATGATTTTAGGCTTGAATTTCCTTTTCTAGCAATAGGTGGCGTTATTCCATGAAATCTAACAAAGGCTTTAGTAAAGCTTTCTGCTGTTTCGTAACCATATTTAAAAGCTATGTCTATAATTTTACTATTTGAAGTAGTTAATTCAAGCCCAGCTAGTGTTAATCTTCTATTCCTAATATATTCACCAACAGATATACCTACTAATACACTAAACATTCGTTGATAATAAAACACTGACATATTTGTATACCTTGCTAAATATTCATAATCTAACTTTTCTAAAATATTTTCTTCAATATAATCAATAGATTGTTGTAATCCATCTAGCCATTTCATTTCATATGTACCCCCATATTTTATAATAAATTCTCTAAATTTTCTTGTCTTTTTGTGCAAAGATTTATCTGTTTAAATTATAGCAAAAAACAGCAGACTGCCATAGCTTTAAAGCCATAGCAGTCTGCTGTTGATTATATATACTAGTTAATATTAATTTTAAACAGACATACTTTATATATTTTCCTCATATTTTGAGATTCTCTTAACTAATTCATCTCTCAATTTTCCTACTTCATCAAATCTCATATTCGGACTATAGTAACTTTCTATAATATCATGTTTTGATTTAGCTCTCTTAAGATTTAAAATTGACCAACAAATTAAGTCATCTAAAACTTTCTCATCAAATTTAATATCTTCTTCGTATTTAAGTAATTTTTCTCTATTTAAAAATTGATTCAAATCAATTGTATCTTCATCTTTAAAAGTACTGCTTATAGTTATTCCTATATCTAAATCAGTTAATAATATAGTTTCAATTTTTTCAGGAATAAGCGGATAGTGATAAACTTCTACATTCAAACCTTTCTCAATTGCTTTTTTGTACACTTTACTCAAAAGTGTAGTTTTCCCAGAGCCTATTTCCCCTGATAAATAATAAACCTTCCCTACATCCTTTAAAATATGTTCTGTATAATCTAAGCATCCTACAGGAGTTATCCCTGAGCCAAATAAATGCTTTTCTTTCTTTAACTTTCCTGTACTATCTACTCCATCAAATAATCTTTTTATGAATTCTTCTGTAACTAAATTTACTTTTCCATAGTCCATACAGTCAGAATATTTTTCCTCGATATCTCTAAAAATTGGCTCTGCTGATTTTAAAAATTTAAATGCTCTTTTAAAAGCATTACTAATATCTTTATCATAGTTTGAAATTTCTTGTCTATTTTTTTCTAACTCCTCTGTATTCCAGTAATCTCCTAAATTAATTATCTCGTCCAAAGCACCTGGGAGTTTAGGGTCTACAGTATGTGGAGCAGTTGCATCCATAAGTACCACGCCTAGTTTCTTTATAACTACACCATCCAACGAACTTGGGTCAGAAGGGCAATGATATAATTCAATATCATATCCTCTATGCAAAAACTCTTTATAAATTTTTTTCATTAGTGAGGATTTTCCTACTCCAGGTCCACCCTTTAAACAAAAAACTCTTTTTACATTTTCCGGAATTATATAGTCAAAAAAAGAATATGAGCCTTGTGATGTGTTTCCACCTGGAAATGCCTTTTTTATCTTTCCTTCCATATTAGCGCCTCCTCATAATTTACCATACCTCTTAATTAAGATATTAATATTATACGAGTTTTGTTACAGCTTTATGCTTTTACTAAATATAAAACTTATCATTCAGCAATGACAATAACTTATTTTACTTAATTTCAATCTATTATTATACTCTAATTTAGGTTTTGTCCAAAAGTATAATAAAACCTTCTATATTGTGGTGTAGCTGTCTGTATTGCTTAAATCTAATTGTCTCGATTGTTATTTTATGTTAAAATAAAATTAAAAAATACATCTGTTTTTCTTCAGAAATGGGTGAAATTCCCTATCGGCGGTAAAAGCCCGCGAGCCTTATGGCAGAATTTGGTCAAATTCCAAAGCCGACAGTAAAATCTGGATGGTAGAAGAAAATAGTATACGAGTACCTTTATGTAATTTTACATGAGTAATCTATACAAATCCTTCAACTACCGCATTTATTCATGAAAATAAACATATTCTAAGGTACCTAAAACATAGGTGCTTTTTTGTTGTTTATTTTGTAACTATACTGTACTTATAAAACAAAATCTACTATGTAAAAGATTGGGGTGTTATCAGTGAAACAAAAATGGATAGTATTAATTATCATCTGTATTGGTGTATTTATGTCTACTCTTGATGGAAGTATACTAAATATCGCAAATCCTACAATTGCTGCCGACTTTAAAATTAATATGTCGCAAATCCAATGGGTAGTTACAGCTTATATGTTGGTTGTAACAGCTACTATGTTGTTTTTTGGGAAACTTGGCGATAAGGTGGGTTCAAATTATCTATATACGTTAGGATTTTTTGTATTTACAATAGGTTCCTTTCTATGTAGTATATCTAATAACCTAACAACATTGATTTTATCAAGAATATTTCAAGCAATTGGAGCAAGTATTTTAATGGCAACTGGACTTGGTATAGTTTCTAATGCATTTCCAGCAAATGAGAAGGGAAAGGCTATAGGAATTACTGGAGCAGTAGTTGGGATAGGGAATATGAGTGGTCCTGTAATTGGTGGAATACTTTTAGAGCACTTTGGATGGCCTTCTATCTTCATAATCAATATACCTATTGGTATTATAGCAGTCTTTCTTGGAATAAAATTTCTACCAAAACCTATTTTAGATGAACAAAACAAAAGTTTCGATATTCCAGGACTTCTATTATTTGCATCTTGTACCACACTTATCTTACTTGCAATGAATGGAGAAGGAAATACAAAATGGTATCTAGGAATAGTAGCAATTATAGCATTTTTAATGTTGGTATTAAGAGAAGTAAAATTTGAACAAAGTTTTATTGATTTACCTTTGTTTAAAAATAGAAATTTCACTATAGGCAATATTATTGGAATAGCTTGTTATTTTCCTCAAATGGCAGTATCTTTTCTACTTCCTTTTTATCTAGAACAACTAAAAAATTTATCTCCTATGATGGCTGGTTCTGTCATGACTGTTCATCCACTTATTATGGTACTTATAGCACCTATTTCTGGTTCTCTTTCTGACAAACATGGTGCAAAAAATATTCTGACTGTATCTTTTTCATTTATGACTATTGCTCTGGTTGGAATGGCACTTTTAAAAGCTGATTCTCCATTATATCTTTTGATTCTATGCTTAATTATTTTTGGCTTTGGATTAGGTTCTTTTAGTTCACCAAACAATAGTAGTATCTTGGCAGACGTTCCTCCTCAAAAACAAGGATATGGGGGAAGTTTTCTTGCAACTGTTCGTAATTTGTCATTTGCTCTTGGAACAGCCTTTTTCAGTAGTTTCTTTGCACAAAGACTTACATATCATCAAAAGTCTACAAGTCATACACTAGCTTATGTTGCGGCTAGTAATCAATCTTACTGGATTGCAGCATCAGTATGCTTTATAGGACTCATACTTACCGTTTGCTTTATGAGAAAGACAGAAAAATCTACTTCTTAGTCAAAATTCATTACTAATTATATAAGTCAGTAAATCTTTAAACAAACTAATTTACACTAATTTTATTAATTTTATTAATTTCTAACAATAATTACCGATATTTATTGCTTATAAACAACAAGGATGCCACAAAATTTCCCTTAAAAACATTTTGAGGCATCCTTTATTTGATTTTAATATATATAAACACTTAAAATTAATCTACTGTTATTTCATATCCATGTTGATTGTATTGACTTACAATTTCTTCCCAAAGTTCTTCAACACCAGTCTTTTTTAGCGAAGAAATAGGAATTACTTTTTCACTACTCTCCATTTGCAATTTCTTTCTTATAATACTTATATGCTTTTGATATTGTCCTCTAGATATTTTGTCTGCCTTAGTTGCAATAACTACACAGTTATATCCAAAATGTTTTATCCATTCGTACATAAGTTTATCGTCTGCTGTAGGTTCATGTCTAATATCTACAAGTAGGAATATAGAACATAATTCTTGTCTACTTTCTAGATATCGTTCCATTATACCTCCCCATTTTTCTTTTTCAGATTTGGCTATTTTAGCATACCCATATCCTGGAAGGTCTACAAAATAAAATTCGTTATTTATAAGATAAAAATTTATAGTTCTAGTTTTTCCTGGTGTTTGACTAGTTCTAGCAAAGTTTCTTCTATTAAGTAATGTATTTATTATTGATGATTTTCCAACATTTGACCTACCAGCCAGAGCTATCTCTGGGATACCTTCTGCTGGATACTGTGATTTATTCACAGCACTCATAGTTATCTCTGAACTTCTAATTTTCATTTTTTTCACCACTCTTTAATAAAGCTTGTTCTAATACTTCATCCATATGCTCTACAAGTACAAACTCCATCTTTTCTTTTACATTTTCTGGTATCTCATCTAAATCAGCTTCACACTCTTTAGGAATTAGAACTTTTGTTATGCCAGCTCTATGAGCTGCTAATAGTTTTTCCTTAACTCCTCCTACAGCTAACACTCTACCTCTTAAAGTTATTTCTCCTGTCATAGCTATATTACCTGGTACAGGTCTCTTAGTAAGTGCTGAAATCACTGCAAGTGCCATAGTTATACCAGCTGATGGTCCATCTTTTGGAACAGCACCTTCTGGAATGTGTATATGAATATCATTAGTTTTATAAAAATCAGGGTCTATATCAAACTTGTCCACTATTGATCTTATATAAGAAATACCTGTCTTAGCAGATTCTTTCATAACATCTCCTAGTTTTCCAGTTAATACAATTTCACCCTTTCCTTTAAGCACATTTACCTCTACTTCAAGGGTAACTCCACCAACTGCTGTCCATGCAAGTCCATTTACAAGCCCTATTTGAGGATTAAGCTCTGCAAGTTGGTATTTAAACATATCTTTTCCAAGATATTTTTCTAAGTCAGACTTATTTACAACAACTTCTTCAAGTGTTGGGTCCTCAACATATTTTTTGGCAATTTTTCTACAAACTTTACCAATAGTTCTTTCTAATGTTCTTACTCCAGCTTCTCTTGTATAATGATTTATTATGCTTCTTAAAGTTTCATCATCCATTTTTACAAAATTCTCTTTTAAAGCATGCTCTTTAATTTGTTTTGGAAGTAAGTATTGTTTTGCTATATTTAACTTTTCTTCTTCTATATATCCAGATACTTCTATTACTTCCATTCTATCCAATAATGGTCTTGGAATATTGCTTAAACTGTTTGCTGTTGTAACAAATAGTATCTTTGATAAATCAAAAGGTATTTCTAAATAGTGGTCCACAAAATCCTTATTTTGCTCTGGGTCCAATACTTCCAGCATAGCTGAAGCTGGGTCACCTTTATAATCTGCTGCCATTTTGTCTATCTCATCAAATAAAAACACAGGATTTTTAGTCTGAGCTTCTTTGACTCCATTAATTATTCTTCCTGGAATAGAACCTACATAAGTCCTTCTGTGTCCTCTTATTTCGGCTTCATCTCTAACGCCACCTAAAGATATTCTTACAAATTTTCTATTTAATGCTCTTGCTATTGATTTGACTATAGATGTTTTCCCTGTCCCTGGAGGTCCAACTAGACATATTATAGGACCTTTAAGTGATTTAGCAAGAGTTCTTATGGCTAAATACTCTAATATTCTTTCTTTAACCTTCTCCAGCCCGTAATGGTCCTCATCTAGTATAGCTTGTGCTTTAACTATATCTAGTTTATCCTTTGTTTCTTTATTCCATGGTAATGAGAATATAGTATCCAAATAATTTCTACTTACAGATACATCTGGAGACATTGAAGATATCTTTGAAAATTTATCAATTTCTTTTTCTATTTTCTCTTTAGTAGTTTTAGGTGCTTTTATTTTTTTAAGCTTTTCTCTATACTCATCTGCTTCAGAATTTATGTCTTCTTCCTCACCTAATTCCTTTTGTATAGCTTTTAATTGCTCTCTAAGATAGTATTCTTTTTGAACTTTATTCATTTGTTTTTTAACTCTTAAAGTTATCTTTTTTTCTATTTTTAATATATCTATCTCTTCTAGTAATATAGAATATATAAGTTCAAGTCTTTTCTTAATATCAAATTCTTCTAATATTTCTTGTTTCTGACTTGATTTTAGATAAATATTTGCAGCTATTGTATCTATAAATCTATCTACATCTTCTATATCAGCTAAAGATATCAATATTTCTGGTGATACTCTATTTCCAATATTTATATACTCTTCAAAAGCATCAAATACATTTCTTACAAATGCTTCAATTTCAACTTCTGTTTCACTATCTAAATTATCACTATCAAAAACAATTTCTTCTATTACTGCTCTAAAGTATCCTTCTTCTTGCTCTATTTTTTTAACTCTACCTCTTGATACACCCTCAACCAAAACACGAACTGTATCTCCTGGTAATTTTATCATTTGTTTAACTTTACAAATTGTTCCTACATGATAAAAATCCTCTTCACCTGGTTCATCAACATCTGCTTCTTTTTGAGATGTTAAAAATATAAGTTCTTCATCCATCATAGCTTGGTCTAAAGCTTTAAGAGATATTTCTCTTCCTATATCAAAATTTAATATCATATATGGAAATATTGCTAATCCCCTCAAAGGGATTAATGGTAATTCATGATCTATTTTAGTATAATTTTGTTCCATCAACATTACTCCTTTTCTAGTTTAATTATTTTGCATTTTATATTATATATTTGCACATGTTAATTTTCAACATTAACAATAACTTCTTGGCATATTATATTATTATTTTATTATGATATAATATTAATGTTAGTATACTTAGATGTTATTTATCATTTGGAGGTTTCTATTATGTTGAAATTGTTTTTAACCTTTTTAAAAATTGGTGCGTTTACATTTGGTGGTGGATACGCTATGGTTCCTCTTATACAAGATGAACTTGTAAACAAACAAAAACTTTTAGAGCAGGAAGAATTTATCGATTATCTATCCATAGCTCAAAGTTATCCTGGAGTACTAGCAATTAATATATCTGTATTATTAGGATATAAGCTTTATGGTATACCAGGAGTTCTTATATGTACCCTAGGCTCTGCTCTACCGTCATTTTGTATAGTCTTAGTATTGTCATATTTATACTTTAAAAATTCCTCATCTAAAATTCTAGATGGATTTTTTAAAGGAGTTGCGCCTGTAGTAATAGCTCTTATATTGTATTCTTTTACAAGCATGTTTAAGAAACTGCCAAAGTCTAAAACTAACATACTACTATTAATTATAGCAGTTTTATCTGTTGGTGTATTCAATATAAGTCCTATTTATTTAATAATTGGAGGAGGTGTATATAGTCTATGTCAGAAATAACACTACTCTTCTTAATATTCCTTAAAATAGGAGCCTTTAGTTTTGGTGGTGGTTATGCTATGCTACCATTTATTCAACAAGAATTTATATCTAAATACCACCTTATAACTAATCAAGAGTTCTTAGATTTACTTGCTATATCACAATCTACGCCAGGTCCTGTAGCAATAAATAGTGCTACATTTGTTGGATTTAAGACTGCTGGTTTTTTTGGTTCTTTATCTGCAACTATCGGTGTTACAGTATTTGCATTAGTAGGTTTAACCATTATATCAAAGTTATTTGCTAAGTTCAAAAATAATAAAAAGGTAGAGAATTTATTAATGGTACTTAGACCAATTACTCTAGGTTTTATACTGTCAGCCGCTTTTTCATCTGCAAAAGAAGTTAATTGGGACTTATATGGAATAATCGCATTTGCAGCATCATTCTATCTTCTATATAAGGGAAAAATTGGCTCTATTGCAATTGTATTCGTCTTTGGTATTATAGGTATTCTACTCACATTTTTATCATAATAATACCTAATTTCATATTAGCATAAAAAAAGGAGCCTTTTAAAGCTCCTTTTCATCATCTTATGCACTTTCCTCTTGATCCTTAAGTACTATGATAGGATTTACTGAGTCTTCGTTCACAGATTTCTCTGTTACTATAACCTTCTTTATATTATCTCTAGATGGTACTTCAAACATAGTTTCCATCATTACACTTTCAACTATACTTCTAAGTCCTCTAGCTCCTGTATTTCTTTCTATAGCCTTTTTAGCTATTGCACGAAGAGCATCATCTTCAAATTCTAGTTCAACATCATCTAACTCTAATAATTTCTTATATTGTTTTACTAGAGCATTTTTAGGTTGTTGTAGTATTTGCATTAGTGCATCTTCATCCAGCAATTCTAAAGTAGCTAAAACTGGTATTCTTCCTATAAATTCAGGTATTATACCATACTTTAATAAATCCTCTGGAAGTACTTTTTCATATAACTTCCCTAAATCTAATTCTTTTTTACTTTCTATCTTAGCTCCAAATCCTAGTGTCTTATCTCCACCACGTTTTTGGATTATCTTTTCTAGCCCATCAAAAGCTCCACCTAATATAAATAATACATTTGTAGTATCTATCTTTAAAAATTCTTGATGAGGATGTTTTCTTCCTCCTTGTGGTGGGACATTTGCAACAGTACCTTCTAATATTTTTAAAAGAGCTTGTTGAACACCCTCTCCACTAACATCTCTAGTTATAGATGGATTTTCAGATTTTCTTGCAATCTTATCTATCTCATCTATATATATTATACCTCTTTCAGCTTTTTCTATATCAAAATCAGCAGCTTGAATAAGTTTTAAAAGTATATTTTCAACATCTTCTCCAACATATCCAGCCTCAGTTAGTGATGTAGCATCTGCCATTGCAAAAGGTACATTTAAAGTTCTAGCTAAAGTCTGTGCTAATAATGTCTTACCAGAACCTGTAGGCCCTAATAAAAGTATATTACTCTTTTGGATTTCTATATCCTTGCTACTAGACTTTTTACTATATATTCTCTTGTAATGATTGTAAACTGCAACTGATAAAGCTTTTTTAGCTTTTTCTTGACCTATTACATAATCATTTAAGATATTCATCATTTCTTTTGGTTTTGGTAAAGATGTAGTATCTTCATCTATAGTATCTTCTATTTCTTCTTGAATAATTTCGTCACAAAGTTCAACACACTCATCACAAATGTATACATTTGGACCTGCAATTAATCTTCTTACTTGATCTTGATTTTTACCGCAGAATGAACACTTTAATTGTCGTTTCTCTTCGTATTTAGACATATTAACACCTCTCTCTATCTACGGTCTCTTTGTAAATACTTCATCTATTAAGCCATATTCCTTAGCTTCTGATGCACTCATGAAGTTATCACGTTCAGTATCCATTTTGATTTTCTCTAATGGCTGACCAGTTCTTTCAGATAATATTTCATTTAAAGTTTCTTTTATTTTTAAAATTCTCTTTGCGTGAATTTCTATATCTGTTGCTTGACCTTGAGCTCCACCTAGTGGTTGATGTATCATTATCTCACTATTTGGTAGTGCTAGTCTTTTTCCTTTTGCTCCTGCTGCCAACAAGAATGCTCCCATAGAAGCAGCCATACCTATACATATAGTACTTACATCTGGTTTGATGTATTGCATAGTATCATATATAGCCATTCCAGAAGTTATACTTCCTCCTGGAGAATTTATATATAAATGTATATCTTTGTCTGGGTCTTCAGCTTCTAAGAATAATAGCTGTGCTACTATAAGCCCTGCTGTGGCATCATTAACTTGATCTCCTAAGAAGATTATTCTGTCCTTTAATAGTCTAGAGAAGATGTCATAAGATCTTTCTCCTCTTCCTGTTTGTTCAACAACTACAGGTACTAATGCCATGGTTTCATACCCCCTTTATTCTATATAATTTACAGTAGCTTTTTTAAGCTACTGTAAATTATTTTACGCATTTAACTAAATTATATTTGCACAACATTATATACTAAACATTCTATAACGTCAACTGTATTAGTTATAGCGGTTATTTTATTAAGCTATTGTTGCACTTTCAACTAATAAGTCTATTGTCTTTCTTATTTTTATTTGTCCTTTTATATCTTCCTTATCAGCATCTCTTAAAGTAGTTTCTATTTTTTCTACTTCCATATTGTAAGCAGAAGCCATTTTTTCTAATTCAGCTTTAAATTCTTCTTCTGTTGCTTCAATTCCTTCAGCTTTAGTTATTGCTTCCAATACTAGAGAAGATTTAACTAATTTTTTAGCATCTTCTTTTCTTTCTTCTCTTAATTCTTCCATAGTTCTACCAGTCATCTCTAGTAATTGTTGTAATCCAAATCCTTGATATTGTAATTGGTAGTTAAGTTCGTTTAACATATTATCTATTTGATGTTCTACCATAACTTCTGGTATTTCTATTTCTGTATTTTCAGCAACTTTTTCTACTACTGAATTTCTAATTTCTGCATCTGCTTTATTTTTAGCTTCTTCTTCTAATTTAGCTCTTACATCTGCTTTTAATTCATCTAAAGTATCAAATTCACTAGTATCTTTAGCAAATTCATCATCTAATACAGATAATTCTTTTACTTTTACATCATTTACTTTTACATTAAATACAACTGGCTTTCCAGCTAAATCTTCTGAGTGGTATTCTTCTGGGAAAGTAACATTAACTTCAACTTCTTCACCAGCTTTTTTACCTACTAATTGCTCTTCAAATCCTGGTATAAATGTGTTTGAACCTATAACTAAGTTATAATTTTCACCTTTACCACCATCAAAAGCTACACCATTGTCAAAACCTTCAAAGTCTATTATAGCTGTATCTCCATCTTCTAAAGCTTTGTCTTCAACACTTACTAATCTAGCATTTTTTTCAACCATTTCTTGTAATTTAGCTTCAACATTTTCATCACTTACAGTATTCTCAACCTTAGCTACTTCTATACCCTTATAGTTTCCTAATTCAAACTCTGGTTTAACTTCAACATTAAGAACCATAACTAATCCATTGTCTTTGCTTATTTCTTCTATATCTAAATCTGGATTGTCTATTGGATCTATATCTAATTCCTTGATAGCTTCTGGATAAACTTCTGGGAATAACACTTCTATAGCATCATTATAGAAGATACCTTTTCCATATTGAGTTTCTATAACAATTCTTGGAGCTTTACCTTTTCTGAATCCAGGTATATTATATTTGCTTTTGCTTTTATTATAAGCCTTATTTACTGCTGCTTCAAATTTATTGTTATCTACTGTTATTTTTAAAGTAACTTTATTACCCTCTTTTTTAATTAGTTCTGCTTTCATCCTTCTAATCCTCCTAGTGATATTTATGTAATACCCGATAATGGTATCATAATTCATTCTATTTATAATTCAACCACTTAATTATATCACATAAGTTTTTTTATTTACAAGTGTTCCATTAATATCGTTGTACTTATTTGATAAAATTTAATTTTTTGAGTGTTTTTTGCTATTTTTTTAGATAAATACACCTTTATATGCGTATTTCCTCTATATTTATATCATCTTCTTCTATCTCCATAATTACAAAACTCTTATACGATACTCCTCTTGGAAGTGAAGTACTTCCAGGATTTATGTAAAGCACACCATTTTTAATTTCTCTAAATGGAGTATGAGTATGACCGAATATAACTATGTCAGCATTAACTTCAGTAGCTTTATTTTCTAACATTTGTGTTCCATATTTTACACCATACTTATCACCATGGCATAAAAATATAGTCTTATTTGCTACTTCAAAGACAAGTTCTTCTTCTATAGCATCAAAATCACAATTTCCTTTAACTGCAATAATTCCCACTTTAGTCATATTATGAAGATATCTTGAGTCTGTAAAGTTGTCTCCTGCATGAATTATTAAGTCACATTCTTCTAAATATGGTATTGTCTTTTCCATATTTTTAATCATCATATGTGTATCACTTATTATGCCTATTCTCATTACTTCACTACCCTTTTCATAAACTCTTGTTTCATAATCTTTAGTCCATTTGCTCTGTGGCTGATTGAATTTTTTATAACACTAGGTATTTCACCAAAAGTTTTATTATATCCCTTTACTATAAACAAGCTATCATATCCAAAGCCATTTTTGCCCTTTTCTTCAAAGCCTATCATTCCTTCACAAATTCCTCTTACTACAAATTCTTTTCCATCTGGAAAAACTACTGCTATTGCAGAGACAAATCTTGCATTTCTTTTACTCATTGGCACATTTTGCATGGCTTTTAATAGCTTTTCTCTATTTTCTTCATCTGTAGCGTGCTCTCCTGCATATCTAGCTGAATAAACACCTGGTTTTTTGCCTAATGCATCTACCTCTAAACCAGAATCATCTGCTATAGCTATAAGTTTAGTTTTTCTAGCTATTGTTCTAGCTTTTATCAATGCATTATGCTCAAAGGTTTTTCCATCCTCTATTATTTCTATACCTGCTAAATCAACATCTTTTAGAGAATATACAGTATATTCAAAGTCCTTTAAGATTGCACCTATTTCTTCTAACTTATGAGCATTATTAGTAGCAATAACAACTTCATTGCCATAATCCATACCTAATATCTCATCTGCTATTTCACCTAAAACATCCCTTTGATGCCTTATTAGTTCTTTATTCCCTTTTTCTCCTAACTCTAACAATAAATTTAAATCTTTTCTTGAAAAAGGTTTCTCTTCACCAGTCCCCTGTACTTCTACAAACTCACACTTATCAGTCATTATTATATTCATATCTACTTGTGCTTTAGAATCTTCTTCGTAACATAAATCTAGCATATGAGTTTCATTTACTATTCCGACACTAATTGCAGATACAAAATTTGTTATTGGCATTTCTTTTAATGTTTTTGCTTTATATAATTTATAGATTGCTTCTGCAACTGCTACAAACGCCCCAGTTATAGATGCAGTTCTAGTTCCACCATCAGCTTGAATCACATCACAATCTACCCAAATAGTTCTTTCTCCTAATTTATTTAAGTCTATAACAGACCTTATCGCTCTTCCTATTAACCTTTGTATCTCTTGAGTTCTTCCGTCGATTTTTCCTCTAGATGCGTCCCTTATTTTTCTCTGTTGAGTTGCCCTTGGTAACATTGAATATTCAGCATTTATCCACCCAGTACCACTATTTCTCAAAAAAGGAGGTACTTTTTCTTCCACTGATGCAGTACATATAACCTTTGTCTCTCCCATTTCTATAAGAACAGAACCTTCTGCGTACTTTGTATAATTTCTAGTAATCTTTACAGGTCTTATCTGTTCATTAGTTCTATCATAACTTCTGGTCATTTTTTATATCCTTTCCTAATCCTTATATATTTTATAAATTTATTTTTATAAGTTTTAATTTTATTAATCTCATATAATGTCATTTTTCATAATTCGATAGCTTACTGAACTATTCTATCATTAATTATAGTAGTTTTCTACTAAATTAAGTGACTTTTTAGCCCTCTAATATAGCTTTTACTTCATCTTTCGATAATAAAGTTAATAATTCTAAAAATCTCTCTTCATCTATAACTTTAATTCCTAAATCATTTGCTTTTGTAAGTTTAGAGCCAGCTTCTTCTCCAGCTAAAACAAAAGTTGTCGATTTACTTACACTAGATGTAGCTTTTCCACCTCTTTTTTCTATCATATCTTTTGCATCATTTCTTTTTAATGTAGGAAGTGTACCAGTCAATACTATTTTCATTCCTTCAAATATTCTTTCTACTGTTTCACCTGTATTTTCTAATGATTTTGTATTTACTCCTACACTTTTTAGTTTTTCTATGACATTTATATTTTTATCTTCCTTAAAAAACTCAACAACACTATTTGCCATTATACTCCCAAATTCCTCTAAATCTTCTAATTGCTCAATTGTTGCAGAAATCACATCATCTAAATCTTTAAATTTTGAAGCAAGTATCTTAGCTGCCTTAACGCCTATAAATTTAATTCCTAAACCATTTATAAGTCTCCATAAATCATTTTCTTTTGACTTTTCTATTGAATTTATTAAATTATCAGCAGATTTTTCACCCATTCTTTCTAAATCAACTACATCTTCCTGTTTTATATAATATAAATCAGACACATCTTGAATTATTTTTTCATTTAGCAACAATGTAATTATAGATTCTCCTAAACCATCTATATTCATCGCGTCTCTTGATACAAAATGTATAATTCCCCTTCTTATTTGAGCTGGACAAGACATATTTATACACTTTACAGCAGCTTCTCCTTCTAATCTTACTGTTGGTTCTGAACAAACAGGGCATTTTTCTGGCATTTTAAAATCTACTTCCTCCCCAGTACGAGCTTCTTTTATAACTTCTAAAACTTGAGGTATTATATCTCCTGCTTTTTGAACCAATACTGTATCATTTATTTTTATGTCCTTCTCTTTTATATAGTCTTCATTATGAAGTGTTGCTCTACTTACAGTAGTACCAGCAAGTCTAACTGGTTCAAGTACTGCTGATGGTGTTATTGTACCAGTTCTTCCAACTTCTACTATTATATCTACTATTTTAGTTTTTTTCTTTTCTGCTGGAAATTTATATGCAATTGCCCATCTTGGGCTCTTTGCCGTATATCCCATCTCTTCCCTTTGTTTTATATTATTTACTTTTATTACCATTCCATCTATCTCGTATTCTAAATTACCTCTATTTTCTGTCCAATGTTCAATATGTTCGATAACTTCATCTATATTTTTACAAACTTTATAATTTTGACTTACTGAAAAGCCTAGCTTTTCTAAATATTCTAAGGATTCGCTGTGACTTTTTAAGTCATAATCTTCTATATTTTCCATATTGAATACAAATATATCTAGTGGTCTCTTTGCAGTTAATTTTGAGTCTAATTGTCTTAATGAACCTGCTGCAAGATTTCTTGGATTAGCAAATAGTGGTTGTTCCTGTTCTTCTTGTTGTTCATTCACTTTTCTAAAGTTATCTTTTGATATATAGACTTCTCCTCTAACTATTAACTCTTTTTTTTCATCTATTTTAAGAGGTATGCTTTTGACCGTCATTAAATTTAGAGAAATATCTTCTCCCACAATCCCATCACCTCTAGTTGCTCCTTTTTCAAACGATCCATTATCATAGGTAAGACCTACTGAAAGCCCATCTATTTTAAATTCAACAACATATTCAACATTGTCTCCCACATAATCCTGAACTCTCTTATCAAAATCTCTCAAATCTTGCTCTGAAAAAGCATTTGATAAACTCAGCATAGGAGTTTTATGTACAATTTGATTAAATTTATCTAATGGCTTACCTCCTACTCTATTTGTTGGAGAATCAACTCTCTTTAGTTCTGGATTTTGTTCTTCCAAAGATATTAGTTCTTTCATTAGCTTGTCATATTCGTAGTCCGATATCTCTGGGCTATCTTGGTTATAATACCTTTCATTATGATAGTTTATTTGTTCTATAAGTTTATTAATTTCATTTTTAACGCTCACTCTTAGCACCTCTTCATATTTTTTAAATTGAATCATTTTAAAATTTCCCTATAATTAATTATTTCCTATTTATATATTTTTTAGTATATCACTTTTTTGACTTTAAATTTATTACAAAAAAAACTCTTATAGTATCTCTAACAATACCAATAAGAGTTTTTTATTTTCATTAGAATTTTTATATATTTAATAACCTTTTGATATATCTACAACATTATCTACAGGTTTATTTTCTATTATATAATGTTTTAAATTATTATAGACCATATTAAATGTTCTCTCTTTATTTTTATCAGACACCCAAGAGTTATGAGGAGTTACTATAACATTTTCAAGCTCCCATAGTTTATTATCTTTACTTAAAGGCTCACTTTCAAATACATCTAACGCTACACCTCTAAACTTCTCTACACAATCTTCTAAATCTTTCTGATTAATGGTGTTTCCTCTACCTACATTAATAAATACAGAACCTTCTTTCATAAGATTAAACATATCTTTATTTACTATTCCGTCTGTACTCTTTGTAGAAGGCATTGCTACGACTATTATGTCACATTCCTTAAATACAACATCCATATCTTCAGTAGAAAAACACTTGTCAAAGTATTTTTTATTACTTCCATCAGTATTGACTCCCCATATTTCTACACCAAAGGCCTTTAACCTTTTAGCTGCTTCTGATGATATAGTTCCTGTTCCAAGAAATCCAACCCTTTGACCATATAATTCTGATACAGAAAAATCCATTTTCCATTCTTTATTTTTCTGTTGTTTAAAAAATTTTGCACTATTTTTATAAATTTCTAAAATATACATAACAATGCTTTCACCAATAGGTATACTATACCCGCCTCTATTGTTAGCTATTTTGATATCTCTTTTTAACACATCTTCTTTTGGTATTTGGTCTATACCTACACTTGTTGTTTGTATATATTTTAAATTTTCCATTTTGGAAATATCTAGTCTGTCAAAAGGATTATATGTAACTAGCACATCTGCAGTGTTTACATCTTCATTATTTTCTATACTATCTTCAGAATAATGTATAACATCATATCCTAATTCATTTATTTTTTTAAATTTTTCTTCTCCATAATTTATTGTAAATAATACTTTCATTTTACTTTCCTCCATCCACTTATATTAAGATTTTTATATCTTACAGTATAATATGATACTTAACACATATTAGTTAAATTTATTAGAAGATGGTTCTAAAAACTAATTTACTTATGCTCAATTGTTTTTCCTGAAGACATAGCATTGCGTTCTTGAACTAAATTTTCTATTAAATTATTTAATGTCCAATCAATAGATGTCTCTGTTACCATTGCTGTAAAAGGTCTATTTATTCTTACTTTTTTCAATCCTTCTAAAAATGCATTTACTTGTGTGCTGGAAATATTATTAAATATTACAGACTTACTTTTAATTCCATTATCACATTCACTTGATATATTCCCATCCAAAATATCTCTTACTATGTTTTCACCATTTTTATCACTTAAAATGATATGGTCTCTTATTCCAGCAAAATTACTAACATTTTTAATTAATGATAATTCTTTTTGATTAAAATTTACAAACATAATACATTTCCTGCTGTGTATTTTATCTAGATTATTATTATTTATTTTTTCAAATGACATTTTATCCATCCTTTCATTTATCTATATATTTTAATTTACCCTATCTATTTAAAATAATCAATTTTTACAGATAATTTTTATATTAATACCCCAAATTACATACAACTAATTCATCTATCCAAAACTAATATATAAATTTAGAATAATTAGATTAATATTTACAAATTATAATCTAAAGGAGAGATATCATACCATGAAGACACTACTAAACAAAAATTTTAGCATTAAAAACTTTTCATCTGCTTGGATTATAGTACTTGGTTGCATGTTGATACAAGCTATACCATTTAGTATTGTAGCAAGTATACAGCCTCAGTTTATAAGTTATGTTGTAGAAGGAGAAGGTTTTAGATTAGCATCTTTTTCTCTAATATTTACTTTTGGTACTATTGCTTCAGCAATTGCTTCACCATTTATAGGTAAATTATTTTCCAAGGTCAATGTTAAGATATTATATTTATTAGGCTGTATAATTTCTAGCATTGGTTTTGCTACATTTTCTATATGTACTGAACTATGGCAATTTTATACAGTATCATGCATCGTACAAATTGGAGCTACAATTATATCTGCGATAGGAATACCAATTTTAATAAGTGCTTGGTTTGATGAAAAAAGTAAAGGAAAAGCTATGGGCTTTGCTTTTGCTGGTGGCTCTATTGGTAGTATATTTCTACAACAACTTGTAGTTCGTTCATTAGCATCTCAAGGATATAGCCGTTCTTATCTAACATTTGGAATTGTAGCACTAATAGTTGGTATACCTGTGACATTATTTATGCTTAAAATGCCTAAAGATACTAATGAGAAAATAAACTCTAAAATAAAAAATGATGAAACACCTAATAAAATAACCCCTTCAGTATGGGGTTATACGTTAAAAGAGGCTAAAAAGAATAAATATTTTTGGATTATGACAATTGGATTTGCTTTTGTAGGTATATATGTTTCATCATTATCTGTACAATATCCAACCTACCTTAGAAATTATATAAATCCAATTTTAATAGGAACAGTAGGTTCCACTTTTGCATTATTTGCTCTTATTGGTAATTTATTTGGAGGATTATTGTTTGATAAATTTGGTCAAATAAAACCACTGATTATATCTTTTATATTTGTACTTATAGCTACTTTATCATTACTATTTGTCGATAAATCTTCTAATCTTGCATTTGTATTTGCTATTTTAAAGGGTCTTTCTGTATTTGCTTATATGATAGGACCTGCTTATTTAACTGGTGCTTTTTTTGGTCAAAAGGAGTTTGGCAGTATTTTTGGCATTGTTCAGTTAATTTTTGCAATTGGATTTGCACTTGGTTCAACATTATTTGGATTACTCGTTGATAATTTTGGCTATAAATTCTCTTGGTCTATTATAATTTTATCAGTTATAGTCGCCTATGCCTTACTTATCACAGCTTCTATGGGAATGACAAAGTTAAATAAGAAAAGGTTAGATAAATTGGCACAATAATTAATTCTTAATCCCTATAAAAATTATACAAAAAAGATGGAGACTCTAATAACAACTAGAACTCCATCTTTTTATTAATTATATTATAATATAGCTAACTTTCTTTTATTTTTAACAGTATTATCTATATCCTCATCTTTAACTATAGTAAATGCTTTTGTTGGACATACATTTACACATGCTGGTCCTTCTGGTGAATCTATGCAAAAATCACATTTGTTTGCTGTCATTCTTTCTCTAAAGCAAAGCTTTCCTTTGTCTATATCTTTTAGTGTAACTATATCTATTGCTCCTATAGGACATGCCAGCATACAAGTCTTACATCCTATACAATTTTCTTCATTTATTTTTATTGTATTACCCACCCTAACTATACCACCATTTGGACAGGCCTTTGCACAAGGAGCATCCTCACAATGTCTACATTGTATTGGAGCACTAACTTCCTTTGTTTTTATGACAGAAAGTTTTGGATTAAAGTTTATCTCGTCTGGACTTTTGTAAAAAATATCTTCATCTGAATGTGCAACCACACATCCTATCATACAAGTTCTACATCCTATGCACTTATCAGGGTCTGCTATAACAAAATAATTCATTACTTAGCCACTTCCTTTCCTATACAGTATGTAGTGTGTAATAAATGATGAGATTTTTCTCCTAATGGCTCCACTAGATATTCATCATATAATTTTTTAATGTCAGAATTTTCATGAGATTTTCTAATTGCCAAGTGTTCATCATGCACATATGTTGCTTTTGTTCTATTTTCATAGGCTAATTCTTTATATTCTTCTAGTAAAATTTTTGGCTGACCTCCACCACTTACACATCCAACAGGACAAGTCATAACCTCTATAAAATCTATATCCAACTTTCCTTTTTCTAAATCTTCAAGTACTGGTATTACATTTTGCAGTCCACTTACTACACCAACTCTTAAGTCTAAATCACCTACCTTAATAGTTGATTTTCTAAAACCACTTTCTCCTCGTACTTGTTTTACTTCTACATTAGGTATGCTTTCTCCAGTTATAAGCTCATAACCTGTTCTTATAGCTGCTTCCATAACTCCACCAGTAACACCAAATATAGTTCCAGCTCCACTGTAACTACCTAAAGGGCTGTCAAACTTTTCTTCTCTTAAATTTTTAAAATCAATTCCCATGTCTTTTATTAGGTAAGCTAGTTCTCTAGTAGTTAACACTACATCTACATCTCTATATCCACTAGAATCCATCTCTTCTCTATCACATTCATACTTTTTACATGTGCATGGCATTATAGAAACACTAAATATTTTAGATGCATCCACATTATTTATTTCTGCGCCATATGTCTTAAATATTGCGCCACCCATCTGTTGAGGTGATTTACAAGAAGATAAGTGATTAGTTAACTTAGGATAATTTTTTTCCATAAATTTAACCCAAGCTGGACAACAAGATGTAAACATTGGAAGAGTTCCACCTTCTGTAACCCTCTTAATTAACTCACTACCTTCTTCCATTATAGTTAAATCAGCTGCGAAATTAGTATCATAAACTCTATCAAATTTTAATGCTCTAAGCGCTGCTGCCATTTTTCCAGCACCTAAATATCCTAGATAGTATCCAAAATCCTCTCCCAAAGCTACTCTAACTGCTGGTGCACATTGAACCATAGTAAATACATCTGGGTCACTTAAAGCTTTTTTTACCCTATCTACATCGCATACATTATGTGCTGCGAATATAGGTTCATTTATTGATTCTGGTATTTTTCGTTCTTGTTTTTTATCTTTCAAAAACTCAAATCCTTCATCTATAACTGAAGCATACGATTTACAAGTTTGAACACATTGACCACACATAACACATCTATCTAGGTTTATCTCTTGTGGTTTTCCTTCTTCCCCCTCAATAGCATTTACTGGACATACCTTTGAACATTCTCTGCATCCAGTACATAAATCTTTATCTATATTTATTATCATAAACGTCACCCCTTTATCCTTTATTTATTTGTCAACAATAAACTAAGTGCAGCTTGTCTATTCTTAGCTTTTTTGTCATCTATTGGAGTAACAAGTTTTAATGCATCTTGAGGACATGCGCTTATACAAGCTATTTTTTCATTGTCTTTACATAAATCGCACTTATACGCTATTTTTTTATTTTCTTCCAAAATTACTTGTTCTACTTCTTTACCATCTTTATATTGTGGAAGTAAATCTATAGCTCCAAAAGGACATGCTAGGAGACAAGTTTTACACCCTATACACTTTTCTTCATTAACAAACATGACATTGTTCTCTTTGTTTATAGCTTTTTGTGGACATGAATTTAGACAAGGAGCATCTTCGCAATGTCTACATTGTATTGGCATACAGAAAGTATCACCTTTTACTAAATAGAGTCTAGGTATAACTGGTATGTCAACTGTCCCAACCGTATATCCTACATTATTATGTTGGTTATGCATTGTAAAACAAGCTACTTCACAAGATCTGCAACCTGTACATTTACTTGGGTCTGCTATTACAAAAGAGCCTATTTTATTATTCATATTATCCCACCTTTCAATTTGTATATTTCTAAGTCCCTAGTTATTTTTATTATATATATTTATATATTTTAGTGTTTTTTCAATACTTATATTTCGCTTGCATTTTTTACACAAATTATATTTATTGGCATATACTTTGTCAGTATCATCAATTACTACTCCACACACTTCACATCTTGAATATTTTTTTTCTTCTTTATTAGCATACATACGCTTCAGTCTCACTTTTTGATAACTCTCTGTGAATTTGCATAGATATTCATTCGTCTTCCTCTTACAAATCCAATAAGAGTTATATTTAATTTTTTAGAAAGCTCTATTGATAAATTAGTTGGTGCTGATTTTGATATTACAATAGGAATTTGAGTCATAGCTGCCTTTAGTATCATCTCTAAAGATATTCTCCCACTTACAACTACAGTTTTATCTTTTAGTGATATTTCATTTAAAACACAAAACCCTATTGCTTTATCCATTGCGTTATGCCTTGCTACATCTTCACAGGTCACTATTTTTTTATCATTATCAAATATGGATACACTATGTACTCCACCTGTATTTTTAAATAATTCTGACGAATTTAAGTTTTTATCCATTATACTGTAAATCGCATCATAATTTATTTTTATATTACTCTCTACAGGAGCACAACTTATATAGTCTAGTGAGTTTAAAAATATAATTTGTTCCTCTTCATCCTTATGTCTCTCTTGAATAGTTACTTTTGTAACACGTTCCTTATCATTTATTTCTATATCTAATATGTCTTTTTTATTTTCTATATATCCCTTTGTTCTCAAAAAACCAACTACAAGCTCTTTTAAATTATATGGTGTACATAAAAATGTATTTATGTATTTATCATTTAAAATAAAGCTAAGTGGATATTCTGCAATTATTTCTTCATATTCATTTGATAAATCATGTTCATTTATTTTGCTTATTTCTAATTTAAAAGAATTCATGTATTCATAATCTACTAAACTATAACTGTTTTCAAAAACTTCACCTTTACTATTTTCTTGGGACTTAGTTTTTGAGTATATATTCTCCATAAGATATTTGCCCTTCCGCTTTTTATAAATCTTTAATCTAATAACTACTAAACATTTGTGGCAGTCATTTTATCTTTAAGACTTTGATATTCTTCTCTTACACATTTCTCTGCTAACTCTTGGTCATCAAGTTTTTCAAGTTTAACAGCACAATATTTGTATTCTGGTGTTTTAGATATAGGGTCTAAGTTTGCTATTGTAAGCTCATTACAAGCTCCAACCCACCACTGATAAGTCATATATGTTGCTCCTTCTTTAACTCTGTCAGTTACTGTTGCTCTTGTTATTACACTTCCTCTTCTTGAACTAATTCTAACTAGTTCATCATCTTCAATTCCTAATCTATCTGCATCATTACAATTTATTTGAACACGACCTGGCTCATCTTCTAATGAACTAAGTGTTCTACAGTTACCAGTCATAGTTCTTACTGAATAGTGACCAACTTCTCTCACAGTACATAAACTAAATGGATACTCATCATCTTCAACTTCCATAGGAGGTCTCCATTCTGCAGCAAATAAATTACCTCTTCCATTAGGAGTAGAGAATTTTTGTCCTTCATATAGATACATAGTTCCTTTGTCTTCCATACTTTCACTCTTACAAGGCCATTGAACAGAACCTTGGGCCTCTATTTTTTCATAAGTAGCACCTAAGAAATTTGGACATAATGCTCTAAGTTCATCCCATATTTCTCTAGTATTTTTGTAGTTCATAGGATATCCCATTGCTGTAGAAATTTCACTTATAATTTGCCAGTCTGGTTTTACATCTCCTTGTGGCTCTATAGCTTTTCTCATCAATTGGAATCCTCTATCTGCACATGTATATACTCCATCATGTTCGCCCCAAGAAGTAGCTGGAAGTATAACATCAGCATGAAGTGCTGTCTTATTCATAAATATATCTTGAACAACAACAAACTCTAACTCATCTAAAGCTTCTCTAACTTCTGATGCATCTGGGTCACTTTGTACTGGGTCTTCCCCAAATATATAATAAGCTTTAAGCTTCTTCTCTTTTAACACTAAATTTGGAACTTGAGTTAAACTATATCCATTATTAGGAGATAACTTTACTCCCCAAGCATTTTCAAATTTTTCTCTTATCTTATCATCAGTTACATTTTGATAACCAGGATATACATTAGGAAGAGCCCCCATATCACAAGCTCCTTGAACATTATTTTGTCCACGTACAGGTCCTATTCCAACGCTTTCTCTACCAAAATTACCTGTAAGTAGAGCAATTGATGCAAGCCCTTTAACTACATCAACAGCTTGACCAAATTGGCAGACACCCATTCCATAAAGTATCATTGCCTTCTTACCTTTTGCATATTCTCTCATAGCTCTTCTTATAAGTTCTTCTGGAATTCCTGTCAGCTTCTCAGCATATTTAGCTGTATATGGTTTAACAATTTCTTTGTACTCATCAAATCCTTGTGTATGGTTTTGAACAAAGTCTTTATTGTAAAGACCTTCTTCTATTAAAACGTTTCCAAAAGCATTTACTAAAACCATATTTGTTCCACCCTTTATAGGTAGATGTATATCAGCAATTCTTGCAGACTCAGTTAATCTAGGGTCAGTAACAATTAACTTAGCTCCATTTTTCTTAGCTTTAATTATTCTATTTGCAACTATTGGATGTGAATCTGCTCCATTATATCCAAATATGAATAAAACATCTGCGTTTTCTATTTCTGGTATAGAATTAGACATTGCACCACTACCTAATGAGTAAGCCAGACCGGCTACAGATGGTGCATGTCAGACACGAGCACAATGGTCAACATTATTAGTTCCTATTGTAGCTCTCATAAATTTTTGCATTATATAATTTGCTTCATTACCAGGCCCTCTTGCAGAGCCTGTTCCCATAATAGAATCAGGACCATATTTTTCTTTAATTTCGTTTAATCTTGAAGCTGTATAACTTATAGCTTCATCCCATTCAACCTCTTCTAACACACCTTGTTTTCTTATCATTGGTTTTTTTAGCCTAGGTGTTAAAATTTTAGGGTCATTTAGAAAATCCCATCCATAACGACCTTTTAAACATAAACTTCCTTGATTTGTTCTACCATCAGCTGGCTCCGCTTTTAATATCTTGTTATCTTTTACTACTAGATATAATTGGCATCCAGCTCCACAGTATGGACAAACTGTTAAAATTTTCTTCTCCATACATTTCCCCCCTTAGATTTATCCCCTGATGAGTAAAATTTACCTTAAAGATAATAAAGTACTTTTATAATATGCAAAATTTACAAATATTTTGCAATATTATCTATTAAATTCAACAATTTTCTCACAATTCCTTTTAAATTTTAAAAAAAATATGTCATAACAATCCTTATATTTTAATCGCCTAATTAAAATATTATAGTTCTTATGACATATTTTTTACTATATGCTTATTTAGATTTATCTAATTTTCACTTAAAATGGCATTTCTACCAATTCTATTTTTCATTCTATAGTGAGTGATTACAGTAAAGATACCACTTCCAATCAGAATCAAATAGTACATAAATCCACCATATAAAAATACTGCATAACCCATTAGAGGTTGAGGGAATACTGATTTAAATATAGTGAAAAATGCTAATTCATTAGCTCCTACATTACCAGGTGTTGGTATTGGAGATATTGCCATATATAAAAAAGCTTGTAGTGTTAATATATAAATATAACTATAACCTTGTAAATTAAATGCTTTATATATCCAAAATGAGACACTAAAGTAAGCACTTAATTGAATAAAAGTCACTATAATAGTTAAAATCAATACTTTTTTATTTTTAGCAAAAAAACTTATTGCTTTACTATAATCATCTATAAAATTTTCTATAGAGTCTACTTTACTCTCTAGGAATCTTAAAAACTTAAATTTTGATAAATATTTTACTGAAACTCTCATAAAATATTTTATTTTTTGAGGATTTAAAATAACTAAAATTATCATAATTAAAACAAATGAATTAATTGCTATTCCTAGAAACACTAAGGGCATGATTACTTTCATTTGTTTTTCTAGCATAGCTAGATTCATTAATACTAATATTGTGCAATAAACAGTAACTACTATTTGAAAAATAATAGACTTATTTGTAACAACTGCACTTGCTTTACTAAGTGGCATTTTGCATTTTTTAAGTACATATATTTGTACTGGTTGGCTTCCTGAAGCAAATGGAGTTATTAGATTATAATAAAATCCCATAATGGCTAGCTTGAAACCAATAAATCTAATATTGACTTTGTGAGTACTTTCTATAATTATCTTCATTACTAATCCTTCAAGCATTATGTGAGACATTATTGCCAAAGCCCCTACAAATAAAAACTTTTTATCTACCATAGTTATAACATTTGATAACATCTTAATATCTAATGTTTTAAATACCAAGTAAATTGTTATACCTATTAATAAAAATAAAAATGTATACTGTAGTAGACTCTTTCTAATATTTTTTAGTTTATCCATTAGAAAAACCATCCTTTGCTCAAGATTTATATTAAACACCATATTATTAGTATACACTACTAATATTAATATTTTATAACAAAATACCTTACAATTTTGTAATTTACAAAAAATATTAATCTATAAATTAAATTTTAATATATAGATTAATATTTTACAAACATTTTGTAGATATATAATGTATTTGCACTGAGTAATACTTTATTATATCCACTTATATCCTATCCCCCATACAGTCTCTATTGTATAAATATCATAAGATTTCAACTTGCTTCGTATATTTTTTATGTGTTCTGTAATAACACTTATATCACTTTCTCCATCAAATCCATATATATGCTCATATATTCTTTCTTTTGAAAAGACTTGTCCCTTATTTTTTGCTAGAAATTCACATATTAGGTACTCACTCTTAGTAAAATTTATCTTATTATTATCAACAGAAATTTCTTTTCCCAAAAAATTAAATTGAACATTTGATATAGTTAATGAATTTTTTTTCTCTCTATTTTCTCTTCTCAAATGAGCATTTATTCTGGCTCTTAACTCACCTACACCAAAAGGCTTTGTAATATAATCATCTGCCCCTATACCAAGACCATACATAACATCACTTTCCATATTTTTAGCTGTCAAAAACAATATTGGACAATCAACCTTATTTCTTATAATTTTACATACTTCAAAACCATCCATTTTGGGCATCATTACATCTAATATTATTAGATTAAAAGGATTATAATCAATATCAAAAATGTTTTCTACATCACTAATTACCTTTACTTCATGCCCATCTCTTTTTAATATATTTTCAATTAACTTTAACATATCTAATTCATCATCTACTACTAGTATCTTAGACATACTAACACCTCCATTACATATTTAATGACACCTTAATTTATATATTTAGTTATATCTTTATAAATTTATATAAAATCTCATACTATTATATTATAACTTAAAGCAATTAATTAATATTTTATAGTAGAATCATTTTAACACTTCAAACATAAAAAATTTATATTTTAAACACTTAATATTTATTTTACATAGATTCCTTTAAATAGCAAAATTTATTTATTAATTTAATATTGTAATATTCTGGATATATAATAAAATCAATAATAAGAAAACTTTTTATAAATATATAAATAGGTCTTTAAATCGGAGGAAAATATTATGGATAAAAATATCAAAACAAGTAATTATAATGTTCCATTTGATTATGCACGAAAAAAACTCAAAGAATTGGACCCTCATACAATTAGTAATTTAAGTAATATTGACTTTAATAGTGATTCAAGCAAATTTACTATTGATTTTTTTGGTAGACAGCATATAGTTGATTATCCGAGTGGAGAAGTTTGGAATAGTAATGGAAGTCTCTGTAAAAATTTCGAACTTAAGATTCTAATGCTTAGGTATTTGTGTAATTCTAAAGGTATACCTCTTACAAATAAATATATAACTTTTAAAGAAGTTCCTGGAGGCAATGTCTATTATCCTAACTTTCTAAATAGAACTCTAGCAAGACTTTCAGAAATCTTTACATCTAAAATAGATAAATATAAACTGGTCATGGAGAATATTGGAGCTAAAAAAATAAAGATGGGTGACCTAGCTTATAAGTTTACATACATAGGTAATACTTCTATGATATTTATACTTTGGTTTGGAGATGATGAATTTCCACCAAATTCAAATATATTATTTGACTCTAATATAATTTATTATTTTAATGCAGAAGACTTAGCAGTTGTTCCTGACACAGCTATAGATGCAATTTTGAATAAAGTAAATCAATTATAAACATTGATACTATTGTAGTAGAATTCTTGATAAATTTAGTCAGAATCTAATATGAAATGGAGTTAAGAAATGAACATAGAAAATCAATATTTATCAGATAAGGTAAGCCAAGTGCACTAGCTACAACACACTACTATGAGATATTAGAAAATCTAGAAAAAAGATAATGCTATTATACACAAATAAGTATAGCTTCTTTGTATTTTTTAAAGCTGCTATACTTATTTAAAATGATGTTACATAAAACATGTTAAACTGGCTGGTCTAACCGATTTAAATATTATTGTTTACTCTTTCCAATTTGTAACACAATCTCATAATTTAACTTACTTCTCCTTAGGTCAACTCCAGATATACTTTTTATCATCCCACAGTCTAACATGTCTTCAAAGACCTTTCTAGATATGCCAAGCTTCTCACGTAATAACGTGGATACCTTTAATTGACATGGATACTTACTTGTAATACGAATTTGTGTAGAGTCATCAATACAAATATCTTGACCTACTATTTTATATTCTGGGATGCCAACTTTCGCCCCATTT
This sequence comes from Clostridioides sp. ES-S-0123-01, assembly GCF_020658415.1. Taxonomy (NCBI): domain Bacteria; kingdom Bacillati; phylum Bacillota; class Clostridia; order Peptostreptococcales; family Peptostreptococcaceae; genus Clostridioides; species Clostridioides sp. ES-S-0123-01. The sequence continues at coordinate 697,568 of NZ_JACVWD010000002.1, forward strand.
CTATGTAAAAACTCAACATTCATAGCATATTGTTTAACAAGATTATAATCATTCGTATAAAATTGTTCTAATATCTCTGGATTTAAGTTTTTTGGATTAATACGAGAATATATGGTTGAATTCCATGTTGAATCACAATTTGAGCATTTATATATTAACCAAATATCTAAATACTTATGTTGGGCATTCACTCTAAATAAATCTGAACAGATGTATTCAGTCTTTTTCCCACATTTTTTACAGTACCTAATTACTGGCAATTGGGATTTATACTCAATCTCCCAAGTAATTTTTTGCATAAATACATTTTCCTTTCTATAATATTGCTAAAATAGAAAGTCGTGAAAAGGTGGAATATAATCAAGCATTTTTTTCAAAACAGTACCTCCTAATTTTTAATAAATTTAAATTTCAATTACACACTTATATAATAAATTATTTCCTCTTAATATAGACACTACTGCTGAATTTTCTTATTATATAAGCTTCTGAAATTAATTAAATTATAGCATCCACTAAAAAAAAACTATACCTTAAACATTTTTAACAAAAGAAAATAAGCCAGTATAGTTATAGAACTATACTGGCTTACACTTAAATATCTTTTCTTTTTTCTTGTAATATAATTCTTTGAATACTCTTCAAAGACAGATAATATTTTTCTGATAAATACTTCAAATCATGACCAACTTGATAATCTTCATAAATTTGCATATTTCTAATTGTTAAATCTTCACGAGTAGATGTATTACTTCCCCATTCTCTTTTATTGTTTGATTTTCTGGGAATATAAATACATTCTCCATCCACATATTCTTGTATCAATTCAAGTAATTCTTCTGGTAATATATGTATTGCTTTTTTATAGCTCATTTTGCTCTCCTATTAAACAGTAATTTTTTATTAGGAATAGCAAAGGGCTATCTGTATATTAAATTTTATAGTTGCAATAGCCCTTGCTATGCAAAAATAAAGATTAAATCAAGCATAAAGTCTCACCCCTCCTTATATCACAGCGATACATATAAGTCTATCAATAGCACAAATAGTTGTCAATCAACATAATTTCTTTATTTTTTATTTATATTTGTAGTTTATTATATATCAAATTAGAATTGTTAATTAAAAAAACTTTTACATTGATGGGTTTATTACTGAACATGGAACTCCAACTATACATTTTCCACAGATATCACATCCACCTATATAAGAATATTTTTTCTCATTTATCATACACATTTCATAACACTTATTTCTATCAAACCCATCTTCTTTTAAAGCTTCTTTCACACATTTACTTACACACTTTTTACAACTATTATTATGTTTATACAAGCAGTATTCCTTTTCTGGTCTTTTAGTTGGTTCTAACTTTAAGCTTGTGATTATACTTCCTATCCTTCCACAACATCCTTTTTCTGTAATAAGCATATTGTTTAGACCAAAAGTTCCAAGACCTGCTATGAATGCTACATGTCTTTGTGACCAATCACTAATCAATTTATCATTATCAAAATTATATGACCCAGGAATAGCATAGGAGTCAAATCCCATGTTTCCTAGCTCTTCACATAAAAAATTATTTAAATCGGAAATCAATTTATTAGTTTCTATATAAGCTCTTGCCCAACTTTCTGAACATTCGAGCCCTCCAATATTACTATTATTTATGTTTTTATCAAAGGGTATAAAATATGTAATTATAGTCTTACCATCTTTTAAAAAATCTTTTGGCATAGCATGAGATGTTCCTACAATATTTTTTAACTGATAAAACATTTCATCTTCAGCAGAAGCATAGGCAAATAAAAGCTCTTGCCACTTTTGAGTCACATCATTTGAATTATAATAATCTTTTACAAAGTTATTCATTAATTTTTCAATTCTATTTTTCATAATATCCCCCCAAAAAAGTATCTCTTTCTAATTTAATACTATTATTTTATATTATATAATAGTATGCTATATTCTGCTCATCAATTAATATAAAAAAGCTTCTAATATCAATCAGATACTAGAAGCCTTTTTTTAATTATATAATTTAGTTAATCGAAATTCCTGCACTTGCATATCCTGCTACAGTATTAACTAATGAAAGTCCTGACGCTGTCGCTGTAAATACTAGTAAGAATCTAGTTTGTGCTGTTACTGATATATTTAATCCTGTTACAATTCCATTAGAAACTGAACCAAGTGATAATATACCTGTAAGTGGTGGAGCCAGTGTAACTGTTGCTCCTGGTACAGCTGTAAATGAGTTGTTTGGTGCAGTTGATTCATAAAGTGTAGCTGTAATTGTGACTGTTGAACCAATAAGTGAAAGCGCTGCTGTTGTACTAAAATATGCTGAAATAGATGTTATTGTTCCAGCTCTTGGCATTGAAAATGCAAAGTTAGTCAATGTTCCTGCTGCATTTGTAAGGTCTATTACTCCACCAACTATACTTAGGCCTGGAGCTGAACTTCCAAAACCTACAAATCCTGGTGTGCCCACTAATCCACCAGCTATAGTTGTAAGTGCTAGTGGTATACCTGATGCAAAAGGTATTATAGCACTAGCTCCTGGTATTCCTGTTGCCCCTGTTGGACCTGTTGCTCCTGTTGGACCTGTTACTCCTGTTGCTCCAGCTGCTCCTGTATTTCCTGTTGCTCCTGTTGGTCCTGTTGCTCCATCTGCTCCTGTATTTCCTGTTGCCCCTGTTGGTCCTGTTGCTCCATCTGCTCCTGTATTTCCTGTTGCTCCTGTTGGGCCTGTTACTCCTGTTGCTCCAGCTGCTCCTGTATTTCCTGTTGCTCCTGTTGGACCTACCAATCCATCTGCCCCTGTATTTCCTGTTGCTCCTGTTGGGCCTGTTGCTCCATCTGCTCCTGTATTTCCTGTTGCTCCTGTTGGACCTGTTGGACCTGGTACTCCATCTGCTCCTGTGTTTCCTGTTGCTCCTGTTGGACCTACTAATCCATCTGCTCCTGTTGGGCCTGTTGCTCCTGTTGCTCCTGTCACTCCTGTTATTCCTACCCCTGTTGCTCCTGTTGGACCTGTTGGACCTGTTGCTCCATCTGCTCCTGCTGCTCCTGTTGGACCTGTTGGACCTACTAATCCATTTGCTCCTGTATCTCCTGTTGCTCCTGTTGGACCTGTTGGACCTGTTGCTCCATCTGCCCCTGTATTTCCTGTTGCTCCTGTTGGGCCTATCAATCCATTTGCTCCTGTTGCTCCTGCTGCTCCTGTTGGACCTGTTGCTCCAGGTGTTCCTGTTGCTCCTGTTGGACCTATTAAACCTGTTGCTCCTGTTATTCCTACTCCTGTTGCTCCTGTTGGACCTGTTGGGCCTGTTACTCCAAATCCTGTTGCTCCTGTTATCCCTGTTGGACCTGTTATTCCATTTGCTCCTGTTACTCCTGTTGGACCTGTTGGGCCTGTTACTCCATCTGCTCCTGTATTTCCTGTTGCTCCCGTTGGACCTGTTGGGCCTGTTACTCCAAATCCTGTTGCTCCTGTTGCTCCTGTTGGACCTACTGACCCTGTTGGACCTGTTGGACCTATTAACCCTGTTGCTCCTGTGTTTCCTGTTACTCCTGTGTTTCCTGTTGGGCCTGTTGGACCCATTGGTCCGGTTGGACCTGTTGGGCCTGTTGGACCTGTTCTACCTCTTGGACCCATTGGTCCGGTTGGACCTATACATGATGGTGGGCAACCATGATGACAGTCACAACTATTACAACTATCACAACTGCTATTGCAATCATCATAGTTGTTATCATGGTTATTACCATCAAATGGGCCAAAATATTTATTTCTACTCATTACTTAAAGCACCTCCTAATATATTTGAGCTTTCATGCTCTCTATATAATATGTCAAAATTAGTATTATTGTGACTTATCAATAACTTTTATATTTACTAAAATAATTTTCATTGTACAAAATAGCACTATCGTTAGGTTTGATTTCTTTTGCTTTTTCATGATAAGATATCGCTTTATCCATTTCTCCTAGTTTGTCATAGCATACACTTAATTGTATATATGGTAAGTATCCATAACAATCATTTGACTTAAATCCTCCATTAATGTCATTTTTATCTCTAGTTAATGCTACTTTATACCAAAAAATAGCTTCTTTATATCTTTGTCTATCAAACAAGTGCTTTCCTATATCACAGCAAACTTCTGCTCTTGGCTCATCAAATTCAAAGCTTCTAAATAAAGAATATAAGGCACTTTTTTCATCATTAATTAAGTAATAACATGTGGCTAAATCTCTGCAAGCACTTATACAATCCTCAATCCACCCTTTTGAAGAGTCTAAAAACTTAGTAAAACCTTCTATAGCATCTTTATATCTTGCATTATAATACAATTCTCTTGAGTAATAAAACTGATGTCTTGGCTCCAATATCCTACCTTCTGAAATCATTTTTTCAAAAATTCTGAGGTTTCTTAAAGGGTCCTGTCTATGAAGTTTTTTATGTGATATTGCAATGTCAGAATAAAATATTTCTCCAACAAGAGGTATTACTTCATGAATAGGGTCAACCCATTTATAATTAGAACTTCTCTTAAATAAGCGTTCTCTATAATATGATAAAGTTGGTTTTCCGTTTTCATCAAATGATACATTGTATTTTGCCATGACCATATCAATAGAAGTATCTAAATTTTCTTTAACTTTTGATAGTTCTTTTCTATCCTCTTCTAAAATTATGTCATCTGCATCAAGCCACATTATATAGTCTTTAGAAGCTTTAGAAAATGAAAAATTTCTCGCAGCAGAGAAGTCATCTATCCATTCGAAATCGTACACCATGTCTGTATATTTTGAAACTATTTCTTTTGTGGAATCTGTGGAACCAGTATCTACAACTATAATTTCATCTACTAAATCCTTTACACACTCTAAACATCTGCCTATAACTTCTTCTTCATTTTTAACAATCATGCACAAACTTATTGTAATCATAATGTACAACTCCTTTGTCTTTTATATATTACAGACATAAGTAATATATGGTATTTACTCTTATTTTGTTATTGAAATATGGAAAATTTTTAACGACAAAAAATTAGTAGGTAAGTTTATTTATCATATATGTTTATAGTTCATTTTTATTTAATTCATAATTTAAATATATCGATTTGATTGATATTTATTTTTGCGTTACCATAAGTATAAGAATACGTAAAATTTAACCATTCATACAAGATAAAAAATAAAACTATTTTTGATAGGAGGTAAATTATGAAAAAATACTTTGAAATATTAAAATCTAGTGGAGCTGACATTGCAGTTTCAATAGACCCTAAAACGATTGTCACAGCAGCATGGACAATTTATAAGTGTCAGTTTGGTTGTAATACATATGGTCATAGTCATTGTTGTCCACCCAATACTCCAACCTATCAACAGACGCAAGCAATAATAGATTGTTACAAAAAAGCTATTTTATTTCGATGTCATAAAATGAGTATTGTTACTCCTTTAGCTGTTGAAATAGCAAGAGAACTTTTTTTAGATGGATATTATAAATCAATTGCTTTTGGAAGTGGCCCTTGTACAAAGTGTGCTAAATGTAATCCTGATACTTGTAGTTTTCCTAACAAGACTGCTCCATCAATGGAAGCATGTGGTATTGATGTTTTTGCTACAGTAAGGTCAAATGGACTTGAAATAAATACTTTACGAGAAAAAGGAGAAATTCAAAACCACTTTGGCTTATTATTAGTTGATTAAAAAAATTAATATTTTCTACTGAACTTTTTATATCAATTTTTTGTATTTATTATCTGCATAATAGTATGCAATTATATATTATAAACTTATATTTATAATCTTCTTTATCTTTTATCATAAGTTCATATGATTTACATCTAAATTAACCCCTTATGCAAATTAACCAGTGTGGTCTATAAGTTATCATATCATTGCAACCACATTGGTTAATATCTCTAGAAAATCTCTAAACTGATACGTAAAATTACTATTTATTACTTATTTACTTGACATTTTAAAAAACTTCTTTTTTTAAACAAAAAAATAATCATGTTCATTTAAACATGATTATTTTGACATTAGTTATATACTATAAATTAAGCTTTTAAAATAATACTCTACTCACACTTCTCCATTATATGATCAATCAATCCATATTCTTTAGCTTCCTTTGCAGTCATAAAATTATCTCTATCTGTATCTACTCTAATATCTTCTATTGATTTTCCAGTATTCTCAGAAAGAATTCTATCTAATTTTTCCTTTGTTCTCAACATATTATCTACTGCTATTTTTACATCTGTTGCTTGCCCTTTAGCTCCACCCATAGGTTGATGTATCATAATTTCTGCATTAGGTAAGGCATATCTTTTTCCTTTTGTACCTCCAGAAAGTAAAAAAGCGCTCATACTTGCAGCCATACCAATACAAATAGTTGATACATCACATCTTACATAGTTCATAGTATCGTATATAGCAAACCCTGATGTTACAGCCCCTCCTGGGCTATTTATATATATAGTTATATCTGCATCTGGGTCTTCTGATTCTAAGAATAGTAATTGAGCTACTACTAAACTTGCAATAGCATCATTAATTTCTTCGCCTATAAATATAATTCTATCTTTTAATAGTTTTGAATATATATCATAAGACCTTTCACCTTGACCTGTCTGTTCAATTACATGTGGTACTAAACTCATGCTACTTTCACCTCACAATTAATATTAAAGTTGAGATAAGAATTGATTTCATCTCTTCTTCGTTCATAACTAATACTTGTATAAGAAATACAATCTACATTTTGGATTTGATGATTTGGATTTAAAACAAATCTTTGTTGAATAGGATAAAATTCATCTTTACTTCTATATACTTGTGGAGATTCTTTATATAAAGTTTTAAATGCTAATGTGAAAGACTGGTGTGTAGCATATCCAACTGTAAGAGCTATATCTATAATGTATTTATCTGTAAATACAAGTTGTCTAGCTGCTTCAGTAAGTCTCCTTCTTTTAATATATTGATACATAGTACATCCCACAATGTTTGTAAACATTCTGTGTAAGTGATATTTTGAATAACTAGCAACATCAGCCATTTTATCTAGATTTAGATTTTCTGTAAGATGTTCTTCTATATAATCAATGATTTCCATAATTACATCTGTATTTGTTTTCAACCTCATCATCTCCTTTTAAGTATTATAACTCATACAAGAATTTTCTTCTTAATATAAATTGCTATCTTAAATTAATGACTGATATAAAAACTCAATTAATAATAAATTTATAATTTGTTGAATTGTCTTAGCTATTATTTACTAATTTTATTTTTCCTATATTCTTTCAAACCTTTATTTAATAAAATAGATTCTTCCTTATCTCTTTTACAAGTAGCAAGTGTTATACAAAGATAGATAATAAATATAGATAGTGCTATAAACAGAGTTTGAAAAATATGACCACTATCAATCCAATTACTTTTAAATGAAAACCACAGAACGAAAACAAATAGAAAAATTATATGAATTACTTGGCGAATTAGTAACTCTTTTCTACCTAGTTCTCGTTTTGAATAAAAAATTAATGTGGATAGAGATGTGACCAATGCAATTAATAAAATCTGTTGGAAAATATTTATACTAAATGTCTCATCAGGGCTAAATACTAAACAAGAAGTAAAAACAGATATTAAAACTCCTGTAGTTATCATACAAAAATAACGAACTACATACTTTAGTGTATTTATTAAATTCATATTCAATCAACTCCTTTATATCTTTAGTTTTTTCTTCAACATTGGTACATATTGGCGTGAAATAATTGTCTTTTCACCATTATCTAGTATTACTTCAAATCTACCATTAAACGCTGGTACAATTGAGTCTATTTTTGTAAGATTTAATATTACAGACTTAGATATTCTAAGAAAGTTACTATTAAAAAAAATTTCCTCAATCTGATAAAGCTTCTTCTTAAACTCATAAACATCATTTTTACAATAAAGATAAGTGTGGTTATCTACAGATTCGAAGTAATAGATATCTAAAGGATTGATACGATAGAGTTGTTCATTTTTATATGCTATAAGAGACTCTCTTTGCATCTTGATGTTAAAAATCAATTTAAGTATTTCATCATCAATATTTCTGCATCTTATTATAATTTCATCCTCTTCTCCGTCTAAGGGAGTTTCAATTATTACCTTCACTCTAACACATCCTTTCTTTTGATTTCTATAAAAAGACTATAGTATATTTTCCTACTATTAATTTCTAGCTTTTTTTCTTGATACCATAAGTATAGTAACAAAATAAAATACTATTGCAGAAATAACTAGAAACATAATATGAATTGAATTTTCAGACAAACTGCCAATACCACCAAATGTTACTCCCATATGCTCATTAAATTCAGTTAATGCATTTGTTGAATCCACAAATGTTACTTTTGATGGAGACTCCGTAATAATTTGTCTAAGCAATACAGTCCCATGTGAAATTGGAAATAACTTTATAAGGGTTTGCACTGCTTGAGGTAAGCTTCCAATAGGTATATAAATTCCTGTCAAGAATCCAATAAGAGTACCTATAATCGTAGAAGCAGTTGAAAATGTATCTATGCTATTTAACAAATTTACAATAAAAAATATCATTGCACTAGATGATAAAACGGTTAATAAAATTACACCAATAACCTTTATAATAGAAAGCATAGGTAAAAATTGTCCCCCACTTGATACAATATATATCTCTGCAAGTATAAATGTAAATATACTCATAATTACACCAATTAAATATGAACTTAAAATATATCCTCCTACCAGCTCTCTTGTTTTAACAGGTGAACAATAAAAATCTTTGTTTCTTTTTAACTCCTTATCCAATACTGTAACTCCAAAAGAACCCATTGTTGTAGTTACAGAAACAACAGAAATAATTCCTGCCATTGCCCAACTATTCATTAATATGTCTATATCTTTAATATTTGGATAACCTTCCTTTAAATTTTCTCCTAAAAAAATAACATAGATGCTGATTACAATTATTGCACCTAAAAAAGATGAAAATACTCCTCTTTTATTTCTTAAAAAAATCATTATATTTCTTTGTGCTATATTAAACATTTTTTTCACCTCTATTTCTAACTATAGTCAAAAATACATCATCTAAATTATTTGCTTTGTATTTATATTTTAGTTCATGAGGTGAACCTTTTGCTGTTATAACACCATAGTCAAGCATTACAATATAATCAGCTTTTGAAGCCTCCTCCATATAATGGGTTGTAAGAACTATAGAAAAACCATATTGTTTTTGTAATTTTAATATAGTATCCCATACACATTTTCTAGATTCTGGGTCAAGCCCTGTTGTAGGCTCATCTAGAAACAGTATTTTAGGAGTATTTAAAAGAGCTCTTGCTATATCAGCCCTACGCTTTTGACCTCCAGACAATTTACCATATGGTCTATCTATAAATTCCATAGCTCCTACAGATAAAGCAGCTTTATGTACAATTTGTCTTACTTTATCTTTATTCTTGATATAAAATTTTGCACGAATTGTAAGATTCTCTCTTACTGTCAAAAGTAAATCTAGTATACTTTCTTGAAATACTACTCCAATTTTTTCTTTAATTTTATTATCCTCTACACCTAATTTATGCCCATCTATAATCACTTCTCCGCTATCATAACTCAATAACGTACAAAGAATATCAATTGTTGTAGATTTTCCAGCACCATTAGCTCCCAGTAATGCAAACAAATTCCCTTCCTCTACATAAAAATCAATCCCTTTCACAGCTTTAAAAGTATCATAGCTTTTTTGCAAATTAATTACTTCTATTATCTTATTCATACATTTCATCTACCTTCCTTAATTGATGATTTCAGAATACAATAAGTAATTTGTCCACACAATACAACTGGAAGTATGTAGTATAAATGAATATGTGAGTTGTAAAAAAACTAAAGTAAAATACATACCTAAAAATAAGATATTGTAAAAAACCTTTCCTAATACATCTTAATTTGTATGTATTATTTTTCTAAGCATTCTTACTCCCTGTTCAATTTCATCAAAATTAAGATGAGCATATCCTAGGACAACTTCATGGCCATATTCTGCTTTATTCTCAATTGCATATTGCTGTATAGGATAAACCCTGATATTTGCTTTATAAATTTGATTGATTAGTTTTTCAGTAAAAATAACATTATAAAAATGAACAACTATGTGAAGCCCAGCTACTTGCCCCTTTATTTTAAATTCATTTATAAATTCAATATTCAAAATATCAATAAGATATTTACGCTTTCTATTATATAGCTTCTTCATTTTAAATATATGTTTTTCCAAACCTCCATTTTTAATAAATTCAGCTAGAACATACTGAGATATAGATTCTGTATGAACATCAGAATACATTTTTAAGGATTTATAATCATCTATTATATCATCTGGCAACAACATAAATCCCATACGAATGGCTGGAGATAGTATTTTACTAAACGAACCTATATAAATTACTTTATTTGGATTAAGTTCATAGAGGGAACTAATTGGTTGACCTTCATATCTAAATTCACTGTCATAATCGTCTTCAACTATATAGCAATTATTCTCTACTGCATATTTAATAAGTTCTAGTCTTCTTTGAATTGGTAAAATACCACCTAATGGATATTGATGTGAAGGTGTTGTATATATAAAAGAAACATCCTTTATAGATTTTATTAGGTTAGTATTTATACCTTTATCATCCACTTGAATCCCAACAACTGAATATCCCACAGTAGAAATTACCTTTAACAATCCTTTGTGGATAGGATCCTCCACAATAACTTTTTGATTATTTTTATATAAAACTTGTGATATTAAAGATAGCCCTTGTGTTGAACCAGAAACAATCATAATATTTCGTGGACTACATCTAATTCCTCTAATACGAAATAAATATTGTGATATTTCTTCTCTTAATTTCCACACCCCTGCAGTACTATTATATCTAAAATCTAAGTGTGACAAATCATGTAGTATTTGTTTATATAACTTTGATAATTCTTTGCGTGGAAATAGCTTTAATTCTGGAATTCCAGAACAGAAATCTATATAATTATTTTGTTTATACTCATGTAAACTATCTCTAATTTCAGAAGTATAGTCTAACTTAAAGTCAATTTGATGGTCTAATATTACTTTGGCTATAATTGTGCCATAGCCATGCCTTGTTTCCAAATATCCCTCTGCAATTAATTGATTATATGCATCTAACACTGTATTTCGTGATACAGAAAGTTCTTTTGCCAAAGTTCTAGATGAAGGTAGTTTTTGTTCAAAATTTAAGCTCCCGCTTAAAATCATGTCTTTTATCTCACAATAAATTTGTCTTGACAATGATATGCCACTATTTCTATTAATTGTAATCCACATTTTAATACCTCCAAAAGTGGTTCTATAAAATTACTATAAAAATGGAACTACAAAATCCATTTTTTACTTGCTAAGATTATACCATAAAACAAAAAATTAAAAGGAGTCTAAATTATGTTAGAAATATCAAGTAACACAAAGGAAATTTATCCCAATATTAAATTTGGAGTTATGATTGTAAATATGACCTATTCAACACCTAATGAAGAAAATTTTTTACTTCTTAAAAACTCTGAAATTGAAAATATTATTGCACAAAACCCTGAATACAATCGCAAAGAAAAAATTAAAACAGAGCCTCTTTCCAACTACATAAAGTATTATAAAAAATTTAAAAAAACTTATCCTGTATTACTTCAATTAGAATCCCTTTTACTAAAATCAAAAGGTATTCCAAATGTAAATCTGCCTATTCAAGCAATGTTTTTAGCAGAATTAAAAAATCTTCTTCTAACAGCAGGACATGACCTTGATAAGATAGAATTGCCTTTAAAAATAGATTTAGCAAATGAAAATGAACATTTTTATGGTATAGGAGAAAGAAAGCAAACTCTAACAAAAGACGATTTATTTTTATCAGATAACCTTGGTATACTATCTAGTATTCTTAATGGACCAGATAATCGTACACAAATTACAAAAAAAACTAAAAATATTCTATACTTTGTATATGCTCCTGATGGAATTTATGAAAAACAAATTTATAACCACCTAAGTGATATAAAGGATTATATTTTAAGCGGTTTTCCAGACTCGAAAATTGATTTAATTGATGTATTTTAATTAATATCAATATATTTTAGTTAATATCAATATATTTTAGTTAATATCAATATATTTTAGTTAATATCAATGTATTTTAGTTAATATAATGAAAATTTAAGCTTAGCAGATATTCAAAGTATTAGTGGGTATTCTAAGTAATCAAAATAGTGAAGTATACATCATTGTTCAACTAGATATATACTTCACTAAAATTAATTTTATATAAGTATTAACTTTTTTTAAAACTTTATTTAAAAAAATAACTCATTATATATCTCATATAGATAGTTTACTTTTATATCTAAAGAGTTTCATAAGAAACAATTTCATTTAAAGGAAGACGAGTTTTATCATGTCTATTTGGACTTTCTGGTGTTCCAACTTCGTATCCTATTACTGAAACTCCCACGCCTAAAGGCATGGGGTTCTTAGGTACTACATGAATTTCTATAATACTCTCAGTTACAATAAATCATAACCTACAACATATTATCACTAATCATATTCCCTAAGACTTTTATTAACAAAGTATCTGTTGACACCATTAACATTAATATTAGGCTCGTTTCTCAACCTATATAGTTTTTATATCCCCATACTAGATATTAATTTATAACCATTTAATTTTAATTTCTTTAATCTACTTATTTCTCTGTTGATTGATTTTAAATCATCATTAACATTCATTATTAAAAATGCAGAATAGCAATCTCTTTGAATATACATACCCTTATTCCATCTATCTTTTAATTCCTTCTTATTGTACTCATCTAAAAAGTGATTATATTGACTGGCTTTACATTTAGTAGTATCTATCTTATATAATTTTTCACCATTATATTTTAACTTATTGTCTAGCATAATTAAAAACATTGATGGTGCTTTATTTGCTAATGATTTTCCAAAACATTTCTTCTTACTGATTCTACCAGTCTTTTCATTAATAGTAGTATTCTTTGCTCTAATTTGAAGTCTTTTATAACTCATAGTTTCAACATAAAGCTTATCACCTAAATTTAATAATTTGTTAATTAACACATAATGGTCTTGCTTTCTTATTCCATAATGAGCATTATAATCTGCATATATCGTCTTTGAGTTTATAGGAACTCTCATTCCATCAGATGATGAGCTTTGGCCACTCCCCCAGTTTTTTACTATACATAAAGAGTGATGATAGTTTACTAATGTCTGTTGAGCCTTTGAAAGATTATCATAATTTAAATAAAATTCACTAGCTCTTCTTAAAGCAAATTCATCAACCCCACTAGCAATAGACATTTTAGCAAATCCTAAATTATGTCCATCTGCAAGTAATGATGCTACTAATACCTTTTGTTTCTCTAATTTATCATTATGAAAACCTCTGAAATCTTCTAAAAAGTTGATCCATTTATTAACTTCATATAAGATTTCAGGCATTGATATTTTAGGAAAGTAACTATATATTTTATCGCTAGATTTACTATTATCATCTTGCTCTATCTCTCTGTTGAGTTCAAAGTATTTTGGAATTTCAATAGATTCTTTTAATTGTTTAAGAAACTCTATTGCTTATGTATCACTCATATACTCTACAGGTGAGATAAGGTAGTGATCAAAGCTATTATATTTTTTACTATCTCTAACAAATAAATCTCCTGATCTAATACTATCTCTTATCGTGTGCATTACTGTCATACCAATAACTTTCTTGCTATAATCATATTTCTTTATATTCTTTTGCCATTTCTGATCAAAGAAAGATATATCTATTTTATTATTTTTTCTAGTTTTATTATGCCTATAGCTTTTAAGAAATTTTACTAATTTAGGTTTAGTGTTGCTATCAAATTCAATAACTTCTAATAATTCATTTATGTAATCTATACTTTGATATGACTTTAATAAAAAATCAACTTCATCTAAATCATATTCATGAGAACTTAGTTCCTTATCTATTATCATTAGATCTGTATTTTGATACTCCATAAACTCATTAAAGTCACTAATTCCAAGGAGATCTTTAACAACTTCTTTAAATCGCTCTCGATCAGATTTGTACATAACTTGATTTTTAGCATTATATTCTTGGGTTTTCTTTTTGCTTCGTTTTTGTATCATATGAATATGATTTAACGTAACCTCTATAACCATATCCATAAATTCTTTTTTCTTAAAGTATAAAAACATAGCTAAATAGCTGTATTTCTTGTATTCATCTTTAAATCTCTCTATTCTCATCTTATGAGATTGTTGGATTTGGGTATTAAAGTAACTGATTTTATTGTCACTTAAGAAACTTAAATCAATAGTTTTTTCATAGTCATTGATCTCTTTAATTAATTTTAGTAGTTCTTTTACTCCATTTGAACTTATATTTACAGAAGTATTTTTGATTCTAGAAAAAGATGAAATTCCATTTTTCTCAGAGGTTAATAAATCTTCCAGCTTATCTTTATTCTCTATTTGATTATAAATTTGTTTATATATAATATTATCTGTAGACATTATAGCCTTTGAAATAACCTCTTCAAGAGTTGAAATTGTTGGAAGCACTACTTTCTTTAAATGTAATTCTTCTATTAGTTTTTTCATCATATCAAATTTACTTCCGAATGATAATGTTATATTATATAGAATTATTTCTATATCTGAATTTAGTTCAAACTTTTTATATCCTAAACCTTTTATTATATCTTGAGTATGTTTAGATTTTGTATTTTTTATATTCCAATACTTATTTAATCTCTTTGAATTACAGTTTAATTGATCAGCTACATGATCAATTATTTTTTCAGGAATTAAATCATAAGAATTTACAATTAAAATATCTCTATTTTTCAAAAATAAATATTGTAAAGCGTATCCTAATGATATATACGGCTTTTGAAATTTACTTATTTTATTTATTTCAAAATCAGTTAAAGAGAAGTCTATCGCAATATTTTTTTCAGAAAGTAAAGAGTTTAGAATTTTTTCTCTTTCCTTATTCGATAGTATTGAATATCTAAAGTTCATTAGATTTACTCTTTAATTTTTCTATATAATTATAATAAGATTGCTTGCTAATATTTAGCTCTTTTTGAATATCAATAGCCTTCATTTCTCTCTTTAAAAATTTATTATAGTATAACTCAAATTCTTCAATAGAAACTTTAGAGTATCTACCAAATTTACATCCTTCTAAAACATCTCTTTTTCTACCTTCTGCTGTTCTGTCAACAATCTTTTTTCTTTCTTGCTCTGCAACTTCTAAGATTACCTCTAAAAGTGCATTCGCCATTATTTCTAGAAATCCATCACTTTCTTTGATTTTATCAATTATAAATTCTTTTAAATAAGGCATATCTAAACAGATTGACTCTATATCATTTTTTATAAAAAATAGTATAAGTTCTTTTGTTTCTTTACGATTTCTACCTAATCTATCGTTTTTTTTACTACTCTAGTATCTCCCTGTTTAATTATGGACAAGAGATCATTTAATCCATTTCTGTCTAGTGTTTTTCCAGTATACTTATCAGAAAATATAAATCTCTCATTAATTCCATAATCAACTAATGCATTTATCTGTCTTTGAAGACTTTGATGCTTTGTACTTACTCTACAATATCCATATGTCATAAATCCACCATCCTTATAAATACTATTTTATTACGTAGATGGATTTTGGTATATATTTATTTAAAATAAATTATACTAAGGTCTAAAAATAAAAATTTTAGGTATTTTTAGACTCTATTTTTAACACAAATTATATAGTCTAAAATATTACGACTTTATTGACCTTTTACAATTTTTGCTTATATAAAAAAGAATCTACCTTTCTATGATACATCCTTTGGTATTACTTAAGTTGAATGGAGTAATGGGAATAATTTTGGAAAAAACGCAAGTTGGCCTCTTGGTATATCTAAATTTACCTCTCCAAAACTGCTACTTACATTTTTAGAACTATATCCATTTTGATAATTTTTATCACAGATATCATTTCTTTCATATTTATCTCTACCTAAATGTTCTTCCATTTCTGCATCTAATAACTGTTGAATAACATCTTTAAACAATTTTTGCATAAGGCCATTTTTCCCAACTACATCTTCCATGGTCTTACATTTTTTAACTTCTGTTTGATAATCAACATCTGGAACAATTATATCTTTCATTTTCAAAACCTCCAAAATTTTATATATGAATATTATTCTAAATTTACCAATTTTATATACCAAAAAGGCTATAGGTAAATTTGTTTTTACACAAATCTACTTACAGCCCCTTTTAGACTAGAAATAATAATTTTTCATAATCTGATTCATCACTTATTATTGAAATTAATGATAAAATTATACCTGTTGTTCCTTCTAAAAAGCTTGTATTTTTAATCATTTCTGTGTCTCTAAATGTTTTAAAACCAAATCTTAATGATGGATCAAATAATAGGTATATTTCGTCTAAGATTTTTTCAATATTGTACAAATAAACTTTGTCATTAGTTTCTTTATATATTGATGTCATTATAGATAAAATGCTACTGTGTCCATGACAAAGAATTGGTGTGTACAAATCATATTGCTCAAAATTTTGAATTAATAATTTTTTTAACATATCATTGCTTTGAGATACTAAAGTATCATTTTTTAAGTTTATAAATACATTTTTCAATCCTTTAGCTATGCTCATTCCTCCATAACACCAACTCTCCATCTGTGAACGATTAACATCGAAACTTTTTTTCATGTACTCATCAGGGGATATTTGTGTTGGCCATCTATAATAATCTTTTTCTTTATTTACAAACACCTTATATAAATTTAAAATTTTATCTATAGCCTTATCAATATCTTTTATATTGTTAATCTTTTTCTTTAATTTAGTTATTGAGATTAAAGGTGCTATCATACCATGAGCCATTCCAAAATTTAAATAACCTTCTGGAAATCTACCTTTGTCAATTTCATTAATAATATACTTAGATTCCATATGGAATCTTGGAATTATATATTCTTCATATTCATAATCAAAACAAAGTGAAATAAGATATTCGCCAATTTTCATTATTTTACAAACATCTTCATCAGTCCACTCAAATTCTAAAAGATAGTACAACACACCAGATACTCCATATATTAAATCATAATCAGTATCTCTTGAACCTTTAAGTGTTCTATTATTTGTTAAATTTTCAACTTTATTCTTACACTCACTTAATAATAAATTATTTAATGAGTGTAAGAAGTTGTCTAAAAGACCTGTTTTTTTATTAAATGAATATACTGAAAAAGTTGAATAACCCAAACCAATAAGCATAGAAGGCTTTTTATTGCTTTCAAAATCATATTCTAATTTATGTTTTATACCTCTTGCTAAACTATATCCTATTTCTATATACTCTTCTTTTTTCTCATTATTTACCAAAGGAATAAATTCTGATATTACAATTAAATAATCTTCATATCTAAAGGGTGGTATGTAATCATTTTTATATTCTTGTTTTATTGATATTAAATACCATTCAATAATAGCTTTAATTTTATCAAAATAACTTTTTTTCAATTCAATATTACTTTTCATAGAGATCATAATTTATACTCCTTTTTTTGACAGCAAATTCTTGAAAAGAATCAGTATTTTTTATCCAGTTTTGAGACCAAAATTTCAACTCATTTTGATGAGATATATTTTCAAAATTCACAGTATCATTTGGTAATGTTTTAGATTTATACATTCTAAATAAATACTCTAAATAATAGTTTGAATATCCATAGTTTCCTTGTATTTTTCTAAGTATATCTTTAGCTATTAAAGTTGGCTTTTCATACATTGAATCATTAATATAAATAAAACTATAGTTAGATAAATTTTTAATTCCTAAATTAATAGATAAATGTTCAAGATATTCAATAACTTTTTTTGACCCACTTTGATCAGCAACAACTAAAGTAAATCCTAATTTGCCTGAAAAACTTAATAAATGAAATTGATATGACAGTCTATCTATAAATGTCTTCATTATCCCAGATACATCATTAGCATATACTGGTGATGCTAAAAGTATAATATCTGCTTTTTCCATATATTTACGAATTAATTCCATATCATCTAATTTATCTAATTCACAAAAACCATTATTAAAACATTTTTGACATCCCATACAATACTTAAGATTTAATTCCCCCAGAAAGATATTTTTATAACTATAATCTTGATCTAGTTTTGTCAATTCATTAAGTACATTCTCTGTAATTACTCTGGTCTTTGAACTAGTATTATTAGAACCTATGATAGCTATAATATTTTTTTTAATAATAAACCACCCCTTAATTATATATCTACTTATTGAGTATAAGGTAACCAGTATAATTTTTTAATTAAAACTTATGATTTATCAATTCATTTCTTATATTAATAACAAATGCTTTATAAAATTTACCTAGTTAACTACTTCTTTCTACCACATATACTAATTTTTGTCATATTACAGTTGCATGAATCACTTCCTCCACAATAGATATTTGTACAAACATCTATTGATATCTGTACTGTGGTAATAACACATCCCCAAGTAGATGTAGCTGTCTTTGGTTCAATTGAACCATCATTTTTATTTTCTCTTAAATCAATATTAAAATCATCAAATTTTCCCATAATCAACCATCCTCTCGAATTTTTTTAGGTAATCAATTTATTATAAAGCATTTGCTACTTACCAAGTTAGTGTTTATATTTATTTTGATTAATAATTGTTTTGACTGATAAATGAGCCAATGATAATATTCTTTCTTCATAATTTCTATCACCATATAAACGGTTACAGAACATATGTGATATTGATAAAAATAAATTTTTATTATCTTCAGTATTGTTACATGACTTCTCATTATCAATTAATACTTTAAATTCAGTTAATTTATTTTTTCTAGATAAACATTTTTCTAAAATAGTTTTATCTTCTACAAAAGTTTCAAAGTTGTCTTTTAAAACATTCTCTACAAAGCTGACATGTTTGTTATTTGATTTATGAAATTCCTTCCTATATTCTAACTTATCAAAATCCATTAATATTTCATTTAATTCATCTAAATCTTTAGTTAAAGTTTTTAAAATGGAAATAACTCCAAATAAATATACCTCATCCAACACTTCTTTATTTTCAATATTATAAGAATTTAACAGTGATATGACAAACTCACTATCAGATTCAAATAATTCTTCAGCTTTACTTATAAGATTTATTCCTCCATATCTATTTGTCTCTCTTTCATAAACATCAAAAACCACTTTATTAATCATTCCACTATTTTCTATTTTTTCTAACCAATCACTAATCTTTCCTACATTTTTTATTGAACTTTCTTTATTTTCAAATTTAAACCTTATTCTCAAATGATATCCATCATTATCTGAGTACCTAATGAAAAAAAATAAATGTTTATCTATATTACACCTTAACTCATTTTCTATAGAGTTTAATACATCTAAGCTTCTCTCTCCCACACCATAAACTTTTACATATACCCAACCATCTGAAAATAAATTAAAGCATCTATTTTCACTTATTATTTTTCTACCTTTGTTTATTTCCATAGTTTTTTTATAGTTTTCTATAATAAAAGTAAAAACAAATTCTGATACATATTTATTATTACACTCATCTACTACCATACTTCCATCAATTAAATTAGTTTCAACTTCAGTAAGCTCTACAAACTTAGATTTCTTTAATGAAGCTAATATCAAATTACTATACACATCTTTTTCTAAATTAATTAACAATCTATTATCAGCACTCTTTAAGTAAACATATTTATCAATGGAAAATTTATTAATATAATTTTTTAATTCTAAAATAAATTTTGAGTTATCATTAACTGTAAAATCATCAGAATCTAATATCCAGGTTTTGGGGAAAACTGTAACCTTCCCAATTTTTACTCTTGGGATATAAACACCACTTATATCATTAAACATAAATATTCTATGTATCAAGCATTTATTGTAGTTGCTAGAAATACGATATAAAATATGTGCTACATCATTTATTACTCTAGGATTCAACATATTATCTAGTACAAATTTTATCTTTTTATTATTTTTATATTTAATATAGAATTGAGTGTTGTCATCTACGCCTATTGATAAATCTTCCACATTAATTTCTCCAACACTATCATTAGAAGGAAATCCAAAATTAATATAATGATTATAGTTTGTTGTTTTATTAAATATATTAGTAACTCTACCATTTGAGTTTATTTCTCTTATTTCTGATATTATATAATCATCATCTATTACTTTATTTTTTTTGTCATATATGTCTAGATACTCTTGAAAAAGCTTCTTATCTAATACTTCTTCAAATCTTTGGAATGTAGTTCCACCATCGTCACTTCCCACGTTAGGTCCAATGGAATAATTATAGTTATTCATTTCATCTTTAGTTATAAAAACATTTAAATCAAAAGATATTGGCAGTTCAGTTTTAGGTTTAATTTCATCTTTTATATCTTTTTCCTCTATTATTATTTCATCACTATGATTAATCTGAGATAAAGTTAACTTTTTCTCTAATAGTCGTTTGATTATATCCTCTCTTTCAGATATTAGTTTATTATGCTCATTTGCATGTCTAAATCTTTTGATTGCATCAAAACCATTAGGATCAATAAAATCAACAAATGGGATT
Organism: Clostridioides sp. ES-S-0123-01; assembly: GCF_020658415.1. Lineage (NCBI taxonomy): Bacteria > Bacillati > Bacillota > Clostridia > Peptostreptococcales > Peptostreptococcaceae > Clostridioides > Clostridioides sp. ES-S-0123-01. The sequence continues at coordinate 718,427 of NZ_JACVWD010000002.1, forward strand.
TCTATATTCAGTCCATATTTTTCTATAAAATCACTTTCTGCAGATTCATTATCATATTTTTTCTCAATAAATAAATTTTTGAAAATATTTGCAAATTCTTCTAAGTCTTTTTTTATATTAATATCAATTGAATTATTATTAAATTTTATACCAGTGTTTAGCATTAAATATGTATTTGACTTATGGATACTTTCCATAATAGAACAGATTTTCTTAATATTATTGACATCATAATTATAATTATTGTAAAAGAATATTAAAGAATCTAACTCTTTTAATTTTAATAAGATTTCTTTGTTTTTTTCATCTAATTCTAAAAGTTCAAGTTTTGATATTAGTTTTTTTAATGGTTCATGAGTTAATAAATTTATTCTTAAATCAGTTAATATAAACTCACTTTTTATTAGCTTAAGTATAGTGTCATTAACAATATTTATATTAATTCCTTCATACATAGATACAATTGCTAAACATAATTTTTCGTAACTTTTAAACGTTTTTAATTCTTCTTTAATTAACTGTATCAAGTTTGAATATTTAATATTATTTTTATTTGAAGAAATTTTTTCATTACCTAAATTAGAACAAAAAGGATTTTTAAATCTATCTCCATATTTATAACATAAGGGATTAATTTTTAAGTTTAATTGCTTTAAAATTATTATGTTATTTTCAAAAGAATTTATTATAAAATGAAGCCAAGAATTGTCAACACTAACTTTTTTAGTTACTAAGTCCTTAGAAATATTTATTCCAGCATCACGATTCCTAAATTGTGCTAGTCCTACTTTACTAAAACCACCAAATGGTGTTGGCCTTGATGATGATCTTATTATATATTTCAAAAGACTTTCTTTGTAGTTCTTTATTTTTTTTGTTTTGCCTTCTTCTTTTTTTATAGTATACTTTTCAAAAGAGTCATATAAATTTCTACTTGATAAAAGTAAATTTTCTTCAAAAAAATTATATAAATTGTATTCTTGAATTAAATTTTCAACATTTCCATTATAGTTTCCATCTAATGCTGTGTATATATTTATGGGTAAAGATGGTGTTCTTACCATAAAAATATCATGACATTTATATATGTTCACATTCTCCATCAATAAACTCCCCTTCTAGTTGTATTTTATAAAGTTTTGAATATAAGTTTCCTTGTTCAAATAAGTATTCATGTGTTCCTTTCTCTACAATACTTCCTTTCTCTATAACAATTATTTCGTCAACTTTTTTTACAATATTTATAAATCTATGGGTTATTATTATACCTATCTTATTTTCGAAAACCTTTGTATATAAGTTTGATAAGTTGTTTTCTGTAAATGGATCTAGGCTTGAATTAGGTTCATCTAGAAGGTATACATCTGCATTTTTGACAAAAGTTCTTGCTAAGGCAACTCTGTGCCACTGTCCCATTGAAATTTGTTTTCCAGAGTCAAACCAATAGCCCAATTGTATATCATATTTATTAATTTCACCCTCTATAATTTTATTTAAATCAAACTCATTTATTATTTTTTCTAATTTCATATCATCACTAATTAAAGTGAGGTTACCATAATAAATATTTTCTCTAAGTGTTGCTTCAAACCTTAAAAAATCTTGAAATAAAAATCCTAACTTTTCTCTATATGAATCCATATCTATATTTTTAATATCAACTCCATTGATTAAAATATCTCCTTCATAATCAAAATAGTAACCCATTATTAATTTACCTAAAGTAGTTTTTCCACTACCATTTAAACCTACAATAGCAAAAGAAGTACCCTTTCTCATAACTAAATTTATATTTTTAAGTATATAATCTTGACTACTTTTATACTTAAAAAATACATTTCTAAATTCAATCTTTTCAATAGAATCTACTTTTATTAATGTCTTTTTTGTTTGAAGTTCAACTTCATTTGTCATATCTAAAAGTTCAAATAACATGTTAATATATAAACTGTTTTGCTTTAAAATTGAAAATAAATTCAAAATATTTTTAATGTTATCTTTTATATTCATTATCAGCTTTGTATATGTAATAACATCACCTATTAATATAACTTGAACTATACCAAAATATATTATTATTGCAAATAATATGCCATCAATAAATTCCTCTAAAAGATCTAATAGAGATATTTTAGTCAATCTTTCTTTTTCTAATGTTAAGTCTTGTTTATTAAATTTATTTATGTATATATTATATTTTTTTATAAAGTATGAAAATAAATTATTAATTTTTAATTCTTTGAAAGCATCTCCATTAGTAATTAAATAACTGTAATACCATGACTTTCTAGTCTCACTTGTCCTATTTCTAATGATGTTATATTTCTTAATATTGAATTTATTTATAACGAAAAATTTTATAATAGGTATAATTATAATAAAAGGTATCATCCAAATATTAAAACCTATAAACTTTATAATGTATAAAATAGTGGTTATTAATAAAGTCATTATTTGAATAATTGTGCTTATCATTAATATAATTTTATTATTAATATCTCCTTGTGCTCTATTAAATCTATCATACACATCGCTATCCTCAAAATTTTTTAAAGAAAGATTAGATGCCTTTTCTAAAATTAAGTTATCTAAACATAAATTGAATTTTAATTCAAATTTGTTTTTATAATAACCTATGAATGTTTCTATTATTAAGAGTAAAAAGTTTACAAATAAATATAAAAATACAATAATAAATATTTTTTCAATATTTTTATTACCTATTTGCAAAGAATTTATAATTTCTTGCATTAAATTAAGAGATAACAATGGTAGAATTGATAGTATTATTGAAGAAATAAAGCTGATAAAAATAAATTTTTTATCAGTATCTAATATTAATTTTATTATTCGCTTTATTTTTAAGATTTTATTATTTTTAATAATTATCACTTCCATTTTAATTAATAGTTACAGTTATATAAAGTTAAGTTATAACTGAAATAAACCATACATATAAATTTATTTTTAGAAATATTAATGACTTTTGATATTTGCAAATATGATGTGTAATTAAACTATTATTTTTAAACTATTATTAGAATTCATTTTTTTTTGAATATTCTATTTATTATTAGTATAATAATAGTTTTTTATAATTTCAACATTTATTTTTATACATGATAATACATGTCTTTATAATAAAACTTATAATAAAATTTATAATTTTATGTTATTAATATATGTTTCAAAAAATTATTACTATTAAATTTATAATTCTGCTATCTAAAAGAATAAAATTATGTTATTTTTTTAATATAATTTATTTTATCATTTAAAACAAATTAATAAAATATTAAAATTTTTACACTTTATTATTAAATTGTACTAGCAAAGTGATCTGTATCTACTAATATCTTTCTTCTTTAAATACTTAATATCTTAATCTATATTTGAATTTATTCTTGACAATAAAACTTGGCATGTTATAATAATATTAATACCAAGTAAACTTGCATATATAAAGGAGGTTTCTAAATGAATAAAGAAGAAATTTTAAAAAAGAGCCGCCAATCAAATAATGATGAAGGTATAAAATATATACAAGATAAAGGAAGATTAGTAGGTTATTTTGTATTTTGCTGTGTATATATTTTTATCATTCTATTTAATGCTTATGTAGATCAAAAAAGCTATGCTGCATCTTCATTATTTTGGGCATTTTTAGCTGCTGAGACTATTCCAAAATATAAATTTACACATAAAAAATCTTATATTATTGTTGGAATTATAGGTACAATTATTACTATTTTTTATTTAGTTAATTTTGTACTCTTATCATTGAGGTAGTCCAATGAAAAAAGAATTAATATTAAAAAATAACTTAAAAACAGCTAGGGAAGAAATAAATTTATCTCAGAGTCAATTAGCTGAATTAGTTGGTGTATCAAGGAACACTATCAGCTCAATAGAAACAGGAAAGTTCAATCCAACAGCAAAACTAGCACTTATTTTGTGTATAGCTTTAGATAAAAAATTTGAAAAATTATTCTATTTTTAATTATAGTAAACAATATAATAAATATAAAGTAAATTATCAGATGGATGAAATATACTTGATATAGATTCCATATCCAATAGATGGATAGATAAATACAAGAATAAACTCAAAGGAATAGGTTAAAAGAGTAAAATATATTTGCTCTTTTATTTTTTTGTATATTAATTTAAGATAAACAACTGAGATACATGCTAATAACAGGAAACGTTCTGCACTAATATATTAAAATTTCTTTTATTTTCAAATAAAAAGCGAATTTAACCCATATTAAATATGAGTATGAAAACTAAGCTATTTTAATTAGCAAATAAAAATTTAAACTGCATTTGTCAGTATCATAAAAATTAGGAGGTATATATATGAAAGATAAGATTAATTAATAAAAAGTTGATATAATAAAAGAAAGAGGTGTTGAAATGAAAGAGAAATTAGAAGAAAAATTGAAAATTAATAAAACATTAAAAGAACATAAAAGAACTTTAATTGAAGAAAAAGATAGAGAATGGGCTAAAAAAGTGAATGATATACTTGACAGAGGTGATTTTTCTAATGAAGAATTAGACAAGATTAGAAGTTTAATTCCAAAGGAAATATTGACTAGTGAAAATGTTGGAGAAGTTGTAACTGAGGATGGATATGCTAAACCTGAGTATGATGAAGTGTTTAAATCTTTATTTACTTTAAATAATGATTACGATTTACTTGCAAGCTTTATAAATGATATTCTTAAGGATGCTCCAGACGCCAATAAAAATATTAGACCATTTATTAAAATAAAGCGAATAATCAGAGTTGAGACTGACCCAACAATTAATTATGTAGGTGAAAAAAGACCTAGATTAGATATCTTAGCGGAAGATGAAGAAAAAAATCATATTAATATTGAGATGCAAAGAGCATCTGAGGATGACTATTTAGAAAGAGCTGAATACTATTTAAGTCGTGTACATGGTAGAAAATTAGAAGAAAGTAATATATTTACTGGCTCAAGATTATCTGACAAATTAAATTCTTCTCTAATTACATCTGGATTGAAATAGCATACCCATACACTCACTAATCCAAGTTCAGTTGCTTGTAACATCATGTGATCAGTAACTATACTTGTATCAATATCTGTAAGTTGTTTACCATCAAAAGGTCTTGTCCAAACTTTATTCTTATCCCCACATACGATAATTGCTAATGGTGCATCATATATATTCGCAGCCTTAGAAACTTTATTAAGACCTTCTTTTTCTTGTATTACAATTAATCTTTGAAGCTGACGATTCCCCCCTGTTGGAGCTACTCTAGCAACTTCTAAAATTTTCTCAAGTTTTTCTTTTTCAACCTTTTTATCCTGATAATTGCGACAAGAATATCTTTTTTTTGCGATTTCAACAAAATTCATTTATTTCCCCCCTATCATTTTATTAGGCTAAGTTGATGATTTATTTAACCTATGCTATAATCTTATCACTATAATTATATATTACAATAATGTACTTTTTTGTAACATAGTACCAAAAAGGGTACTTCAAAATATATTGAGAGGTCTAAAAAAATGAAAAAATGTTCAAGTAATTACAGTTGTCCTATAGAAGCAACCCTTGCATTGATTGGTGGTAAATACAAGACACTTATTCTTTGGCATCTTAAAGATACCACATTAAGGTTTAATGAACTTAAAAAATTAATACCTAAAGCAACTGCTAAAATGCTAACTCAACAATTACGTGAATTAGAAACAGATGGCTTAATTGTAAGAGTTGTTTATCCTGTTGTACCTCCAAAAGTTGAATATTCATTATCTGATTTTGGAAAAAGCATTATTCCTATTTTAGATGTTATGTGTGATTGGGGTTCTGATTACTTAAATAATCTTTAATTTATTATAATTTAAATCCCATAGCTAATTTTACAACTTCCATATGTTCCTTAGATGTCAACATTTCTAAAAGCTTAAAAGCTACATGTGGTGCGGTTTCTGGACAATATGAAGTTATAATGTTTCTATCTACAACAATTGGCTCATTGACTACATTTACATCAAATTTACTTAACTGTTTTTGTCTTTGACCATCTTTTAAATGATATGTAGTAGCTTTACGATTTTTTAAAACACCACTTTTACCAACAGGTAAAGCTGCTACACAAATAGTAGCAATTATCTTCCCTTTTGCATCAAACTCTCTTATTAAGTCTAAAAAAGATATATCATATGCTTCGTCATAAAATCCAAACTCTTCAAATCCTCCAGGAATAGCTAATGCATCATAATCATCTACACATATTTCATCTATTGTTTTGTCAACTAATACTGGAACATTAAATGTGCTTACAACTTGCTTTTTAAATCCACCAGTTACTACATCTATATCGTAATCATAATCATTTCTAGCCCATCCCATAACATCTACAAATACACTAAATTCCATAGTTTCAAAACCTTTTGCTAAAAAAACTAAAACTTTCATATTGTATTTTCCTCCTAAAAATATGTAAGAAAGTAGGTATTAATATAATCAATATTTTAGTATATGCTTATCTAAAAAATATCTTTGATTGTATTAATTTCCTCTTTAATTGTTGATAAAACAATGGTTGTATTAGCTTTCTGGATTCCTCTAATTTTTTTCAAAGTTATTGATATAAATTCTTCAAGTTCATTTGTATCCTCTGCTAATACTTTTATTAAATAATCATATTCTCCTGAAATGTGATGACATTCTAATACAGTATCATACTCCAACATAGTCTTCTTAAACTCTTCTATACTTTTAGATAAATCTGTATTGATAAATACGAAAGCTAAAAGTTTATACTTTGTTTTTTCTCGATTGATTTGAATAGTATACTTTTGAATTATATTTGACTGTTCAATTTTCTTTATACGCTCTGAAACTGCTGGTATTGATAGATTAACTTGTCTACTTATTTCAGAAGTTGAGGCTCTACTGTTCTTTTTTAGAGAATTAATTATTTTTAAATCTATCTCGTCTATGTCTATTCACCTCCTTAATTATTTAATATAATTTTATCTAATAATTTAAAATAAGTAAATAATTTAAATTATTTCAATAAAATTTAATGAAATATAGTATTTATCATTAAATTTTTAAACTAATTAAATACAACATACATGACACACTTAAAATATTTAAACTAAATTAAAATTAGTATTTTTATTGTATATCAACTAAATTTTTCTAAGTGTAAAGCTAATACTCTTCGAATTATTATTTTATAGTAACAAACTTTTTTATTTTATAAAAAAAATAATGATTATAATTTATATATTTATAAAATTACAATCATTACTTAGTATTAATAATATATGTATTTCTCTATATACATATATTATATGTATCCTTTTACATACCTTTAAATTTATCTACTTCTTTAAGAAATGTATCTTTTGGCATAGGCTTTGCATACAAATAACCTTGTGCATAGTAACAATCAATACTCATTAAAAATTCTGCTTGTTCTATCCTCTCAACACCCTCACAAATCACCTCTAATCCCAAGTCATTTGCCATCTCAACTACTTTACTAATAATCTTACCTACCTTACCTTTTCCTTCAGAATTATCTAAGAGAGATTTATCTATTTTAAGAATATCTACAGAAACTTGATTAAGAAGATGTAATGAAGAATATCCAGAACCAAAATCGTCAACAGAAATTAAAAAACCAAGTTCCTTAATCTCATTTATCATATCATTTGATATACTATCATTTTCAAATAGACTTTCAGTTATCTCAAGTTCAATGATGCTTTTAGGTATATCATATTTAGCAAGCAAACTTTGTAATCTATTTATATAATCTTTTTTCTGAAAATGTACTCTTGATTGATTTACAGAGATTGAAATGGGTTTAACTCCAGAACTTATCCAAAATCTTGTCAACTTACATACTTCTTCTAACACAAAAAAATCAACATCTATAATTCCACCACTCTTTTCAAGTATAGGTATAAATTCTCCTGGATTCATAAATCCAAGTTCTTTATGATTCCACCTAACAAGTGCTTCTGCACCAATAATGTTATTTGTTCTCATATCAAACTTAGGTTGATAATAAACCTGAAATTCATTATGTTCTAATGCATAATCTATCCTATCAACAATCTCTTTTTCTTTGTTAAGACTTTCTCTAAGAGATTCATCAAAATATATAATAGATGAATTACTTCTTTTTGCTTTTCTTCTAGCAATTTCAGCATAATCAATAGCCTTTGTAATAACAATGTCTTGCTCTTTGATAATATATACTCCAAAATTTGCCTTTACTTTAATGCCAATCCCCTTAACTTCAAAGTATGAAATACTTTTACTTATATCAATAAGAGTTAATTCCAAATCTTCTTTTAAATCATAGGGTAGGAGTAAAAGGAAATGGTCTGCTTTTACATGAGCTATTAATGCCCTGTCTCCAATAACTCTATTCAAAACTGATGCAACTTCTTTTATAATCATATCTCCAGAATCTCTACCATAATTTTCATTTATGATAGCAAACTTAGATATATCAAAAGCAATTACTGTATAAAATTTTTCTCTATGCTTTTCTAGAATTCGTGGTGCTTGATCTTCAAATCCATTGTAATTCCAAACTCCATTCTCTACATCTTTAAATGCCAAATCAAAAATATGATTGGAATGTCTTTTGTTGATTGCAATAACATAAGAAAGTACTGCTATTATAACTAAAAAGAAACAAAAAGAAATTAAAACTGTTTGAACTGGATGCTGATGAATATACTGTGATAAACTAATTTTATAGTCTTGAAAAATTGTATGCTTTGCAATAATTTCTGAATACTCATCTTTATTAAGTGCATTTATTCTCTTATCCAAAATGGAATATAATGTTGGATTTATATTTTTTCCAACACCTAAAGATATATTAGTTTTATAATCATTAACTAGAATTGCTTTTAAATTATTATAATCTTTTTGTATATAGTCTTCAGCAGAATATGTATTTACAAATGCTGCATCTGCATCTCCACTTTTTACTGCATTTATAGCTTTTTCTTCAGATTTATATCTTTGAATATTGCTACCTTTATAGTGTTCTTTGATATACTCATCATTGAATGTATCGCTCTCAGCGACAGCTATATTATCAATTTTGGTATTTTTATAATTTTTAGTTATAATGCTATAGTTCAATGTCATATAAGGAGATGTAATCTTAATTCCATTCTGCTCTGACCACCCATAATCTGAATTAAAAAAACATATAACATCTGCCTTTCCCTCTTTTACCATATCAATCGATTCTTTATATGAATTAGCTTTTACATAATCTATACTTAATCCAAGCTCTTTTACAATTAAATCAAATATATCTGGTACAATACCTTTAAGTCTACCTGTATCTAAATATGATAATGGATATGAGTTTGGCATACTTACTACACGTATATGATTATTTCTTTTTAAGTAATTGCTTTCTTCCCTGGAAAGAATAAATGTATCTTTATTACTAGACTGATAGTACTTACTATATAAATTAAACTTATATGCTGGATTGTCCATCTCAATATCTTCTAAAGCTTCATTTACATCTTGTAACAGTTCAGTGTTACCTTTTTTTACAATACAATAAAATGGGGATGGAGCAAATTGCGCAATTACGCTTTCATTTTTGACTTTTCTCAAACTACTAGTTAATATAGCATTTACTTTTCCACTTTTTAATGCATTTTCCAATTCTTCCTGATTTTTAAAATATTTAAATGTGTAATTAAATCCTTTTTCATTTGCAAATTTCTTTAAATGTTCATTTCTACTATTTCCATAAAGTAGTCCAACCTTTATTCCATTAAAATTTTTATAATCATTTGGTGTATACTTTGAATTTCCACTTTTTACTGTAAGTCGTGCATAACTACTTCCCATAGGTACCTCTGAAAAATCAAATTTCTCAGCACGTTCTTTTGTATATTGTGCAGAAGTAAGTAAATCAATCTGTCCATTTTCTAACATAGTTTGACACTCTTCCCATGTACCAGATACATACTCATATGTCCAGCCAGTATACTTTGCAATCTCATGAAGATATTCATATCCATACCCATTTCTATTTCCATTTTTATCATAATCATGATATCCTTCAAAATCAAAAAAACCTACTTTTATAACACGTTTTTCTGTCTTTGCAAGTGATTGTATTGGAAAACACATAAATATCATACAATTAATTAAAAATACGATGAAAATCAGTCTCTTAATTGACACAAACTTTATCCCCCCTCATATAAAACCTTCCCTCAAATTATTTATAATCATTCTAATAATACATTACTTAGATTTATATCATACATAAACTTATCATTATACTTAATACTTAAAAAAATATATGTTTATCTAAGAATAAATAAACATATATTTTTAGTGATTACTCTAAAAGTATAACTTTATATAGTAATTATATATTTTTATTTATTATAATTATATAAATATCTTAGCATACCATTAAAAGTTCAACAATACTACACCTTTGATTTTATAAGTCGCAATATTTTATGAATATATTCTGCTAGGGAAAAATATGTAATTTATAGCAAGTAATAGAAAATATTAACTGTACTTAGTTTTTTTCAAGCTATTGACAAATATTTTTTTATAGCTTACAATTTTAGAGAAATTAAATATTTCGGTAGGTGAGGCTACCATAGGGATACGGGTTGCTGCCGCAAAATAGTGGAGACACTATGAGAAGGTCAACAGTTTATGTCGATTCCAAGGCATAATCTAACGCAATTTCATCGCCCTATGAAGTTAAAGCTTGAACGATGAATGAAACAGTTTGTGCTGTTTTATAAATATACTTAGGTTTTTATACCTTGGTTATTTTTATATGGATTTAAATCCCTTGTCATTGTTCTTGCTTTGACAAGGGATTTTTTAATACCTATTTGTCTATTATAGGTTTATATATTTTGAATTTAGGAGGTGGAGAAAATGGACGTAGGAAGTAGTAGTAGCATAAGCCCTGTCGGGCGAAGTAATCACTTATTTGAAGAATACATGTACTATTTTGTACGTCTTATTTCTTCTACCTGTTTTTAATAAATATAAAATAAGCGATGTGTTTTCGTCACAGGCTTATGTCTTTACTTCCTTTTTTCTGTACAAAACAGATAATTATTAAGGAGGATTTAGACATGATAAAAAAATTAAATAAAAAATTTATTACAAGAACTTCATCTAGTTCAACTTCAAAGGAACGTTTAATTGATTCAGCTACAATGAACGCCTGTATTTTATTAAACGAATATGAAAATTCTTATAATGGCTATTGTGAAAAAATGGTTAATAAAATGCAAGATAAGTACGGCAAAAATGAAATCACTCAAAAAAAAGGTGATTCTTTTATAAAAAAACTTATAAAATCTTTTATAAATCCCTTTACTATTGTACTTCTTACTTTAGCTATAATTTCCTTTATTACAGATGTTATTTTAGCAAAACCTGATGATAAAAATGCAACTACAGTTATTATAGTCTTAACAATGGTAACTATAAGTGGTCTATTGCAATTTATTCAAGAATATCGCTCTGGAAAAGCAGCTCAAGCTCTAAGTGAAATGGTAAATACTACTATATCAGTTATGCGTAATTCTAAAGAATTAGTGGAAATACCACTAAGAGAAGTTGTAGTTGGAGATATTATCCATCTTGCTGCTGGTGATATGGTTCCAGCTGATGTACGTATATTACAGTCTAAAGATTTATTTGTTAGTCAGTCTTCTATTACAGGAGAAAGTGAACCAATAGAAAAGTTTTATAATACTAAAAAAAGTACTTCAAATAATGTTCTTGATTTAGACAACCTTGCATTTATGGGTAGTAATGTAATCAGTGGCTCAGCTATAGCTATTGTCATTGCAGTAGGTGATTGTACTATATTTGGTTCTATTGCTCAACAAATAACAAATAAAAAAACTATAACAAGTTTTGAAAAGGGTGTTAATTCAGTTTCATGGTTACTTATAAGATTTATGTTTGTCATGGTTCCAATTGTTCTCTTTGTAAATGGCTTTACAAAAGGTGATTGGACAGAAGCATTTTTGTTTGCACTTTCAGTAGCAGTTGGACTTACACCAGAAATGTTACCAATGTTAGTATCTGCAAACCTTGCAAAAGGAGCAGTTGCTATGTCAAAGAAAAAGGTTATTGTTAAAAACTTAAGTTCTATCCAAAACTTTGGTGCTATGGATATACTTTGCACTGACAAAACAGGAACTTTGACTCAAGATAAAGTAATCTTAGAATATTCTCTTGATATTCATGGCAAGGAAGATAGACGAGTTCTTCGTCATGCATTTTTAAATAGTTACCATCAAACAGGTCTTAAGAACCTTATGGATATAGCTATTATCAACCATGCAAATGAAAATGGTATGCAAGAACTTTGGAAAAACTACACAAAAATTGATGAAATCCCATTCGATTTCAATAGAAGAAGAATGAGTGTAGTTGTTAAAAATAAACTAGGAAAAACTCAGCTTATTACAAAAGGTGCTATTGAAGAAATGCTATCAATTTGTACTCATGTTGAATATAAAGGTGATATTCAGTTAATCACTAATGAAATACGTAAGGAAATTCTTACAACTGTTTCTAAGTATAATGATGATGGGATGAGAGTTTTAGGCATTGCCCAAAAAAACAACCCTTCACCTATAGATTCTTTTTCAGTTTCTGACGAAAGTAACATGGTTTTAATAGGTTATCTTGCATTTTTAGACCCTCCAAAAAAAAGTACATCTAATGCTATAAATGCATTACTTGAAAATGGAGTTGATGTAAAAGTCCTAACTGGTGATAATGATGCAGTAACAAAATGTATTTGTAAACAAGTAGGCATTAAAGTTAAAAATATCCTACTTGGTTCAGATATAGAAGACATGAGTGATACTAAACTTGATGAAATGGTGAAATGTACAAGTATATTTGCAAAACTTTCTCCAGAGCAAAAATCTCGTATAGTCGCATCTCTTCGTAGAAATGGTCATACGGTTGGTTTTATGGGTGATGGTATAAATGATGCTGTTGCTATGAAAGAATCTGATGTTGGAATATCTGTTGATACAGCTGTTGATATTGCTAAGGAATGTGCAAATATTATACTGCTTGAAAAAGACCTTATGGTATTAGAAGAAGGTGTTATTGAAGGAAGAAAAACATATGCAAATATTATAAAGTATATAAAGGTGACAGCAAGTTCTAATTTTGGCAATATGTTTTCTGTATTAATAGCAAGTGCATTTCTACCATTTTTACCAATGTTACCAATTCAAATTTTAGTGCTAAACTTAATCTATGATATCTCATGTATAACTATTCCATGGGATAATGTAGATGATGATTATCTAAAAATCCCAAGAAAATGGGACTCATCATCTATAAGTAAATTTATGACTTGGATTGGTCCAACTAGTTCAATATTTGATATTACAACATATATATTAATGTATTTTTTCATATGTCCAAGAGTATTTGGCGGAAGTTTTCATAGCTTAGATACTACAAGTCAACTTGGTTTTATATCTCTATTTCATGCAGGATGGTTTGTAGAATCTTTATGGTCTCAAACATTGGTTATTCATATGATAAGAACTCCACACATTCCATTTGTTAAAAGTAGAGCTTCATGGAGACTAACGCTCTTAACAACAATAGGAATTACAATTGGAACTATTATACCTTATACATCATTTGGAAATGCTATTGGTATGATTCCACTACCAAATATCTATTTTATAGGGTTAATTTTTACTATCTTATCTTATATGGTATTGGTAACTATGATAAAAAAAATCTTTATAAAAAAATATGGAGAATTGCTATAATTTAAATATTTATATAATATATAAATATTTTAAAATATATTCAAATAAAAGAAGCTATTTACTTTTTTAAAATCTTGTAAGTAGCTTCTATTTTATTGTAATTAATTTATATCCTTTATTTTTATAATATAACTTAAACTTATTGTATTATAAAAGTTCTCGTGTAAAAATATCTTTTATATTGACTATAATTAAGTATTATGATAACATGATTTAAGCTATAATTAGTGATATATGTATTAAATTAAATGAAAAAAATCAAAAGTACAATAGTGCAATTTAAATATAAATGAATTAGAATTAATATTGAGATTAGGATGTGAATAATTATGATTTATATAAAATTAGTTAAACTTGTTAGAAAACTTAACTCTACACAAATGTATATGATGAAGCGTTGTGTAGAGGTTAATCTGGAAGCTTAAAGCTTCTATCTTCATCGGCAAATATAGGTTTAGTGTAGTTTTTTAGCTATGCTTATTTAAATTTACCTATTTGCCGATAGATATATAGATTTTATGGCCATAGATAGCAATGCTTATCTATGGCCTTTTGTTTTTCCAAAAGCAGAGGTCGGCATTTTATAATGCTATTCCTCTGCTTTTTTATTTTCATAAAATTTTTATAGTAAAAAAGGAGTTTGAATTATGAGTTTATTAAAAGTAAATAATTTATCACAATGTTTTATGGATAAATCACTGTACGAAAAAGCTGACTTTGATTTATTTAAAGGCGAACATATAGGTGTGGTTGGCCAAAATGGTGTAGGTAAAAGCACCTTAATTAAAATTTTATTAGGAGAAGTTATCCCAGATACAGGAGAGATTAAGTGGCAACCTAATATCAAAATAGGTCATTTGGACCAATATGCAGATATTAATAGAGATACAACAATATCATTGTATTTACACACTGCATTTGAAGACCTCTATAAAATAGAGAAAGAAATGAATTTGCTATATCAAGAAAGTTCTATATCTGGAAATGAGCAACAACTTATTAAGGCATCAACTTATCAAGAGCAATTAATAGCAAGTGATTTCTACTCTATAGACAATGAAATAAATAAGGTAGCAAATGGTCTTGGACTAGATTCAATAGGAATGAATCGTATTATTGGGGAACTTAGTGGAGGTCAAAGAGCAAAAGTAATTATGGCAAAATTACTACTTTCTAATTATGAAGTTTTATTATTAGATGAACCAACAAATTTTTTAGACAAAGAGCATGTTGAATGGCTTGCCAATTATCTAAATACATTTAGAGGTGCATTTATTGTAGTCTCCCATGATTTCGACTTTCTAGAAAAAATTTCCACAGGTATTCTCGATATAGAATTTGGAATGATTAAAAAGTATCATGGAAAATACTCAGAATTTCTTAAACAAAAATCACACTTAAGAGAGGATTATATTAGAAAATATCAAGCGCAACAAAAGAAAATAGAAAAAGAAGAAACATTTATACGTAAAAATAAGGCTGGTGTAAATTCAAAAATTGCAAGAGGAAGACAAAAACAATTGGATAGAATAGAAAGAATAGCTCCTCCTAACTTTACAGGAAAACCATGTATCCAATTTGCAGAAATTGAAATATCTGTGCAAAACGCACTCACAGTAACTAATCTTGAAGTTGGATACTATTATCCATTACTACCAAAATTAAATTTTTCTGTTAATGCAGGTCAAAAAGTAGTTATAACTGGATTTAATGGAATTGGTAAATCCACTTTGTTAAAAACATTGGTTAAAGATATCCCTTGTATTTCTGGAAGCTTCCTCTTTTCAGACCAGATAAAAATTGGTTATTATGAGCAGGATTTAAAATGGGAAAATCCTATTAAAACACCACTTCAAATAATGGCAGATATATATCCAAAATTAAGCACAAAGGAAATCAGACGCTCTTTAGCCAAGTGTGGTGTAAAAGAAGAACATGTTTCAAGAAGTGTTTCCACACTAAGTGGTGGTGAACAGTCTAAGGTTAAATTATGTTGTGTGATGTTGTCACCTTGTAATTTCTTGATTTTAGATGAACCAACTAACCACTTTGATGCAGAAACAAAAGATGCTTTACAAAATGCTTTGAAACAATTTAAGGGAAGTATTATTTTAGTTTCTCACGAAGAAAAGTTTTATAAAGGTTGGATTGACAAGGTATTTAATTTGAAATCGTAAATATTTTACTAAAGTATAAGCATATTAATAGGCACTCATAAATGAGTGCCTAAAAAACAATCACTAAAATTCATCCTAATCAACTCTATTCACAAGCTTATATCCAAGCCCTTTGACTGTTATAAGTATTTTAGGATTTGAAGGATTATCTTCAATCTTTTCTCTTAGATGTCTTATATGTACCATAATTGTATTGTCGCATATACTACTATATACACCCCATACCTGTTCATAAAGACTTTCTTTTCCTATAATTTTATTTAAATTTTGAGCCATATAACTTAAAAGTTGATATTCTCTACCTGTTAACTCAATTTCATTTTCATCTTTATACACACGGCATCCTTCTGTATCAACTGTAATATTACCTAACCTAATTATTGAATTTTCTGATGATACAACACTTTGATATTGTTGTCTACGCAACTGAGCTTTGACTCTAAAAACAACTTCTCTTGGACTAAATGGCTTTGTTATATAATCATCTCCTCCACTACTAAGACCAAGTATTTTGTCAATATCATCATCTTTTGATGAAAGAAAGAGAATTGAACAATATGAAAACTCTCTAATTTTTTTGCACACTTCTATGCCATCTACATCAGGTAACATTATGTCGAGAATAACAACATCTGGACATTCTATCTTACACAAAGAAATCGCATCTAAGCCATTATAAGCTTTAACAATATTTTTAAAGCCATCCTTTATCAATACTTCCTCAATTAAATTTATTATATCTTTTTCATCATCAACAAGTAATATTTTCTTATCAAAGTATGTTTCCATAGTAAAATCACTCCTAATAAAGAGTTATTGTCTTTTATCTACTAACCCTCTAACTCTATGCGTTCTGCTTAAAGTATATTCAAATAATTAAACAAAATCAAGTACATATCAATTATAAATTAAATTATAGCTAATTGTAATTTTTCTCATATTAATTCAAACAATCAAATAAAAACTGAACAGAATTATCAAGAATACTCCATCCTTTTAGAAATATTAATAAGATTATGTTGTTGCTATAATAACCTTATGAATTATATGCGTTATGTTAGCAAATTACATTTAGCAGTTTCAACATATTGTTTACATATAGTCCATACTTTCTCTATTGTCTCTTTGTTATTGACATAAGGTGGATAAGCATCTGTGCTTGTAATGCTTTTTATAAATGATATTGAGTCATTAGCCATTTCAACAATCTTTCCTTGGTGATTTATTAGTTTTCCAGTCATACCTGTATAAACATTAGAGGTGCAAATCGAAAAGTAAGCCTCTCCAATAATTTCTGATTTTGGTATAATAATGTTTTGTAAAAATGCAAGTACTTTCCAATATGAATTAAATTTCTTAATTGTTTCTTTACTCATTTTTGTTGCTGGAACCATAATTGCATTTACACTTATATTATAAGGCTTGTATTCTTGTTTCATCATACTTGTAGCCATAAGTAAAGCTATTTTAGAATCTCCATAAATTTTATAAGAATTATATTCTTTATCTTCTACAGTTTCACCACTTAAAACTCCAAAATTAATTTTTCTTCTTTTATCAAAAAAATGCTTTATATTTGTACTACATACATTTAGAATTTTAGGATTTTTTGATTTAGCAAGCATATCCAATAATAAATTGGTCATAAGAACTGGCCCAAATAGATTGGTAGCAAATGTTAATTCTATACCATCAATACTTCGTTGAAAATTTTTTTCTCCATGTTTAAAATGTCCAGCATTATGGATTAAGATATCCAATACATTGTATTTTTTTTTATAGGTCTCACAAAAACTATAAATTGATTGTCTCGATGAAATATCTAGTTGAAGCAAATCCACATTAATATTTTTAGTTTTAGCTATAATTTCCTGACACACGGGTTCACTAATCTGAATATTACGACATGCCATTATAATCCTATAACCCTCTGATGCAAACTTAAATACTGCTGCCTTTCCTATCCCTGAATTAGCTCCAGTTATTATTACAGTTCCTTTCATGTTAGCTACCCCCTTTTCCTTGATTCTGACTATTGTTTGGCCACTCATTAATTAATTTCTTCTTTAAATTTTCAAACCATGCTATTTCAAAATTTGTCCTGTCAATTCCAAACTTTAAGGTCAATAACTCAAAATCAATTATATCTTGAATATCTCTTTGTATGTTGGAATGTTCAGTATCTTGTAAAAAGTGATTAAACTGTTCTTGGTTTTCTTCTAGATAGGTAATATACTGTAATTTTGCAACATTGATGTCTTGTATTTTGATATTCTCCAACTGCTCTCTTTCCTTTTTGAGGTCAACAATATAAGATTGAATTAGTGACAATCTTTTTTGTGTTGGAACAAATCCCATAAAAAATAATTTACTTAATTCCATATCCTTCACTTTACCTGCAACCATAGACGTCTCTACCCATTCTAAAAAACATGCTTTTCCTGCATCCGTTAATGAATAAAATTTCTTATTGACACTATTTTCAACAAACTCTTCATACACTATCATCTTCTTTTCAAGCAACTTTTTTATTGCCGCTTGAATACTTCCCATACTGTTGCTACACATCGAAGTGAAATTCATTTCTATGACACTTCTCAGTTCATAAATTGTCAGCTTCTTAAGCATAAGTAATCCTAAAATAATTTTGTCCATTTTATTTACTCTCCTTTTATATTACTAATAGTAACATTTCTAATAGATAAAATCAATCACTAAAAAAGTCAAAGTAACACCTTTAAAATCGCAGTAATAATCTTTTAAGAACTCTAGAAAATTAATTTTATATAGATTTTATAGCTTTAATAAGAAAACATTAATAGTCTTAATGATAACACCTAGAATATTTTAAGATAAATAATTAAAGATTTGTATCATACTTCCACATGTGTAAGCTTTAATATTTTATATTATAAGAACAATATTCTGTTTATAATTGACTTTATCTAAATCGTATTATAAAATATAAACAGAACAATATTCTGTTTATTTGAATAAGATGCTAATTTTATGGCAAGAAAATCTGCTTTAGAAGGAGGGAAAAGAGAAGAAATACTAGATTCTGCTATTCAATTATTTTTAAAGTATGGGTATGAAATCATCTCTGTTAGCATGATATTAAATAAGGTTAATGGAGAAGTTGGAATGTTTTATCATTATTTTAGCTCTAAGCAAGAGCTATTTTACAAATCATTAGAGCATTTCACTATTTTACAAATTAGTTAATAATAAGGTCCAATAAAAATAAACAGCATACAGTTATTTCTGAATTTTTAGGTAGAACGTTAAAAGTTCCACCTCTTATATTTACAAAGTGAATATATAATAAAAACATTTTAAGGAGGTTTGATTATGAAAATTTTATTTATAAATTTACCTTTTTCTGGACACGTATACCCTACCCTTGGGTTAGTGGAAAAATTAGTGAATAGAGGTAATTCTGTAACATACTTACTAACTGAAGAATGGAAAGATAAAGTCTTAGAAGTGGGAGCTGATTTCCTTTATTATGAAGATAACGAAAAACTTTCTATTCAAATAAAAAATGTCTATCAAGCCTCTATAAAGGTAGCACATGAATTCGATTTAATTATTTATGAGCATTTTTTCTTTCTAGGAAAACATATAGCAGAGAGATTCAATAAACCTGTTATTAGGATTATTACTGCACCAGCTACTAATAAAGTTTTGATGAAAGAATTTATTAATTCGGGTGGCGTGTTAAGTGTATTTCGTTTTGAATGGGTATGTCGTAGATGGACTAAAAAAGTGTCAAAGGGAATTAAATTAAAGACTGATTCTTGGTTAAAAGAGATTACTGAAAATCCTCCAGAACTTAATCTTGTATATACTGTAAAAAAATTCCAACCATATGCAGAAGATTTTTCAGAAAATAAATTTAAGTTTCTGGGTACCTCTATTTATCAACGTAATAAAAAAAATGAATTTATATTGCCAAAATCAAAAAATAATTTGGTCTATATTTCTCTAGGTACAATTGTAAATAAAGCAATGTCATTTTACAAAAAATGTATCAATGCTTTTAAAGATGAAAATGTAACTGTCATTATATCTGTTGGTAATTCAATAAATATATCAGATTTAGGTAAGATACCAAATAATTTTTATATTTTCCCTTTTGTACCACAGCTTGAAATATTAGAAAAAGCAAGTGTTTTTATAACTCATGGTGGCTTAAATAGTGTTATGGAGTCTCTTTATTTTGGCGTTCCTATGGTGGTTATTCCGTTTATAAGTGACCAACCAACTAACGCACAGCAAATTGAACGCTTAAACTTAGGGAAAAAGATTTCTCACAAACACATTACAAGTGACATTCTTAAAAATTCTACCTTAGCTGTTCTTAATGATTCGACTATAGCTCAAAGTATATTGCTTATGCAAAAGGAAATTAGAAATGCAGGTGGTAATGAATTTGGTGCTGATTTGATTATTCAGTATATGGATAACAAAATGCTAAAAGAACGTTAAAATCGTACTGTTGTTAGGAACAAACTTGTCAATTAAGGAATGAATCCAAAGGAAAGAATACAATAAAAGCCCATAAATAAATGAAAAATCGTTACTTATGGGCTAAATGATGTACAATCGAAAAAGATATATGTTAATTATATTTATTATTGTATTTATATATAGTTATACTTATTCTTATATCTATATATAAAACTAACTGTTAAAAATAAGGTTAAAAGCTCAGCAATTGGCACTGCTAACCATATTCCATCTATATTCAAGATATTTGGTAATGTCAATAAACCTATAGTTATAAAACCAAATGTACGTAAAAAAGATAGTATTGCAGATATCTTTCCATTAGATAATGCTGTAAACATAGATGATGTAAACCTATACTGGTAATTAGTATTCCAATTATAGCTCCAGATAATATAGTCAAAGTAAAAATTTTCTTTGCTCCATCCATATCCATTCCCCATCTTGCAAGCTACAATAGCACTTCCTCCAGTAGCAAGCCTGGTTCCAAGTCCAACAATAATATTAATAATAGGACAGACAAGATTAATTGCAGATAAAGCATTTGTATCTACAAATCTAGATACAAATATAGTATCTACAATCGTATATAATCCCATAAAAATCATATATAATTATTTAAATAGAGTTTTAATATATCTTGCTATTATAATATCATATATGATAAGTATAATACCTTAATCTTTAATCTAATTATTTTTCATCTTTTAATCAATACTTACATAAATTTTAGTTTCTATTGTCTAGTATCATATGAAACAGGTTTATGAAATAAGTACTTCTATAATACTACTAATATCTATTTTTAACTCTTTAGATAATATATGTATTATTACTTCTTCAGTGGCTGAGATACTTGCTACAACACAAACTATACTTGCAAGTAAATTTGTATTCATAATATTATAAACTAAAGGCAAACAGAATAACATAAACCCAGATAATTTATTTCCATATGTATGTAATATAGCAAATGTGTTGTATTTACGAATCACTATAATTATTGATGTAATTCGAACAAGGACAATTATTAATATCCATAATACTATATAATTTGAAATATTTATCACTGGAAGCATAATAATAAACATTGATATTACTAAACATATATCAGCCATACTATCAAGCCTTGAGCCAAGCTTACTTTCTATATTCATTTTTCTAGCTATATATCCATCAAGAAAATCACTTACTCCACACATACTATAGACTGTAAAAAATAAAGAAGAAAACATATCTATTTTGAGCAAAGCTATTGATAAAATGATTCTAAGTATAGTAATAATATTTGCTATATTTTTCATTCCTTGCCACCTCTAAACTGAAAATTTATTAACTACTTGCACTTTTATAATGTTTCAGTCCTAATTTCCAAAACCTCCACATAAATACTGTAAATACAAATACAATACTAATTGAGTAGATTAATCCTTTTATTGTTAATGTCCCAGACAAAATTTGAGTTGGGATTGTTGACATAATTCCATATGGTAAAATCAAATAAAATAGTAGCTTAAAAATACCTTCATAAATTACACCTGGAATTTTCATATTCATTGGTAGTAAATTATCTTCCAATCTCATTATAGCAGAGGATGATATAACAAAAAATGGAATTGTCCGAAATATAATACACACATCATAAAAAAGCAATGTCATCAATAACACCATACATGTATATGCCAGTACCATAGCAAAATTTATTTCTGAATTTAATCCAGATACTCCATATACAACTATAAGTATACTTGCCAAAATTAAAGGTGATGAACCGATATTAATATTCTCAAATGTCAATCTAAACAATGGGTCTATTGGCTTCGTAATATAATAATCTAATTCTCCTTCTTGAATTTTGCGTGGAATATCATAAATTCCAAAACAGAAAATGGTCATATTTATAGCATTTATTAATGAAAAAGTTCCTATAAATATTATCATCTCTCCACGCAGCCAACCTCCTATTGAATCTACATGAGAGTAAATGCCATTAAACATTAACAATTGTAATATAAATAATGAACTATCTACAAAAAATGCTCCAAAAAAATCAAATCTAAACACCATCATTTTTGATAATTTCATTTTTAGTAACATAAATATTATTTTAAATTTTTTTTTCATTATATCCCCACCCCATCAAATAGTGTTCTCATCTTCTTATAGACAATTTTATTTACTATAAAGAAGAATAAAACCCATAAGGCTATAATAATCAGTCCTTGTACTGCATCATTACTATTTCTACCTATTAATAACATAGATGGTAAATAGGTTGTGTAATAAAATGGAAACAATTTCATAACATTTACTACAACTTCTGGCAAAAGAACAAGCGGTATCATTGTTCCTGTAACAAATTCAGTTATATTATCGATTATCATTCTAAAAAAACCAATCTCTAGAAATTTAAATGATAAAATTCCAATAAAGAAATGAAGCTGCATCATAAAAATAAGCCCTAAGAAAATCATCAAAATTGAAATTAAAATTTGTATTGGATTTGATGTAAAAGCAAAATCTATTTTAAATATAAAAATCCATACAAAAGCAGAAATCATATTAAATACTAAGTAAAAAAAGGTCATTCCAAAATTTTTAGCAAAAAAATAATTTTGTGCACCAATCGGAATAATAATGTATTTTGAAAATGTACCCAACTTTACACGATTGCATATCTCCTCACTTGTACTTCTTGACATATCAATACCTGATAAAAATGAACTTATTATATAATAGGACAACATTGAATTAAATGTAAAGCCAGAAACTATGTCATTTTCACCAAAAATTGCCTTCCACAAAATATAAGCAAATAAAATTTTTATAATAGTAAACATCATGTTAACTACTACATCAAACCTCCAAATAAGTTGTACTTTGAAATTAATTTTAGCTATTTCATAGTACTTTCTTATATTTTGTTTAAATCTATAAAACAATGATTGTCTTGAATATGCTTCATTATAGTTGTTCATAATACTCTTCACATCCTTCTTTGTATATTCGTTCTACAACATTCCCTATATCTTCTTCTTCAATTGTTACATCCTCAACATCATACTTATCAAAAATCCATTTAACAGTTTCATTACCTTTTTCTTTTGGTACAATTACTGATGTTTTATGTTTTGTTTGCTCAATAATCTTATAGTCTTTTGGAAATAAAATTTTAGTTTCATCAGTGAAGCTAACTGTTATTTTCTTATATTTTTGAAAATGATTAAATAATTCATCTGTAGAGCCATCATATATTTTATGACTATTTTCTATGACAATACTTCGACTACAAAGGCTCTTTATATCCTCCATATAATGAGAGGTAAGCATTATTGTAGTACCTTTTTTCTTATTTACTTCTTTCAGAAAATACCTAATTTGTTTTTGTGCCACTGCATCTAGACCTATTGTTGGTTCATCTAAAAATAAAATTTTAGGATTATGAAGAAGTGCTACAATAAGCTCCATTTTCATTCTTTCTCCTAAAGAAAGTGTTCTAACTTGAACATTTAGATAATCAGATACTTCAAACAACTCTATAAAATAATCCAAATTCTTTTTATACTCTTCATCAGATATATCATATAACTCTTTAAATAAAAGAAATGTATCTGCTGGCGTCAATTCAAAAAATAGCTGACTTTTTTGCCCCATAACAACAGCATATTGTTTTTTAAAGTTATTTTCTAACTTATTTGGATAATAACCCATGACAGAAATTTTTCCAGAAGATGGAGCAATAATTCCAGTCATTATTTTGACAAGAGTTGTTTTTCCAGCTCCATTTTTACCTATTAATCCAACAAATTCTCCTTCCTCTATTTTTAAATTAAGGGATGATATAGCTGTTTTTTCTGTATATTTTCTATTAAATAAAGATTTTATGCTTCCCATAAATCCTGGTTCTTTCTCAAATCTCCTATAAGATTTAGTCAGTTCATTAAGCTCAATAATACTCATTTTTATTGCCTCCATATCTTGTATTTTCTACAAAAAAAGTCCACAGGTATTCATATCTGCCTTTTTATGTGGTATACATATTTACCTACACAAAAACAGAAAACTCCTGTGGACTAGAAAATTTAACCTTTTCTATTTCAACATAATTATATTCAAAATAACACTATGTAAAATTAATAAAGGTGTAGCAGATTAAAGCCCACTACACCACAATTTAACAAAGTAATATATAATAATATTATTATTTGTTGTCATATGTTAGTTATCTATAAAGGCAGAACAAGACACAACAATTAAATGTATCAAAAATACACTTAAAAATTCTGATTAAACAGAATACCTATGCGTCTCCAACTATTTACTTGTTGGTTACCATTATATATAACTCCGACATCAAGCAAGACACTCCTTTACTAATATTATTGCTGATAGTTTACCATAAAATTTTTTTATATTCAAGTATAATTTAAGATGCTCATATATTTAAATTTATTTTATTTCTTTACAATTGAAATTAAATTTCATTAATTGCTTTAAGCAAAATTTAAAAATACATTATTTACATTAGAGATGATTACCCTATGCTTCTTCTTATAAAGTACACTATTGTACAAGTCAGATGCAATTTTTTTAATTCTATATTATAATATTGTAACAAGCATCCAAATAAATAGTACTAACTAAAAGAATTATAAACTACAAATCTTAAGGGGTTACTCTATGGAAAATAATACAATACAAGAACAATTATGTGATTTATCAAAGAAAATCTGGCACATTTATATTTTAAATCCAGACGAGGATGGCTTACAATTTATCATGTCTTTATTAGATGATAATTTTACATTGTTTGGAACAGGAAAACATGAATTCTATACATCATTAGAGAACTTCATTATAAATCTTGAAAAAGACCAAATAGAATCAGAAGAAATAAATTTTAAAATTATAGATGAGTGGTACTCATGTACTAAAGTTACAAATGAAACTTTTATAGTATATGGAACTCTATGGGTAATAGAAGAAGAGTACTTAGAAAGAGACATATATGTAGAAATGGATACTCGATTTACTATGGTATATAAAGTTATAGATGGTAAAATCACACTGCTCCATATACACCATTCTATTCCAAACTTTGATCAGGTAAAAGATGAATACTATCCTAAAACAATAACTGAAAAAGCAAAAGAAGCTCTAGCTATGGCTAATGAATTTAAGTTGAAATCAGAAAAAGACCTTATGACTGGATTATATAATCGTCATTTTTTTGAAGTACATATAAAAGAAATGCTAGAAACTACTTCATGTGGGTATTTTTATATTTTTGATTTAGATAATTTTAAGCAAATAAATGATATATTTGGTCATATTAGAGGAGATGAAATATTAATACAATTTGCTAATGTTTTGACTAAAGTGTTTACCAATAATGCTATTATTGGAAGACTTGGAGGAGATGAATTTGCTGTATTTGAATATATCAATCAGTCTAAGGAAGATGTTGAAAATAAAGCAAAAAAAGTTGCAAAGTTATGTTCTGATATCAATTCTTGCTCTATAGGCATATCAAGACTAGAAAGCAACTTAGATACGTTTCAATCTTTATATAAACAATCTGATTATGCTCTATATTATACAAAGAGAAACAACAAAGGAAATTTTAGTTGGTTTTAAGCAGTATTATTTGATGTATTTGTAATATGAATGCTAAAGGAACATAAAAAGTACACAGACACAGAGCCGATATACTGCTATCGCCAACAAGTTTATCGGCTCTGTATCTGTTCATCTGACTATCTGATAACTAGAACTTCAATAAATAAGCAGCCTTTCAATCCATCAACAAATGAATAAATATGGCAAAACAACTGCACTCAGGTTTGAAATATCTTATTTATTTTTAGAATATTTTTTAATGATTTTATTTGTTTTTGTAATGTTTTTGAATTTCTTTTCCTTCTCTGCCAAATAGTTGCCCACTCACCATTTTTTCTCACCCATACTCCAATGTGTTCCATATTACCATCACAATCTGTGGCACGGTCACTAGGAATAATATCCACATGAAACTGTGTAGGCAATGAGTACAGTGATTTCTATGTTGTATCCCAGAGCCTTCTGAAACTACAAAGCAAGCACACTTCGTGCAAATAAAATTATCTAGACAGGTGTTATCCTGATAATAAGTTCGCTTTCTATTTGGATAATTCCTTTTTGAATCCTCCATATCTTGTGTTTACTACAAAAAAATTCCACAGGTATTTATATCTAACTTTTTATGTGATATACATATTTACCTACACAAAAATAGAAAACTCCTGTAGACTGGAAAATTTAATCTTTTCTATTTCAACATAATTATATTCAAAATAACTCTATGTAAAATTAATAAAGGTATAGCAAATTAAAGCCCACTACACCACAATTTAACAAAGTAATATGTAATAATATTATTATTTGTTGTCATATGTTAGTTATCTATAAATGCTGAGCAAGACACTCATTCACTAATATTATTACTGATACTTTACTATAAAATATTTTTATATTCAAGTGTAGTTTAACATACTCATATATTTAGGTTTGTCTCATTTCTTTATTCTATAGCATTTAGGAGTCTTTTCAAATCTAATATTCACTTAATATTAATTTTTTATAATAAGTATTTTTTATATTTTTCCTTATGGCAATACATAAAGATAATTCTATAAATTTGTTATTTCATAACATTGTTCCAAAAATATAATACAAGTACTACTCATTTTATTCAATCCATTTTCTTCTATTGGAAAATGCCCTGCACCTTCAAGCATCGTAATCTTTTTATTACCTGTTAATCGGTCAAAAAACAGTTTACTTAATGATACATATTTCCAATAGACGTATGAGCTTTTTTCGCTATAGTTCTCATAGAAGAATTTTCATAACCTTTTTTTAAAAATTCGTTTGTTGCAACTTCTGCAATTTTCTTTTCTATTTCTTCTTTTTTTATTTGCATCTTTAGTAATCCTCCTAGAAATATCATACTTG
Source organism: Clostridioides sp. ES-S-0123-01 (assembly GCF_020658415.1). Lineage (NCBI taxonomy): Bacteria > Bacillati > Bacillota > Clostridia > Peptostreptococcales > Peptostreptococcaceae > Clostridioides > Clostridioides sp. ES-S-0123-01. The sequence goes on from NZ_JACVWD010000002.1 coordinate 745,965, forward strand.
CAGATAATAATAATTACAATGTATGTTCATTATTAAAAAACAGAATTTTAATTTTGTTCATTATTGAATTATGAAATAGAAAAAAAGGCTCCCTAATGGCTCTGCCCGATAAGGATGTTTTCCATCCTTGAGAAAAGCCGTAGGATACACAGCGAGTATCCTACGGCTTTTCTCTGTTCTAAACTCTGCCGACAAAGTTGAAATAGACCTCAACCTGCTGGGTGTAATTTTTCTTCTTCCGTGGCTCGCTGCGCTCATAAACAACGATTTTTTCGATAAACTCTCGCACGAGTTCGGACGTCAGCTCCCGAATATCAGTGTACTTTTCCACGATTTTCAGAAAGCGGTCGGCGTTGAGCAGCTTATCCTGCTCGGCGTCGATTTCTGCCTTTGCGGACGATTTATGGCATTTACCGCATTGCATCAAGACTATATGCTTTATTACCTTACTGACCGGCACGGCGATTGCGCCTACCAAAAACGGCAAAGCTGATTTTGAAGCCATAGACAAAATGGAGCTTGCAGACAAAAAAGAACAGCTTGCCGCAATCGACAAGCTGAACCCCAAGGGCGCAAATATTGTGAGCTTCACCATTCTACAAAGCCTCAATGAATTTCTGTATTTTGAATTTACAGAATTACTCAAGCAGGGTTTGCGTGTGCGAAAGTGCCGCAACTGCGGCCGATATTTCGTTCTCAAATCCAAGCACGAAACCTTTTACTGTGACCGAACGGCAGAAAACGGACTCACATGTAAGGCAATCGGCAACAAAGCGGAGTATCTGAAAAAGCTGGCGGAGGATGCACCGCTGCTCGATTATGAGCGGATTTACAAGGCGCATTACGCTAAGATGATGCGGGATGAAGCCAAAGAAATGCCCGCCGACGATAAGATTGGTGCGGCACGAAAAGCGTTCACTTTTTGGGCGGAAACGGCGAAAGAAGCAAGGCGGCAGTATGTGGCGGGGGGAATTTCAGAAACGGAATTTGCTAAAAGGCTTGAATTGCAATGACTTTTGTATTTCTTTTAGACGATATTTTTGGTATACTGAATTAGAAAGATACCCTCCTGCGATTTGGTGGTAGCGGCGGGATGGGTTCAATTTATATTAGACGAGGTCAAACTTATGAACATTCAAACGAAACGGTTAGTACTTTTGCCTGTTGAAAAAAAGCATAAACACGACATTTTCGCTAACTTCTCAAATGAGGTAACAACATACATGTTTCCTTGTCCTGCGAATAAAATAAGCGAAACTGAAAGTGTTATTGAAAATTTCACGAAACAACGCATTGATGGCACTGATTTTGTGTATGTGATTACACTTTCGGATACGGGTGAGTTTTTAGGAACATGCGGTTTGCACAAATTAAAAGGTGAAATTCCTGAACTTGGCATCTGGACAAAAATATCAGCTCATGGTAATTATTATGGCAGAGAAGCTATTGGTGGACTGATCGAGTATGCCGAAAATATGGGTATTAAAAAGCTGCTCTATCCTGTTGACAAACGAAATATTGCAAGCAAAAAAATACCGCTCTATTTTGGGGGTGTGCTATCCAGCGAGAAAGAAGTAATAACACTGGATGGACGCAAATTATACCTTGAAGAATATATGATTGATACGAAATGTGGTGAAAAAAGTGAATGAGATAACAAACCGAATATTAAATAAGATTGGTAATCCAGAATTAACGGAGAAAATGGCTTCGTTGTCACAATCTGACCTGAATACATTGCTGCTTGAGATAATGAAGCAAAAAAATATATCTCCTCCAAATATGCTGAAAAGCTATGCGCTAAACCGTTTTTGCGTTCCGAGCGGTTGCGATGCCATAGATTATCACAAGTATGAAATTATGCTATTAGAGCTTGCAAAAAGTGTTGGTATTAAAAGCGTTATGCTTTCTCCCGTTGCACCGTTTGGTAACTGCTCTACATTTGGCTGTGTGGATCAAAACAATATAGTCAGTGCACTTCGTGGAACAGAAGTACTTGCTGACCCAACAAATATGCTCGCAACCATAATTGCGGATAAAATAAAAAATAAAGCACTTGATAATTCTACTTCCGCGCACTTTTGCACAACTGCAAGAACGACGAGAACTCAACCTCTTTTAAGCAAAAATCATTTTGCTCACTTCGGGATATTTTGCATTGTATCGACAGCTAAAGACACTGGCTCTTATTTGAGTGAGAAAGAAATACTTTTAAAGCAGCTTGAGTATTATAAGCTACTGTTACTCGAAAAGTATCATGCAAAAATGTCGGTCACTCTTAGAAAGCGTGGTGGCTATACCGATACCGATGGATTTTTTCAGAGAATGTCAGAACTGATACAAACCGAGCTACCTGATACACCGTTTGATTTTGATTTAGACCATGAGGATAATAATTATTACAAAGGAATCAATTTTAAGATTTATATGGAAAAAGACGGTGAAACCCTTGAAATTGGTGATGGTGGGTTTGTTGATTGGACGCAACAGATGTTATGCAATAAGCGAGAGAGATTGCTTATTAGCGGCATTGGAATTGAGCGAATGATGATGCTATAATCATATTATGAGCAATTTGCTGTGTGCCACTCTCGTTGGCTGCTTTTCGAGAGTATCGAGATAATCTACACAAACAAGCCGCCACACCAACTTTTTACTGTTAGTGCAGCGGCTGTTTTTAAGTGTAAATCAGTTCTGCAAACACAATTTCATCGGCTATCGTCTGTGCCTGTGTCCGTAGCCGAATGCGCTCCATCGTATCCTCAAGGGGCATTGGGTGGGCTGTGAGCCAGTCTGCCTGTCAAAAACAATTCCCGATACATCCCAAACTTATACTTATGTAGATACCGTAATCGAAATAAACCATATTTACTTAAATCGTTTTCTATGTTTTCCATTCCAGTTTCAATGTTCGAATAAAGCAACCCATTAATACCAATATATTCCAAGTCAATCATCATCGCCCACCTCCAAAATCTCTAACATCAGCTTTGCCCCCAGCTTGAAGCCATCAATAAAAGACTGTGTAGCATACATGGAAGTCGCATCGGAATCTTTGGAAAGAAACTCATCGAGCTCCGCTTTCATTGGTTCGCATAGAGCTTATCCTCAAGGGCATCGTGAGCCTTCATGGCAATCTCTCTTGCGGCTTTATATCCGCCAAGTCGAATCCTCGTCCGCTCGCCTGGGCAAATATCCCCATTATAAAGCAATTCAATCGTCTGTTGCATTATCTCGCCTCCTTCACCTATTATGGTAAGCGATAAATGCTTGCGCGTCCAGACCGGAATCCCAGACAAAGATTTAACGATTTAAAGTGATTTATCCGGCAATAGTGCAGCAAAAAGCCATTGGAACCGTCTGTAAAGATAGTTTCAATGGCTTTTTGGTTTTGTGTGAAATGGATGCTTACAATTTACTTGGAACCGTTTGGCTGTATGCCTTGCTGTTACTTGGTTTGTAAACATCCTTATCACAGAGAGCCTAAAGAGCCTTTCCTGTTTTATTGTTTAAATCTTAATATATACATTACTATTGCTTGATTATCTTAGCTACAGTTTCCACATGTGTAGAATGAGGGAACATATCTACAGGTTGTGCCTCAATACATTTAAATCCATGCATATTTAGATAATTTAAATCCCTTGCTAAAGTAGAAGGATTACAAGAAACATAAACAATTCTCTCAGGATTCATTGAAACAATTGTATCTAAAACCTTTTCGTCACAACCCTTTCTAGGTGGGTCTACAACTACAACATTAGCAGTCTTACCCTCACTATACATCTTAGGAACAACCTCTTCTGCCTTACCCACATAGAATTCAGCATTATGTATATTGTTTAATCTAGCATTTACCTTAGCATCTTTTATAGCATCTTCTATAATTTCTATTCCATAAACTTTTTTAGCCTTTTGCGCTAAAAATAAAGATATTGTACCTATACCACAATAAATATCAAAAACAGTATCAGTATCCTTTAAATCTGCATATTCAAGAGCTTTATTATATAATACCTTAGTTTGTATAGGATTTACTTGGAAAAATGACAATGGAGAAATCTCAAATACTAAATCTCCTATATAATCATTTATTTTACCATCTCCATACACAACTATATTCTCTTTTCCAAGAATGGCATTTGTATTTTTTTCATTTATATTTACAACTAAAGTCTTAAATCCAGGTATATTTTCCTCTAATACTGAAGCTAATTCTTTAAGATATGGAAGTCTGTTTCCATTAGCAACTAATACAACCATTACTTCTTTAGTTGTAAATCCAATTTTTGTCACCAAATGTCTAATTACTCCAGTCTGAGACTTTTCATCATATATGCTTACCTTATAAGCTCTTATATACGTTTTTATTATCTTAACAATTTTATCATTTAGTTCATGTTGTATTACACATTTTTCTGTCGATATTACATCGTGAGTCTTCTTTTTGTAAAAACCAATAATAGGAACTCCATTGTTCTTTTGTATTGGAAATTGAGCTTTATTTCTATATCTATATGGCTTCTCCATGCCTATAGTATCATGAACTACCACATCATCCAACTTACCTATTCTTGTAAGCACTTGTTTAACTTCATTTTTTTTCATTTCAAGTTGTTTATTATAGTCTAAATCTTGTATTTGGCACCCTCCACAATCCTTAAGATTGTCACTACACACTCTTTTTACTCTAAATGGAGACTTCTCTATTATTTCAACAATGTCTCCTACAGCATAATTTTTCTTGACCTTATTAATTTTAACTTTAACTTTATCTTGTATTAATCCGCCCTCTACAAAAACTGTAATACCATTGTACTTTCCAACGCCTACTCCAGCCTGTCCAATGTCTACTATATCTACAATATACACCTCGTTTTTTGAAAGCATAAATCACCCTCCAATCACTATATTAAATTTAAATTCTTACAAATTCTTTTCTTTAAATATATATTAAAATCTTGCTATTAACTAAACTATATTTTTTACTAAGCTACAATATTTTATTTTACCAAAAAAAAAGGAGCTTATAAAGCCCCTTGACAAAATAAATTTATTATTTTCTTATAAAACTCTAGTTGAACCTCTATATATTACACCTCTTGATGCATCCACTGTTACAACTTCTCCATCTTTTACTAGATTAGTTATATCATTTGCAGACACAATAACTGGTATATCTAAATTTATTCCTACGATAGCTGTATGTGATGTCATTCCACCATTTTCAGTTACTACAGCTCCTGCTTTCTCTATATAATTGTTCATTTCAGCATCAGTAGCTGTAGAAACTAATATATCTCCTTTATTGAAGTCTACACAAGTATCTCCATTTTTTATTATACGAACTTTACCTTCTACTGTTTGATTACCTACACCTATACCTTGAACAATTTCTTCACTTATTACATGAACCTTTATTAAGTTAGTAGTTCCGCTTACTCCTACTGGTACTCCAGCAGTTATAACCACTAGTTCTCCATTATCTATATAATCTGCTTGTCTAGCTGCTTCTATTGCTTTTTCTATAACTTCATCTGTATTTCCTGCAACAGAAGATTTAACTGGATAAACTCCCCATGTAAGAGCTAGTTTATTCATAGTTTTTTCATTATTTGTAGTAGCTATTATTGGAGATTTTGGTCTAAATTTAGACACCATTCTAGCAGTATAACCTGAGGAAGTAGATGTTATTATAGCTGATGCATCTAAATCTACAGCTGTTGTACAAGTAGCATGACTTATTGCATCTGTTACTGTAACATTATTAGTACCATTTTCCTTTAACAATCTATCATAATCCAAAGTTTCTTCTGTTCTTTTTGCTATTGTAGCCATCATTTTTACAGCTTCTACAGGATATTTCCCAGCAGCAGTTTCTCCAGATAACATTATTGCATCTGTTCCATCATATATAGCATTAGCTACGTCTGTAACTTCTGCTCTTGTTGGTCTTGGATTTCTTATCATAGAATCAAGCATTTGTGTAGCAGTTACAACTGGTTTTGCTAATTCATTGCATTTTTTTATCATCATTTTCTGAACTATTGGCATTTCTTCAGTAGGTATTTCAACACCTAAATCACCTCTAGCTACCATTATACCATCAGAAACTTTTAATATTTCATCTAAGTTTTCTACACCTTCTTGATTTTCTATCTTAGATATAATTTGTATATCAGTTGCATTGTTATTTTCTAAAATTTCTCTTATTGCTAGTACATCAGATGCTTTCCTTACAAATGAGGCAGCTATATAGTCTATACCTTGGCTTATTCCAAATTCTATGTCGCTTATATCTTTAGGAGTTATTGCTGGTAAATTTATTTTTACACCAGGCACATTTACACCTTTATGATTTTTTACTATTCCAGAATTTTCAACGATACATACTATATCTTCGCCATTTATTTCTTTTACTCTTAAACCAACTAATCCATCATCTATTAGTATAGAATCTCCTACTTTAACATCTTCAGCAAGACCCTTATAACTTACTGTACATATTTCTTTAGTTCCTACAACATCTTTCATAGTTATAGTAAATTTTTGTCCTTCTTCTAAAGATACCTCTGGGTCTGCAAAATTACCTGTTCTAATTTCTGGACCTTTAGTGTCTAATAATATAGCAACTGGTTTATTTAGTTTTTCTCTAACTTTTTTTGCCATATCTATTCTTTCCTTGTGTTCTTCATGTGAACCATGGGAAAAGTTAAATCTGCACACATTTAGACCATTTTGCATAAGTTGAGTTAAAACTTCTTCACTTTGTGATGCTGGCCCTAGCGTACAAACAATTTTTGTTTTCTTTACATTATTTAACATATTTGCTCCTCCTGAAATATTATTTCACAGATTTATTTTAAATACTAAGATTTATATAGATAATATTTTTGCCATTTCATAAGCTTCTTTATCAAAAACCTTCTTTTGAGATAAAGCTTCACTTATTTCTAAGTCAATTATTTTGTTTTCTTTTATTCCGACAACTCTAGCTGACTTTCCATCTAGTAGTAATTCTACAGCTCTTACACCAAGTCTGCTTGCTAGTATTCTATCAAATACAGTTGGACTTCCTCCTCTTTGAACATGACCTAATACAGTTACTCTTAAATCTGCTCCTGATTCTTTTTTAAGTTCCTTCTCTAAATCGCTAGCACTTCCAACTCCTTCTGCCAACACGATTATACTATGTCTCTTGCCTCTTTTTTGAGTTGTCTTTAATCTTAAAGCAACTTCATCTACTTTAACCTCTACTTCTGGTACTATTATAGTTTCAGCTCCTCCTGCAAGACCTGCATATAAGGCTAAATCTCCACAGTGTCTTCCCATAACTTCTACTATATTAACTCTTTCATGAGATGATGATGTATCTCTTATTTTACCTATAGCATCTATAATAGTATTCATTGCAGTGTCAAATCCTATAGTATAATCTGTATATGCTAAGTCATTATCTATAGTTCCTGGTATACCTATAGCTGGAAATCCTAAGTCACTAAGTTTTTGAGCTCCTGTAAATGAACCGTCTCCTCCAATTACTACTAAGCAGTCAATTTTATACTTTTTAAGAATTTTTACTGCCTTTAATCTACCTTCTTCTGTTTTGAATTCTTCACATCTAGAAGATTTTAATATAGTTCCTCCTCTGTGTATAATATCCCCAACAGAAGATAAGTTCATTTCAGTTAAATCTTCTTCCAACAATCCCTTATATCCTCTATTGATTCCATATACTTTGCATCCATAATATATTGCTGACCTTACAACCGCTCTAATTGCAGCATTCATTCCTGGAGCATCTCCTCCACTTGTTAGTAATCCTATAGTTTTCATTTTTTACCTCCTTGGATTTTATGTCAAATTTTTATTATAATCATTCTTATCACATCTTAATGGACTTTTTTCGTCCCTATATCATTTTTCAATCCCATCAAGACTAAAAAAATTAAATGTCCTTAAATGTCCATTTTGTGATATTATATCACAAAACGGACAATATTTTTCATATTATTATAATATATTTAGATTTTTATCCAAAAAATTAAGCTTTTATCTTTATGTTATCCTTAGGAAGTAATCTTTCTAAATTGTTTATAAATTCATCACATATAAAGGTGGATACTCCTGTCATTTTATATGCTTTGCGCTTACCATTTATATTTTCATCCATAGGATATAAGTATATACTGTCATTGCCTGGATATTGCTTTGCTATTTCTATAATATTGTAAGTTGTATCTGTGTCAGACATACTATCTATTTTTAAATACAGTTTTTTTCCACTTTCTAACTTCACATTTTGTACATTTTTAGTTCTTACTGAATTATATTTTTTAGCTTCAAAGTCAGTATTGTCTTTTATATCTTTTATTTCTCTAGCTATAAGTTTTGCATTTTCGCCTTCTTTTATACTTAATGTTCCTTTTACATAAATTATATTATCTTCGTTTAAAATAACATTATATTTTTGTAATAACTGAGGAAAAACTATTATTTCTATAGCACCATATAAATCTTCTAACTCAATAAATGCCATAATTTCATTTCTTTTTGTGGTTTTTATCGTTTTATTTACAATCATTCCACCCATTATTGCATCAGTTTCATTCATTTGTATATATGACTCTTCATCCTCTTTTAATGAATTTAACTTTCCATTATCTATAGATGTTTTTTCTTGTAATTCTTTTTCAAATTGCGATAAAGGATGCCCACTTACATACATTCCCAGAACTTCTTTTTCAAGATTAAGTTTCTCTCTTTCTTCATATTCTGGTCTTTTAGGTAAATTATATATTTGTTGAAAGTCACTATCTTCTTCACTATCTCCAAAAGCATCAAATAATGAAATTTGACCTTGAACATTTTTCTTTCTGTCCATAGAAACACTTTCTAATAAAGTTTCATAACCAGCCATCAGACTAGCTCTATTTTCACTTATATTATCAAAAGCTCCACATTTTATTAAGCTTTCTATTACTCTTTTATTTGTATCTTTTTGGTCTAATCTCTTAACTAAATCAACTAAGTCTATAAATAATCCCTTAGACTCTCTCTCATCAATTATATTATTTATTATATTTACACCAACATTTTTTACAGCAGCCAGACCAAATCTTATGTTGTCACCTTCAACCGAGAATTTTGAAAAACTTTTATTTATGTCTGGTGGCAACACATCTATATCTAATGCTTTACATTCTCTTATATATTCAACTACCTTATCAGTATTTCCCATAACACTAGTTATTAAAGCTGCCATAAACTCAACAGGATAATATGTTTTTAAATAAGCTGTCTCATATGCTAAAACTCCATATGCAGCTGCATGTGATTTATTAAATGCATAACGAGCAAAATCTATCATGTCATCAAATATTTTATTGGCTATTTCCTCTTCTACACCATTTCTAACACACCCTGCAATTTCTATGTTGCCATCTTCATCAAATTTCCCATGAATAAAATATTGTCTTTCTTCTTCCATTACATCCATTTTTTTCTTACTCATGGCTCTTCTAACCAAGTCACTACGACCATAACTATATCCACCTAAATCTCTAACAACTTGCATAACTTGTTCTTGATATACCAAACATCCATATGTAACTTCCATTATTGGTTTTAATTTCTCATGTAAGTATGTTACATCTTTTGGATTACTTTTATTTTTTATATACGCAGGTATAGAGTCCATTGGACCTGGTCTAAATAGGGATATTCCCGCTACAATATCTTCAAAATTATCTGGTTTCAGTTGTTTCATAAAACTCCTCATACCAGCACTTTCCAACTGAAACACTCCTAAAGTATTTCCAGATGAAAGCATTTCATATACCTTTGGATCATCATAGTCCATCTTTGAAAAATCTATATTTTCAGTGTAATTTTTTATTGTTCTATTCTTTTCTATTAAATCAAGTGCATCTCTTATAACTGTAAGTGTTCTTAATCCAAGAAAGTCCATCTTTAAAAGACCAAGTTCTTCAAGTGTTGTCATAGTAAATTGAGTTGTGATTGCATCTTGATGCTTGTACAGAGGTACATACTCATCTACAGGATTTTTGGATATAACAACTCCTGCTGCATGAGTGGAAGCATGTCTTAACATTCCCTCTATTTGCTTTGATATATTGATTATCTCTTTTGTTTCAGGGTCTTGGTCATATAAATCCTTAAGGTTTGGATTTGTATCTAATGCCTTATCTATAGTCATTCCTAAAGCAAATGGTATTTCTTTAGCTATCTTATCAACCTTATTGTAGCCTATATCTAATACTCTTCCAACATCTCTTATTGCGGCTTTTGCACCCATTGTTCCAAAAGTTATTATTTGTGCAACATGGTCATCACCATATTTTCGCTTTACATAGTCTATAACTTCTTCTCTTCTTTCATAGCAAAAATCTATATCTATATCTGGCATAGATATACGTTCTGGATTTAGAAAACGTTCAAATAGGAGAGAATATTTTATTGGGTCTATATCAGTTATCTTAAGTGTATATGCTACTATTGAACCTGCCGCACTACCTCTACCTGGTCCTACTATAATATTATTTTCTTTAGAGAAATTTATAAAGTCCCAAACTATTAAAAAGTATTCCACATAACCCATTTTTTCAATTACATCTAATTCATAGTTTAATCTATCTAGTATCTCACTATCAGGATTATCATATCTTTCTTTTAATCCATTAAAACACAATTCTCTTAAATAAGTTTCTGGTGTATATCCATCTGGAACATCATATTTAGGAAGATGTATAGTATTAAAATCAAACTCTACATTACACATATCGGCTATTTTTACAGTATTATCAATAGCCTCTAGTGCATATGGGAATAACTCTTCCATTTCTTCTCTTGATTTCAGATAAAACTCATCACTTCCAAATCTCATTCTATTTGGGTCATTTACTGTTTTACCCATTTGAATACACATAAGAACATCATGTATTTTTGAATCTTCTTTATTTACATAGTGAACATCATTAGTAGCAACTAGTGGAATACCAGTCTCTTTTGATAATTTCACTAATCCAGAATTCACTTCTCTCTGTTCTGGTAAATTATGGTCTTGAATTTCTAAAAAGAAATTTTCTTCACCAAATATATCTTTGTAATCAATGGCAAACTTTTTTGCTTTTTCATAATTTCTATTCATCAAAGCACGTGCAACATCTCCTGCAAGACATGCAGAAAGTGCTACAACCCCTTCACAATGCTTTCTAAGTTCTTCCATATCGACTCTAGGCTTATAGTAGAAGCCTTCTACATATGAAGTTGAGACTATTTTTATCAAATTTTTATAGCCTTCCATATTCTTAGCTAACAAAACTAAATGTCCTTGATATTTATCATAATTAGGGTCTTTATCTCTTAATCCACGTGCAGCTGTATAAACTTCACACCCTATAATTGGTTTTATTCCTTCTTTTATAGCTGTTTTATAAAAATCTATAACACCAAACATACAGCCATGGTCAGTAATAGCAATTGAACTCATATTTAATTCTTTAGCTCTTTTTATAAGTTTTTTCACCCTCGAAAATCCATCAAGTAAACTATACTCGGTATGTACATGAAGATGAGCAAAATCTTTTTCCATTAAATCACCTCCTGTTTTATAAATTTAATTTTACCACAAATACATGTCTTAAAACAAAAACAGAGACTTTTATCTCAAAATAGGAATTAACTTCCACCTATAACCCTATATGTTGAAATTAATTCTTATTTTGAGATTGTCCCCTCAAATTTATTATAATGATTTTTTTTTCAAGTCTGTTGCGATTTCTTCTATTTTTCTAAGTCTATGATTGACACCAGATTTTCCTATTGGCGGGTCTAACATCTCTCCAAGCTCCTTGAGAGTCATATCTTCATACTCAATTCTAATCTTGGCTATTTCTTGTAAATTTTCTGGTAAGCTACTAATCCCTATAGTTTCTTGTATTAGTCTAATATTTTCTACTTGTCTTACGGCTGCATTTACTGTTTTAGAAAGGTTAGCTGTCTCGCAATTTACTATTCTGTTTACATTATTTCTCATTTCTTTTACTATTTTAGTATTTTGGAGACTTAAAAGAGCGTGGTGTCCTCCTATAATACTTAATAAATCGGATATTTGTTCACTCTCTTTAAGATAAACAACATAATTATTTTTTCTAGCCACAATTTTACTATTAAAGCCTAAAGAATTTATAAGTTCTTTTAATGAATCTGCAAAATCCTCATTGTTAGTTACAAATTCCATATGATAGTTTTTTTCTGGATCACTTATAGAACCTCCACCAAGAAAAGCTCCTCTTATAAAAGCTCTTTTACATCCCTCATGTTTAACCAAACTTTCTGGAACTCTATTTATAGTAAAAAATCCCTCTTTTTCTTCCAATACACCTAATTTTTTTAATAACATTTCTGAACCCATTTCACTTGTTACCATTAATACATAACTATTATTTCTCTTTAACATTTGATTTTTATTTACAGAAATTGTAGTATTTATGCTGAAATTCTTTTTTAATAACTTAAAGACTTTACGGGCTATTGAGTTTAATTCTGTTGTTATTTTTAAATTTAGTTTTTTATATCCAACAATTTGTATACTTCCCCCTGATTTAACTAGAGCTGACAGTTCAGCTATATTACAACATTCATTCTCAGATACAATTCTCGCTAGTTCATTTTTGGTTTCAGTTGAAAAAGACATATATATCACCCATTAACTAATTTTTCTTTAACCTTTTTTTTATTTCCTGCAAGGCAACCTTTATTATTTCCTTTTCATCATCATACCTAGCTAGGTCTACCACTCTATCTAGATGGATAAATTTAGCATCAATAAAGCCTTCCTCTTTTTGTGGAATAGTATCCATATTTTTTGCTTGCATTAAGTACCAAAAAACTGTTTTATGAACTGCTCTATTTTCATCCCAGTTTTCTTTGAATGTATAGTGTATTTCACCTAAATATTTCAATATATCTGCTTTTACTCCAGTTTCTTCGCTTACTTCACGTAATGCTGCCTCTTGGTTATTTTCCCCTTCTTCTACTTTTCCTTTGGGTAGCACCCAATCTCCATTGAACTTCCTTAGTAAAAGAATCGTATTGCCAAACAGGACTACACCACCAGCACTAACCTCTTCTCTCATCGATGTTCACTCCTTAAAACTAACATAATGATAAGGATTTCTACACTTTTTTTTAAAATCCTTTTTTACTAACTTTTGTTGTAATTATGATTTAGGGCTAACTCAATAACTATGTTAGATATATATTTTGCATCATGTCTTATATAATTATTTTTTATTTCAATCAAATTTTTTTCTACGGTTTTTATACCCATCTCTTTTAACTTATCTTTTTGTTTTTTATCTAGTAAAACCTGTTCTGCTCCATCTTGTTTATATAAATCAAGCATTCCTTCTGGCAATATTTCGTTATTTGCTATCACATAATCTATCAAATTATTGTCAGTATGCTTTATTATCGCATTAATATGTTCTAATACATTATATCCTTCTGTTTCCCCTGGTTGAGTCATTATATTTGATATATACACTTTTGGTGCTAGAGAGGCTTTAATGGCGTCTACAACACCATCTACAAGTAAGTTTGGTATTATACTAGTATATAAACTTCCAGGACCCATAATTATAATATCAGCATCATAAATAGATGCAATAACATCTCCTAATGGTTTAACATCTTTAGGATTTAAAAAAATCTCATCAATAGAACTTTTTTGATTTTTCGATTCTTCAGGTATACTAGATTCGCCATTTACTATTTCACCATTTTTTAATTTGGCAACTAAGTTTACATCTTCTAGTGTTACTGGCAAAACCCTACCTGTTATAGCAAAAATCTCACTTAATTTATACACAGCTTTTTCAAAGTTTCCATATAATCCATTCATAGCAGCTAAAAATAGATTCCCAAAACTTTGACCTTTTAAAAGTCCCTCTGTAAACCTATATTGCATAACTTCATTCATAGTTGGTTCTATATTTGCAAGTGCTAACAGGCAATTTCTTATATCTCCTGGTGGAAGCATTCCTAAGTCTTCTCTTAATACTCCTGAACCTCCACCATCATCAGCAACAGTAACAATCGCAGTTATATTCTGCGTAGAGTGTTTAAGCCCCCTCAGAAACACTGATTGACCAGTTCCTCCACCTATTACTACTACATTAGGGTCTCTATTTTCAATAACAGACCTCTGAAATAACCTTACTTTTTCATTCTTTGCTTTCTTATATATAAATAACGATACAATTAATGCAATCCAACCTAAAATTCCTACAATAATAAGTAATTTAGCCATGTTTGCCTCCATTATCGTAACATAGAGTCTCTGTGTTTTTTTACAACTCTATATCCTTTATTAGATAAATCCTCCGCTATAAGATTTGTTATAGTAACTGACCTATGTCTTCCACCTGTACATCCAACACCAATTACTAGATGTTGTTTTCCTTCTTCTATATATTGAGGTACTAAGAAATGAATCATATCCAAAAGTTTTACATAAAATTCCTCACTAATTTTAGAATTCATAACATAATCTCTAACTTCTTTATCGTCACCAGTTTTAGATCTCAATTCTTCAACATAATATGGATTAGGAAGAAATCTTACATCGAATACTAAATCTGCATCCGCAAGTATACCATGTTTAAATCCAAAAGATACTACAGATATAGTTAAATTAGGATTATCTTCACCAGAAGAATATATTTTCTTTATTTCTTCTTTAAGGTCTTTTGGTTTCATATTAGTTGTGTCAATTATGCATGTAGAAAATCCCTTTAAAGGCTCCATTATTTTTCTTTCCATTTTTATACCTTCTGGAATTTGCATGTCTTTCGCCAATGGGTGATTTCTTCTTGTCATTTTATATCTCTTTAACAATACATCATCATTACAATCTAAATACACCATTTCATATTCATAATTTTCTTTTTCTAAGTAGTTTAAACTTTCATGAAGAGCTTCAAAAAACTTTCTTCCTCTTATATCTATACCTAGAGCAACTTTATCAATACTTGAATTTGGTTGATAACATAATTCTGCAAATTTAGTTATCAAAGCAGGAGGTAGATTATCTACACAATAAAATCCCATATCCTCTAAAGCTCTCATTGTTTCACTTTTTCCAGACCCTGAAAGACCTGTAACTATAACAAATTTCATTGCTAACTCCTCCTTTTTATCTTCTGTTTATTACACTTTTATCTTTCGATTATTACACTATAATATTTTCTACTAATGATATATCCATATTTGAATCATATACAGCTTTTATAGCTCGTTTAAAATCACCCACTCTTTCTGGGCAATGTGCATCTGACCCTATTATAAATTTATTTCCTATTTCTTTTATTTCGTTTATTTGTTTTACATTTAAAAAAGAATGACTACTATTTATTTCAAGCCTTGTATCTGTCTTTTTTGCTACCTTTGCTATTTCTTCTATATATACATCACCTTTATCACCAGGATGTGTAATTACAAAAATATCATTATTATTCATAGCATTTATTACGGCTTTTGTATTATACTCTTTTGCTTTTTCAGTTTTAAAAATATAGTTATTACAATGATTTAATAAACTTCCAAATGATGTAGGAGTAGAACCAAAATGGTATCCAGCCATGATATAGTCAAGTTCTTTTATAAATTTTTCATCCATGTCTATATTACCTTTATCATCTAATATGTTACACTCCATACCCAAAAGTATATTTATATCACTATATTTATCATTCAAAGAATTTATTTCTTCTCTCATTTTATGAATATCTTTCCTCTTTACACCATATGCAATATGTTTATAACTATGGTCTGATATTCCGATTGTCTTTATCCCTTTAGCAATGGCCACCTTTACATTATCTTCAATAGTTCCCTTACCATGACTATATAATGTATGTGTATGATAATCAGCCAATATTTTCATTTGTTAATCCTCTCCAAGTATTTTGACTTCTTCTTCCAACATAACCCCAAACTTGGCATATACAGCACTTTTTATAACATATATTAAATCTAAAATATCTTTAGCACTTGCTTCTCCTAAATTAATCACAAATCCACAATGCTTCTCAGATACTTGAGCACCTCTTAAAGTAAGTCCTCTTAGTCCAGTTTCTTCTATTAACTTCCCTGCAAAATATCCTGTTGGTCTTTTAAATGTACTTCCTGCACTAGCAAAATTTAATGGTTGCTTAGTTGTTCTTCTTGTTGTTAAATCATCCATTAAACTTTTTATTTCATCATAATTTCCTTTTTGTAAATCTATTTCTGCTGATAAAGCTATATACCCATTTTTCGTTATTATACTTTTTCTATACCCAAATTCCATCTGTTCATTTGACAGTTCAAAGATATTTCCTTCCATATCTATTAATCTTACCGATTTTACTATATCTTTCATTTCACCACCATATGCTCCTGCATTCATGGCTAATGCTCCACCCAATGTTCCAGGTATACCTGAGGCAAACTCAAATCCTTTTAATTCTTGTTTTTGAAGAGCTTTACCTAAAACAGATAATAAAGCTCCTGACTGAGCAATTATTTTAGTGCCCTTTATCTCATAAGAATTAAAGTTGTCTGCAAGTTCTATTACTATGCCTCTTATTCCACCATCTTTAATTAGAATATTTGAGCCATTTCCAATTATTAAATATGGAATAGACTCTTTTTTCACTAATTGAAGTACATTTTTTAACTGCTCTTCAGTTCTAGGTCTAACCAATATATCGGCTGGTCCTCCAACTCTAAATGAGATATGTTTTTTCATAGGTTCATCTATTTTTATATCATCTTTGCTTAATATATTTAATAAATTTTCATATATATCTTGATTATTCATTGTATTTCCTCCCAAATTATACTAAACTTCAGTTGTCATTATTATCTAAATTATATTAATATATAGTATTAACTATATTCAATAATATATGATTTTGCTTATCATACAGATTTCATATTTTTAAGTTTTTTAATTCCAAACTATATTCAATAAATATATAATAAAGTAAAAAAAAAAAAATAACAACATATAAAAGAACATAAATAATTTAAAAAAAGCATCAATATCGCTGATATCAATGCTTTAAAAGGCTATTTAATTCGTATTATTTATCTAACTATTTTTCACATAGCAAAGATAATAAATTCCCCCAACTATTATAGAACCTCCAACTACATTTCCAAGCGTTACAAATACCAAATTAGTTATTAATTGAACCATAGTAATATCTGCTCCTAATGCCATTCCCATTGGTATAAAAAACATATTTGCAACACTATGTTGGAATCCACATAACACAAATAACATTATTACTGTCCAACATGAGGCTAACTTAGATACTATGTCTTGAGATGCTGTAGCCATCCATACAGCTAAAACTACTAAAATGTTACAAAGTATTGCTTTTAAAAACATTGAAACTATCGTTGAATTAACTTTAGCTTCTGCTACAGCTATGGCTTTTGTAGCTACATCCCCTGTTAATGTAGAAGAATAATATAAAAGTGCCACTAAAAGTAGTGAACCTACTAGATTTGCAAAATAAACTAATCCCCAGTTTCTTAGCATTTTCCCTAATGTTATTTTTTTATCCATAAGTGGAATAAACATTAAGGTATTTCCAGTGAATAATTCTGCCCCTGCTACCACTACAAGCATAAGACCTACTGGAAAGACCATAGCACTTAAAAAACTAGCTATTCCTGGGTCTATCTTACCAAAAGTCTGACTAATTATTATACTACCCAATGCCCCAAAACCTATAAATGCTCCTCCAAGTAAACCTAATAAAATTGCATTTTGTGTTGAAATATTCGCTTTTTTAATGCCTGCACTTATAGTTGCTTGTGCAGTTTCCCCAGGTGTCAAGAATCCTTTACTCATAAATCCTTCCCCCTTAAAAATTATACTTTTCCTTGTCTTTTTATGGCAATAATTATATAATAACAATATGATATATAATAAATTTTATTAATATAAAAAATATACTATATGTTTATATATACTTGTCTCATATAATTATATTATTTATTATATACCAACTTTGTTAATTTCGAAATAATTTATATTGAATTTGAAAAATTTACCTTTCGAATATTTATTTTACTTTTTTATTGTTGAGGTATTATATATAATAGATATATGTTTGTGTTATTATATATAATTACTTATTTTAATAAATATTTAAAGGAGGAAATTTTATGTTTGATATATCATTTTTCGAAATGTCAATATATGAAATAGCAGTTACTACAATATATATAATTAATTTCATGGTTATACTAAATCTCATTTTTAGAGAAAAGAGAAATATAAATACAACTCTAACATGGCTTCTTATATTAGTATTAATACCAGCTCTTGGATTTATACTTTATATAGCTTTTGGCAGAAATATTTCAAAAAACAATATGTTTAGATTAAAAGAAAAGGATGATAAGATAATCAAAAGCAATATACTAGATACTCAAGTTAAATTACAATCTACATCTGAAATTAATTCAGAGATACATCAACATAAGGATATGATTTATGCATTAGCTAATTCAAATAATGCTCATTATACCAATAATAACGATGTGTGGATTTACGCTGAGTCTAGTCAATTTTTTAACACTCTTCTTGAAGAACTTAAGAAAGCAAAGAAATATATAAACATACAGTTTTACATTTTCAAAGATGACAAAATCGGAACTGAAATAATTGACATTCTAGTAGATAAAGCCAAAGAAGGTGTAGAAGTAAGACTTTTATTTGACGCCGTTGGTGGTAGAACACTAAAAAATAGTACACTTTCTAGATTAAAAGAAAGTGGTGTTAAAGTTGGAAGTTTCTTTCCATCATTCTTAAAAATTGTAAACTTTAACTTAAACTACAGAAACCACCGAAAAATAGTTGTCATTGATGGAAAAGTAGGATTTGTAGGTGGATACAATGTTGGAGACGAATATCTAGGTAGAAATCCAAAATTTGGTCTATGGAGAGATACACATACTAAACTTACTGGTGATTGTGTAATTGACCTAAATATGAGGTTTATTCTTGATTGGAGATATACAACTAAAGAAGATTTAGATTTAGAAAAGTACTTCGTAGAAAGTGAAACACCTTCTGATTGTCCTTCTGAAAATATTGGAATTCAGATAGTATCAAGTGGTCCAGATATATTAGAACTTGATGAAATTAAATATGGTTACCTTAAAATGATTCAGAAAGCTAGAAAGTATATATACATACAGAGTCCTTATTTAATACTTGACTCAACATTTATAGATACTTTAAAAATAGCTTGTTTATCTGGTGTTGATGTAAGAATTATGATTCCTTCTAAACCTGACCATCCTTTTGTATACTGGGCATCATATTCATATGCTGGAGAACTTTTAAAATTTGGAGCTAAAATCTACACTTATGGTGAAAATGCATTTTTACATGCTAAGACAATAGTTATAGATGACTCTATATGTTCTATAGGAACAGCTAATATGGATATAAGAAGCTTTGAGCTTAATTTTGAAGTAAATGCATTTATGTACTCTTCAAAAAAAGCACTAGAGCAAAGAGTTATATTTGAAAATGATATTTTAGATTCAAAAGAAATAACATTAGATGTATATAATTCTAGGTCTACTTATATAAAAATCAAGGAATCAATTTCTAGACTATTATCATCAGTTTTATAAATTTTTTATTTTATAAAAATTTTACCTTTTGGTTTATTTTTTAAAGTTTTTTATATATATTATTTTTTTTTTATTGGATTCAGTCCATTTTTTTTATTTTTTTTAACTATTCTGAATTATTTTATATTATAATAGACTAGTATAGTTTTTTTTTAATAGGTAACTTTTTTGCATTGTTTTTATGAATAAAGAAATTGTTGTATATTATTCTTTCTTTATTGTTTTGGTTTTGTTCACCAACATAATATTGGTGTCAACTCATGGTTAATTATTTTATGAAAAATAATAACTTTAAAAAGAAAAGGGGGATTTGTTATGTGCGATTTTATTTCACACAACAAGCAGTTATTTGACGAATTAGATATATTTATTGACTCTCTTGCAACAAAGGAAGGTGCTTTGATACAAGTTCTACATGAAGCTCAAGGTATATTTGGATATCTTCCAAAAGAAGTACAACTTCATGTTGCTAAAAGACTTGGAGTAGCTCCTGCAAAGGTATATGGGGTTGTTACATTCTATTCTTATTTCACTACAGAACCTGTAGGTAAGTATAAAATAAGTGTCTGTCTAGGTACTGTATGTTTTGTAAAAGGTGCTGATAAGATATTAAGTGCTTTTGAAAAACAGCTTGGTATAAAAGTTGGAGAAACTACTAGTGATTTTAAATTTTCTTTAGAAGGTTTAAGATGTTTGGGGGCATGTGGTTTAGCTCCAGTTGTTACTGTAAATGGTAAAGTTTATGGTAAAGTAAAACCAGATCAAGTAAGCGAAATATTGGATACTTATAGAGAATTAGAATTGAATTGTTAAGAGGGGTGAATAAATAATGCGTAAAGTAAATTCATTTGATGAATTAAAAGTTTTAGCTGATGAGCTAAAACCTAGTCTTAGCCTAAGAAAAAATTATTCTAAGGAAAATGTATTAAGAAGAGAATTACTTGTTTGTTGTGATACTGGATGTACATCTTCAAACAGTATGGAAATAGTTAGTGAGTTAGAAAATGAAATAAAAAAATCAGGAATACAAGACAAGGTTGATGTTCGTTTAACAGGTTGTTTTGGTTTCTGTGCTCAAGGTCCTATCGTAAAAGTTTATCCTGATAACGTTTTCTATGTGAAAGTTGAACCATCTGATGCTGAAAAGATAGTTCAAAATCACTTAATTAGAAATACAGTTGTTGAGGAATTATTATATGAAGAAGAATCTTTAAATAAAAAAGTAGAAGCACAAGAAGAAATGTCTTTCTACAAAAAACAATTACGTATAGCTCTAAAGAATTGTGGGCTTATAGACCCAGATAGTTTAGAGGATTATATTGCTAATGATGGTTATTTAGCTCTAGGTAAATGTTTAACGACTCTTACTCCTCAAGAAGTTATTGCAGAAGTAAAGACTTCTGGTCTTCGTGGTAGAGGAGGAGCTGGATTCCCTACAGGTTCTAAATGGGAAGCTGCTTCAAAGAATCCTGCTGGCCCAACTGATAAAAAATTCGTTGTCTGTAATGCTGATGAAGGAGACCCTGGTGCATTCATGGATAGATCTGTACTTGAAGGAGACCCTCATAGTGTACTAGAAGCTATGGCAATATGTGGATATGCTATAGGTTCTGATACAGGGTACATATATATAAGAGCTGAATATCCAAAATCTATAGAAAGACTAAAAGTAGCTATAGCTCAAGCTGAAGCACATGGCTTACTTGGTGAAAATATCTTAGGTACTGGATTTAACTTCAAATTAGAATTAAAATACGGTGCAGGAGCTTTCGTTTGTGGTGAAGGTACAGCTTTAATGCATTCAATTGAAGGTAGACGTGGTGAACCTAGAATGAAGACTTATAGTTCTTCTAAAAGTGGATTATGGAAATCTCCTACTTGCTTAAACAATGTTGAAACTTTTGCTAATATTCCAGCAATCATACTTAAGGGTGGAGACTGGTTTGCTAACTTAGGTACTGATGATTCTAGTGGTACTAAAGTTTTTGCTCTTGGTGGAAAAGTAGAAAATGTAGGTCTTGTTGAAGTTGCAATGGGTACTACTTTAAGAGATATTGTATTTGAAATTGGTGGAGGAATTCCTGAAGGCAAAAACTTCAAGGCAGTTCAAACAGGTGGACCGTCTGGTGGATGTATACCAACTGAACATTTAGATATACCTATAGATTTTGGTTCATTAAGCTCTATAGGCTCAATGATGGGTTCTGGTGGTATGCTTGTTCTTGATGAATCTGACTGTATGGTAGATATAGCCAAATTCTTCCTTGAGTTTACTGTTGAAGAATCTTGTGGTAAATGTACACCTTGTCGTATAGGTACTACGAGATTATTAGAAATATTAACTAAAATTACAGAAGGTAATGGTACTCTACAAGATTTAGACGACCTAGAAAACCTTGCTGAAACTATACAAACTGCTTCATTATGTGGTCTTGGTAAAGCTGCTCCAAACCCTGTTTTAAGTACTCTTCAATATTTCAAAGATGAGTATATAGCACATGTTGTAGATAAGAAATGTCCTGCTGGCAAATGTCAAAACTTACTTTCTTACTTCATAACAGATGCTTGTAAGGGTTGTACAAAATGTTCTAGAGTGTGTCCTGCTGGTTGTATAACAGGTTCTGTTAAAGAACAACATACAATAGATACTTCTAAGTGTCTAAAATGTGGTGCTTGTATAGATAATTGTACATTTAATGCTATAATCAAGAAATAACTTATTTGGAGGAGGAATAACAATGAGTTTAGTTAATTTAACTATCAATGGCAAACATGTTTCAGCACCTAGTGGAACTTCTATCTTAGATGCTGCAAAACTAATAAATATAAAAATACATAACCTTTGTCATTTACATATGAATGAGATAGATAAGCTTGATACTTGTGCTTCTTGTCGTGTTTGTATGGTTGAGACAGAGAGAGGTTTAGTTCCAGCTTGTGGAACAGTTATAAAGGAAGGTATGAGAGTTCAAACTAATAGTGCTAAAGCATTAAATGCTCGTAGAACTATTGTTGAGTTACTATTATCAGACCATCCGCAAGATTGTTTTATATGTGAAAAAAATGGAGACTGTGAATTACAAACTATAGCTGCTGATTTAGGAGTAAGAAAGATAAGATATCAAGGTTCTAAGTCTTTTGCAGGTAAAGATACCTCTACTAAATCTTTAGTTAAAGACCATTCTAAATGTATATTATGCAGAAGATGTGAAACTGTATGTAATGATATCCAAACAGTTGGAGCATTATCTGGAGTTAATCGTGGATTTAATACTTTAGTTAGTACATTTTTTAATGCTGATATGGTTGAAACAGAGTGTACATTCTGTGGCCAATGTATTTCTGTCTGTCCAACTGGAGCGTTAACAGAAGTAGATAATGTTCCTAAACTATGGGATGTTTTAAATAAAAAAGAAAAAACTATAGTAGTGCAAGTTGCCCCTGCTGTAAGAGTTGCTATTGGTGAAGAGTTTGGATTAGAACCAGGTTCAATATCTACAGGAAAAATGGTTGCTGCTTTAAAAGCACTTGGGTTTGAGCATGTATTCGATACAAACTTTGGTGCAGACTTCACTATAATGGAAGAAGCTACTGAATTTATAGAAAGAATTCAAAAAGGTGAAAATCTACCTATATTAACAAGCTGTTGCCCTGCATGGGTAAACTTCTTAGAACACAATTATCCAGACCAATTAAATCTAGCATCTAGCTGTAAATCTCCTCAAGGTATGTTTGGTTCTATAGCTAAGAATTACTATGCACCTAAAATACTAGGAATTAATCCAGATGACCTTTATGTTGTATCTGTAATGCCTTGTGTAGCTAAGAAGTATGAAGCTTCAAGAGAAGAATTAAGTGAATCTGGAATATTAGATGTTGACCTTTCTATAACTACTAGAGAGCTAGCTAAGATGATAAAAGAAGCTGCTATTGATTTACCTAATCTTCAAGACCAGGATTTTGATAATCCATTAGGAAAATCTACTGGTGCTGCGTCTATATTTGGAGCAAGTGGTGGAGTTTTAGAAGCTGCTCTACGTACTTCATATGAAAAGATAACTAACAAAACTTTAGATAATGTAAACTTTACTAATGTTAGAGGGCTTAAGGGAATCAGAGAAGCAAGTATAGATGTTGATGGAACTACAGTCAATGTATGTATTGTAAATACACTTAAAAATGCTAGAAAAATGATGGACAAAGTTAGAAGTGGAGAATGTAAATACCATATCATAGAAGTTATGGCATGCCCTGGTGGATGTGTTGGAGGAGCTGGTCAACCTTACCATCATGGTAATACTGATATAATTGATAGACGTGCTAATGCATTGTATGAGATAGATAGAAATAAGGCTATTCGTAAGTCTCATGAAAATCCTGACTTACAAGCTATTTATAAAGACTTCTTTGGAGATCCAAATAGCGATGTAGCTCATAAATACCTTCATACTCATTACTTTGATAAGAGTTGTATTTATGAAGAATGTCCAAAAGAATGTGCTTGTGAAGAAGCTAAATAAATTTTAACAAATTGAAAACTAAAATATTCTCAAATAAAAGGATTGTATAAAGTGCTTTTAAGTACTTTATACAATCCTTTCTATTTTAATCATAATAAGCTACATTTCTACGCTTATCTTTCTTAAAGTATCCCTGCCATTTTCATAAGCTGTTTTGCATTTGTAGTCTTACATCTTCCATCTTTTATGGCATAGTCAAAATAGATTTTATCATCAACATAGTACTCTGAAAAATGGTAGTTTACAATCTCTACATCTCCACCACTTGAAAGGTCACATAACTCAAAATCATGTGTTGTAACCATACTTATAATCCATGGCTTTGATAGTTTCTTTACTGCCTCACTTGCTCCAATAATTCTATCAGCAGAGTTAGTTCCTTTAAAAATCTCATCAACTAAAACTAACATCGGTAATTCTTTTATACTATATTGAATCATTGATTTTATTCTGAGAATTTCAGCATAAAAAGTTGATATACCTTGGCTTACATCATCTTGTATTCTCATAGATGTAAATATATACATACATGTGGCATCAAAATTTTTAGCACATACTGGAGCACCTGCATACGCCAATACTAAATTTACACCAATACTTCTTAAAAATGTCGTCTTCCCTGACATATTTGAACCTGTAATGATACAGGTTTGAGAATTTAATTTTATTGAATTTGCTACAACACTTTTCTCTGCTATTAATGGATGGTATACTTCTTCAACTTCTAACTTTGGAATACTTTCGCTTTTTATTATTGGAAAACATGTATTTTCTTTTACTTGACCAATAATAGTTAAACTTATCAAAGCTTCAAACTCTCCAATAGATTCAAGCCATCCTCTAATTTGATTTCCATATACACTTTTCCATCTTTCTAGAGATTCTGCACAGTGATAATTCCACATAAGAACACCACAAGCAAGTATATAAACTATTTGATTATATCTTAAGTTTACTGCATTACCTATTGAGTTCAGCTGTTTAATACCTTTTGAAACACCATTACCTTTAGAAAGTTTTGCTTGTAATTCTTTTAAATATGGGCTTTCAAATGTCTCTTTCTCTAAAACTTCAAACATCTTTTCATATACTTGTATACTTCTACTAAATGAGAATAATGGGGATAAAGTCTGCATAAGCTTTGTATTCCCAAACCCACCAAATCCTAGCTGAAGTACAAAAAGTAAAAAAACAGGTAGCATAGGCAAAAACCCTAATATAAAAAATATAAAAGATAGTATTGTTGCAGTAGGCAAACCCCAAGTAAAAACATGCATCCACTTAGGTATATATACTTTTTTATCTTCTCCATACTCTATAAATGACTCTATACTTCCATCAGAGTTGATTTTTTGTTCCTTACCAATTATATTACTCAAGGTCTGAATATGGATAGAAAAATCCTGTTTTGATAATAGCTCTTTTACTGCTGTTTGTCTTTCTAGGATTATATTATCGTTTGGATTTTCATTCCATAAGGACTTAGCTAAAGACTTCTTTCCATAGGATGTATTAGCTATACAAATATACTGATATAGTGATGCTCTTCCAAATAAGTCTAAATCTTTTGCTTGTGAATTTTCTTCTTGTATATATTCTTTTCCATCTATTTTGAATTCTTTCCACTCATCACCAAATCTCTTAACATACTTATCCAGCACTTCACACTTACTCTTAAAATACGATTCTTCCTCTTTTATTTTATTATGAATAACTAAAAGTGAAATAAATAGAATCAATGCTACAATTCCAACAAAAATACCTACTGTATTTTTATTGTAAAATCCAATAGCAAATCCCGCTATCAATATTAAAAAAGATATTAATCTAGCTGTACTTATATTATTTGATTTTTTATTTAAGAGCAGTTCTTTTTCAGTAGTACTTTCTAAAAGCTTACTAAAATAGTTCATTCCCATAAAGACTCCAACTTCCTTATCATATAATAAATTTAAATATAGTATTAAATTTAAACTAATAACCTTAAAAGCTAATTTAAACTCCAATTATATAATATATATTTTATAACTATTCTATACAATTTTATTTTATATGCACTCTCTATTACTTAGTATCAATAAGTTTTGATAGTTTCTTAGTAAATTCTTGAGCTGCATCATAACCCATTCCTCTTTGTCTAAAATTCATTGCTGCTACTTCTAGTATCATAGCAGTATTTCTTCCAGGCTTTACAGGAACAACTAACTTCTCTACATTAACACCAAGTATTTCTTCATATTCTTTATCTAATCCAAGCCTATCATAATACTTATTTTCATCCCAAGCTTCTAAATGTACTACTAAATCTATCATTTTAGAATTTTTAATAGCTCCTACACCATATAGACTTCTGACGTCTATTATACCTATTCCTCTTATCTCTAGGAAATGTCTTATTAATTCAGGAGACTGACCCATCAACATACTTTCATCTAATTTTCTTATTTCTACAGCATCATCTGCAACTAATCTATTACCTCTCTGAATTAGTTCTAATGCTGTTTCTGACTTTCCTATACTACTCTCACCCTTTATCAAAACACCTATACCATAAATATCAACTAAAACTCCATGAATCGTTGTATGTGGTGCTAACTTATTATCTAAATAGTTTGATAATCTATTTATAAGTCTAGTTGTGTTTCTGTTTGTACTTAAAAGTATTCTCTTATACTTTTTAGCCTTTTCAATCACATCTGGTTTTATTTCTAAATCTCTAGAAATTATTAAAGCTGGTATTTCATATGAGAAAAATCTACTTAGTACCTCTTCTCGAATTTCATTATCCATCAATCCAAAGAAATTATATTCTGTTTTTCCAACTATTTGTATTCTCTCATATGCAAAGTAATCAAAATATCCTGCAAATTGTAAACCTGGTCTATTTATATCTTGAGAGTATACATAATAATCTACATCATCAGGCATGTATACTACTTTAAGTTTTAAATCTTTTATTATTTCTCTTATTGATACTTTATTGCTAGTTTCCATCAATTTTCTTCCTTCCTAAAAAAATTATAAACATTCTCTGCAATGCTTTTATTCATTCCTTCTACTTCTAAAAGTTCTTCAAAAGTAGCTTCTTTTATGGCTTCTACATCTTTAAAATGACTCATCAGTGCTTTTTTTCTTTTTTCACCTATCCCTTGTATATCATCTAAGATAGATTTTGTCAAAGCTTTATTTCTTAGACTTCTATGATATGTTATTGCATAATTATGAACTTCTTCTTGTATACTAGCAATAAATCTATATAAACTAGTTGTCTTATCCAACTCGATTTCTTTTTCTTTACATATTAACCCTTTAGTCCTATGCTTATCGTCTTTGTACATTCCCCAAAGTGGTATGTCTACATCATTAAGTTCTAATACTTTTTTTACAGCGCTAACCTGTCCCTTTCCTCCATCCAACAATATAAGGTCAGGTAAATTTCCATGTTTCAATCTTCTATCTACAATTTCAGCCATGGAATCATAATCATTAGGTCCAATGACTGTTTTTATTTTATATCTTCTATACTCTTTTTTATCTTTTTTAGCATTTGTATAGACTACCATAGAACCAATTGAATCTACTCCTTGTATATTTGATATATCAAAAGACTCTATTCTTATTGGCAATTTTTCTAAGTTTAACAATCGTTTTAATTCTTCTAATGCTCCAATACTTTTTTCATATTTCCTTTTGTTCATATCAGAAAATTTTTCAAGGTACTCTACTGCATTTTTTCTCACCATTTCAACTAGGCTTTTTTTCTCTCCTTTTTGTGGTACTCTTATTGTTACTTTTTGCCCTTTTTTAGACGATAGCCATTCTTCTAATATACAACTGTCTTCTATCTCATCTTCTATAATTAGTTCTTTAGGTATATATTCTTGCTCATTGTAAAATTGTTTTACAAATGAACTCAATATAGAAGCTCTTGGGCTATCCATTACCCCTTCTAGTATAAAGTGTTCTCTCCCAACAATCTTACCATTTCTAATAAAAAATACTTGTACACAGGCTTCATTATGAGCTCTTGCCATCGCAACTACATCCTGATTTAAATCGGTTACAGTAGCATCTATTTTTTGTTTTTGTATCATTTCTTCAAGACTCTTTATTTTATCTCTATATATAGCTGCTTCTTCAAATCTAAAATTCATAGAACTCTCATTCATCTTTTCTTTTAAGAGCTCCATCAACTTTTCTTCTTTCCCCGATAGACACATTATAATTTCTTCTATCATCTTTCCATATTCTTCTTTGGATACATTTCCTGTACAAGGTCCTAAGCACTTATTTATGTGTAAGTTTAAACAAGGTCTTGTTTTATTTTTTATCGCTTTTTCTATGTCAATTTTACAACTTCTTATTGGATAGGTACTGTTTATAAGGTCTAAAGTATCATTTACCGCAGTTATATTAGTATATGGTCCAAAATACTTTGCTTTATCTTTAAGAACCCTTCTAACCTTTAAAATCCTTGGATAATCTTCATTTGTAGTCACCTTAATATATGGGTAAGTTTTATCATCTCTAAGTAACACATTGTACTTTGGTCTATATCTTTTTATTAAATTACATTCAAGTATTAATGCTTCCAACTCTGAATCTGTTATAATGTATTCAAATTTATATATATTCTTAACCATAGATTTTACTTTAGATGTATGGTTTTTTGAAGATTGAAAATACTGCCTTACTCTATTTTTTAGAGATATGGCTTTTCCCACATATATTATATGGTCGTATTTATCCTTCATTAAATATACACCAGGCTCAGAAGGTAATTTTTTTAAGTGGTCTTGTATATCAAACATATCGCCCTCCAAAACATTAAGTTTTATATTAAAATTATACCCTAAAATGTGAAAATTAAAAAGTTATTCAATTTCCAGCATTGTACACAAGTTAAAGTCCATATCATCTTCTATAATTGATTTAAAAGCAATCTCAAATACGAAGAACAATATGGACTTTATGTTTGGTAATTATCTACAATTTATTTTTAATTTATTTACTTCTAATATTTTCAACTTATTTTTATATATTTACAGTTAAAATTTTACACAGTTTATATAACCTAAGAGAAATATTTACTTAAGAATTGACCTGTATAAGACCCTTCAACTTTAGATACTTCTTCTGGTGTTCCAGTTGCAACTATAGTTCCACCTTTATCTCCACCCTCTGGGCCTAGGTCTATTACATAATCACAAGTCTTTATAACATCTAGATTATGTTCTATAACTATAATTGTATTTCCTGTATCTGCTAATCTTTGTAATACGTGAATTAACTTATCTACATCTGCCATATGAAGTCCTGTAGTAGGTTCATCTAATATATATAAAGTCTTTCCTGTTGGTCTTTTACTAAGTTCTGACGCTAATTTTATACGTTGTGCTTCTCCTCCAGACAATTGAGTTGAAGGCTGTCCTAATTTAATGTATGAAAGACCTACATCCATCAATGTATCTAGCTTTCTTTTTATGTTTGGTATATTTTCAAAAAACTCAACAGCTTCTTCTACATTCATATCTAGTATATCAGATATAGTTTTATCTTTGTATTTTACTTGTAATGTTTCCCTATTGTATCTTTCACCCTTACAAACCTCACAGGGAACATATACATCTGGTAGAAAGTGCATCTCTATTTTTATTATTCCATCACCTTTACAAGCTTCACATCTACCACCTTTTACATTAAAACTAAATCTTCCCTTTTTATATCCTCTTGCTTTAGCTTCATTAGTAGCAGCAAAAATATCCCTTATAAAATCAAATACCCCTGTATAAGTAGCTGGATTTGAACGAGGTGTTCTTCCAATTGGACTTTGGTCAATATTTATAACCTTATCTATATTTTCAATTCCTTTTATTTCTTTGTGCTTACCAGCTCTTTGTTTTAGTCTATTCACTTTACTTGCAACACCTTTATAAAGTATGTCATTTATTAGTGTACTTTTCCCAGAACCTGAAACACCTGTTATACATGTAAACTTACCTAATGGCAATTTTACATCAATATTTTTTAGGTTATTTTCTGATGCTTTGATTACTTCTATAAAACTTCCATTTCCTTCTCTAGTAGTCTCAGGAACTAATATTTGTTTTTTTCCACTTAAGTACTGACCTGTTATTGAGTTTTCATTTTCTATTATTTCATCTAAAGTTCCTTGTGCAACTATCTCACCACCATGTATACCTGCACCAGGTCCAATGTCTATAACATAATCAGCTTCTCTCATTGTATCTTCATCATGTTCTACGACAATTAAAGTATTTCCTAAATCTGTTAGATGTCTAAGAGTGCCTATAAGTCTGTCATTATCTCTTTGATGAAGACCTATACTTGGCTCATCAAGCACATATAACACTCCAACTAATGCTGAACCGATTTGAGTTGCTAATCTTATACGTTGCGCTTCTCCTCCTGAAAGTGTTCCAGCTTTTCTTGATAAATTCAAATAATCAAGACCAACATCTCTTAAAAACTTAGCTCTTCCCTTTATCTCTTTTATAATTTCATGAGCTATAAATCTTTGCTTTTCTGTAAGAGTTACATTTTCCATAAAATCTATCAATTCGTTAACAGATAAGTTTGTTACTTCCATTATATTTTTTCCATCAACTAAAACAGATAAAACCTCTTTTTTAAGTCTCAATCCCTTACATTTTGGACAAGGTCTTTCTGCCATATATTCTTCAATTTTGTCTCTCATATACTCTGAGTTAGTTTCTTTGTATCTTCTCTCTAAGTTTACTACTACTCCTTCAAAATATGATTTATAATTTCTAGTTCCTCCAAATTTTGATTCATAAACAAACTCTACCATTATATTATCCTTACCATAAAGTAACTCTTGAACAAAATCTTCTGGTAAATCTTTAAATGGAGTTGTCAGAGATACCTTAAAATGCTCTGCTAAACTTTTTATCATTTTGCTATAATAAGTATCGTCGTTGACACCTGTTGAACCCCAAGCAGCCACTGCACCTTGTTTTATTGATAAATCTTTATTTGGTACAACTAGTTCTGGGTCAACTTCTTTACTTTCTCCAAGACCATTACAAACATCACAAGCTCCAAAAGGAGCATTAAATGAAAACATTCTTGGAGATAATTCTTCTATCCCAATTCCATGTTCTGGACATGCAAATTTAGTTGAGAAAAGAATCTCTTCTCCATCTATTATTTGAGCTATTACAAGACCATCTGATAGTTTAACCGCAGTTTCAATTGAATCTGCAAGTCTAGATTCTATTCCATCTTTGACTACTATTCTATCCACTACTACTTCTATACTGTGTTTTTGGTTTTTAGTTAAAACAATATCATCACTTACTTCATAGTTTTCCCCATCAACTCTAACTCTTACAAATCCTTCTTTTTTAATATTATCTAAGACCTTTTTATGTGTACCTTTTTGACCTCTAACAATTGGCGAAAGTATTTGCAACTTAGTTCTATCTGGAAAATCTAGCATTTTATCAACTATTTCTTGAATAGTCATTTGACTTATTTTTTCACCACATGTAGGACAATATACATCGCCTACTCTTGCAAATAACAATCTCAAATAGTCATATATTTCTGTTACTGTTCCAACTGTAGAGCGTGGATTCTTTGAAGTAGTCTTCTGATCTATTGAAATAGCTGGTGATAGACCTTCAATATATTCTACATTTGGCTTTTCCATTTGCCCTAAAAACTGTCTAGCATAAGCAGACAAACTCTCTACATATCTTCTTTGGCCTTCTGCATATATCGTATCAAATGCCAAAGATGACTTTCCAGAACCAGACAATCCTGTAAAAACTATAAACTTATCTCTTGGTAACTCTAAATCTACATTTTTTAAATTATGCTCTTTTGCTCCTCTTATTATAATTTTATCTTCCATAACCTTGTTTTTACCTTTCTATTTTTCCAATTTTTCTTCCAACTGTTTTACCTTATCTCTTAATTCTGCCGCTCTCTCAAATTGTAAGTTTTGAGCAGCTTCCATCATCTCTGATTTTAATTTTTCTATATTATCTTTTATCTCTTCTTTATCATCTGTATCAGTTATTCCATAGACAACTTCTTCCTCTGCAACTTTAGTTGCTTCTATACTATCTCTTACACTTTTTTGTATAGTCTTAGGAGTTATGTTGTGTTCTTCATTATATAAATTCTGTATAGCTCTTCTTCTTTTTGTCTCATCAATAGCATTTTGCATTGAATCAGTTATCCTATCAGCATACATAATAACTCTTCCATTTTCATTTCTAGCTGCACGTCCAATAGTTTGTATTAATGCTGTTTCGGAACGTAAGAAACCTTCTTTGTCTGCATCTAAAATTGCTATAAGTGAAACTTCTGGTATATCTAGACCTTCTCTAAGTAAATTTATTCCTACAAGTACATCAAATTTTCCCAGTCTTAAGTCTCTTATTATCTCTGTTCTTTCTAATGTAACTATATCTGAATGTAGATATTTAACTTTTATTCCTATTTCTTTAAGGTAATTAGTTAAATCTTCACTCATTTTTTTAGTTAAAGTGGTTATAAGCACTCTTTCATTTTTTTCTATTGTTTTAGTTATTTCCCCTACTAAATTATCTATCTGATTATTTATAGGTCTTACTTCTACAATTGGGTCTAAAAGACCTGTTGGTCTTATTATCTGTTCAGCTATAGTCTCAGAATGTTGAATTTCATAAGGACCTGGTGTAGCACTTACAAACAATATTTGATTTATGTTTCCTTCAAATTCTTGAAAATTTAACGGTCTATTATCAAGTGCAGAAGGTAATCTAAATCCATTTTCTATAAGAGATGTTTTTCTTGATCTATCTCCTGCGTACATTCCTCTTACTTGCGGAATAGTAACATGTGCCTCATCTACAATTATCAAATAATCATCTGGAAAGAAATCCATTAATGTATATGGTCTTTCTCCTTCTTCTCTTCCAGTAATATGCCTTGAGTAGTTTTCTATCCCCTGACAAAACCCTATCTCCTTTAACATTTCTATATCATACTTCGTTCTTTGCTCAATCCGTTGTGCTTCTAAAAGCCTATCATTTTCTTTAAAAGTCTCAATTTGTTGTTGAAGTTCATCTTCAATTTGAACAATTGCATTTTCAATTCTTTCTGGTGTTGTTACATAGTGAGATGCGGGGAAGATAACAACATGATTTCTTGTCCCAACAATCTTTCCTGTTACATAATCAATTTCTGTTATTCTATCTATTTCATCACCAAAGAACTCTATTCTTATTGCTTTTTCATCATTGCTAGCTGGAAATATTTCTAATATATCTCCTCTAACTCTAAAAGTCCCTCTTGTAAAATTTATATCATTTCTTTCATATTGTATCTCTATTAACCTTTTTATTACATCATCTCTATCCTTCTGCATACCAGGTCTTATAGATAACATAAGTTCTTTATAATCTTTTGGGTCCCCCAAACCATATATACAAGATACTGAAGATATTATTATAGTATCTCTTCTTTCTAAAATAGATGCTGTAGCAGAATGTCGAAGTTTATCTATTTCGTCATTTATACTTGCATCTTTTTCTATATAAGTGTCACTGTGAGCTACATATGCCTCTGGTTGATAGTAATCATAGTAACTTACAAAATATTCAACTGCATTGTCTGGGAAAAATTCTTTAAACTCACTATAAAGTTGTGCTGCTAGTGTTTTATTATGAGCCATTATTAGGGTAGGTTTTTTAACTTGTTGTATTATATTTGCCATTGTGAATGTTTTTCCTGAACCTGTTACACCTAACAATGTCGAAAATTTTTCATTTCTATTTATAGAATCCACTATTGATTTAATAGCTTCTGGTTGGTCACCTGTTGGTTTGAAGTCTGACTTTATTTTAAAATCCATAGTATCACTCCTTCTTTTCGAACATTAGTTCCTAACATGTATTATTATATCATACCTTTCTAGAATTGTTTCAGTTATTTTAAATATTTTACCCATTTAAATTTTACTTAAATCTAAAATATAAAAAAAGACTTCTATCTTTATAATAGAAGTCTATAAGTAATGGAAAATAAATACTTTATCCAGTTTATATAATGAAATCAAATGCTTCTTTTTCAACTCCGTCTAGCTTCAAATCGAATAGTCTTAATATAGTTGCTGCATGAGCTCTTAAGTCGCCTTCTTCCTTTACTACGCCTGTTTTTATTTTAGGTCCAAAAGCTATAAACGGAGGTCTATTCCCCTTAGTAGGTAAATGACCATGTGTAGCAACAGCAAACTTGTAATCTTTTATATCAGAATCCTTTATAATATTTCCTTCTAAATCATTTCCAAATGAAATTCCTTCAATTCCTTCAATTACCATTTCAAAGTCGCCTTCAAGTCCAAGATTGGATGCTTCTTCTTTGGTAAATATATTCTCTATAAATAATTCTTCTTTAAACTCTTCAAGCAATACTCTCAACTCTTCTAATCTATTTTGGTTATTTACTATTATCTGTGCTGATATACCTGACGAATTTACATAGGCATCAAAATTCTTAACTACTCCATTTTCTACTGTTATAAATCCATGTGATTTAAGTAAAACATTTGGATTTACAACTTTATCAACTCTAAGATGACCATGGTCTCCAAGTATTATAAAATTTGTATCTTCATATGTACCTGCATCCTTTGTAGCTTGAATTATATCTCCTAACCATTTATCATTCATTTTCAAGGCTTCATTTACTTTTTCATTAAACAAACCATGGTTATGTCGTGTATGGTCCAAAGTTGCTAGATGTATTAACACTAAATCTGGATTATATTCTTTTATTACATCTATAGCACAATTTACTCCAAACAAATCCATATTAGGCTCTAATTTCCAATCAATATAGTGACAATGTCTATCATAAATACTATCCATTATAACCTTACTTGAACTTTTTTCAAAAACTTCTCTTGGGTCATCTTCTCTATTAGGAGCCCATATCTCTGCAATATTATAATCTATATTTGGATTTGCACCCATTACAGGCCATAAGATACTAGAAGTAGTCAGATTATTGTCCTTTGCTACATCTATAATTGTCTTTACTTTTATATCTTTTGAATACCAATACCAATCTTTATTTTCTTTATTTGGGTCAAATTTTTCATTATGATATATTCCATGTTTTTTAGGATATACTCCTGTAACCATACTTGTATGACAAGGATATGTTAAAGTTGGATATACACAATTTATATTTTTCACCATAGAACAATTTTCTAAGATAGATTTAAAATTTGGTAGATTCTTTACAAATTCTAAATCTTTTTCAAATAAAGAATCTACTGATAATACTATAACTTTTGTCATTTACATTACCTCTTCATTCATATATTATTGGATACGTTCAATCAATCTATAATCTATATATGTTACAGGTGATATTTTATCAACATTTCATACCTGTCTATAATTATTTATTAGTCTTGTCTATTACTGCTTGCATCGCAGAAGTTCCTTTGCTTACTGCATCTTTTGGCGCCACATTTAAATCAGTAAGACCTTTTTTAATCTCATCCATTAACTTATCAGTTGCTTCTTTATATCCATTTAACATTGGAAGGGCAACAGCATATTGTAATTGGTCAGTTGCGACTTTATATTGTGGCTTTTCTTTATACAATGTTTGTAATTTTTCTGATTTAGTTGCATCTTCAGTTGTTGGCAGATATCCTGTTGATGAACTAAATTGAACTATTTTATCTGTTTGAGTCATCCATTCCATAAATTCTGCACTTGCATCTTTTTCTTTGTCTGTTCCACCTTCAAGCATAACTAAGTTTGCTCCCCCTGTAGGCGTTGCATATTTTTGATTTTTTGGTAAAAATGCTGTTGATATTTCAAACTTACCGTCTGTTTGTTGCATAAGACCTGCTAAATCTGCTGTTGATGTAAATATCATACCAACTTTACCATTTACAAAATCTTGCTTTGCTACATCCCAAGCATTATAATCTTCACCAGGTGGCATTTTCATTATTCCAGATTTCATCATATCTTGCCAGAATTTAACTGGTGCTTGACCTGCTTCATTATTGAATGCTACTTTTTTTCCATCAGTTATTTCTCCTCCACTTTGCATTACCATAGCTTCATAGAACCAAATATCTATTGGAGTTTCAAATCCATAAGTATCTTCTGATTTGTTTGTCATTTTACTAGCATATGTTTTAAGTTCTTCCCATGACTTTGGTCCTGAAGGGTCAAGGCCTGCTTTAACTGCCATATCCTTATTTATGTATAGTATTGGTGTACTTCTATT
Organism: Clostridioides sp. ES-S-0123-01; assembly: GCF_020658415.1. NCBI lineage: Bacteria > Bacillati > Bacillota > Clostridia > Peptostreptococcales > Peptostreptococcaceae > Clostridioides > Clostridioides sp. ES-S-0123-01. The sequence continues at coordinate 782,507 of NZ_JACVWD010000002.1, forward strand.
AAATGGCATACCAACAAACTTATTTTCATAATATGAATTTGTTAGAAGACCAGAAAAAAATCTTTCTTGGTATGCCTTATCAAAGTATTTACTCATATCTACTAAAGCTCCTGCTGATGCAAATGTACCTGTTTGAGTTATTTCTAATAATGTTACATCTGGTTGGTCTTTAGAAGTTAATGCAGCTTGTAATTTTGTTGCATTTTCATAGTAATCTTTTTGTTTTAGCATATTTACTTGTATGTCTTTATGTTCACTATTAAACTGGTCAACCATTTTTTGTGCTGTTTCACCATTAGTTCCACCCAAAGGTGCCCAGAAATCTATCTTTGTAATATTGCTATCTGTCTTTTCTCCTTTAGATGTATTTGAGTCATTAGAATTTGAACACCCAACTAAAGAACCTAATAATAATGTTATTGCTAATCCTGTTGCTAATTTTCTTTTAAGCTTCATTTCCATCCTCCAAATTTAGTTTTTGACTTTTTATTTTATTCCTGAATACATAAAAGCTTCTTTTACTTTTTTATTTGCAAATATATAAACAAGAATTATTGGTAAAATTAAAATTATATTTCCTGCCATTATTACATTCCATGCAGTAATTCCTTCTGAAGATTTAAGAAGAGCTACTCCAATTGGTAAAGTCCTTATTGCATCTGTATTTGTCATTACTAAAGGCCAGAAATAGTTATTCCAATGATATATAAAATTAAATAATATAAATGTTATTACTGCTGGTTTTGCCATAGGAACCATTATTTTAAACATTATTTTTAAGTCCGAAGTATTGTCTAATTTAGCTGCTTCAATAATCTCATCTGATATCTGCATAAAATTTTGTCTAAGCAGAAATATACCAAATGAAGATGTCATAAATGGAATTATAAGTGGCACATATGTATTTATAAATCCAAATTTACTCATCATCATATATACAGGTAAAAAAGTTACTTGTGGAGGAATCATAAGTCCTATGAGTAATAGTCCAAACAATACCTTCTCACCTCTAAATTTAATCTTAGAAAATGCATAAGCTGCAGGAACCATCACTAAAAACTGTACGATTAAAATACTACCTGTCACAAAGATACTATTTAATAAATATCTAAAAAATGGTCCTGAATTCCATGCTGTAGTATAATTTCCTAGTACTATATCGTTTGGTATTATTGTAGGTGGTAGTTGCATCATTTCTTGTGGGTTTTTAAAAGATGTTGACAGCATCCATATAAAAGGGAATATAAATATTGCAGATAAAAGTAGTAGAATTAATACTTCTATTGATTTTGATACTATTTTCTTTATATCAGCTTTATCTTTTTTAATAGGTCTTATAATGTCCATTTTGTCCTCCTTTTTAACACGCCTTATAATATATATTTTTTATTTATTGATAATGAACTTTTTTTGATAATAGTCTGAAATTAGCATATGTAGCAATCATAACTATGGCTAATAAAAACATACTTGCTGCACTTGCTTGCCCTATATCGTAATATATAAATCCAGACTCATATATATAATAAGATAACATGTTAGTTGAACCTAATGGACCACCTTGTGTCATTATGCTTATTTCGTCAAATACTTGAAATGATGCTGTTGTTGTTGTTATCATGAGAAAAAATATTGTTGGCGATAATAATGGCAATGTTACCTTAAAGAAATTCGTTATCTTGTTTGCATTGTCTAGTTTAGAAGCCTCATATATATAGTTTGGTATCGATTTAAGACCTGATAACACGATTAAAATATTGTATCCAAGAGTTTTCCATATTCCTATTAGAATCAATGACATTAAAGCTGAACTTTCACTTGAAAGCCATTTTGATGTTGGTAAATGCAATGTTGACAGTATCCAGTTTAAAAAGCCATATTGTGGCTCCATAATCCAAAGCCACAATACAGCTACAGATACTAGTGAAATTACATGTGGTGTAAAGATTATACTTTGTGTCAAATTGTGTATTATAGAGTTTTTATTTAACCAAACAGCAAGTACTATAGCTAGTGATATAGATATAATTACCATAAAAAAAGTATAAATTGCAGTATTCGTTATAGTTTGTATAAACTCTGGATTTTTTAAAAGCTCTGTGTAATTATTTAATCCTACATTTTCGAAAGTTGAACTAAGAAGACTTCCTGATTTGAAACTCAGCGATATTGTCTTAATTATTGGATATACTATAAACAGTAAAGTTCCTATAATTGCAGGTGTTATGTACAAATATGCTTTATTAAATTGCTTTTTCATAAATATCTCCTTTGATTTTAGAATACATATTCTTACATTCTTTTATATCATTTATTCTTTGCCCATCTTTATTAAAATAATATAAATCCTTTTCTAATACATTTACTTTCAAAGTTTTCCCTATATCAAATATATCGTTTTCTGTTTTAACCCTTACTTCACTGTCAAGAACAGATAAACAGTATATAGTTTCGTTTCCTAATACCTCTTTAGTTATAACCTTTCCAAGTAAATTAAAAGTATCATCATTTTTTATATCTATATTTATACTTTCTAATACAGCTTTTTCAGGCCTAAATCCAAGTTTGATATTATCCTTCATATTTAATATGTTCATACAAGGATTTCCGATAAATTGTGCCACAAACAAATTTTTAGGGTCTTGATATATTTTTTTTGGAGAACCTATTTGCATTATCTTTCCTTTGTTCATTATAACTATTTTATCCGCCATTGACATTGCTTCGACTTGGTCATGAGTTACATAAACAAATGTAGATTTTAATTTTTGATGTAACTGTATTAATTCTGTCCTCATTTGATTTCTCAGTTTTGCATCTAAATTTGATAATGGTTCATCCATTAAAAATACCTTTGGATTTTTAACCATTGCTCTAGCTAATGCTACTCTCTGTCTTTGTCCTCCAGACAAATTTCCTGGCTTTACATTTAAATATTCTTGTAATCCAACTATATCAATAACCTCTGTTATAAGTTCTTCTCTTTTTTCTTTTGGAACTTTTTTATTCTTTAAACCAAATTCTATATTTTCTTTTACAGTCATATGTGGATATAATGCATAATTCTGAAATACCATAGCTATATCTCTCTTACTTGCATCAGTTCTTGTTACATCATTTTCTTCAATTTTTAAATTACCTGAAGTTATATCTTCAAGCCCAGCAATCATTCTTAGTGTAGTAGATTTTCCACAACCACTTGGGCCTACCAATACCGTAAAAGAACCATCTTCTATAGTAAGGTTCAAGTTCTCTATAACAGTGTTCTTTTTATCATAAGATTTTGTGACATTTTCTAGTTTTATATCTGCCATTTTTTATCCTCCTCAAAATACTTTGTTTAGTCATACGATTTACTTATAAATTAATAATACTCTTTATTTGTAAAGGACATATTAAGACAAAGTGAACATATAGTAAATTTATTAAAATAGATGTTAAATCACATATATTTTCTGTTAAATTATACTAAACTTAAATAAATATACTGACTAATAAGATAGAATTAAAATAAATAAAATAACTGATATAGCAAATTAGACATAATAAAAAAGACCTCTATGGGGGATAGAGGCCTTTAAGTGGGGGAGATTGAGTAATTTATTTTTGCTATTAAGTTTTACAATTATATTATGTCCCAAATTTGCCATGTCTAAACACAAAAAATAAAAATTTTTTATTTTTTATAAATTTACTCAAAAAAATTACGTGGCTACGTCCTACTCTCCCAGGCAGTTTCCCACCAAGTACCATCAGCGCTAGAGAGCTTAACTTCTGTGTTCGGAATGGGAACAGGTGTATCCTCTCTGCTATTGTAACCACATAATCTTTATGCTTAATATTACTATTAAGTTATTGAAACTAGTAAACTAGATTCTTTAGAGTTAGCACTCTAAAAACTACATATATATTTTAATCAATGAACATCAAATAAATATTGGTCAAGTCCTCGACCTATTAGTATCGATAAGCTAAATACATTGCTGCACTTACACCTTCGACCTATCAACCAGATAGTCTTTCTGGGGTCTTACCCTTGCGGTGGGAAATCTTATCTTGA